>JBJELU010000103.1:0-40907 GCA_051879355.1 Oliverpabstia sp.
AAATAACCTAAAATAAAGTAACTATCAAAACCATTTTTAATTTGCTGGATTACACTTCTCAATCACTGCTGCCACATCATTTACTTTTGACATACTGCTTTTCCTCCTTCTTTGACTTCACGGATGTCCACCGATTCCACGGTCTGCCCTGGTGCCAGAAGATACACCTGTGTGAAATCCCCGAACAGGAATCTCACCAGTCTTTGTGGTATCGTTCTTGTAGCACCACGGAGAACCGTTGCTTTCTTCCCTGTGCAATCCGTTACATTGATGGTAACTTTATGTTTCAATGCCATCCTGATCACCTCGCTTTCTGTAAGTGCTTCTCCCTCACATGTCACAGGCAAAAGAAACCGATGGCTTTTTAACCTCTGGAAGAAAAATTCTTAAAAGTTTTTTCGGATATGCTCTTTCACCTTTTCAAAATGTTTGGTCACGTTCGGAACGCTTGTCCCCATCAGCTTCGCAATCTCTGTAAAGGAATATCCGTCAATCACATGGTACTGGTACACCTGCTTCTGTTTGTCCGTCATGGTCTCCACCACATCACGGAGTCTCTGCACATCCGCTGGGACATCTTCGTCTATTGTGTAGCTGGCACTTTTTAAGACTTTACTTTTGTCTGTTTCCTCCTCATCGTCTGTTACAATGTAATCCAGAGATAGATTCCAACCAACACCATAGGTTTCTCCTTCATGTTTCCGTTCCCACTCACGCTTCACAGCTTTTTCTTCTTCTGTAAGCGGCGGATGTCCATTTTTGCAGTTCATATAAACTTCATTGTCATCCAATGAATGCAGGATTTTGATCCACGCTTCTGTCACACCGTCTTCCCCTGGTTTCAGTTCAATGAACTCTCTGATGTAATCTCCCTTTCCATCTTCTCTGTACATCTCATAGCGGTAAGTCTCTCTTTTGTCCTGTCTTGTCTTTCTGATTTTCATAAATTGCCTCTCTTTCTAGCCGAGAGACAGTGAAGACAGGATATGTCTAAAACCTTTGACCGATGTACCCCCACATAAAATGCACAGTGAATTAAGGGTACCTACACCCGCACTTTGCTGTTGCTGCTGCAACTTTCAAAAATGCGATATGTCGTATCCTGCCTCACTGCGCATCATGTGGCCGATATGAATTTGTTATTGTGATATCCTCTGGATATCCATCAGAACCAGCATCCGAAGATACAGGCTCTGATCAACACCCAGAACCATATTCTCTTTTATATAAGGAAAGTTCTCTTCTGTTTGACCAATGGTCTCTAATACTTTCTTCTCTTTTTAAAATGAAATGGCTCTGTTTTATGAACCAGACAAAAAGAAAAAGGCCTGACAAAATACAGGTGCTATTAACACCTATACTTCGTCAGGCCTTGCTCACTACTTACTGTGTGGCGATTCGCTCAGTACGAATTTTCTTCTTATGAAAGCTGACTGCTACAACACTTCTGCAAATGGGACATTTGATTTTTATAATCCCTTCTGTATTCAGGTCTGCATCAAACAATCTTTTATTCCTGCAGCATGGACAAGCTACGTGTATTTCTTCCCTCATGGTTCCACCCTCCAATCACAAACCGTAATCGTATGGAGAACGACAACTATGCTTAGCTTCTGCCCTGACAGGAATCTTTCTTTCGGCATCTTCCTTCGTAGAAAAAATCCTGCTCTTCCTCAGTTGAATGGCACCACCATTCAGAAATCTTACCGTATAAAAATCTCCTCGTCTTGCTGCAACCACCACTTCCGTGATGATTTGATTGCTTTCAATAATAAAAACGTGTGAGCCAACCTCTAATCTCTCTTGCATCGTTTTCGCCTCCTATATAAGAGGCCAGCCAAAGGGAAAGTCAAACTGACCATACACTTGTTTATTACTGTTGCTGTTTAACATTTTTCCTAATGTAGCGATGCAATAATTATATCGAACATTTGTTCTCTTGTCAATTAGAACCTGACAAATTTCAATTCTTATCCCGTGCGGGAGACAGGCAGGTTGATTGACCAATCATTCTCTGCCTGTCCAGAACGTGGAAATTATTTCTTTCCACGTGGCTTTGTCTGTGCCAATGCACTGGCTGCCACTGACTTGGAATCCTTGCCGTAACGTCCATCATGAAGAATTTTGCTCGCTGTGGAAGCAACTCTTCTGGATGTCTGCTTACCATTCTTTGCCATTGAAATCACCTCGCTTTCAAACATCCAGGGAATAAAATCTTTGTCTTTTTGTAGCGAAAATCACTATCCACAAATTTTTCTTCACAATCGCAGTCGTACACTTCATATATTGACTAGTGTTTTTCTCACTTCTTTGCTATAATTGTTCCATGACAACTTGTTTCATGATTTTCTCTATGCGAATATCATAGCAAACAGATGATTTTAATTTAGGTACACGAGTGTACCTTAGTGTACAAGCCTGTACACTCACATAGGAGGCGTTTTTTATGACTATCAGTACATTCCTAAAACTGATGAGAAAGTACATTGGTACAGATAAGAAATCCATTCTGGAATTTTGTGGTTTTATCTTTGCTCTTGTCATGACACCGCCTACTGACAGAGAAGAAGTTTTGGATGAAACTGACGCTTACTACCCCTTTACCAAATCTTCTGAAAAAAGCAGCGCCAACAAAATGTATAATGGCGAACGTTCGATTCCTGCCGATATAGCATTAAGGGTACACTCCCATTTTGATAAAACTGACTTTTTAGATATTATTGGGAATTTGTCGTAT
Organism: Oliverpabstia sp.; assembly: GCA_051879355.1. Classification (GTDB taxonomy): domain Bacteria; phylum Bacillota; class Clostridia; order Lachnospirales; family Lachnospiraceae; genus Oliverpabstia. Next base: position 2,738 of record JBJELU010000103.1, read on the forward strand.
GATGTGAAACTCACTCTTTGTGAGGACCTGAATAAGTTATCTGTTGATTGCAATGACACCAATGTAGATGAGGTATGTGCCGAACTATTTCATTCACTCATAAAAGCTACTGTAAGATCAGAAGAGAAAATTGAAATAAACCCATTTGAAAAAAGAGATGGAGTTGGACGAGTAATACCTGCCGTGCCCATCACACCGACAAGATATTTCAATGGAACAGTTTACATAGGAAGTGAAACAATTACTTTGCCTATCCAGCTTATTCCGAAGGACAGCATCGAGACCACCGAATTACCGTATATAAATGCGTTATGCGAAGTATACTCCGAAAAGTTGAATGCAATTATTGATACTACCACACTGGATACAATGCCTGGCTCTTATAAAAGGCATCTTAGGGAACAACGTAAAGCATACTACAGTGCAGAAAGCATTCAGCGATCTGTCAGGGAAGTTTTTGCTGATGGTGAAATACAGTTCAATGCCCTAAAACAAGATGCTTATGACGGCATAGAGATGGTTTATTACGATGACACACACGCTTCCGGATATGACCGCCTTCAGGCTGTATTAGAAAAAATAACCAATACTACGCTCTCCCGCTCAGCACTGATGAATATTGTGGGATTGATCAACAACTTAGAAAAGAAAGGCGTTTGTCACATTCTCGTGAACGATGACACCATTAAGTCATGGGTGAATATTGATGAATAAAATATTTAATACAACCTTTGAAGTCGGACTTCGCGTTCTGCTTCTTCTACACACGGTTTCACCCAAAGGCATTACCATTGACAGAATTGCTGCTTATGATTTCATAACAGTTTATGGCAAGCTTTTTGGTCTGTCTAACAGCAACTTGCATGGTGACAACAATTACATTTTTAGCGAATTTTCATCCAGAAGGCTCACCTGCACCACTGTCCTGAAGGAACTGGCACTTGACGGTGTGATAACCGTAATGCATTCTTCCTCTGGTTATATATACAAACTAAGTCCTACTGGAACAGAGTTTGTGGAAAGCCTTTCAACCGACTACTCTAAGGAATATATGCACACAGCTCACGAAGTCCATCAGCACTATTCCAGCAAAACAGACGAGAAGTTAATAGCTGAAATCAACAAGCTGGCTATCAAAACATTACAGAGGAGGTAATCATATGGATAAATTTTACATCCAAAAAATTGTAGCAAGAGGCAGCGGAAAAACCGACTCTTCTGTTTCTTTTGAGCCTGGGCTGAATATTATTCAAGGACGTTCAAACACAGGAAAAACATGTATTATCCGCTGCATAGATTTTGCATTTGGTGGAAAGAAACTACCATTTGATGAAAGTTTCGGTTATACAGAAGTAGAAATGACATTATGTACACCTGTTGGTAAGGCAATCCTTACACGCCAGATTCATAAAAATCAAGTTGAAGTGATTTCTGAGATTGATGGATGGGAAAGCGGTACCTATGACATAAAGAGAAATCCCAATAAGAAAAAACAACTCCCAATTTTAGGGGATTTTCTGCTTAACTCTATTGGGATTCCAATTCCTATAGAAATAATTAAAAATACTGATTTTGAACGCCGTAAACTTTCCTTTAGGACGTTTCTTCATATGCTCATGTTCGATTCAAACACCATCGGACAAGAGGAATCCATTATTGAACCTTCTGATCGTAACGAAAAAACCCCTTTTCTTTCTGCATTGCTCTATCTTTTGACTGGAGAAAACCAGTCAGAAGAGGCTGCAAAAACCAAAAAGGAAATTCGTGTTGCCAAAAGAAATGCTGTTGAAGAATACGTCCATAAAAATATCTCCCGGATCACAGAGAAAAGAGATGAATTGAGCCAACAACTCCTTTCTTTTGAAGGGATTGATGTGGAAAGGGAATTACAGGCGATCCTTGATGCACTCCATGAAACAGAGGCTGAAATCATGGCAGCAGTCACACAAAGCAAAAAACTCCTTAGTGATATCATGCAATTACAGGAACAATCCTCCGAATGTGATCTACTAATATCTCGTTATGCCTCTCTCCGGACACAGTATGTTGCTGATATCAAACGTCTTTCATTTATTGTAGATGGTGAAGAGGAGCACAAACATATTCCAGCCAATACGACCTGTCCATTTTGTGACGGGAAAATCCCAGTCAGAAATAGGATATCTTATATTGAGTCGTCAAAAGCTGAACTTGCACGCATTATGTCACAGATGAACGGACTGGATGAAACGGAAAAGGAAGTTTTGGCCGAGAAAGAAGAAATTGCTTCTCAATTAACCACACTTGTAGAGCAACGAACAAACATTGAAGAATTGATTAACAGTGAGTTACAGCCAAAGGCTGAACAGTTCAGAAATACCATTCAAGGGTATCGAACATATTTACAGATTCATAATGAATTACAGGTAATTGCACGTTTTGCCAACAGTTGGGAGGATGACTTGCGAAATCTTCCATCTGTTGAAGAATCCAAAGTAAAATACCATCCTAAGGAATACTTTGACACAGAATTTAGTGAACGTATTGATTCCTACTACAAAAATATTCTAACAGAATGCAGTTATGTTCCTACGCCATTGACAGCAAGATTTAATCTGCAAGATTTTGACATTGAAATAGACGGGCATAAAAAATCCGGTTATCAGGGACAGGGATATTGCTCTTTTGTAAATACTATTACTGCATTGGTATTCAGATATTATCTGTCGAAACACGCAAAATATGATCCTGGTTTTTTAATTGTGGACACCCCGCTCCTTGGTCTGGATCAAGGCGTCGATGATGCTGCTCCCGAAAGTATGAGGACTGCATTATTCAGGTATTTTATGAACCATCAGGATGATGGACAAACCATTGTCATTGAGAATATTTTGCATATTCCAAAATTAGATTATGAAGCCGCTGGTGCAAATGTAATCACTTTCACAAAAGGACTGTCTGACGGTCGCTACGGATTTTTAATGGATGTTAAATAGCAGGAGGAAAGATAATGCGTAGAATCAGTTATAACAAACTATGGAAACTATTGATAGATGTCGGTTGGAACAAAAGCGACTTAAAAGAAAAAGCTGGCATAAGTGCTGCTTCCATTGCCAAACTCGGCAAGGGTGATAACATTACCACCGATGTCCTTTTGAAAGTATGTGATGCACTTGACTGCAAGCTTGAAGACATCATGGAAACAATAATAGAATAGAAGGTGTGCCGGATGTCAGAACTTATTACATTAAATGCAGAATCAAAAGCAATCCAGTATCTCTGTAAAAAAGATAAACGATTAGCCAAAGTAATATCTATGGTTGGGCCAATAAACTACTGCCCCTATGAAGATGGTTTTGCCTTTTTAGTTCATGAAATAATTGAACAGATGCTTTCTATCAAAGCTGGTGCAAAAATATATGCACGACTGGAAGACTTATGCAATGGGAAAATATCCGTCGAAGCTATTGATTCACTGACAAATGAACAAATACGAAGCATTGGCACTTCTTCGTCAAAAGTTGCATATATACGTGGAGCAACCGAAGCTGTTAAATCCGGAATCATAGATTTTTCCACCCTTCCACTTATGAATGATGCAGATGTCATGAAAAATCTTACATCCTTAAAGGGGATTGGAAATTGGACAGCTAAAATGTATCTGATATTTGTCCTTAATCGCCCGGATATTCTTCCTACAGAGGATGTGGCGTTCCTGCAGGCATATGAATGGCTATACAAAACAAAAGACCGTTCCAAAGAATCGGTCGAAAAAAGATGTAAAAAATGGAAACCTTATTCGTCAGTTGCCGCACGATATCTTTATCGCGCATTAGACAGCGGATTAACCAAAGAAGAATTTCACTTATACAAATAGGAGGTCTACTATATGAGTTCTATCGATGAAAGAAACGAAAAAGTACGTCAAATTCTTGATAATCTTTATAACAAGGCAATCGATGCTGGAGTTCAAATTGATGAATCAGCATATAAAGAATCCCTTGATAAACTATTTTCTACAACAGCTTGGGGTTTTAGAGAAATCCTGCTTGTAGTAATAATTGCCATGCGTCTGGATAATGCTTTCCGCGCATCTACTGGACTATATGACTGCAATCCACGAGCAATATATGAAGGACCCATCAAAGAGTTTTTGATTGAAAAAGATATCCCACATAGAAAATCTGGCCCTCTTAATGTTGCGAAAGCTACTGTTGGATTAGATATGACCTGGGCCGCCCAACGCCGCCCTTCTGATGTTGCAGAAGAAGTGGTACATTTGGTCGACTTTATGGAACAAGATGACGGCAATGCAGAAATGAAAATTGAAAATGTTGGTACATCCTTACTTCGCAGATTGATTTCTTATTCCAAGAGTTTAGCAAATCTTTCCGTGGAAATAGAACCATCAGAAGACCCAGATTTTCTTTATCACTTGTGCTATGAACTTATAACCCAGACGCCAGATGCCGGTAATACTCCTCAGAAAATTGCCGCTCTTCTCCTAAAATGCTACCATACATTTTTCCATACTGGTGTTGAAGTTACAGGTGGAGATGACCGTGCATCTGTAACAAGTACAACAAGCAAAAAACCTGGTGACATTAACGAAGAATGTGCCGGACGTATTTACAAAGTTTACGAAGTGACCGTTAAACATTTTGATATTGCACGAATCCGCGATTCATATGATTGCATCTCAATTTATAACGAAGCACACTCCACTAATATCAACGAAATCATTGTTATTTGTCGCCGCGAAGACTGTCCACCAGATATGGAAGCCAGTGGTCTTCATGGATACCTTGGCAAATATACATATCAGAATATTGTTTATTATTATTGGGATATTTTCGAGTGGATTTCAAATACCCTTCAGCATATGGTCCCAGAAGGAAGAAACAGGTTTTATCTACTGTTAAACAGCTACATAAATGAAACCAACACTTCCGAGGCCGTTAAGAAACTGTGGCAAGAATTACATAGCAACTAAAAAACAGCGGGGAGCCATTTCACAAAATGACTCCCCATACTTTTACCTACATTTCCATCTGCATATACTTAATAACCGCTTTTGCAACAACTTCTGCTAATTTGCAAGGTACAGCATTTCCTATTTGAGTATATATTTTACCCTTATTTCCACAAAAAACATAATCATCTGGAAAACTCTGAATACGTGCGGCTTCATTTATCGTAATACGTCTCAATCTTTCTGGCGCATCCTTAAATTCCGGAACAATCGTTCCATCCATCAGCCCTTTGTGGTATTCCACTACCCAATCACTTCCTGCCTCTCCATAAAGGTATTCTTCATCAATAAATGGAGTTTTATTTCCACCCATCGATGCCGGCAATGTGTTGGCATAACCATCTACGTCAATAGGTCTTCCCTGTCCATTGAAATACATTCCCGCATATGGAGATTTTCTCATAATCGGTCGGGTTGCGAATGTAATTTTAGCTGTACATGTATCCGGATTCATTTCAGTCCCGGCACGTCCCAATGATTTAAGCAGTTCTTTTACAACAGGCGCTTTCTGTTTTTGCTGCTCTATCAAATTCCTCATGTGATATTCAAAAAAAGGATCTCTATTTCCTCTGATTCCAATAAAAAATACTCTTTCACGTTTTTGGGATACTCCGTATTCTGTTGCATTCAATATAATTGGTATACAATTATAACCCAAACACTGTGCACGTTCCAAATACTTTTTTCTGATAGGCTCCCATTTCTCTAATATTCCCAGGGCTTTGACATTTTCCATAACAAAAGCTTTTGGCTGAACTTTTTCGACAACATCAAGAAATGTAAAAATCAGCTTGCTTCTTTCATCATCTGGATCCATTTTTCCAGCAACAGAAAACCCCTGGCAAGGTGGTCCCCCAAACACAAAATCTACACCCTCAAACTCTTCCAGTAAATCAATAACATTATTTATATCATCGTTGACCATTACATTGCCCGGATGATTTGCATTATATGTTTCGGCAGCCTCTTTCATGAGTTCGTTTGCAAAAACAGTCTTGACTCCAGCTCTTTCAAAGCCTATATCCATTCCGCCTGCACCAGTAAACAATGACACGGCTGTTATTTCTTTCATCATTAAATTTCTCCTCTATCCTCATGAATTCGTAAGACTAATGATTTTTCATCAGAATCTAAATATATATCAAATTTAGTCTTGCCTTTTTCCACATTAAGATTGGATAATATCGCTTTCGGTAAACGAATTCTCATATCTTGCTGTAGCACATATGTATCAAGGTATATTTTTGTATCATTCATAATCGGCTTCCCCTTTCTTTCAGACCAATTATATCCTGTTTTTAGTCTAATTTCAACCTGATATGAGAATTGTTTTCCAGAGATTATTTTCTACCCTTCATCTGCCACTTATCATGCTTCTGAATGCTCCGCACCGCCTGTGGCAATGTGCCTGCCCGGCCATGCAAATGATACGAATGCGATGCTTTATGCTTATGGAATATCACGCAGTTCCCTTCTGCCGGATAACCTGTATTATGTAGGTACCAGTAATGCCCAGTATTTCTTGACTGCACCGTCACATCATGCTCACTCAACATGATAATATTGAAATACAGTGGATTGATTTTCTCAAACTGTCTTGTATCAAACATTCACTTCCCCCTCTCTGGCAAACCATGTAGCCAATGCCTGTTCCAAAACTCCCATAATTTCATCCGTAGACTTACCCTTAAAGTATTTCCTTTTTATCTGAGCAAACATCTTTGCATCAGATACCGGCTTTTCTTTCGCATCTCCCACCAAAATATCCTTCACTTTGTCTGCTGTAAGAGAACCGGCTGCATTATGCAATTTCACAGCCTGAGTATTTTTTATCTTCCCACCATGTTCTTCCATGACTGTACATACATGTTTCTGTTCCTCTTCTGACAGATAGGACAATTCTACAGCTGTAACCATCGCCATTGTTCCATCATCCACCATTTCCTTAATCTGCTCTGTGGTCTGGTTCAATCTCATATATCTTGCAATGTTGCGTCCGGTCATCCCATATTCCTCTCCAATAGAATCTCTGCTCTTTGACTTGTGGACATCATGTCCACAAGTCTTTGATGCGTCCATACCATTCAGCATTACTATCTCTTCCAGAATGTCATTTCGTCTGCCTTGACACATTACTTTCTCATATCGTTCTGCCAATACTACCGCCTTTTCTGATGGCAAAAGATCATCAAAAGACCTCTGCAACATATTGGTTTCTATCACATACACATATGCTTCTCTTTCAGTCAGATTCTCTTTGATGATGGCCGGAATTTCTTTGATGCCTGCAATCTTAGCGGCATTCCATCTATTGTGACCGGAAAGCATTTCATATCCATCTGCAGTTTTCTGTATAATTACTGGGATAAGAATTCCATGTTCCTTAATACTCTCCACCATATCATCAAGACGTTTCCCCTCATATAATCGGAATGGATGATTATGGAATGGCACTATCTTCTCCACGGGGATTATTGCCCGTTCATTAACAACTGGATTTACCATTGCTTCTGGTGGACTGATTAAATCCACTGCATCCTGAAATACTTTTCTTTTTGGTGCATTAGCTTTCATTCGCAATCAACTCCTTTGCTAAATTTTGATACGCTCTACATGCCTTTGTTCTTGGTGCATATTCTAACAATGGTTCTCCATAATAAACGGATTCTCCGACTTTTACTGTACTCGGAATCTTACTGTCAAAAATACGAAGTTTTCCATTGAATGTCTCTGCCACTTCCTCAGTAATGACTTTGCAAAGATTGGTTCGTTCCTCACACATTGTCAGCAGAATCCCAGACACATCCAATTTGGAATTGACACGGCTCTTAATCTTCTTCACAGTCAGAAGAAAGTCTTCTAACCCCACCATTGCCCAGAACTGTGGATTGGCCGCTATAATCACTTCATCTGCAGCGGCAAGGGCGTTGATTGTCAAAGTATTAAGTGATGGACATGTATCAATCAAAATATAATCATATTTCTCTCTGAACTGTTCCAGAATACATGCCAGAATCTTCTCTGCTCCCATTTCTAACCTCAATTTTGCGTCTACAGCAGACAGAACCTTGGATGAAGGTATAAAATCAACTCCTTTTTTGTTTATGATGTATTCAGCTGGATTTGGCTGTTCCTCTTCATCCATCTGGTTCATCATCAAATCTCCAATGCTGATTTCAACTGTTTTTATATCCTCAACTACACATCTGGTGATATTTGCCGAACTATCAAAATCCACTACCAAAACATTCTTTCCTAACTTTTTCAATGAATATGCCAGATTGTAAGTGGAGACGGACTTCCCGACTCCACCTTTCATGGCACCCAATACGATAATCTTTGCCATAATCATTTTTTTCCTTTCTTGCCATATGCCACACACTTTTCAGCCACACAGGAACACACACCACAGGGCGGTACAAACTCCACTGCCTCCTCTTCTCTAGGAGTGATAATCAGTTTTCCATTTTCACATTCCACCTGAATCAAACTGCCAATCTCAAATCCGCTTTCTTTCAGCCATTCTCCTTTTAGGATGATGGATGGTGTGCTTTTATAGTTGTATCCGTTTGAATCATATACTTTCATTTTTCTGAATTTCTTAAATGCCATAATATTGCCTCCTTAGATTTGCCTTGTATTAGATTAGAATTGCAGACTTTGTATCGGATATAGATTCATCCGAGAATATGTGTTTTACAGCCCAACGGCATCACCTCCCTTACACCACGTCCTGGAAACAAGTTTCAAGACTGCCGCGGTACTCGTCAAATGCCCGTGCAAGCACGGCACTTTCCTCATTACTCGCGCAAAAAAAGAACTGCTAACACTTCATCGTGCTAACAGTTCTTCTGTAAGTTCAGTATATTATGTTTTATTTTTCTTCGTTCTTAATCCTATGGTAATCTTCCATATTGATACTTAAGTCTACGTAAGAATCGGGCTTAGATTTTCGGTTGCTCAAGAGACACACAGTCTCCACATGAACCGTCTGACCAAACATATCACACCCCACAACCCTCGTAATCTCATACCCATTCTCACACAGCCACTTCAAATCCCGTGCCAGTGTCGCCGAATCACAACTAACATACACAATCCTCTCCGGCTTCATCCGTACCATAGTTTTCAATACGCTTTCTTCGCATCCTTTGCGGGGCGGATCCACCACGATTACGTCTGCCCGGGCGTTTTCGCCGGGATGGGTTTTGGCATATTCCTCGTAGTATGCAGGCAGTACCTCTTCGGCTTTTCCCACATAGAATTCTGCATTACAGATATTGTTCAGGGCAGCATTTCTTCTGGCATCCTCAATAGCAGCGGGAACGATTTCCACACCATAGACCTGTTTTGCTTTCTGAGCCAGGAACAGGGAAATGGTTCCGATTCCGCAGTAGAGATCCCAGACGGTTTCATTACCGGTGAGGCCGGCAAATTCCAGGGCTTTTCCGTAGAGTTTTTCTGTCTGCACCGGATTTACCTGATAGAAAGAAAGCGGTGAAATCTGATATTTTACGCTGCCGATGGTGTCGGTGATATAGGTTTGCCCCCACAGGAGTTTAATTTCACGTCCCAGAATCACATTCGTCCGTTCCCGGTTCACATTCAGGGTAATGCTGGTCATGCCATCGATTTTTCTCAGTTCTTCCACAAGTTTTCCGGCCTGCGGAATGTGGCTTCCATTGACCACCAGACATACCATAACTTCCTTCGACTGAAAGCCGCAGCGAATCAATACATGGCGAACCAGTCCTTTTCCTGTATTTTCATCATAGGCCGTCACCTGATACTTTTCCATGTGCTTCAGTACAATATCCAAAATTTTCTCATTGATTTCCACACCGAGATAACATCTGCGGTTGCTGATGATGGAATGTGTGCGGCCGGCATAAAATCCGGTGATCAGATTTCCTTCTTTATCATAACCAACCGGAAACTGAGCTTTATTCCTGTAATGGAACGGGTCATCCATTCCGATGATCGGTTCCATGGGAAGTTCTTCACTGGTAAATCCTCCGATTCGCATCAAATTATTTTTGATTTTATTTTCTTTATATTCCAGCTGTTTCTCATAAGATAATGCCTGAATCTGGCAGCCGCCGCACTGGCGGGCATAGGGACACAGCGGTTCCACACGGTCAGCAGAAGGTTCGAGAATCTCCATCAAACGTGCATATCCGTAATTTTTCTTCGCTTTCATAATTTTTGCGGAAACAGTGTCACCAATAACCGCATCTTTCACAAACACGGTATAACCGTCTACTTTTCCGATTCCTTCTCCATCATGTCCCATATCCTCAATGGTCACTGTCAAAAGATCATTCTTTTTATATTCCATACACCCTGTCCTTTTCTTCCCTGTATTCACTCTAAACTGCTGCCATATCGTTCTGCATGATTCCGAAAGACAAATTTACTTTGTAGTTTTCCGTATATTGGATTCAAATAACCGGTTATATCCCAGCCAGTCATTCTGGTCTCCGGCAGCGTCAAATATTTCCGCAAATGTCTCCATTTTGGCATCCGTATTGTCTGCCATGTTCAGAGCAACTGCCTCCACCAGTGCGGGTTTTTTCGGAGAACCATACTCCAGTTCGCCGTGATGTGCCAGAATGCAGTGTTTCAGTTCACTTTCCAGTTTTGCCGGGAATCCCGGTATGGTCCGTACCGCATCATGAATCATTTCTGCACCAATCATAATATGTCCCAGCAGCTGGCCGTCATCCGTATAATCGTTCATGGGAAATGCAGATAATTCCTGGGTTTTTCCGATATCATGGAAAATAGCTGCCGTAATTAGAAGATCCCGGTTCAGTACCGGATACGCCTGGGTATAATACTGGCACAGTTTCGTTACGCTCAGGGTGTGTTCCAGAAGTCCTCCCACAAAACCGTGATGGACACTCTTTGCAGCGGAACTGAATTTGAAACGTTTGATAAAAGCTTCATTGTCGATGTAATACATTTTCAACAGCTGTGACAGATAGGGATTTTTCACAGACTGAATGTATTTTGTCAGTTCTTGATACATTTCCTCGATATTTTTTTTGCTGACCGGCAGATAATCAGCAGGAACATATTCTCCCTCATGTGCTTTCCGGACACGTTTGATGCTGATCTGCAAAGCTCCGGCAAAGCAGCTCACATCTCCCATAATTTCAATATAATCAAGATTGTCGAAATCATCGATTCCCTGTGAGTGAGGGTCCCATATTTTCCCATCAATTGTTCCTGTTTTATCCTGAAGAATTACATTTTCATATGGCTTCCCATTTTTCGTAACTGCCGCCTGTTTCTGTTTGCACAGATAAATTCCTGTAATTCTTGCTCCCTCAAAAAAATCCTTGATATATTTCATATTTTCTCCACTCCTCTATGATTTCGAACATTTTCACCATATCTGAAATGCCCATGGCATTCCTGAATATATCATAACTCAGGAAAACCAGGCCGCTTACACAGTCTGGTTTTCTGCTCTGTAATTCAGGACTCACAACCGCCTGCAGAGGCGAAAGCAATCTCCTGTCTGCTATATTTTATAACGCACCCACCGTTACGTCAAATACTATTTCCACATATCCTTCAGCACCTTTTCGCATTGCTGCCACGGTTACTTTCTGATCCGGTTTACATCTGTCCAATGCTTTTCTCAACTGGCTCATGGTTTCCACACCGGTATCATTTACTTTCACGATCACATCACCATTTTGCAGCCCTGCCTTCATAGCCGGAGAATCTTCATCCACAGCATTTACAAAAATCCCTTTGGGAATTCCGGTCTTCTGTGACAGGTCACTGGCAATATTCTGTCCGCGGACACCCAGATACATGGTTTCTTCATTGTTGGACAGCCGCTCAATGACAGAACGGATTTCCGAAATCGGTAGCGCTGTTACCACACCTTTGTCGTCCGTCATAGAAAATGACTGTGCAATCACTCCCACAACTTTTCCTTCCATGGATATCAGAATGCCGCTTCCCTCTTTATCCCCCATGATATCTGTCGTGATCAGATGATATTCATTGTCAAGTGTATATCTGGTATTTGAGGCCGATGTCACCATACCGCATGAAATGGAGCCGCTATAACCTGCCGGACTACCCAGTGCCATGACCAGTTCTCCCCGCTGGATCAGCGTAGAATTCCCCAGTTCTGCCACCTCGATGGCTGCTCTGGTTACCTGTTTTACCTCTTCTTTGGCGATTTTCAGCACGGCAAGACCTGTTCCCTGATCTCTTTTCTGGAAATTGGCATCTACCGTTGTTCCGTCTGCAAATGTAACCAGAATCCGATCTACATTTTCCACGACTCGATACTCTGTCACCACAAAATAGGATTTATCATTGTCAGCTGCCAGAAAACCGGAGATCTGCTGTTCATTTTCATAAGAATTATTCATCCAGTCCACATTGTTGGTAATTCCCTGCACCGTCACCAGGGACTTTTCCGGTTTTTCGGCCATTTCCACTGCCGACTGAAAGATACTGCCAAGTTCCTCCAGATTCGGGGGTTCTTTTTCCGCTTTCTCCTCTTCCTGATTAGCCGGCTCCTCTGTGGGCTTCGGTGTGATAGAAGGCTGTTCCGGTTCCTCTGAAATATCTACTTTGTCGTTTTTTTCTTCCGGCATCATATGTGGAAGCACCTGCGCAAAAGTAAATGCAGATACCACACCAAATAAAACAGCACCTGCCATAATACCACCGACTCTCCAGAGAATCTTTTTCTTATCCATCGGCTTTTCTTTAATAACTTCCTTCAGGAAATGATACTCTTCCTGATTTCCCGACAATTCCTGATCCGTATTTTTTTTATGATTGCGATTTTTTTCGTCTTGCATAACCGTAATCTCCTGTGTAACAACCTTCAATTTCTGTTTTATTTTACCAAAAACATATGAACAATTTATGAAGAAAAGGCAAAATATTTTAATTTGGAATCATACCGCACCGTCCAGAGCCTTATTTTATAGGCTTCGGCAGCAGTTGAACAACATTGCATTTTCTTCCCTATGGTACCATTCTGGAAATGTACACAACTTTTTACACAACTCATAGTCTCTGACACAGAAAAAGCGTCCTGCTGCCCTGCAGAACGCTCTTCAATCACTTGAATAACCCGACTATCTTTTTCATTTCCTCTGCTTTTGTATCTGGTAAGACATGGCTGTACAAATCCATTGTCATTCCCAATTTACTATGCCCCAGAATCGTTTTTAATACCTGTGGCGGCATCCCGTTCTCTATGCACCTTGTCGCAAATGTATGCCGCAATGCATGGGGTGTGATTCTTTCATAGTCCGGAAATTCTTTTTGTATCTCCCTGCTCACTTTATCCATTCGGTCAGACAATGTCCTCTGTGATATCGGACGTCCATTTGGCATAGTGAATACAAGTCCTTCCAGATCCGGAAGTGGCTGCCACTTCATCCCCAGTACAAGCCGGTATTCATTCTGTTCTTTTCTTCGCTGTTTTAAAATCTCATAAACATTATCCAGCATGGGAATATCCCTTTTACTGGTACGGGTTTTGGGTGTATCAATAAAATACCTGCCCTCCATATTTACCAGTGTACCCGCGACATGGATGATTCTGTTTGTAAAATCCACGTCCTTCCATTGCAATCCTCTCAGTTCGCCCGAACGCATCCCTGTTGACAGAGCCATTTCAAATAAATCTCCGGACGGAAGTTCTTTGCAGTATTTCAGGAAAACATTCTGTTCCTCTTTGCTTAAAACCCTTCTCTCATCCTCATCATTGGCACGTGGCAAACTGGCCAATGGAACCGGATTCTTTTTGATGATTCCATTCTTTTCAGCCTGCCGGAACATTCCTGACAACACCTGAGCCACTCCGATCAGTGTGTTTGGCTGTATCTGCTTTGACAGCTTATTATATAATCTCTGAATATGCTCCGGGCGGATATCTTTCATTTTCTTCTTTCCTAACTCCGGGGCTATGTACTTCTTGAAATTCTGTTGATATATCCTGACTGTTCCTTTTTTGACGGAAGGTATTTTATACTCCTCCATCCAGGTCTTATTCCAGGAAGAAACCGTGATGTTCTGCTCTTTTTGATAGATTCCATGCCGCAATTCATAACGCATATCCTCCATTCTTTCCAGCAGCTTATCCAGATCAGCATCATACAAACAGTGTTTCTCACCCTCGTATTGGAATCTTCCCATATACCTCCCATCCGGACGCTGCGTAATGCCTTTGGGAAGTTCTTTCCCTTTCAAATCTTTTGCCATAGTATCACCCCTTTGTCTGCATGGCTTCCAGCATTTCCATAATCTCTGAATGCCGCTTCTGAAATTCCTCGCTGTTAATACCCAGCTTCTTTTCTTCTTTTTCAATCAGATCAGCAAGCATTTTGTCAAAGGATTCCTCTTTCACCGGATCACGCTCCTTTATAAATAATGGGGGCAGTAGTAAGCCGCCCCAGATAGAGCAGTATTGGTAGCACGCTCTATATATGTATCATCTTCGGATTTTATCTGACAGCAGGATTATTGGCGCTCCTGCTGCCATTCTGCTTTCATTATTGCCCCTGTATCGCCGGGGCCTGCGGTCCAAAATATGTGCAATCTTCGAATATATGTAAAACCGTTCATTCTCGCCCTGGTAGTGCTGGTAACGCCCCAGGGTATTATTTCTCACGTTCTATATTGGGGCGTCACATTTTGCGACTCCCTTATTTCCCTTTGTTCGTCCTTTGTTCAATCTATCTGCCGCCCGGATCCGGTGTTGGCGCACCTTCCCCGGGATGGCAGCAGGAGGTATTATTTCTTTTTATCCTCGTACCACTTAATAGTTCTGTTGCCAGGCTTCACCGCCGGCTACAGGATAACAGAACGGCCGATCTGCTTCACTACTGAGTTTCCGTCTTTTATGACGAATACATTTACCACTGCCATGATATGTGCTGTCCTTTCTCAATCTCTAATCTTTTCTCCCAGGCTTAATATCAAAAGCATCTTTTTAAGCCCACAAGCTGTTATATATAAAATTGTTTCATCCTCGTAATGACAGGAGTTTTGAATTTCAAATACTTCCCTGGATTCTCCTCTCCCTATTCCGTTCCAATCGTAACCGGGCACAAAAAATTCTAGTCTAAAAAATGGCAATACATCCAAATCACGATTAAAGAATTTTTCCATGTCATGTATGAGCCATATCGGCTTACCATTATACTCTTTAGATATATCAAAGAGGGATTCCAAGTATTTTTTCTTCTTTCCCGTGCTGATTTTCAAAGCTCGAACAATATCACCTCTTTTCGTATAGGTATTGATAGAATCAAAAATCATGCTATATGAAGCAGGAGAAAAGCTCATGCAATACACCCCCTCTCACTCCCAAGAGTAGAATGATTCACACCCAAAGATTTGCGCTTTTTTGACTGATTTTTCATATATTGCATACCCTGATGGAATCCATAGCAAAACGTTGAATAGCTGGCATCTATGTAGTTGTTATTAAATAATTTTGCAATAAGCATTATTTGGCTACAATTCATACAATATCGTCCAATATCAATTTTTTTCACTTTTTCTATTTTATCCCAGAATTCTTTGTCTTTTCCTGTAAGAGATTCTATTGCTTCCTCCCTGGCTCTTATTTCTTCTGCCATTCTTTTCATGTTATCTGCGTGCTGTTTTTCCTTTTTGGCAGCAGCTTCACGTGCTGCTTCTTCGGCTTCCTGCAGCTTAATCTTAGACACCTGCTCAGGCGTTGTGTTAATGTTATATTTTTCAATCTCATGCATATCTCCCATAAGGTTATACAGAAGAGAAAGCCCATCTTCATTCAAATTGCGAATGACAATATCAAGCTTCTGCACCAACTCTTCCTGGTTCATTGCTTATCAGTCCTTTCTTATTGCGAAAGGGCAGCAGCCGTGTTATAATCTGCTTAACCCTTTCGTGGTGTTTGGGTTACTGCCCCTGTCAGTGTCTGTAGCACTGGCAAGGGCTTATTTTATAGGTTCTGGCTGTTTCTTTCGATATAATCTCGGTATCTCTCTATAACAGAATCAGATACCCCATTGCTGTAAATCTTTCGGATGTCAATCACTCCTATCGCTGTCTTCAGTTTCTCTAACAAGGCAGCCCTTCCATTTACAAAGGTACATTTCTGGTTTCCTGAGTATTCAATCCGGTATCGCATTGTACACCCCTCCTTTTATGCCAGATCCGCTACCTGCACCTGTGAGCGACCGAAGAACCGTGCCTTATAAGTTGCTCCGTCTCCCTTGCTCCCCCAGATGAGATTACATCCGAACAGTGCCTTGCTTCCATGAATCACCTCATAGCCCAGTTCTTTCCAACCACTCCAGGTATTTGTCTCCTCGCTGATTCCGGCCGCTGCCTTTGCAGCTTCGACACGCTTTGCATTGACCTCTTCCGCTTTTGCTGAGAGCCATGCACGGTGGAGACATTCTCCAAAGGACAACTCTGTGAACTTTCTGAAGATTTTCCAGGCTTTTGTCATGATGCGACTTAAATTGTACTTCATTGCTGTTACCTCCTGATTTTTATTTGATTGGTAAAACTCCGCTGGGCTGTTGTTTGCTGTTGGAATTCTTTGTGACCCCTCAAAACTCGCTCTACAGTTATGAAGCCTTTAACTTCCGTTTGCCTTACCTTTATCTTAATTACATTATACTATGTCGACATAGATATGTCTATTGACAAATGCCACAAAATATATGTGGTCATATACATTGAAATTTGTATACTTTTTATATGTACACATAGCTTGTTTTGTGTTATAATTTTAATGTAAGGTGGAGAAGGAGAATCTTTATTTTCACGCCCCCAATTATCCATAGGAAGAAGGTACATTTATGCCAGAAGAAAGAAAAAGACGTTATACTGAAGCACAAGCTAAAGCCGCAAAAAAATATTTAACTGAATCTGTGGAAGATATAAAAATCCGTGTCCCAAAGGGACAGAAAACCGTTATAAAGGCACATGCAGAGAATCAAGAGGAATCGATGAATCAGTTCATTGTCCGGGCAATCAATGAAGCTATGGAACGTGACTCTGCCAAATAAAATTATCTGCAATTTCACGATTTTACACGTGCGGGCAACTCCCCGTCCTTCATTTTGCGAAAATTCACGTGATACTCACCCGTCGTTCTATAGAAGATGTGGTTGTAGAGATTTGCACCGGTCCTACCATATACTTCCGGACATTTTTGTCCAAAAGTCTTGCGTCCTGCTGCCAGAAGTGCTATATTGAAGATATAAAAAGGGAAAGCCAGAGACACACGGCCTACCCGATTAAGTAAATGGCAATTACTTTGTAAAAGCCGTCACTATTCGCAGTAGTGGCGGCTATTTCTTTCCCTTGAATATCTCATAAATGAGACTTACAAGGGCAACAATGAAGATACCTATCTGGATCAGATCCGAATATGTAACATACATTGGCATCGCCCTCCTTTCTTTCGTCTGGAGGGTTAGCCCCTCCGATAGTGGAGGGTAGGCCGCCTTTATGTGCTCTGACTTTCCGTGAAATCAGTATAGCACACGCTTTAAGGTTTCACAATCACATCATTCAGTTTTTTGACACCTATTTCCTTTTTAAAATCCTTTCCTTGCCAATTCTACCAAAAAGCAATTCAAATCGATTTTTACCCGTTTTCGTTCCTTATGTACTGGAATTTCCAACTATCTCCCGTTCAATCTCTTACCCATTTCTTGACGTTGCTCATCAGTAAACTGTTTGGTTGGGAAAATCTTTATCCAGGCAACCGGGATATGAGCACAGAGACTTCCATCATTGTTCTCGGCCACAATCTCACATTCATCTGGACGTTCTGCTGCCAGTCTCCTGATTCGTGTTTTATATCTCCCCTGAGAAAATGTCACTGTTGCTCTTTCGCTGTCCCTGGTAAATTCAATTGTGTTTTCCATATATGCTGTGTAGTCCGAAAGATATATTTCCTCCGGCTTGATTTCTACTGCATCAGCAATCCTCTCCAAAGCTTCCTCGGATGCAAATCCATTATCCAGGATCCATTGCAGTGATTTTCTATAAATTCCTGATCTGATGCAGATTATCTCCTCTGTCAAATTCTTCTGCACCATGATATCTCTTAATTTTTCTTTATTTATTCTCATTCTATTATCCTTTCTTTCTTGAAAAAATCTGTTAATGGTATCACGCTTCATTACTACCACGGACAAATGTCCTCGGTTCGTCGTTAAGTACGAACCGAACCCAAATGGGATTCGTTAAAGAAATATGGATAGTGTTCGTACTTGAGTACGAACGGTATTCGCTTTACGGTGCGAAAACCATATCACTCAGCGACAAATGTCCCTGAGTACCCAGATCAGTGACACAGATGAACCGGGGTGAACGATTCGTTCAGGGGTCCCAAGACAGGGCAACCGTGGAACTTTTCACGCTTGTAAAGTCTTCCCGTAACGATTCGTTCAGGGGCCCCAAGACAGGGCAACCATTCCTCAGTCTGGTCTACCGTCCAGAGCTTAACCGCCAATAGTTCCAATTACACCGGCTCGACATCGAGCCAATGCTGCATCTCTTTTAAGGGCTTCGAAATCTCCGGAAACTTCTGCTGGTATAGCGGTCATTCGTCGTTTTGTAAATTGCAACTTTTCTATTCGTTTCGTTTTGAAAATGCAACTGAACATTCCGAACGATAGGGTAAATGTACATGCAACCTTTATGTTGTTTTCAATAAATCCAAAAGGTTGCATTTATCAGAAGATTATACCTATTTGTCACCATTTATAAGGGCCTCGGTAGTAGCGATACCCTTCTGCATAAGTCCGATTTTGCAACCTTTATGTTTGTTTTCAAAACTTAAAAAGTTGCATCCATCCGAACATTTTCTTATTCGTTGGTTTTGTAACTCACTTAAAATACTGCATCTTCATGCGTGACACTCAAAATATTCTCCAGGATGCTTTTCCCGTCGGTCTGCAATCTCAAAATAAAAACGCACTTTGCAGACCGGGGGACTATTTTTTTCATGCACGAGACACGCCGGATTGTCGACTACCCTCCCCCGTTGCAAAACCTCCCTGAAAAAAGGGGGTTTAGGGGGTGCTGGGGCCTGATGGCAAAGAGAATACCTGATAAATTACACTTGATATTTTGATATGGATAATCCACTGTAACTACCAGAAAAATAATACTTTTTCCACATTTTTCACATGTAATTCCACACAATTGTGCAGATATCACCACCTTATTTGCCTGCAATCCATCTATCCTGCTGCCGCCCTCAACTTCTCAGCGAGATATTTTCACAGTGACGGCGGGTGAAGGTCTGATGGCCACCATGCCGGGTGGTATGCCCTCATAATAATCCGCTTATCCGCTATGTATTGCTAACTATTGCTAACATTTAGTTTGTTAAGATTTGTTAAGGTTTTAAGGTTTTTTAAGGTTTCGCAATAATTCAGAGATACCATGGCAGCAGTGAAAACTACATCCCACATTCTTTTCTCATCAGTTCAAAATATCTTTCCATGTCCTCTTCTATCCAAAGTGCGGCCCTCTCTGTTGAGCTCATACCAGAACGCTGGAAACTACCAACACCATTCCTTGATATAGCTCTGCTTCTGATATCATCTTCCAGGAAAAGCATGAGCCGCCTTGAGTTTGAAGGTTTTCGAATCTCCCGGAACGCTTTTGATTCCACTGTCTTTGCCTGTGAAATACTTATACCCAAGGATTCACCTGCTTCTTTCAATGTGCATCCGTGCTGGTACCTCATCCGGATAATTGTAGACTGTTCTTCCGGAAGATTATCCACTATCTTCCACACCTCATCCCGAAGTTGCTCCTGCTGCAACCGTTCCACTATCTCCTCCTCCTGAGCAGAATTGCCAGGAACCATATCATACATACTGCTGTCTTCTTCCTCCCCTATGGGTACATCCAGGCTTCCTATTTGCCCCATCTGCCCGTCTTTTTCTATCTGCCTTAACATTCCCGGGGTAATATCCAAATAACGGCATATTTCCCATTCTGTGGGCTTTCTGCCAAACTCAGACTCCCACCGAGAGACCATCCGGCGATATGCCCTTACTTGAATTCCAGCGTGTTCCAGGATTCTAACTGTTCCATTACTCTTGACATACCGGCCGATAGCCTGCCGTATCCAGAGAGCTGCATAGTTTACAAAAGGACCCCCTATATCCGGATTATAATGTCGCACCGCTTCGTACAGTCCCAGGAATCCCTCCTGCAGAAGATCCTCAATATCATCAAGACTTTTATAACGATTTGCGATTCTATAGATTAACCCATAATTCTGCTGCCAGAGCTGAAGCATAAGTTCTGCCGGCGAAACTCCATTTCTGATCAGAATCACAAGCTGTTCATTCGATAGATCTCCATGGCTTCCTCGCCGCTTCAAATAGATTTTCTCGCTGTTCACTCGCTGTTCATTTTTGAAATTCTCGTTGTTCCCTCGTGGTTCGTTTGAAATATTCTCGGGGTTCACTCGGGGTTCAACCGATAAATTCTCATGCCTCCCTCTTGCTTCAGTATCAAAACTTTCTTCTCTCATTCCCTGTTCAATTCCATTTGACATAGCCCGCATCCCTCCTGTAAAATAACTCTATCGAATCCAGAGAAAAAGCGGGCTTGTCCTTGTGGCTGACCTGCTTTTATTTTTCTGATACGGTTTCAAACATCATTTCCAAGGTGTCTGTGTCTTCCGGATCACATTCAGGAAACATTTTTGATAGTTCATCTTGAAATAATAATTCTGCTACGTCTTTATCAACTTTCTGCTGACTCATGATTTCATTTATTCTCAATTCCTTTTTACTCATAACAATTACCCTCATCTTCCCTAAGTGCTTTTTTGGCACTTCGTAATGCAATCAATGTATTTTCGCTTCTGTTCTGCAAAGTCACACAAAATTCCCTGATTTCCTGCTTATTTGCCGGGAGAAAATATCCTCCTGTCGTACTGCTCAAAATCACGGCTCCTGCTGCCCTTTCCGCTGCAATCACCTGCTGTAGCTCCCGGACACTCTTACATCCTGCCAGATCAGCAAGTTTCTGTGATTCTATTGCATTTTCTTTTCCGGTTGGTAACAATTCTTTTATCATTATTCTTTCCTTTCCGGGCCGAAGCATGATATTATGTATGTGTGTGGTACATGGTTCCGGCCCGGTGCTGGCCCTCAAGGATACGCCAATATCTAAGAGGGCTTTTATTTTCGGGTTTCCTGTCTGCGCTTTAATTCCTGCTGCAATTTCTTGCTCATTGCAGGATTATTTTTCAGTCCTTCCATAAATAGAAGAGCTTCTTCAGACATATAAACGGGGCGAACTTGCACTTTCTCCAATCCATCTCCATAATTCGCCATATCGTAAAGCTGTTCCAGGGTCCATGTACCATCAATTACAAATAATGTCTGGACCTTACAACCCTGCTTTTCCAACTTGTCTTTTACAATCTGTGCTGCAAGATAGACATTATCAGTACCACATACAATATGTGGCTCATTCCTATCCATGCCGTTCTCTGTGAAGTCTGCCAAAATATTTACATGCATAATCATTCAAAATCCTTTCTTTTTCTGTTGCCTACTCGTTGGGTTCCCCTATATACAGTGACAAAGTCAACCAGTACGATTCAAACCCTTATTTTTCAAGGCTTCACCGTATTGGATGCCCCCATCCAGTACGTAGGTTACGTACTCGTTGATTAACACCGTACTCGTTGGGTACCCTCCAGTACGTAGAACCCCTATAAATACTATGTTTTTACCGTACTCGTTGGTTTTTCAACTGGCTATAAGAGAGATGTAAAATCTCTTTGGATTAAAACCAACACACCATGTTTTTGTTTTACCCTCTTTCTTGAGCTCTGCTTTGGCATTTTTAAGAGCATTTTTACTTATGCTCATAGCTGCCGCCATTTCATCAAGTTCGGAAACTTCTTTTTCTCCATCTTTTAAGAATTCCAGAATAAACTCTTTCGCTTCTTCCTTCTGCGGCATTTGCCTGGAATTGTAATCTGTCTCAGATACAAAGTCCTTATCCTTTTTGTTCGTATACCCTTTGAATTGAATAACTTCATCCTCTATTGTGTACAATATCGAATCGCTGGTTGGTCCGTAGTTGGATTTCTCATGGGAAAGATAGCGTACACCTCTCTCACTGGTTTCCCCGGCCATAATCACAGATCTGCTGATGTCCCAAATGTCAGCACTATCTGCTATTCTTTTTCTTCCCCAGACTCCCGACTGTTTATTTGCATGTTCTACAATCAAAAAAGTAACGCCATATTTTTCTCCATATCCAATGAGTGGTGCCAAGCAGTTTCGCATAGCATTCCTATCTCCCATGCGGATATCTGGTGGTACAAATGCCTGAATAGGATCAAAAATACAAAGAACAGGACGGTGAGCTTCTAATAAACTCTCTAAGTATGGACTATTAAATTTAATGTCCTGGAATCTATCATCAGCGATATCTATTGACAGAATGTTATCCAAATTAGCACCATTCTTCCTAAGCCTTCGTTTGAGCGTATATTCAAAGGAATCTTCTGCCGAAAAGAACATTACTTTCTGAGGATCAGTAATTCCAATACCATTTGGAATCATATCTTCAAGAAATGTCTTCCCTCCGGTGCTGATAGCTGCCGCAATGGCACACCAGACTGTAGTTTTGCCGCTTCCTCCATCACCAGCTAATGATGTAATCTGGAATCGTGGCATATATCCGCATATAAGCCATTCTGCTTCTTTTTCTTCTGCTTCGCTCATTCGAACCATTTCTAAACTATGATTCTTGACCTGCCTTGTTTTTCCCCCGTCCGGTACAGATGTATAGTATGGAGAAGTTGGTTGCCACCCTCTTTTCAGTGCAGGAAAGATTGTCTTTTCCAACTCCTGATCGGTAAGAGGAGGACGGCATTTCCTATCATTTTCTGCTCTGACTGCTGCCCGAATTGTTTCATCATCTAATCCTTTAGATTTCAATGAACCAATCAGAGAAATCAATACACTATGCCGTTGTCCGTCTGGTATTGTTTCCGGTGCTGTAAAAGTCTGCCGTTCCAAATTCTCCGGCTCTGGTCCCATCAGGAAATTAATCACTGTAGTATTTGCCTGGGCAATCTCGCAATCTCCTGGTCCCTGCTCCCATTCATACCTACGCCCATTTGGGTGCAAGCTGGGTGGTGCTACTATGTAACCGCCTTCTCCCCGGATATCAATACCGTCATATAATCCTGTCCTATTCCTGTTTTCGGCTGAATCTCTGAAGAAAAAGTGATACCCTCCACGCCCCGTAATGCTCTGCCAGGTTTCTGGAAGTTCTTCATGTTCCCGCTGCCATTCTTTCAATACTTCATACCCATGTTTATCTTTCTCTTCGTCCTCATCCAGATCGATTACCAACAGGCCGCCGGATTTGCTTCCGGTAGCGATACCGATATTACAATCTGGATATCTGTCCCACCAATCTGATATCTGCTGCTTATTGATAGTGGCGGCTTTGCAACCGTTTTCAGTGGCTGGACGTTTATCTCTGGGTCTAAGCGGGAATACAGCCAGTCCTAGATCAGCGTATTTTAAAGCCCATTCTTTCATTGTTTCCTGCATCTGCTGCACCGCCTTATTCCGAAATACTGTCCATATAAGCATCTACTTTGGAAAAATTGACCAGGTAGCACTTGCCGATCCTGACAACAGCCCCGGCTTCATCTGCCACCTTTCGCATCGTACTCTTTCCAAGGCCGTATCTCATACAAGCCTGTTCCAGTTTCCCGGTTCTCATTTCTGGTTCATTTCTTTCAAGTTTTCTCATGATTTTTCTCCTTTCACTTTCATCCTGTTTCTTTATTTGCATCTATACCAATTATAACAAATTGGATTTTTCTCTTATTTATGAGCAATTATGAATAGTCTGTGAACAAATGGTTCTTTATGGATGTAAATGAATATAAATGACGCAAATCGATATACCATTCCAATAAACTTATACATTTTTACTCAAAAATTAATTTTTAATAAAGAATATATAAATAAATTATAAATTTATAACAGTTGGTTAATCGGTCTAGCCATCAAAAAAACCAAGTTTTTGCATTTTCTATTCCTTTCATATTGATTATCATTCTTTATCATGATATTATTATAACATACATGTTAACTTTGTTAACAAAAACATGGTATTCATTTTATTTTAATTAACATCGATTTATTTTCAAAACTGTAAACAAAAAGAGAGGTTGTTAACATGGAAATTAACGTAGAATGTGGCAAACGATTAAAAAGGGCTAGAATGGAAAATGGATATAGCCAAGTAGATTTTGCTGAAATAACTCATTACAGTAAGCAAACAATCTGTTATATAGAAAATGGCAAACGCCCATTATGTCCTGATGCTGCTCAATTATTTGCCAAAAAATTAGGTGTAAGGGAAGAATATCTTTTATGTGAAGATGATTTCAAAACAGTAGATGATTTATTGTCAGTGAAAGAATTACGTTCACGTTTATGGTTTTCATCATGGTTCAAACTATTTTTTGGAACAGAATACGATCTTACAAATTTAGAAAATGGGAATTTTGCAATAACTAGCGATAAAGAAAGAAAAATATGCACTACTAAAGAATTGGAACACCTTCATGAAACACTAAATATCCTTGAAGAAACGAAAAAAAATATAATTCGTTCCTTTATTGATACATGTTCTCTAATTGATAATGAAAATAATAAGCAATTAGAGATGATTAACAAGCAAAAAGATGAGTTGAATAATGATAAAAAGATACGTGATTTTATCCAAGAATTAGACGAACTGCCCGATATTCCTTTTGAATAATAGTTATTAAAGTTTCTCAACACCTTAGTTAGAACCTGATAAAACCTCACTTTTCTTTTGCCTTAACTACATCTCAGCACCCGGTTAATGTCCGGGTGCTCTTTTTCTGTACACAACTTTTACACAACTCCATCATAAAACAGGATAAACCACAATAACCATTTATCCCTATTTTTCAAGCAAAATAAAGCATGATAAACCCAGATAATCAACCAGTATTACACATGAACAATTTATGAAGAATTTTAAAAAAATCCTCCGAAAATAGCCTTTCTTTTCCCCCGCAGATAAGGTAAAATAGTACTGTTGTCAATATTATGTTTTACTTGTAAAGGATTGGACTATGAACGAAAAAGCATTATCCACACTGGAATATGATAAAATTATAGAGATGCTCACTTCCCGTGCTTCTTCTCCTCTCGGAAAGATTCGCTGTGAGGATCTTGTTCCCTCCTCTTCTTTGGGGGAGATTGAGTACAGACAGCAGCAGACACAGGATGCCCTGACACGCCTTTTCCAGAAGGGGAATCTTTCTTTTGGAAGTGTGAAGGACGTGAGGGGTTCTCTGAAACGTCTGGAGATTGGAAGTACTCTTGGTATCACAGAACTGCTTCAGATCTGTGGTCTTCTGGAAAATACAGCAAGAGTGAAATCTTACGGCCGCAGGGAGCGGGAAAATGGTCTGTCAGATTCTCTGGACGAATTATTTGATTCTCTGGAGCCTCTTTCCGGTCTTTCTGCAGAGATTCGCCGCTGTATTCTCTCAGAGGATGAGATTTCCGATGATGCCAGCAGTACCCTGAAGCAGATTCGCCGTTCCATGAAAGTGACCGGCGAGCGTATTCACACACAGCTGTCCGGCATGGTCAGCGGTTCTGCAAGAACCTATCTGCAGGATGCCGTTATTACCATGAGGAATGGGCGCTACTGTATTCCGGTTAAAGCAGAATACAAAAGTCAGGTGCCCGGCATGATTCACGATCAGTCTTCTACTGGGTCTACCTTATTTATCGAGCCCATGGCCATCGTCAAATTGAATAATGATATTCGTGATCTGGAATTGAAAGAAACGGCTGAAATCGAAGTAATTCTGGCTACCTTAAGTGATCTGGCAGCCAATAACCGAGAAGTGATCCAGTATAATCTGGAAAATATGGTTGAGCTGGACTTTATCTTTGCCAGGGCATCACTGGCTATGGACATGAACGCCACACGGCCGATTTTCAACACAGACGGGTATATTAACATACGAAAAGGTCGTCACCCTCTGATTGCCAAAGAGAAAGTTGTTCCTATTGATATTCACCTGGGCAAAGAATTTCACCTTCTGATTGTCACAGGTCCTAACACCGGTGGAAAAACCGTTTCATTGAAAACAGTAGGTCTTCTTACTTTGATGGGACAGTCCGGGCTGCATATTCCGGCACTGGACCGTTCTGAACTTTCTATTTTCGATGAGGTCTATGCAGACATCGGAGATGAACAGAGTATTGAACAGTCGCTCAGTACTTTTTCTTCGCATATGACGAATGTGGTTTCCTTTATCGAAAAGGCGGACCCACACTCTCTGGTATTGTTTGATGAATTGGGTGCCGGTACTGACCCCACCGAAGGAGCGGCACTGGCAATTGCTATCCTGAATCATCTGCAGAAACAGGGGATCCGCACCATGGCGACTACCCATTACAGTGAGCTGAAAGTATATGCGCTGTCTACACCAGGCGTAGAAAATGCGTCCTGTGAATTTGATGTGGAGACACTTCGACCTACCTATCGTCTTCTGATCGGAGTACCGGGAAAAAGTAATGCGTTTGCTATTTCCGGCAAACTGGGGCTGCCTTCTTATATCATCGATGAAGCGAAAAAACAGATCAGTGAACAGGATGAATCCTTTGAAGATGTAATCTCCACTTTGGAAGCAAACAGAGTGACTATTGAAAAAGAACGCCTGGAGATTGAAAAATATAAGGAAGAAATTCATACACTGAAGTCTCAGCTGGAAGCCAAACAGGAAAAACTGGATCAACGAAAGGAACGTATTATTCAGGAGGCAAACGAAGAGGCACATGCGATTCTCAGAGAAGCCAAAGAATACGCTGATCAGACCATGAAGAATTTCCATAAGTTCGGCCAGGCGAATATTTCTGTAAAAGAAATGGAAGCCGAGCGGCAAAAGCTTCGCCAGAAGATGACAAAGGTCGAGAAAAAGATTTCCATCAAAGAGAAGAAAACTACCGGCAGCCTGAAAGCATCCGATCTGCACCTGGGAGATGGGGTGAAAGTTCTCAGCCTGAATCTGAAAGGAACCGTAAGTTCCCTGCCGGATTCCAAAGGTTTCCTTTTTGTTCAGATGGGTATCATGCGTTCCAAGATTCATATTTCTGATCTTGCTCTGCTGCAGGAAGAAGCTGTCATCACGGCTCCCAATATGCAGAAAACCAGTGCCGGCAAGATTAAAATGTCCAAATCTTCGTCCGTTGGAATTGAAATCAATCTTCTGGGTAAAACCGTGGATGAAGCAATCGCTGAACTGGACAAATATCTGGACGACGCCTATCTGGCCCACATTCCCAGTGTACGTATCGTGCATGGGAAAGGAACCGGTGCCCTTCGGAAAGGAGTTCACAACTATCTGCGAAAAGTAAAATACGTCTCCTCTTTCCGCCTTGGTGAATTTGGTGAGGGAGATGCCGGTGTAACCATCGTAGAATTTAAAAAATAAGGAGATGACGCAACTATGGTAGCAAAACAGAAAATCCTGATTGTCGACGATGACAATAATATCGCCGAACTTATTTCTCTTTACCTGACGAAAGAATGCTTCGAATGCAAGATTGTCAATGACGGTGAAGCGGCGCTGCATGCATTTTCCTCCTTCCAGCCCAACCTGATTCTTCTGGATCTGATGCTCCCGGGTATCGACGGATATCAGGTATGCAGGGAGATTCGCCATAAGTCCAATGTTCCTATCATTATGCTCTCCGCCAAAGGGGAGGTATTTGATAAAGTGCTTGGGCTGGAACTGGGTGCCGATGATTATATCATCAAACCCTTCGACTCCAAGGAACTGGTAGCCAGAGTCAAAGCCGTTCTGCGTCGTTTCCAGCCGGCACAGACGCAGGTACCTAAGAATACCGGAAAATACGTAGAATATCCGGATCTTGTTATCAATCTGACCAATTATTCCGTTGTTTATAATGGAAATACTATTGATATGCCGCCGAAAGAGCTGGAACTTCTATATTTTCTCGCAGCATCACCCAATCAGGTTTTTACAAGAGAACAGCTTTTGGATCATATCTGGGGATATGAATATATCGGAGATACACGAACGGTAGACGTCCATATCAAACGTCTTCGTGAAAAGATCAAAGACCACGCCAACTGGGCAATCAGCACAGTCTGGGGGATCGGTTATAAGTTCGAGGTCAAATCCTGATGAGAAATACACTGTATTTTAAATTTATTGCAGCATACATCATTCTTGGTATTCTGGGTATTTTAACGATTTCCACGTTAGGATCCACACTGATTCAACACAGGATTGAAAAAAATACGGGAGAATCTCTTTATAAAGAAGCTATTTCCCTTGCCACCCACTATGCCAATACGAACTATACCGATACAGATGAGATTCAGGAAACATATCATACACTGAAAACCCTGGCGATTTATCAGGATGCCCGCATCCTGATCCTGAATCCCAAAGGAGTTCCATTAATTGACACAGATCATTCCTATACATCAATCTTGCCGAATCCAATCGATGGTTTTGATCCGGCTGCACTGGGAACTGTCCACTACCAGACAGGACAGTTTTATCAGTATATTCAGGATGATGTGATCAGCACCATGGTTCCGATTACCAAGAATCTGCATATTAAAGGATATGTGTCACTCCACATTTCTATGGATGAAATCATTCAAAAACGTGAAGGAATCCTGATTACCGTTTATATTATTTTTCTGGTTCTCTATCTGTTTTCTGTAATGATTCTTGGTCTCTTTTCCTTCAGTGTATACCGACCACTGAAAAAAATCACGATCGGAGCCAATGAATATGCCGCCGGTAATCTTGATTACAATATTCCGGTGGATACAGATGACGAAATGGGCTATCTGGCCACCACACTGAATTATATGTCCGATGAGCTGAATAAAATGGGAGAATATCAGCACAAATTTGTTGCCAATGTTTCCCACGACTTTCGTTCTCCGCTGACATCAATCAAAGGCTATATCGAAGCCATCATGGATGGGACGATTCCACCGGAAATGCAGGAACGTTACCTGAAAATTGTAGTGGGAGAGACAGAACGTCTGGAGAAGCTGACTCAAAGTCTTCTCACCCTGGACAAGCTGGATAAGCACGGACGGCCGATACATATGACCAGCTTTGACATCAATCAGACAATCAAAAGCACCGCCGCCTCTTTCGAAGGAACCTGCCGAAAGAAAATGATAGTCATCGAACTTCATCTGGAATCCGAGAAATTGTTTGTCACCGCCGATATGGAACAGATTCAACAGGTACTGTATAATCTGATCGATAATGCCATCAAATTCAGTGACAACGATTCTACTATAAAAGTAGAAACAACAGAAAAACATGGCACAGTCTTTGTATCTGTCAAAGACACCGGACAGGGAATTCCCCGTTCAAGCCTGAATAAAATCTGGGAACGGTTCTACAAACTGGATTCTTCCCGCGGAAAAGACCGGAAAGGAACCGGTCTGGGACTTTCTATTGTAAAAGAAATCATTACTGCACACCATCAGAACATCAATGTGATCAGTACCGAAGGTGTGGGAACCGAATTCATATTTACCCTTGATAAAACACGATGAAGAGTGACGGGGGTGACGGGTGACTAGGGGACGGGTTCATAGACACTATTCGTGTCTATGAACCCGTCCCCTAGTCACCCGTCATCCCTTCACTCTTCATGCTATTTCCATTCATACCGTGTCAGATGTCCTTCCAGCTGCATATTTGAAAAATTATGCTGGCGAAGTGCCTCATATAACACGATTGCCACGGAATTGCTGAGATTCAGAGATCGTATTTTGTCTAACATAGGAATACGTATGGCTGTTTCCTGATTTTCCAGGAGGATTTCTTCCGGTATCCCTGCACTTTCTTTTCCAAACATGATATAACAGTCATCTTCATATTCCACTTCCGTATAGGTTCGCGGAGCCTTGGTCGATGCCATATAAATTTTTGCTCCCGGATTTTTTTCCAGAAAATCTTCATAATCAATATATCGGGTAACATCCAGATGTTCCCAGTAATCCATGCCTGCTCTCTTGATGGATTTTTCATTCAGAAGAAATCCCAGAGGTTCTATCAGATGCAGCCTTGTTCCTGTAGCCACACAGGTTCGTCCGATATTTCCGGTATTGGCCGGAATTTCCGGCTCATATAATACAATATTCAGTCCAGACATTTTCCACTCCTTTTTTCCTTTATACGAATCATTCAAGTACACCTCTGCAGTCCACCGGAGGATTTATCCCAATATCTTGTATAGTTCATCCGGCTGTGGTTTATCCAGATAGCGCACGTCTTCTCCGTTCCTGAGAATTCTGTCATTGCCACTGTTAGTTCTTCCCACTACAGACCCGTGAATTCCTGCTACTTCCAGTTTTCTCACCAGCTCATGGCCATTGTCCGCAGCGATCATCATGGAGCCGCTGGACATAATCTGATAGGGATTCAGATCAAAATACTGGCAGATTTCAACAGTTTCCTGACGAATCGGTATCTTTTTCAGATCCACTTCCAGTCCCACACCTGCTCCGCTTGCCATCTCCCAGAGGGCACCAAATACTCCTCCCTCTGTGATATCATGCATCGCCGATACTCCATGAGCCATTGCGATCCGTGATTCAGGAATAACAGAAAGCAGGCGGTCAAATCCCATCGCCGTATCTACGATTCCAGCCGGAAAACGCTTTCTCAATTCTTCTTCTTTTTCTTTGGCCAGAATCGTCGTAGCTTCCAGTCCAATCCATTTGGTTATTATAATATCCTGTTCAGGCTGAATCTGTGAAGTCTGCAAAACATGAGACTTCTTTACTTTTCCCACTCCGGTAACAGAAATCAAAGGCTGTCGAACCACATTGGTAATCTCGGTATGACCTCCCAGCACTTCCATCTGAAGTTCACTGCAGACTGCCTCCACGTCCTGCATCATTTTCCGAAGCTCCGGTTCTTCCACGGAATCAGGAAGCATCACCGTGAGCATCACACCAATAGGGTCCGCTCCGGCAGCGGCAAGATCGTTTGCTGTAATATGGATACAATGCCGACCAAGATCCTTGACGGTTCCTGTAATCGGGTCTGTCGACATGACAAGAGCTTCATCCGGTTCAATATGCAATGCGGCACAATCCTGTCCCACCGCAGGTCCCACCAGGACCTCATCTCTTCTATGTCTGACCTGCTTCAATACAGAACGAATTAAAACCGGTTCTGGCAATTTTCCAATCTTCATTCATCTATACCTTCCTCTCTGTTGTGCTGTCTGAATTTATCTGCTCTTTACCTGATTAATATTTATTCAGCACTGTATAAACCTCATTCAGATCATTCAGTGCAATGGCTCCATACATGGCACTGGAAGCTTCTGCATTATCGGTTTTGACACCGACTTTATATTTGTTAGGTGTCATCTGATAATAACTGCTGTTGACCTCTTCTCTGGTCTCCTGCCCATTCTCCGTGACCACTTTCCACAATTTTGCCCGATAACCTGTATGGCCGCTCTGGGTCTGCTGAATACTGCCAAGATTACTTTCTGTGTCCGCCGTAAGCCTGGTCTGTGGCTGAATCGTTTCAATTGTTTCACTCTCATAGGTAACGGTTCTTCCTGCAGACCGATATTCTTCTCCATAAATCGCAAAACCAATCGTTCCGCCGGCGGCATATCCTTCAATATATACCGGTGCATCCAGATTATTGACAAACTTAAAATCCTTGGAACCTTCCGCGATGGCTGCATCCATCGACGGCTTCACATAGGCAACACTCATAGAATGATTATATCGTTCTGTCACTTCCAGTTCAGCACGGATAACCGCCAGATAAAGGGTCGTAGATACCTGACAGATTCCACCGCCTAACGAATCCACAACTTCGCCATTGGCATAAGAAGGAGCCATCTGATACCCATTTTCCTCCGTAAATGGAGTAACCAGATCACACACGGAAAGGCTGTCCCCTGGATAAAGCACCCGTCCGTTCAGCTTTTCCACACCTGTCTTAATATTCTGAGCTCTTCCCACTTTTCCCTGTGAATAATTCGTGCTTCCCTGTCCCAGCACATCCTTCACTCTGGATAGTTCTTCTCTGGATCCTTTCGGCTCTGTAATATCCACATCCAGTTCAATATTACCGATACCATCCTTCCATACTTCTGTCAAATAATTTTCTACAGTCTGTATAGAGTCTTCCACTTTCAATGCCACTCCGCTCTGACCGCCAGTAATCTGAAATACGCCCTGATTATGTGTAAGCCCATAATTAATCACTTCCCGATTCAGAGGAATACAATACCGCTCCAGAGCACTGCGCACAGCTTCCGTATCAACCTGATACTGCATGGAAATCTGCAGCGGTTCTTTTTCCAGATCTTTTTTTGCTTTATATCTCTTAATAACATTTCCTGTCTGGCCCAGTTCAGCCGCTGCAAGCACCGCATCATGATTTGCACCGCTGACGCCCAGCTCCTTCGCAGTTACAGCCACAGACTGATCATCCATATGAAGAACAATATGATATCCTCTGATTTCTTCCATCCGCTGATCAGCTGCAGCCTCTGCCTCCTCCACAGTCATTCCTGACAGATCCACCGTATCCAGATAAATATGATCCAGTATTTTTCCTGACGGACTGACACTGTTAGAAGAATTTTCTGTATCCAGCTCTGTGCTGTCCGCCGCCACATCCCCCTCTTCCGGCTGCAATACATCCGGCTCTTCCTGTGCTGCCGCAGAATTTGCTCCAAATACAACGGAGGCCAGCAAAAATAAAGCACACAAATATCTTTTTTTCATCAATGATCTGCTCCTGTCATTATCAGATAAACATATCCATCGCCAACGGAACTACCATGGCAAGAACCATAATAACTGCAATGATAGTTGCCATAATTCTTTTTCCCTTATTACTCCACATAAACATCACCTTACAATCCTTCCATATTGAGAAATAATGTTATCGATTTTCCTTGACGCTTCGCTCTTAGTCATACTGTCGATGTCAACGTCAAGCTCTATTTTATGATATTTCACCAGATCATTCAAGTAGGCTTTTTGTGAATCTGTAATCGGACTTTGCCTTTTCGGCCGATATTGCAGCTGCACCGGCTGAAAAACTTT
This sequence comes from Oliverpabstia sp., assembly GCA_051879355.1. Lineage (GTDB taxonomy): Bacteria > Bacillota > Clostridia > Lachnospirales > Lachnospiraceae > Oliverpabstia. Next base: position 35,976 of record JBJELU010000103.1, read on the forward strand.
CTTCTGTTCGGCAGATGCAATCCTTTTTAACCTTACATATAACTCATGGGTAGCCAGTGCATCATAAAAGGCGCGATGGGCCTGCTCTCTGTTAATCTGAAAATATTCACACAAGCTGGTCAGGCTTCTGCTCTCCAGATCCGGCAGGAGAGTCCTGGCTATTTTCAGCGTATCAATTCCTTTTTTTTCAAAGGGTATCTTCTGATTTACGGCCTGATGTTTGAGAAAACTGTAATCGAATATCAAGTTATGCCCCATAAGGGTCATGTCACCACAAAATTCATGAAACTGGCAGAATGCTTCTTCTGGCATCACTCCGTTTTGTACCATGTCCTGTGTGATGCCCGTCAGCTGCTGAATATACTCCGGTATTTCCATACGGGGATTGATGAACATACAGAACGTATCTGTCACCCTCCCATCTTCTACCTTCACTGCACCTATTTCAAGAATCCGGTCTCTGCCCGGTTGAAGACCGGTGGTTTCCAAGTCAACCACTACATAGCTTTCCTCTTCTTCCAGTTCTACCTGACAACAGGATGCGGCATATGTCAGTACATCCCGGTTTTGATAATCAAAAAGATATACAAAAGTACCAGGCTCCAGAGTGTCAGGATGAAAATGCATGACTTCCAGATGTGTCATTTTACTCATCTGTTTTTCATCATATGCTTCATATCCCGGCAATAATCTCCGTTCCTGTACTTCCTGCTGATAGAATCTGCGGAATCTGGATTTGTACGGTTTCTGATCGTCGGCCCAGACCGGACGGGTTTTCAGATTTTCTCTGGAATACAGATCAAATACCAGTAATTCTCTGAACATCTGCTCCTTCCCGGGCGCTGTTACTTTCAGAAAATCTCTTAATATTTCATATCTACGGATGCGGGTATGTGAAATATCCAGATATCCCATTCGTTCATAATAATCACCTAATGCCTGATAAAAAGCAAACGGGCTCTCAAACAGACTGACCGCCGCCGGTATGGTCTTCAGAAACTGGCCACTGTTATAATAAACTTCCGTCATCTCTTCCACCAGTTTCAGACGCAGCAGATCCTCATAGGGAAGCCATCGGGTAAATAAGACTTCATATGGCTCCTTATCCTGATGACAGCATCCATATTTTTCTGCCATTTCACTCATATAAGAACCCTTCAGAACCTTCAAAAATCCCAGCTGCAATTGCTGAGGCTTCATCTCATAAACCTCATTAAATGATCTTCCAAAGGTCTCATAATCTTCCCAGGGAAGCCCCGCAATCAAATCCAGATGCTGATGCACATTATTCCCCTGACGTATCCGCTCCACATTAGCCTTTACCCTATCCAGATCCATCCTGCGGTGGATTTCCTGAATCGTTGCCGGATTCGTAGACTGTACCCCGATTTCCAGCTGAATCATCCCCGGCCGCATAGTCTGGATCAATAATATTTCTTCCTCTGTGAGCAGATCAGCCGCCACTTCAAAATGGAAATTAGTGATCCCATTATCATGTGCGATCAGATAACGCCAGATTTCCATGGCATGGTCGTGGCTGCAGTTAAATGTCCGGTCAACGAATTTCACCTGCGAAACCTTATGGTCCAGGAAAAACTGCAGTTCTTTTTTTACCAGATTAAGAGCCCGGAATCTCAGTTTCTTATCAATGGAAGAAAGGCAATAGCTACAGGAAAATGGACACCCTCTGCTGGATTCATAATAGATAATCCTGTTTTCAAAGTTTTCCAGATTTTCATAGACAAATGGAATCTCACTCAGATCCATGACACTGCGCCAACCATTATCCCTGATATTTTCACAGTCATCCTGAGCTTTATTATTCTCCTCGCCGGGAAATCTCCGCCGATAGGTGATACCTGCAATCTGTTCCAGTCTGTGTATCCGTTCCTCACTTGTTTTACTTTCCACATAGCATGCGGCCAGTTCCAGAAAAGTAGCTTCTCCTTCACCTTTCATAATACCTGTAATTTCCGGATAATCCCTCAGAACTTTTTCCGCATCATAGGAAACTTCCGGCCCACCCAGCCAGATGGCAGTGTCCGGAAGTATCTTGTGTATCTCTTTCACCAGTTCTTTTACCAATGAAATATTCCAAATATAGCAGGAAATGCAAAGGACTTCCGGCTTGCGCCGGAAGATTCCTTTCAAAATTTCCTCTTTATTCTGATTAATCGTAAATTCAGCCAGTCCAATATGTTCCTGATACTTCCGGGCATACGCCTGCAGACTGTATACAGCCAGATTGGAATGGATATACTTTGCATTAATTGCTGTCAGAAGGATTTTCATAACTCATTCATAACCTGCTCAAGGGTAGGCATAGCCGGAATCGCACCACGTTTTTCCACACAGAGACCTGCAACCGCATTGGCAAACTTCAGATACTCTTCGGCCTGTGCTTCTGTCAGATCTGCCGGTTTTACGTTGTTCAGTGCCAGACGGGAAAGAATTCCTCCCCAGAATGAATCACCGGCTCCTGTGGTATCAACCGGCTTTCTGTCTTTTCCTTTTACCTGAACTTCCACCTGTTTCGTTTTCAGAAGAGCGCCATCCTTTCCAAGAGTTACAATCACACAGTCTACCCCCTGATCCAGAAGTACCTCAGCCGCTTCCTTCGGGTCTGATTTACCACTGAGCAATACTGTTTCTTCATCGGAGATTTTCATGATATCTGCATACGGAATCATGGAGCGCATATGTTTCACTGCCTCTTCCTCGCTCTTCCATAACAGTGCACGATAGTTTGGATCATAAGAAATAACTGCACCCGCTGCCTTTGCCTCTTTCACTGCAAAGAAAGTGGCACTTCTTGCCGGCTCATCTGTCAAAGACAGGGAACCGCAATGGAATATTTTAGTATTTCTAACTACATCAAGATTGATTTCCTCACTGGTCAGCTGTGTGTCAGCACCTGGTTTTCTGGCAAATGAAAAGCTTCTCTCTCCATTTTTCAAAGATACAAAAGCCAGTGTGGTAAAATAGTTGGGATCTACAACCATACCTGAAGTATCAACACCGATACGATCCAGAGTATCTTTCAGTAATGCTCCATGCATATCATCTCCAACTTTACCAATAAAGGCAGGTTTCTGTCCCAGATTGGAAACTGCGGCAAGAACATTAGCCGGTGCACCTCCCGGATTCTGCTCAAACAATGCCATTCCTGCTTCTGATACCCCACATGGAGTAAAATCAATTAAAACTTCTCCCAAAGCTGTTACATCAAACATATCTTGTCCTCTTTTCCTTTTCTTTGAAATTCTGTAACGATTCAGTGCCACGGTCAGGCTACTGAACAGTTACGAAGTTCTTCACTGTCATGTGAAATTTCTGACATTATTGTAACATGACAGCCGCAAAAATTCAATTATATCTGTTAAGGACTTTGACTTTAAAATCACCCTTTTTTATGCATTCAGCGGGTATTTATCTGTCAGATTCTTTACAATGGCGAGGGCTTTATCTTTATTGTTTTTATCCTGAATCATCATGGCGATTGCCTCTGCAATCTGCTCCATATCTTCCTCTTTCATTCCTCTGGAAGTAACTGCAGCAGTTCCCAGACGTACACCACTGGTTACGAAAGGAGATTCCGGATCATTAGGGATTGCATTCTTATTACAGGTAATATTCGCTTCATCCAGAAGTTTTTCCATGGCTTTACCGGTGATTCCCGTTCCTCTGAGATCTACCAGCATCAGATGATTATCTGTTCCTCCGGACACCAGTTTGATACCTCTTCTTGTCAGTCCGTCTGCCAGAGCTTTGCAGTTCTTAACAATCTGCTTCTGATATTCTACATATTCCGGCTGCAGCGCTTCCTGGAAGCAGACAGCCTTTGCTGCGATCACATGCATCAGAGGGCCTCCCTGTGTTCCCGGGAAAATTGCCTTGTTAAAATTAAACTGTTTTGCAATCTCTTCGCTGGAAAGAATCAGACCTCCTCTTGGTCCTCTCAGTGTTTTATGTGTTGTAGTTGTGGTCACATGTGCATAAGGAATCGGGCTTGGATGAATACCTGCTGCTACAAGTCCGGCAATATGAGCAATATCAACCATCAGATATGCTCCCACTTCATCCGCAATTTCACGGAATCGTTTAAAGTCAATCACTCTGGCATATGCACTTGCTCCTGCTACAATCAGCTTCGGCTTTGCTTCCAGTGCAATTCTTCTTACTTCATCATAATCTATATATCCTTCATCGTTTACTCCATACGGCACAACATGGAAATACGATCCGGAAAAATTAGCCGGACTTCCATGACTCAGGTGACCACCATGTGCCAGATTCATACCCATAACCGTATCTCCCGGTTTCAGCATAGCAAAAAATACTGCCATATTTGCCTGCGCACCTGAATGCGGCTGCACATTGGCATAAGTACATCCGAATAATTTCTTTGCTCTCTCAATCGCCAGTGTCTCTACTTCATCCACACATTCACATCCACCATAATATCTCTTACCCGGATAACCTTCCGCATACTTATTCGTCAAAGGACTGCCCATAGCAGCCATAACAGCTTTACTTACCCAGTTTTCAGAAGCAATCAATTCAATATGAGAGTTCTGCCTGTCAACTTCCTTTGTAATCGCCTGTGCAATCTCAGGATCTGTTTTAAGAATTTCGTCAAATGAATACATGGTTTCTCCTTTTTTCTTACGCTTTATTGTTTTAATATGATATTGCACAAAATTATAACACAAAGCGACAGGGGACTGCAAGTAAAATATACTTTAATTTGTTGTGGAAGTGGACGGAGAATCTCCTGTCTTATTCCAAACAAAATTGCGTGTGCACCGAGACGTATGCACGTTGAACTTTCATCACATAAGTTATTCTCCCCCATGCATTTTGTCTCGTTTAGAACTAAACAGGAAACTTCCTATCATTTTTTCAGAAGCATTGGGGAAAGTGAGTCCGAAG
>JBJELU010000104.1:0-2315 GCA_051879355.1 Oliverpabstia sp.
TTTTTTTTCGTTATTTCAACTTTTTTCTTTCAGGAGGTTCCCTATGAATACATATTTAAATTCTTTCAGAGATATGATTTCCCTTCGCGGTCTTTCCGACCACACCTTAAAATCTTACTGTACCTACATCACTGCCTATCTCTCGTTTCTTCAGGATGTGGTTCACACCACTCCGGAAGATGCTTCCTGGCAGCAGATGCGTGATTTCCTTTTCTGGATTCAGCAGCAGCGGCATTTGTCTGACAGAACCATCAATTGCTGCCGTGCTCAATTGAAGTTTTTTACCATCTATGTTCTGCACAAGCCCTGGGATGATACCCAGATCCCTGTCAGACGGTTTGATTCCTATCTTCCTTTCGTTCCTTCCTTCGAAGAAACTATGCAGTTTCTTGAAGCAGTTCAGAATCCAAAGGCACACGCCATTCTCTGTCTCATGTATTCTTCCGGTCTGCGTGCCGGGGAAGCCTGTGCGATTCATTATGACGATGTTTCCCGCAAAGATATGAGAATTCATATTTCCCATGCCAAGAATCGGTCTGACCGTTACGTTCCGCTTTCACCTCATGCACTCTCTGTCCTTACGGAGTATTGGAAGTCCTGCGGAAAACCCAGAGGCTGGCTTTTCCCTCAGCAGACAAACCGTGAAAAGCATATCTATCCTCAGTTTTTGGATCTACAGATTCGCAAAGCAGAAGAACGTCTTGGATGGCAGCATCGTTTCTCCTGTCATACACTCCGTCATGCCTATGCGACACATCTTTATGAGCAGGGGACAGATCTTCTAACCATCAAGCACCTTATGGGGCATAAATCCATTCATTCTACTACCATTTACATCTCTCTGGCACGTGCATTGCCAAAACCTGTAGTCAGTCCCTTTGATCGAGGAGGTGATTTCCATGGCTGATTCTTCCGTACGGGATGTTTTTTTGAAAAAATGGGAAACGTATCGCCAAAACAACCATGTCTCCCATGTCCAAAGACAAGCTGCAAATGCCATTCTTGCCTGCAAAACCCCTTCCATGGGTTTTAATGCCTCTCTCTGCGATGACTGTTCCTTTCTCCGCATCCACTACTGCTCCTGCGGCAACCGGAACTGTCCTCACTGCCAGCAGGTGGAAAAAGAGCGGTGGATTGATCAGAGGCGCAGTGAAGTTCTGGATGCTCCGTATTTCCATGTCGTATTTACACTGCCTTCACAGCTTCGGTCTCTGGTTTATGCCAATCAGAAGCTGTTATATGATCTTCTGCATACTGCAGCTTCCCGCACAGTGCTTTGCCTGTCTCAGGATAAAAGATATCTTGGTGCTTCCCCCGGCATCATCCAGATTCTCCACACCTGGAACCAGACGCTGGAGTATCATCCTCATATTCACTGCATTGTTTCCGGTGCCGGTCTGACACGGGATCTGAAGCTGAAAAAGGCTTCTTCCCACTTTTTCATCCCCGTCAAAGCGATGATGAAAAAATTTCGTGGTATGTTCCTGGACGAACTGAAAAAACTGTATCGTTCTTCAAGTCTGTACATCCCCGATTCCTGCAGTGAACTCAACACGCCTTCTTTATGGTCCGATTTTATCGATATGCTCTACAGAACCGACTGGTGTCCTTTCATAAAGGAAACCTTCAACGGGTTTGGAAATGCCATTGACTATCTGGGAAGATATACCCATCGCATCGCCATCTCCAACCGCAGAATCATCCGCGTGTCGGATACGCATACCACCTTCTGGTACCAGGATCGTCGTGATGATAACCAGCGAAAAGAGATGACTTTGGAAAACTGTGAATTCATCCGCAGGTTTCTCATGCATGTACTTCCAAAGGGTTTCCGAAAAATCCGCTATTACGGATTTCTGAACAATCGCTTTAAGAAGAGAAATCTTCATGTTCTCTTCTCCATTCAGGGCAGGCAGCAGTATGTCTCACGTTTTTCTGCAAATGCATCTGCTGCACAGATTCTGAAAGATCGTTGGAATATCGATATATGCACGTGTCCGAAATGTGGGGCAACAATGCGTTTTCTGGGAAATTACCGCAGGCGCAGGTGCTGATGCTTCTGTTCCATATGCTTCACATGCTCTTTCTTTGAAAGGGCTGTTTGCCATGCTCGAAATTCGACATTTGAAATGTCCCTGAGCCTTGTCTCCTCAGAAACACGCAGAATGTGGAAATTTCGGCACGATACCAAAGGCATTGAAATTACATAGACCTCCGCTTTCTTTGGTACAATTCGTAAGAATCACAGCATGAGCAGTCAGTTTATCAGCTGGCTGTTTTTTTCTGCTCATGCTGTGATACTTCCCTAAAGAATT
>JBJELU010000105.1:0-40678 GCA_051879355.1 Oliverpabstia sp.
GCGTTATAGCACCGCTCTATTTATCGTGTCATCAAATCGGCTGTGAATAGTAACAATTTTGTGTGAAATCCGTGAAAAATAAATTGACAAGCATCATATTTTGTGTTATTATACACCAGTATCACGCCGAAGACAGCAGGTGCCAAAAGGCATAAGACTAGTACGCCTGCCGAGGAAATACATTCTTATAAAGAATTGAGTTCCTCTTTGTCGTGCGCAAAGAGGTTTTTTTCATATTTGGCGGTACACAAAATCTATAAGGAGGTGCACCAATTATGGCAAAAGTTGAACTGAAGAAGCCAATCGTAGAAGAGATTTCTCAGAACATTGCAGATGCTGAAAGTGTTGTACTGGTTAATTACAGCGGACTGACAGTAGCTCAGGATACTCAGCTGCGTAAGGAGTTGAGAGAAGCTGGAATTATTTACAAAGTTTACAAAAATACTATGATGAACTTTGCATTCCAGGGAACTCCATGCGAAGCAATGTGCAAAGATCTGGATGGAACAAACGCTCTGGCTATTTCTAAAACAGATGCAACTGCTCCTGCAAGAATCATTGCAAAATTTGCAAAAACAGCTCCGAAACTGGAACTGGTTGCAGGTGTTGTTGAAGGTGGATACTATGACCAGAATGGTATCAAAGCTCTGGCAGAAGTACCTTCCAGAGAGGAACTTCTTGGCAAACTGCTTGGAAGCATCCAGTCCCCGATTGCAAACTTTGCACGGGTTATCAGCCAGATCGCAGAAGCAAAAGAAGCATAATTTTCTTAATGAAGGCAAGCTGATAAGCGTAGCCTGAATTTAGAAAATTAGCTGTTCGACAGAACGAAGTGATGTCGAACTTCCGATTGAACTGGTACAAAGCGAAGCTTGAGGTTAGAGTTTTAGCCGTTCAATCGAGAGGAGCGAGATTGAACTTCCATTTTACTCTTAGCGAAAGCGAGCTGAAAGCGGCATAGCCGCGGAAATCATGAAAACAAAAAACGAATATAAAATTATAATTGGAGGTAAATAGTAATGGCAAAATTAACTACAGCTGAATTTATTGAAGCTATCAAAGAGTTAAGCGTTCTGGAACTGAACGAATTAGTAAAAGCATGTGAAGAAGAATTTGGTGTATCCGCAGCAGCAGGTGTTGTTGTAGCAGCAGCTGGTCCTGCAGAAGCAGTAGAAGAAAAAGATGAGTTTGATGTAGAGCTGACAGAAGTTGGACCAAACAAAGTTAAAGTTATCAAAGTTGTTCGTGAAGCAACAGGTCTGGGTCTGAAAGAAGCTAAAGCTGTTGTAGATGGTGCTCCGAAAGTAGTTAAAGAAGCAGCATCCAAAGCAGAAGCTGAAGAACTGAAAACAAAACTGGAAGCTGAAGGAGCAAAAGTTACTCTGAAATAATTCGGGTAAATCTTTCTTACAGTTTTGGAAAAAAGAGAACGGAGCAGAGCATTTCATGCGTCTGCTCCGATTTTTTTGCATAGAAAAAATACAAAAATACCTGCAAATGGAGATATGAAAAAATACTTGACGGTATCGCAGATTCAATTTATAATGCATTGTATAAAATACCAAACGGCAAAAAAAGCAGACAATGGAGTCAAACACTTCATTGCCTGCTTTTTTATGTTATAAGAAAGTCAGAGGATTTTCCTATAACATAAAAAGCCCTCCGGGTAGGATCGCACTGCGGCGGAGAGGAATTATGTTGATGAAAGCAACCCGCCGCAGGCGGAAAATCCTGCAAAGCAGGATTTTTTTCATCCAGAAAATTCAAAACTGGTATTTTACAATTTTGAGAGGAGGATTATTATGCGACTGAACCCAAAAGAGCAGGAGAAGCTATTGCTCCACATGGCCGGTAATCTGGCAAAGGAAAGAAAGGAAAGAGGTCTGAAATTGAACTATGTTGAGGCTCTTGCCTACATCAGTTCCGAACTTCTGGAACTGGCAAGAGACGGGAAAACAGTGGTAGAGCTGATGCAGCTTGGAACAAAGATTCTGACGAAAGATGATGTAATGGAAGGTGTTGCAGACATGATTGGTGAAGTTCAGGTGGAAGCTACATTTCCGGATGGAACCAAACTGGTAACTGTACATAATCCGATTCAGTAGGAGGTAATAGCATGAAAATTGGCGAGATTATTCCGGCAGACCGGGAGATTACATTAAATGAAGGAAAAGAAACGGTGACCGTTTTAGTGGCAAATACCGGTGACCGTCCAGTGCAGGTGGGCTCTCATTATCATTTCTTTGAAGTAAATAAGTGTCTGTCTTTTGACAGAGAAAAAGTATATGGTTTTCATCTGGATATTCCATCCGGTACTTCCGTACGTTTTGAGCCGGGAGAGGAAAAAGAAGTACAGCTGACAGCAATGGGCGGAAGAAAGAGGGTATTTGGTCTGAACGATCTGACCTGTGCCCGTGCATCAGAAGATACAAAGAAAGCTTCAGTGGAAAATGCAAAACTGAAGGGCTTTATGTGATTAAGGAGGGAAAACCATGAGCGTAAAAATCTCAGGCAGCAAATATGCTGCTATGTATGGCCCCACCACAGGGGATAAAGTTCGTCTGGCTGATACCAGTCTTGTGATAGAAGTTGAAAAAGATTACACCACCTATGGGGATGAAGTAAAATTTGGAGGCGGCAAGACAATCCGTGATGGTATGGGACAGTCTGTAAAGAGCTGCAGCAAAGATGGAGATCTTGATCTGGTCATCACGAATGCCCTGATCGTGGACTCTACAGGTATTATCAAGGCCGATATCGGTATTAAAGATGGTAAAATAGCAGGTATCGGTAAAGCAGGCAATCCGGATATTATGGATGGTGTGACACCGGGTATGACAGTTGGTGCGTCCACAGAGGCACTGGCAGGAGAAGGAATGATTGTTACTGCCGGTGGAATTGATACCCACATTCATTTTATCAGTCCGCAGCAGATCGACTGTGCACTGTACAGTGGCGTTACTACCATGATTGGCGGCGGAACAGGCCCTGCAGACGGAACCAATGCGACGACCTGTACCCCGGGACCATGGAACCTGAAGATGATGTTGAAAGCTGCGGAAGAATATCCGATGAATCTGGGATTCCTTGGAAAGGGAAATTGCTCTGATGAGCAGCCTCTAATCGAGCAGGTAAAAGCCGGTGCTATGGGTCTGAAAATCCATGAAGACTGGGGTGCAACTCCTGCAGTTATTAATCATTGCCTGAATGTGGCAGATGAGTACGATGTACAGGTTGCTATTCACACCGACACATTGAATGAGGGTGGCTGTGTAGAAGATACACTGGCTGCGATTGGCGGAAGAACCATTCATACTTATCATACAGAAGGAGCAGGCGGCGGCCATGCACCGGATATTATCAAAGCGGCAGCAGCAGGTAATGTACTTCCGTCTTCTACCAACCCGACAATGCCGTATACAGTAAATACACTGGATGAGCATCTGGATATGTTGATGGTTTGTCATCATCTGGATAAAAAAATCCCGGAGGATGTGGCATTTGCAGATTCCAGAATCCGTCCGGAAACTATTGCAGCAGAAGATGTACTGCATGATATGGGAATTTTCAGTATGATGAGTTCTGATTCCCAGGCTATGGGTCGTGTAGGTGAAGTAATTACCCGTACCTGGCAGACAGCCAGCAAGATGAAAGACGAAAGAGGAGCACTTCCGGAAGATGAAGGTCATGGAAATGATAACTTCCGGGTAAAACGTTATATTTCAAAATATACCATCAATCCGGCAATTACACATGGTATCGCTCAGTATGTTGGTTCCGTGGAAAAAGGTAAATTTGCGGATCTGGTTCTGTGGAATCCGGCATTTTTTGGAGCAAAACCCGACATCATCATCAAAGGCGGTATGATTATTGCTTCTAAAATGGGTGATGCCAATGCTTCTATTCCGACCACACAGCCGATTTTCTATCAGCCGATGTTTGCGGCACATGGAAAAGCAAAAATGGAATCCTGTCTGACATTTGTATCCAAGGCTGCTATGGATGAGGATGTGAAAGGTCAGTATGGACTGGAAAAAACAGTAGTACCTGTCAGCGGATGCAGAAATATCAGTAAAAAAGACATGGTATTCAACAATCGTACACCGATGATCACAGTAGATCCGGAAACTTATGAGGTAACTGTGGATGGAGAAACTGTAACTTCAAAACCGGCTGATAAGCTTCCTCTGACCCAGATGTACAGCCTGTTTTAAGTAGGAGGATACGATATGTTAGGTGTTTGTCTTTTATTTGTAGGTATTGTACTGATTAACAATGGAATGTGCGGCCTCTACAAAGTTGATGGAAAATCAGCAGCTGTCATGAATATTCTCACAGGCGGTCTGTCACTGTTTATCAACTTTGTAAACCTGATTCAGGGAAATTATTATGCTGCAGGAACTGGTCTGTTATTCTGCTTTACCTATTTATTTGTAGCATTTAATAACTTATTAAAATTAAACACGATTCCATTTGCCTGGTTTTCCACCTTCGTGGCAGTTAACGCTGTAATCTTTGGTACGATAGAAGGTATTACAGGAAGTGCTGCGCTGGGAATTACTGCAGACTGGAGATGGGCAGTTATCTGGTATCTGTGGGCAATCCTGTGGGGAACTGCTTTTGTGGAAGACATCATGGGTAAAAAACTGGGCAAATTCGTTCCGATGCTTCAGGTATTTGAAGGAATTGTAACTGCATGGATTCCGGGAGTATTACTGTTGATTGGTAAATGGTGATGAATTTTTAGAAGATTTGAATTGGAGGAGAACAAACAATGCTGTGTGAACAGGTTTTGGGAAAGCTGGAAGATATAGATGTTTTCGGAAAAACCGTAGAATATGTGGATATTGAATGGCATGAGGCATTTAAAAGAATACATAAAAAAATAACGGATCAGGGACGTGAAGTGGGAATACGAATGGACGATTCCATTTTATCCCGTGGACTTTTTCAGGGAGATGTCATTTACCAGGATGAGACTGTGATTGTGGCTGTCAACACACCGCCCTGTGAGATTATTGAGATTACACTGGCCCCCGGACATGAAAAAATGGCTGCAAAAGTCTGCTATGAAATCGGAAATCGGCATGCCCCTCTGTTCTGGGGAGAAAAAGACACATTTATTACAATCTACAATGAACCAATGTTGGTCATGCTGTCGAAAATCCATGGTGTGACTGCAGAAAAGAAAATCGCAAAACTGGATTTTGACAGACGAATTTCTGCCTCCATTCATAATCATCATCACTGAAAACAGAAGGAGAATGTGATGTCAGAAAAATTATTTTATCTTCTGCAGGTAAACGATGCATTGTTTCCCATCGGTGCGTATTCTCATTCGCAGGGGCTGGAGACATATATTCAAAAAGGAATCGTCCATGATGAAAAAACAGCAGAAGAATATATTCACAACAAATTAATGTGGAATCTGGCTTACACAGAGTTACTGGCAGTGCGGCTTTCTTTTGAGGCCGCACAGAACAGTGACCTGAAAACTATTTTGGATATTGAAGAAATTCTGGAAGTTTCCCGTCTTCCTTTTGAACAGCGGGAGGCTGTCCGGAAAATGGGCTCACGGTTTGTGAAAACCATTGAAAAGCTGCATCTTAGTATTGCGGATGTGGGAATTTTCCGGGAGTATCTGGATGCAAGAAAAGGAAAGACAACCAGTCATTGTTGTGTATATGGTGTGTTTTGTGCAGCATTAGACTTGGAACTGGATGAGATATTATCTCATTATCTTTATGCACAGACCTCTGCCATGGTAACCAATTGTGTTAAGACGATTCCTCTTAGTCAGACAGCAGGACAGCAGCTGCTCAGCGGCTGCTACCAATGCTTTGAGAAAATACTTGCGGATGTGAAAATCCGAACGAGTGAGGACTTGTGCCTGTCGGCTCCGGGATTTGATATACGCGGAATACAACATGAAAAATTGTATTCAAGAATTTATATGTCCTGAGGACTATGAATAGGAAGAAAACCTCCGGCAGACTGCAGAGGATTACTTGAAGAAATGAGGAAAATGAGATGTCATATGTTAAAATAGGAGTTGCCGGTCCGGTTGGTTCCGGAAAAACGGCATTGATTGAAGCACTGGCGAGAAAAATGGCCGGAACCTATAGCCTTGGTGTTATTACGAATGATATTTATACAAAAGAAGATGCACAATTTCTTGCCAAAAACAGTGTGCTTCCTGTGGAACGGATTATCGGTGTGGAAACTGGTGGCTGCCCTCATACAGCCATCCGTGAGGATGCATCCATGAACCTGGAAGCAGTGGATGAAATGATGGAGAGATTTCCGGATATAGAAATCCTTTTTATTGAGAGCGGTGGGGATAATCTGTCCGCTACCTTCAGTCCGGAACTGGTGGATGCGACGATCTTTGTCATCGATGTGGCAGAAGGAGATAAAATACCAAGAAAAGGCGGGCCGGGAATCACCCGTTCAGACTTGCTGGTTATCAATAAAATTGATCTTGCCCCTTATGTTGGCGCCAGCCTTGAGGTGATGGAACGTGATTCGAAGAAAATGCGTGGTCAGCGGCCGTTTATTTTCACCAATATCCGTGGGGATGAGCATGTGGATGATGTAGTGGAATGGATTCAGAAAAATGTACTGCTGGAAGGAATGTAATATATGGCTGAGATACATACAGATAATCCCTTTGGCCGGGTATCCCGTATCGCCCTGTCGGCATCAAACCGGGATGGAAAAACCATATTGGATGATGTTTCTTTTACTGCTCCGTATAAAATCATGACACCGTTTCAGAAAGAAAACGGGGGAATCCAGGTGATGCCGCTTTGTGCATCGGCAGGAATTATGAAAGGGGATCGGCAGCAGTTCACCTATCAGATCGGAGAAGGAGCAGATGTGGAAATCTTATCCCAGTCTTTCGAAAAGATACATAAAATGGATGGCGGTTCAGCTTCCCGCAAGATACAGATCCAGGTGGCTCCCCATGCGATTCTATCTTACTATCCTCAGCCGGTCATACCGTTTACGGATTCAGCATTTGACAGTGAGATGACCATACATCTTGCAGATGAAACGTCCCGCCTATTCCTGCTGGAAATCCTATCCTGCGGCCGAAATGCCCATGAAGAACGCTTTGCATATCGGAGGTTCTCGTCAAAGGTAAAAATCTATCGCGAAGGAAAGATGATATATCGGGACAATACCTGCTACGAACCTGCCAAAATGCCTATGGAAGGAATCGGAATGTACGAAGGATACAGCCACATGGCAAACATATTCCTGTCTGTAAGCACATCACAACCAGAAATACAGGAAAATATAACGGCAATCCTGGATGCGGAAAAAGAATGCGAAGGCGGCGTGACAAGACTTGCATATGGAGATCTTGCAGTACGAATCTTCGGGAACCGCGCACAGAAACTACAGCAGATAGCAGAGAGAATACTTTTTTGTAATTCGTTATGAAATGGGACGGAGGATCTCTGTACTTGCACATCTATCTCTCTCCACGCATTTTGCTTCGTTTGGAAGTTTCCGTCCCTTTCCAAATTAACAAAAAAGTATCAATTTTTATTAGGTGGATGTATAATAGGCATATAGAATATCGGTGGCAATGGAGGCAGGTATGAAAATTAGTAAGCTGCAAATTAAAAATTTCAAGTCCATCCGTGAGTTATGCCTGGATCGTCTGGAAAGTGCTCTGATTCTGGTGGGGAAGAACAGTACCGGTAAAACTGCTGTACTTGAGGCTGTCCGGGCTGTAGGAGGAACTTATCAGATCCAGCAGGAGGACTTTCGCGAAGGTCATCCACCTGTCAGTGTAAAAGTAGAACTGGAGATAACGAAGGAGGACCTGTTTTCTTTTCAGAGGCAGGGGCTGGTCAGCAGATATCGCAGATTTGATGCATGGATGGAGGATTTTTGTAAAAAATTGCCGTCATACAAGGAGGGAGTTTTGTCTTTTACGTTCATGGCAAAATGGAGCGGTGAGAGAATTTATTCCGACGGTATTAAGAAAAATAATCATTATATCAGGGAGATATTTCCTCAGATTTATTATATTGATGTCCAGAGAAATCTGCGGCAATTTCAGAAAGATATTCTTCTGTGGATGGAGAATGATCAGATCCGGCAAATGCGTTCAGATGTCTGCATGTTTGACCGGACGAAGAAATGCCGGCATTGTTTTGACTGCATGGGTGTCATTTCCAAAAAGGCTGCAGGTGAGTTGAATGCACTGGAAGCGGCGAAATTGCTGGACTACAAATTATATCAGCTAAATCTGGATGATTTTTCGGCAAAAATGAATGAGAATTTCCGTAGAAACGGTGGAATGGAAGAAATCCGGTATTCCATGAACCGGGATGTGGAACGTATGCTTGAGGTGACAACGGAGACGTATGATCCCGGTCAGAATCTGACGAAGCCTCTGGAAAAAATGGCAAAAGGTATGAGAAGTGTCTATATGCTTTCTCTGCTGGAAACCTATGCACAGGGCAGCGGGCAGACTCCGGGAATTATCATAGTGGAAGAACCGGAGCTATTTCTTCATCCTCAGATGCAAAAGATTGCAGGACAGATTCTCTATCGGCTCTCCAAGAAAAATCAGATTATTTTTTCCACCCATTCAGCCAATTTGTTATCAAATTTTAATACTCGTCAGATCAGGCAGATGGTGTTGGATGAGAATGGCTGTTCCTGTGTGAGAGAAAGAACAGATATCAGCAGGATTCTGGAAGATCTGGGTTATACGGCAGTAGATTTGATGAATGTTAACTTTGTATTCATTGTGGAGGGAAAGCAGGATAAAAGTCGTCTGCCGATACTGATTCGAAAATATTATGCGGAAACATATGATCAGAACGGTCAGTTGTTTCGAATCGCGATTATCAATACCAACAGCTGTACGAATATTAAAACATACGCCAATCTGAAGTACATCAATCAGATTTATCTGAAAGACCAGTTTTTGATGATACGTGATGGTGACGGGAAAGACAGAAAAGAACTGCAGCATCAATTGTGCAGATATTATGAGGAACGCAGCCGGGAAGATATGGACGCACTTCCCAGGGTTCGGCCGCAGAATGTGCTTGTGCTGCGTTATTATTCTTTTGAAAATTATTTTCTTAACCCGGAAATTATGGTGCGGGCAGGTGTATTGAAGTCTGAGGAACAGTTTTATGAGATTTTATTGAAAAAATGGAAAGAGTATCTCTGGAAGATTAAAAGTGGAAAGCATCTGACAGAAACCATCGGGAAAAATCTGGAGACCGTGGAAGATATCCGGGAACATATGGAGGAAATCAAGATTTATCTGCGGGGACATAATCTGTTCGATATTTTTTATGGAAGATATAAGAAGAATGAGAAAGAAATACTCACAAAATATATAGAACTGGCACCCAGAGAAGAATTCGCAGATATTCTGGATGCCATTGACTCGTTCATTTATTTTGAAAACAGAAAAAAATAGATTAGCGTGGAAAGCCGCTGCTGTAATGGAGTTCTTCATCGTTGGTAACGAACAGAGCTTCTGTATCAGATAAGCTTTCGATTAATTCCATTCCCTTTTCCAGCCCCAGTGCATAGCAGGAAGTGCTGAGACCGTCACCGTCTACAGACAGATTGGACAGAATGGTGACAGAAACAAGATTGTTATCGTAAGGATAACCGGTGGAAGGATTCAGGATATGGTGATAAAATTCCCCATCCACTTCAAAATACCGTTCATAGCAGCCGGAGGTTACAACAGACTTATCCTCAGTTTCCACAATTGTAAGATAAGTATTCCGGTCAGAAAATGGTTTCTGGATGCCCACTCTGAATGGTGAACCGTCCGGTTTAGATCCAATGCATAAGACATTCCCGCCCAGATTGATGGTGGCACTGTGTACGTCCTGTTCCAGAAGATATTCTTTGATTCGGTCAGCGATATATCCTTTGGCGATTGCCCCCAGATCCAGTTGAATACCGGGAATCTTAAATGTTATATCTTGTCCGGAAAGAGAGATATTCTCATAATTAACAAGAGGTAAGTTTTGCTGGATGGACTCATCATCAGGAAGAACAGGTTCATCCGCAGTAAAATCCCAGAGTGAGGAGATTGCTCCGATAGAAGGGTCGAAAGCTCCTTGGGACAGGCTGGCGTAATCCAGACTTTTTTGAATCAGTTCTGCCGTGTCCGGGGAAAGACGAGAAATTCCCTGGGTATCGGTCAATTCTCCACGATTCAGCCGTGCGATTTCACTGGAAGAAATGGTACGGCTGAACTGCTGTTCGTACTGCTTACAGATCTCCATGCATTCTTTCAGCAGGGAAGTGTCCTGTGAATCATAAATGGAAATTGTTATAATTGTATTCAGGTAAAATCCTGTCTCGGTGATAGGTTCTGCAGACGTCTGTGCCTGTTTTTGCAGCCTGGTGAGAACCACTGCGCATACCATAAGAACCAGAATAAGAGGTATCAGGATTTTTTTTTCTTTTATCAAACGATATCACCTCTTTCATCATAGATTGGACTTCGGTCTTATTTCATAGTATAATAAAAAGAAATACAGTATGCAAGGACAGTGTAAAAAAACAGGAGCAAATATGGAAAATACAAGAGAATTTACTGAAAATATGAAAGAATATATCCGTCGGATGCTGTCAGAACTTCAGATTGAACAAGAGAAAAAACCCCTTCGCTTTGTTCAGCAGTTTGGATATCTGACTTATATTCGGCTTTTTGTGGAATCACAGAAAAATGAGAAACTTCAGGAATATTTCCCCTATGCGGGATTTCCCATGGAGTGGACTCGGGGGGATGAACCCATGGAGGGACAGCAGAGAATCTGGCAGTTACAGTATCAGATGCAGTACTGCGGGTCTATCGTGGAAGAGGGACATTTTATGGAACAGGCCAAAATTGTTGAGAATGCTGCATGGATGGAAGTCTTATGTAAATTTATCGACTGGTTGAGTGACTATTGCCGATGGGGGGGAGGAATGCCATCCTGCTATGGTACGGCCATGGAAGAGATGATCCGGCAGATAGATGAAATGGGGAATTCGGATATATTTTTGATGCCGGAGCCTTTAACCGGTTTGCTGGTTCAGCTGGGAACTATTTGTCTGGGAGAAAAAAGTAAGGCAAATAAAACAATCCGTGTCTGGAATCCGGCCTGCCGTACAGGTGAATTTCTTGCGGCACTTCATCGAAGCTGCGAGCAATGGAATCTGACAGGAACGGAGGGTAATAAGGATCAGGCTGTGATTGCACAGATGCTGCAGTTTTATCATGGGGTTCGGGAAGGAATCATTCAGATGCAGGATCCGCTGGAAGGCTCAGCAGACGGTGCCTATCATTTGGTGGTGTCGAATCCGCCGGTGGGGGAACTGGCTGCTGCTTTGCAGGAACGTTTCCCCATTGTGACCAGGAAAATCCAGCTTCAGTATCTTCAGATGATTCTGAAAAGTCTGGAAGAAGATGGTTTTGGAATCGTTATTATTAATGAAGGAACATTGTTTAAGTTCGAAGCTGAGATGAAGGTACGTCAGAGTATCATGGAAACCTGTCGGCTGCATGGGATTATTTCTCTTCCAGCAGGAGCATTTATGCCGTATACCATGAGTAAAATGTCCATTTTGATTTTTGAAAAAAAGAAGGTGGATGCCGCTGATCAGCTGGTATTCTTTTATGAACTTGAAAATCCCGGATATACGATGGATAGAAAGAGAGAATTACGGGAGGAGAGCCAGATTCCGGAACTTCTGCAGTGCTGGAATGAAAGAAAAAATCTCGAAGAACAATGGAGAATCAGCCTTCAGAACGGTGAGCAGAGGAATCAGTGGGAAAATCCCGTACCTCAGATCTGGAAGCAGGAACATTGCTGGTTTGCAGATCGGGCAACGATACAGAAGAATGATTATAATTTTACAGTCGGAAGATATAAGCCGTGGTCAGAAGATAAGAAAAAAGAAGAGGAATCTCCGCTGCAGATGCTGCGGCAGCTGGAAGCTATGGAGCAGGAGACGCTGAAGCAGATGCGTGAGCTGATAGAGATGGTAGAAAATTATGGATAAAAAAGAAAAATGGAATTACTATAAGCTGGATTCGGTGGCCCGGCTGGTATCCGGACGGACACCGGAACGTGAGCGGACAGAGTACTATGCGCCGGTGGGTACTCCATGGGTAAAAATAGAGAATCTGGATCAGGGCTATATTACAGAGGCTGCAGAATATCTGTCTGATGAGGGAAGAGAAAAGGTAAATCTGGTTCCCAGAGACAGTGTATTATTTTCGATTGTGGGAACGATAGGAAAAGTGGGGATAGCCGGAAAAGAACTGGCCACAAATCAGCAGATTGTAGCATTGATATTTGATCCGGAGAAAATATATCCTTTATATGGTTACTATTTCCTTCGTCTTCATGCGGAAAAAATCCGCAAATTATCCAATCAGACTACGATGGCTCTGATCAGCAGAAAAACACTGGGGAAATATCGCATCTATGCACCGGAGAATTTGGATATTCAGAGAAAGATTGTGGAAAAACTGGAAAAATTCCAGAATTATGTGGATAAGAAAAAGAATTTATGCAGATATATGGCCGCATATGAGCAAAAAATGTTTCTGAAAATGTTCGGGCAGGAAGTTCAGTATCATGAAAAATTACCTCTGCGGGAATTTTTGACAGAGGATGTGGGGAGCGGCATCCCCAAAAATGAAGACGAGGATAAAGACATTCCGTGTATTCGAAGCGGAGAATTTTCGCATACTTATTTGACAGACGCCGTATTGGAGAAGTGGAAAAACAGGGGTATGACGGAGGAGATGCCGGCGGAATGGCTGGTACAGGGGGATGATCTTTTGTTGAGAAATGGAAGGCTGCTGCTGGTGGACGAGCTGGAAGTCCCTGTTGCCTATGAGAGAAATGTTCTCAGAATCCGAACCCGGAAAGAGCAGCTGCTGCCGGAAGTTTTGTATGCATATCTGGGGCTTGCGCAGATGCAGCCTGTGCTATATGGTGAGAGAAAAGAAGGCGATATGAGAAAACGTCCCATAAGAGCCAGCGAACTGGAGCGGCTGCAGATTCCTTATTTTACATGGGAGAAACAAAAACAGTTTGCGGCTTGTCTGCGAAAAAGCAGACAGATTCAGAAATCCCTGGATCGGGAGTTGGCGTATGCAGAAAAGATTTTGTTTACAGTCAGTGAGATTCTGCTGAGCGGACGTAAGCTGGAAAATCAGAAAATCCAGAGTACGGAGAGTCTGGCACGTTTGAATAATGTGAAAAAGGAAGAAAACACAGACCAGGGTGTTGTCTGCCGTCTGATTCTGGCAGTACTGTGCGGATGGAGTCCTCAGGACGAACGTACAGGTGAATATTGCAGAAAACGTCAGGAAATCTTTCGGATTGCTCAGCCATATTTTCATCCAGTGGCATTTTCCTTTGTTTCCATACATGGGCAGAAAGAGTATTTGGTAGAGAGGGATTTTCTCGCATATTATTCATCGGTATTCTGCGAGAAGGATGAACAGCCTCTGGATTTGCTTCGGACGATTCTGCAAAAAAGGGAGACAGGAGAACTGCTGGATGCCCACCTGGCATTTCAGGGAGAAGAGTCTATCTGCACGGAAGCTGACTGGAAGGAAGAAACAGTCAGAACAATGGCGGCAAGAGGATTGCGGCTTCTGGCAGAATATTCCGGTTTGGGTGCCTGCGGATTTCTCTGGAATTCCGGCGAAGAATAGATATGAAGGAATATGTGCTGTTGACTGAGAGGAGAATATTTTATGGAAAAGAGAAAAATACGCATGATTGGGTTGGATTTGGATGGAACCGTATTCAACAATGAAAAAATGATTACGGAACATACCAGAGAGGTGCTTGCGGAAGCAATCCGTCAGGGTGTTGTGGTGCTTCCTGCCACAGGACGTCCGGAGTGTGGACTTCCGGAACAGTTTCTGGCGATTCCGGGAGTCAGATATGCGTTGACATCTAATGGGGCAAGGATTATTGATCTTGTGAAACGAAAAGTGATTTACTCACAGCTGCTTCCGTGGGAAACGGCAGCGGCAGTGATCGACGAGGTAAATACCTGGGAACATTGTGTATGGGAGGCGTATTATGACGGAGAAATCTTCGTGGATGCGAATGCCTACCGTTTCCTGGATCATCCCGATATGCTGCCGGCGCTGAAATCCTACATGAGAAGAACCCGGCAGCCGGTAAAGGGGCTTGCTGAGAAAATCAGGCGGGAACACATCAGTATGGAAAAAATGCATATGGTATTTGAAAATACAGAATACCGGGATCAAAAGCTGCAGGAGATACGTGAAAAATTCCCGGATCTTGCATTCAGTAATGCAACCACATTTAATATGGAAATCAATTCTGCAGACGCGGGAAAAGGAAAAGGTCTGGTGGCATTGGGAAAGATTCTCGGAATCAGCAGGGAAGAAATCATGGCTTGTGGTGATGCCGCTAACGACTGGGATATGCTGCAGATGGCAGGATTTCCGGTAGTGATGGGAAATGCAGATGAGGAAACGAAAAAACTGGCTGCATTTGTCACAAAATCAAATGAAGAAGATGGCGTCGCCTATGCGGTAGAGCAGTATGTCTTACGTTAGTGAAATTTCCCCGGGGATAATGTAAAAATCCCCGGGGAAATTTTTGTCAGTTTAAGAAAAATGAAAGAATTCTATTAAAGAATATACGTTTTTACCTGTTATAGTAAGGGCAGATAAAAGAAGAAAGGTCAAAAATTATGGAAACATATTGCATATTAGTGGTGGATGATGACAGGGAGATTGTCCGTTCTCTGTCAAAGCTTTTGGAGATGGAAGGGTATCGCGTTTTTAAAGCGTATAATGGCCTGGAAGCGCTGGATATTATGATGGCGGAAAAGATACACCTGATTCTTCTGGACGTTATGATGCCGCAATTAAATGGACTGTCTGCACTGATGAAGATTAGGGAGAAGAATAATATTCCTATTATTATGCTTTCTGCTAAAACTGAAGAGAGTGATAAGGTTCTGGGACTCTCCATGGGAGCGGATGATTATGTGACAAAACCCTACAATACAGCGGAATTAATGGCGAGAATTAAATCTCAGCTGAGGAGATATTTTTCTCTTGGTGCAGCTATCGTTGGAAGAGATTCGGATATTTTAAAAAATGGCGGGCTGACATTAAATAAAAATACAAAGGAATTTGCTGTGGACGGGGAACCGGTTCGCCTGACGGCTACAGAGTATAAGATTATTGAACTCCTGATGGAGCATCCGGGTTATGTGTTTTCTGCAGAAGATATTTATACCCAGGTATGGCAGGAGGAAGCAATCGGAGCAGAAAATACGGTAATGGTACATATTCGGAGAATCCGTGAAAAAATCGAGATCACTCCGAAAAATCCAAAATATCTGAAGGTGGTGTGGGGGATTGGATACAAAATTGAAAAATTTGACTAGAAAACAAATGGAGCTAATCCTTGTGGCTGTGGTATTCGTATTCTTTGAATGTTTTACCTTTGCTGATATTTGTTACAATTATCAGCGCTGTGATTACTACTGGTCAGTATCAGGGCTTATGTTTTATCAGATAGCAAGCGTCATACTGGCACTTCTGACTGTGATTATGGGGCTTGTGTGTAGTGCGGCAGCGTGGGAATATATAAAAAAGTACAGACCATGGGAGAACCTGAAGCCACACAAAATAGACCGATGCAGGACAGAAATCCTTATTCTGTTGATTCTGTTGTCAGGTGGTCTCTGGATGGATATCCTGTCTTCACGGGATGTCTATCTTATGGGCGGATTACTATTCCCGCTGATGATTGTTAACAATGTGGTAGAAGTGATACAGATGGCGATAATCATTTTTCTCATCGCGGTATTTTTTCTGGGCGGAATATTGCTACTGATTCGTCAGAAACTGTTGGGAATCTTCCCGGAAACATCTGTCATCCTGACAAAAATCCGTGAATATCGGATGAGAACGCCTCTGGAAATTCTGGTACAGAAGAAGAAAAAGTATATGCTGATATTCACGGCTCTTTTGCTGGTATGTGCCGCAGTCCTGATCATACCGTCGGGTTATGGTCCTGCGGTGGCATCTGTTTTTTTACTTTTGATTGTATACATACTGTTCTGGGGGTCAGCGATGGATGATAAGACCACGAAAGAAGTAGGGATTCTTCTGGAACATATTCGTACGATATATGCGGGAGAAAATCTCGAGAATGCCCGTCAGCTTCCGAAAGAATCTTTGTTTCAGGAGGCATCAGAACAACTGAAAAATATTCACCTTGCAATGCAGAAAAGTGTGGAGAAGCAGGTACAGGCGGAACGATTGAAAATTGATTTGATTACGAATATGTCGCATGATCTGAAGACCCCGCTGACTTCCATGGTGGGATACACAGATCTTTTGAAAAAAGAAGAACTCAGTGATGAGGCAAGGGATTATGTGGAAATCATTTCCCTGAAACAGGAACAATTAAAAAATATGATACAGGATGTATTTGAATTGTCCAAGGCGACCAGCGGTGTGGAACAGCTGAATATGGAATGCCTGGATATGAGGAAACTTCTGGAGCAGACTTTGGGAGATATGGAAGACAATGTGAAAGACAGCGGTCTGGATATACGGACAAAGTTTTCAGAAAATCCGCTGCCGTTCATGGGAGACAACAACAAGATGTATCGAGTGGTGCAGAACCTTCTGGGAAATGCATTAAAATACTCACTGGCAGGAACCAGAGTTTATCTGGAAGCCGGAGAAAAAAATGGCCAGGTTTTTGCGGAAATGAAAAATATTTCAGCATATGAGATGAATTTTTCGCCGGAAGAAATTACAGAACGATTTGTGCGGGGAGATAAGTCCAGAACCACGGAAGGGCATGGTCTGGGACTGGCTATTGCGTCCAGTTTTGTACACAATATGGGAGGAACCATGCAGATCAGTATAGACGGAGACCTATTTAAAGTATTGCTGATGTTTCCAATTGTTTCAATTGCCCCGGGGAGAATGTAAAACTCCCCGGAGAAAATAAAGAAAAAAGAGGTGTGGAGTATGGATAAGATTTCAATTGTCATTCCCTGTCTGAATGAGCAGGAAGCGATTCCGGTGTATTACAGGGCAATGGTAAAGATTATGGAACAGATGAGGGGAATTGCTTTTGAACTGTTGTTTGTGGACGATGGTTCCAATGATGGTACTCTGGAGATTTTGAGAAATATATCGACAACGGATCGGAGGTGCCGTTACTTGTCATTTTCCAGAAATTTTGGAAAGGAGGCGGCGATTTATGCAGGTCTCAGTAATGTATCGGGTAATCTGATAGTTGTTATGGATGTGGATTTGCAGGACCCGCCGGAATTGATTCCACAGATGTATCAAATCATGTGCCGGGAAGATGTGGATTGTGTAGCGGCAAGGCGAAGTGACCGGAAGGGGGAGCCGGGAATTCGCTCACTGCTTTCCCGGGGATTTTATCGATGCATCAATAAGATTGCACATACACAGATTGTCAGCGGAGCCCGTGACTTTCGGATGATGAGCAGAAAAATGGCGGATGCAGTGTTGTCACTTAGCGAATATAATCGATTTTCCAAAGGGATCTTTCAATGGGTGGGATTTCGGACGAAATGGCTGGAATATCCCAATGTAGAACGTTGTGCAGGTGAAACAAAATGGTCGCTTCGAAAATTGATTGGATATGCAGTAGAAGGAATCATGGGAATGACAACAGAGCCGCTGCGCTGGCCTTTGAAAGCAGGTATGGTGTTATGTGCAGCCGGAATGATGATGGCAGTGTTTTCAGGAATTGACTTTATGGCGGGGAACAATCGAATGACCGGGCTGCTGCTGATTCTTTGTGCGATTTTTCTGATAGGGGGTCTGCAGCTTATTTCCACCGGAATTTTAGGGGAATATCTCTCGAAAACATATCTTGAGGTTAAGAACCGACCGATATTTATTGTTAAAGAGTCAAGCGATCACGTATGCAAAAAGGTGTGCAGACATTCAAAGGAGAAAACGGCATGAGAAAGATAGTCAAAGACCCGTGGACCTGGTTCTGGATGGGAGTCTGCCCCCTTCTTTGCTGGCTGTTTGTGGGCCAATATGGAATCTTTGGTTCAGAAGTGGACTGGATTTCACAGCATAGTGTGCTGCCGGAAGGTTTCCGGCAGCATTTTTATCAGACAGGAGAACTATTTCCACAGATGTACTGGAATCTGGGAGGCGGACAGAACATTTATAATTTTGCCTACTACGGTTTATGGAATCCGGTTATGCTTATTTCTTATCTGCTCCCGTTTGTTGATATGGATATATATCTTATGGCAGTCAGTGTTTTAAGTTACAGTATATCTGTTGTTCTATTTTATCATTGGATGTGTGAGAAAAATTCGAATAAGAAAGACACAATGGTGTATTTGCTCACTGCTATGTTTGCCCTGGCAGCTCCCATGATTTACCACTCGTATAATCAGGTAATGTTTGTCAATTATATGCCTTTTTTGCTGTTGGGACTTTCAGGAACTGACCGGTATTTTTGTAAGAACAGGAGGGTGATACTGACTGTCGGTATTGCAGGCATGATTCTGACAAGTTTTTATTTCAGTATCGGAGGAATACTGGTTCTCTGGATCTATGCGGTGGGTGAATATGGATGGAAATCCTCTGATGCTGTCCCTCAATCTTATAGAGAAAAGAATAGAACGGGGAAGAGATTTGCAGGATATGCGTGTATGTTTCTGGTGGCTTTAGTTTGCGTTTCATTTTATTTATATCCAGTGGCGAAATGTGTGCTGGCAGGACGTGAAGGTGCAGATTCATCCGGGATTTCAGCAATTATACATAAAATACAGAGCAGCTGGTTTGCCTGGAAACCGGAACGGCTGCTTTACAGTGCTCATGGAATCGGACTATCTTCTCTGGCTCTGACAGCGCTTCTGGGCAGGGTATTTTCGGCTCCCGGATGGAAAGAGAAATGGAATTCATTTTGTATACTTTTAGTATTGACTGTGCCGGCATTTGGTTATCTGTTGAATGGGGGACTGTATGATAAAAGCAAGGTATTTATCCCATTTCTCCCTCTGGTATGCCTGGAAATAAAGCGATTTTGTGTACAGAAAAGTCAGGGGTGGAAAAACTATTTGCCGTTTTTGATAACGATAGCGGCAGTTTGTGTGGGGGAAGCCCATGGGCTGTTTGTAAAACACAGGATATGGATTTTGGCGGAAAGTATCGTAATATTTCTTCTCTTTCTTGTGAAGGATAAAATCGCAGAAACATGGAAAAAAGAGATCTTAAAAGAAATGAATTTGATTCTGGCAGTTTCATGTGTCATTTTACTTTTTTATGGCTGGAGCATGAATGTACAGATGGATTATATGATTTCCCGGGAGGAATACCGGGAAATGAAAGAAACTGAGAAAAAGATAGAAGAACTGGAGCAGAAAGTGTTGGAGCAGGATACAGACTGGTATCGTATGGATGTGGAAGGAAATGGGAAACAAAATCTTCAAAATATAAACAGATTATTTAATAGCAGGCAATATACCACGTCACTGTATTCGTCCCTTTATAATCCTGACTATTACCGATTCAGAACTCAGATATTTCAACTGAACCAGCCGCTTCGCAATACCATGATGCAGGCCGTTACAGATAATCCGTGCTTTCTTACGTTTATGGGAGTCAAATATGTCGTTGCGAAGACGGCACCGGATGGTTATCAGCTCTGGCGTGATCAGAACGAAACCAGTCTGATAACAGATAATTTTTATGTCTATAAAAATGAACATGCTGCACCGATGATGTATGTGACAAATTGTGTGATAAATGAAGACGATTACTATCAGCTGGATTTTCCCGAATGCCAGACTGCTTTGCTGCAAAATGCGGTTGTTCAGAATGAAATAGAACTGAATGGAGAGGAAAAAACTCATAAAAAAACGACTGCAGGAAAAATGGAAGAATGCTATATAGACATTCCGGAAATATGCAACAAGGATCTGTATATAGAAAAAAAAGGAGATATCTATGAGATATGCTCGGAAAAAGAAGTGGAGATAGAAGCAGTGCTGACGGGAAGGGCAGAGGGGGATACTCTGCTAGCCATGAAGTTTGATGTGGAAAATATGTACCCAAACAAAGATATGTATATCCGTCTGGAAGAGCAGACTAACCGATTGTCGGCTGAGAATTATGATTATGCCAATCACAACCGGGAATTTTGCTATATGGTGACTGTAGAAGGAAACACAGTTCATATGAAACTGGGGAAAGGACGATACAATATCAGTGGAATCTATGTGTGGACCGGCAGTATGGAGAGGCTGCAGAACAAAGCATTATACCAGACCCCGGTCACTGTCGGGCAGGAAGATGTGAAAGGAGATACGATAACAGGAACTGTCTATACGGAACAGGAGGGTTATCTGGTTACCAGTATTCCTTACGATCAGGAACTGAAAATCTGGATCGATGGTAAGGAAACAGAAACCATGCGGGTAAATACTGCTTTTCTGGGCACAAAAATAACCGGCGGAAATCATAATATAAAGATTGCCCCGGGGAGAATATAAAACTCCCCGGGGCAATTGTTATCTCATTATGAATTTTTCAGATTTTCTCTCTTACGAAGTCTGGAATCCAGAATTTTCTTACGGATTCGAAGGCTGCTGGGTGTTACTTCCAGAAGCTCGTCTTTGTCGATAAAGTCCAGAGCCTGTTCCAGGCTGAGGATTTTCGGAGGAGTCAGCTTCAAAGCGTCATCGGCGGCGGAAGAACGGGTGTTGGTCAGATGTTTGGTCTTGCACACATTCAGCTCGATATCTTCTGCTTTGGCATTCTGTCCGATGACCATACCGGCATATACTTTTTCGCCTGGTCCGATAAACAGTGTACCACGTTCCTGAGCGGAGAACAGACCGTAGGTGACAGATTCTCCTGGCTCGAAGGCAATCAAAGAGCCCTGTTTACGGTACTGAATATCTCCTTTGTAAGGTGCATATCCGTCAAAAATAGTGTTCAGTACACCGGTTCCTTTGGTGGAAGTCATGAATTCTCCGCGGAAACCGATCAGACCACGGGCGGGAACTTCAAATTCCAGACGGGTGGAACCGTCACTGGCAAGGCTCATACCCTGAAGGGCACCTTTGCGTTCGCTGATTTTCTGGATGATCGTACCGGAATATTCTTCCGGAACATCAATATAAGCCAGCTCCATAGGCTCCAGCAGCTTGCCGCGTTCATCTTCTTTGTACAGAACTTCTGCCTTGCTTACTGCGAATTCATAGCCTTCACGGCGCATATTTTCAATCAGTACGGACAGGTGAAGTTCTCCACGACCGGATACCTTGAAGCAGTCCGGAGAATCTGTGTCTTCCACACGAAGGCTGACATCGGTATTCAATTCACGTTTCAGACGCTCACCCAGATGGCGGGAAGTGACATATTTGCCTTCCTGTCCTGCCAGAGGGCTGTCATTAACCATAAAATGCATGGCGATTGTAGGTTCAGAAATCTTCTGGAACGGGATTGGTTCCGGATTGTTGAGATCACACAGTGTATCACCGATATGAATATCGGCAATACCGGAGATTGCCACGATAGACCCCACATTGGCTTCCTGAACTTCTACTTTATTAAGACCATCAAATTCATACAGTTTACTGATTTTTACTTTCTTTTTCTTATCCGGGTCATGGTGATTCATCAGCATAACTTCCTGATTCACAGCAATTTTACCGTTATCCACTTTGCCGACACCGATACGTCCCACGTATTCATTATAATCAATGGTGCTGATCAGTACCTGAGTTCCGGCTTCCGGATCTCCTTCCGGTGCAGGAATATATTTTAAAATCGTATCAAACAGCGGTTCCATATTTTCCGGTGTATCGTTCAGATCCAGAACGGCATGTCCTGCTTTTGCTGAAGCATACAGGAACGGACAGTCCAGCTGTTCGTCGGAAGCATCTAGGTCCATCAGCAGTTCCAGAACTTCATCAATAACTTCATCCGGGCGGGCCTCCGGACGGTCGATTTTATTGATGCAGACGATGACATGAAGATCCAGCTCCAGAGCCTTTTTCAATACAAATTTGGTCTGCGGCATGGCACCTTCAAATGCGTCTACTACCAGAATTACACCATTTACCATTTTCAGCACACGTTCAACTTCGCCGCCGAAATCTGCGTGACCTGGAGTATCAATAATATTAATTTTTGTATCTTTATAATAAACTGCTGTATTTTTAGAAAGAATGGTAATACCACGCTCACGTTCAATGTCGTTGGAGTCCATAACACGCTCCTGAACTTCCTGATTGGCACGAAATACGCCGCTCTGGCGAAGAAGCTGGTCTACCAGCGTAGTTTTACCGTGGTCTACATGGGCGATGATTGCTACGTTTCGGATATCTTCTCGTTTTATCTTCATAAATTTTCCTCTCCATTCCCCTGATTCTACGGGGATTACAGTGTCAGTTTCTCGAATTTCAACGATACAAGTCTATCACATTTTTTTCAGATTACAAGGGAAATAAATAATTTTTTTCTTTTTTTGGTTCTAAAATAAAATGAAGAGAATAAAAATGGTATATATAAAATACAACCAAGAGGAAGGGGAACTATCATTCATGTCAGATAAGATAATTGAAAACAATCAGGTAGAAATCATGGGAAAAATTGCATCACCATTTACATTCAGTCACCAGGTGTTTGGGGAAGGCTTTTATATGGTAGATGTGCTGGTAAAACGGCTCAGCGATTCGGAGGATCGAATCCCCGTGATGATTTCCGAGCGTTTACTTGATGTCACAGAAGATTATGAAGGAGAATACATCCATGTATTGGGACAGTTTCGCTCCTATAATAGACATGAGGAGAAGAAAAACAGACTGGTGCTTTCCGTTTTTGCAAGGGAAGTAGAGTTTGTGGAAGATGACGATGAGACGATGAAAACCAATGCAATATTCCTGGACGGTTACATATGTAAACCTCCGGTCTATCGGAAAACACCGTTGGGACGGGAAATTGCGGATCTGTTGATTGCTGTAAACCGGCCTTATGGAAAATCGGATTATATCCCATGTATCTGCTGGGGAAGAAATGCAAGATATGCGTCTGCATTTCCAGTGGGTGGTCATGTACTGATCTGGGGAAGAATCCAGAGCCGGGAATATGTAAAGAAAATCAGCGAAGAGGAGACACAGAAACGAACAGCCTATGAAATATCGGTAAGTAAACTGGAATATATAGACTGAAAATATTGACAGAAAAATTGAATAATGATATAGTTAATGAAATCGAACATATTTTATTGATAGAGGTTGCACTTTATATTAGTAATCTGCCGGATGTGACAGGCACAGAGGAAAGCAGAAGAAAGGAGCGAGTGCCGAAAGAGCAGGATTCCTGAGATGTTGCTCTTGGGCATGCAGTGAAGAACTGTATGACTGTCATCGTAAGATGGAGAGCTATCGAAGAAGAAATGATGGATTTCATTAAGGATTCTTTTGAGGTGGGCTTCCCTGGGTTGCGCACCTCTTTTTATCTTGAAAGAAGATAAATCCTCCGGTTACCCAAACTACCCGACGCAGGATAAGAATCTGAGAGAAAGAAAGGGGATTATATATGGCAATTTTTACTGGTGCCGGTGTTGCGATTGTTACGCCGATGAAAGAGAATTTTGAAATTAATTATGATAAACTGGCAGAGATTCTGGAAGATCAGATTGCAGGAGGTACAGATGCAATTATTATTTGCGGAACGACCGGTGAATCAGCTACATTATCAGAACAGGAGCATATGGATGCCATCAGATTTACCATTGAGAGAGTAAATCACAGAATTCCGGTTGTCGCAGGAACAGGTTCTAATTGTACAGCAACTGCCGTACAGATGTCTACAGAAGCAGCAGAAGCAGGTGCCGATGGTCTTTTGCTGGTGACTCCTTACTATAATAAAGGTACACAGAATGGTCTGATTGCTCATTATAATAAGATTGCTGATGCGGCAAAAACTCCGGTGATTCTGTACAATGTGCCAAGCCGTACCGGATGTAGTCTGGCAGCAGAGACGATCGCAAAACTGATTAAAGAAAATGAATATATTGTAGGTATCAAAGAGGCTTCAGGAAATATCAGTCATGTGGCAGATATTATGCATCTTTGTGATGGAAAAGCAGATCTGTATTCAGGAAATGATGACCAGATTGTACCGATTCTGTCTCTGGGCGGTATCGGTGTTATTTCTGTACTTTCCAATGTGGCTCCGAAGGAAACACATGATATTGTAGAATTGTTTATGAAAGGTGATATCAAGGGAAGCTGCGAACTGCAGCTGAAGGCTCTGCCGTTGATTCATGCTCTGTTTAGTGAAGTAAATCCGATTCCGGTAAAAGCTGCACTGAATCTGATGGGGAAAGAAGTAGGTCCGCTGCGTATGCCGTTGTCTGAGATGGAAGCTGCACATAAAGCTGTTCTGGCTGAAGAGATGAGAAAATTCGGTATTAAACTGGCATAATGAGAAAATAAGAGGAATGAAAATGGTAAAAGTAATCATGCATGGCTGTAATGGCCATATGGGTCAGGTAATCAGTGGTCTGATTCAGAATGACCCGGAGATTGAGATTGTGGCTGGTATTGACCTGGTGGATAATCGTGATAATGGATATCCGGTATATACAGATATCTGGACCTGTGATGTGCAGGCAGATGCTGTGATTGATTTCTGTTCCGCAAAAGCGGTGGACAATCTTCTGGAGTATTGTGTGGATCGTCAGATTCCGGTGGTTCTGTGTACCACAGGTCTCAGTGAAGAACAGCTGAAGAAAGTGGAGGAGGCAAGCAAAAAAGTTGCTGTGCTCAAATCCGCCAATATGTCGCTGGGTATTAACTTGCTTCTGAAGCTGGTAAAAGAAGCGGCACAGACTCTTGCAGCCGCAGGATTTGACATGGAAATCGTAGAAAAGCACCATAAGCTGAAAGTGGATGCACCCAGCGGAACGGCACTGGCACTGGCAGACAGTCTGAATGAAGGACTGGACAATGCTTATCATTATGTATATGACAGGAGCCAGGTTCGTCAGAAGAGAGATGATAAAGAAATTGGCATTTCCGCAGTGCGCGGCGGAACCATCGTAGGTGACCATGATGTGATCTTTGCAGGTGCCGATGAAGTTGTTACCTTCTCCCATACTGCATATTCCAAAGCAGTATTTGGAAAGGGAGCGATTCAGGCTGCCAAATTCCTTGCCGGAAAAGGACCGGGATGGTACCAGATGAGCGATGTGATTGGATAAAATAAATAGAAAATAGAATAGGAGAATCGGGCAGAATAGCAGAGTGAAATTGCTGTTCTGCCCGATTTTTATCGTATCAGAACTTACCGTATCTCCCGTGGAGTGACCCCATATTTCTTCTTAAACAATCGGTTAAAATAA
The DNA here is from genome assembly GCA_051879355.1 of Oliverpabstia sp. Classification (GTDB taxonomy): domain Bacteria; phylum Bacillota; class Clostridia; order Lachnospirales; family Lachnospiraceae; genus Oliverpabstia. Next base: position 25,440 of record JBJELU010000105.1, read on the forward strand.
GAGAGATTATCAAATCCACACTGTTCAGCAATTTCCAGAATCGTATCGGAGGAGGCTCCCAGAAGCTGGTGAGCCATGGTCAGCCGATAGTCGTTGAGATAGTGGATAAAACTTGTTTTCATATGAGTTTTGAAAAACTTCATAAAGTGAGAAGTACTATAGTGACACAGTTGGGCCATGGTTTCAATGGTAATAGGGTCACTGTAGTGGTTTTGTATATATTGGATGATGAACTTCAGTTTTTCCAGAGATTTTTCTTCTGACGGAGTCAGGCAATTTCCTTTCCGATTGGATGCCAGAAGAAACATGAGTTGAAACAGGTAGCCTTTCAGCGCCAGCTGGTAACCGTAAGGTCGGGAATCACACAGGCGGTCCATCCGTTTTATGGTAGAAGAAAACTCATTATAATAACAAAGTCCGGGATGGATATGACTGTCCACGGGAAGTGCTCCGGTAAAAAGCGGGGTGAGGAAGGTGTCAGCACACAGATCATCGGAACTGGTAAACAGCATATCGCTGCGAAACAGGATATTTTCATATTCCATTTTCATGCCGGGGACTTCAGCAATGGAGTGCATATGCCCGGGGAGAACTACAATGATACTTCCGGCGGAAACTTTGTGCTGATTAAAATCCACGTGGACCAGACCGCATCCTTTCTGTATGACAATTAATTCAGTTTCATCATGCCAATGGTGGGGAACACAGGGAAAGTCCAGCGGAATGCTGCACAGATAAGTATTGTAAGGGAAAGACTTGTCTGTATGAACTTTATTTTCTTTATATTTCTGAAATTCTGAGATATCCATAGATCCTCCTTGCATATTGCTATACTTGAATCATTATATGATAGTATTGTACTATAATTGGAGGGTATATTGCAAGAAATAGTCACTTGTTTGATTGTATAATTCAATCATGAAAAGGAAATACATTTACTGAAAGAAAGCCATTGAGAACCATGACTTGAAAGGAGACAATATTATGAAAATGGAAGAAAGACTTTTGAAGCAGTTAATGAAACCGATAAGTGAATCTACAGATCAGGAAATCTATGATGCACTTCTGACGATTGTTCAGGAGTTGGCAAAAGAAAAGGAATATCAGGAAGGTAAAAAGAAAATATATTATATTTCCGCAGAGTTTCTGATTGGAAAGCTTCTTTCCAATAATATGATTAATCTGGGAATCTACAGTGAGGTCAAAGAGATTCTGGCAAAGGCAGGAAAGGACATTTGTCATATTGAAGAACTGGAGCAGGAGCCGTCTCTGGGAAATGGAGGTCTGGGAAGACTGGCAGCATGTTTCCTGGATTCTATCGCAACATTGGGTTATACCGGAGCGGGAATCGGTCTGAATTATCATTTGGGACTGTTCAAACAGAAGTTTGAGAACAGACTCCAGAAGGAAACAAAAAATCCATGGATCGAAGAGAAAAGCTGGCTGACAAAAACAGACATCTGTTATCCGGTGAAGTTCAAAGATTTTACCCTGCAGGCAAGAAAATATGAAATTGCAGTGACAGGATACGATAATCGTACAAATAAATTGAATCTGTTTGATGTGGATTCTGTGGATGAGAATATCGTGGGAGACGGCATCAGCTTTGATAAAAAAGATATTGCCAGAAACCTGACATTGTTCCTGTATCCGGATGACAGCGATGAGGAAGGAAGAAAACTGAGAATTTATCAGCAGTATTTCATGGTCAGCAGCGGTGCCCAGATGATTCTGGATGAGTGTGTGGCTAAGGGAAGCAATCTGTATGATCTGGCTGATTATGCGGTGATTCAGATTAATGATACCCACCCGACAATGGTGATTCCGGAACTGATTCGCCTTCTGACCGAGCGTGGAATGGAAATGGATGATGCCATTGAAGTGGTGAAGAAAACCTGTGCTTATACCAATCATACAATTCTGGCGGAAGCACTGGAGAAATGGCCGATCCATTATCTGAAAGAGGTAGTTCCGCAGCTGGTGCCGATCATCGAGGTTTTGGATGATAAGGTGAGAAGAACATTTACTGATGAGAGTGTGGCAATTATTGACCGTAATCAGGTGGTGCACATGGCCCATATCGATATCCATTACGGATTTAGTGTAAATGGTGTTGCCGCTCTTCATACGGAAATTCTCAAAAATTCCGAGCTGAATAATTTCTATCGGATTTATCCGGAGAAATTTAATAATAAGACCAACGGAATTACGTTCCGCAGATGGTTGATGCACTGTAACCCGGACCTAGCTGATGCGGTTAACGGATGGATTGGAGAAGGATATAAAAAGGATGCTGCTGAACTGGAAAAACTGGGAGAATTTCAGGACAATGAGCAGGTGCTTTCCACTCTTCTGAAGATTAAGGAGAATAATAAGAAAGCTTTAAAAGTATATCTGGAAGAAACTCAGGGAATTCAGATTAATGAGAATTCTATCTTTGATATCCAGATTAAGCGTCTGCATGAATACAAACGGCAGCAGATGAATGCCCTGTATGTGATTTACAAGTATCTGGAAATCAAAAAAGGAAAGATTCCTAAGACGCCGATCACTGTGATTTTTGGTGCGAAAGCTGCTCCCGCTTATACGATTGCCAAGGATATTATCCATCTGATTCTCTGCCTTCAGGAAATTATCGATAAGGATCCGGAGGTAAAACCGTATCTGAATGTGGTCATGGTTGAAAACTATAATGTGACACTGGCAGAAAAACTGATACCTGCCTGTGATATTTCCGAGCAGATTTCTCTGGCATCCAAGGAAGCCAGCGGAACTGGAAATATGAAATTCATGCTCAATGGTGCGGTGACACTGGGGACAGAGGATGGTGCCAATGTGGAAATCCACCAGCTGGTAGGAGATGACAATATTTACATCTTTGGTGCATCCAGTGATGAAGTCATTGCCCATTATGCAAACGGAGATTATCATGCCTGGGATTACTATCAGAACAATCCGGTCATTCATGAAGTGGTAGACTTTATTACCGGGCCGCAGATGATGGAAGTGGGCTGTGAAGAAAATCTCAACAGACTCAAACATGAGCTGGCAGGAAAAGACTGGTTCATGACTTTCCTGGATTTTGAAGATTATGTGGCGAAAAAAGAGAAGGCATTTGCGGATTACACAGACAGAGAAGCATGGGCGAAAAAAATGCTTGTAAACATTAGTAAAGCTGGTTTCTTCTCATCTGACAGAACGATTGAGGAATACAACAGAGATATATGGAAGCTTTGCTGATCGCATAAGATCAGAAGTAATATAGACAAAAGAAGAAGGATTGTCAGGGATAGTAAAGGAGAGGGTACGGATATGGCAAGACAGGCAAAGAAAACAGTAAAAACAAAACAGGAGAGTGCAGTAAAGCAGGAAAAAGAAGTATTTGAAGTGACCGAATATGATCAGTATCTGTTCGGAATGGGAACACATTATCAGATCTACCAGAAGCTGGGAGCTCATCTGACAGAAAGAGATGGAAAAGAAGGTGTTTACTTTGCTGTCTGGGCACCGAACGCACTGAAAGTCAGCGTGGTGGGTGATTTTAATGGATGGGATGTGAATGCCCATGTGATGGAACGTCTGGAACCGCTGGGTATTCATGCCCTGTTCATTCCCGGTGTGCTGGAACACAGCCGGTACAAATACTGTGTATTTTGCAGGGACGGCAGAAAAGTTATGAAAGCTGATCCGTTTGGTATACATAGTGAGGTAAGACCGGCTACAGCTTCCATGGTGGAACGTCTGGAGGGATATACCTGGAAAGACAGTGAATGGATGGAGAAAAGAAAGGGCCAGGACCAGACAAAGAAGCCCATGTTTATCTATGAAGTGCATCCGGGTTCATGGAAAAAACATCCTTACAGTGAAGCAAATCCACAGGGATTTTATAATTACAAACAGCTTGCTCACAGTCTTGCAGACTATGTGCTGGAAATGGGTTATACCCATGTGGAACTGATGGGAATCGCAGAACATCCTTTTGATGGTTCCTGGGGTTATCAGGTAACCGGATACTTTGCACCTACTTCCCGTTATGGAAATGTTCATGACTTTATGTATCTGGTGGATTATCTGCACGGAAAAGGTATTGGAGTCCTTCTTGACTGGGTACCGGCTCACTTCCCGAAGGATGAGTGCGGACTTGCATTATTTGACGGAACATGCCAGTTCGAATATGCGGATCCGCGAAAAGGGGAGCATCCTGACTGGGGAACAAAGGTTTTTGACTACAGCAAAAATGAGGTGCGGAATTTCCTGATTTCCAATGCTCTTTACTGGCTGGATGAATACCACATCGACGGACTGCGTGTGGATGCGGTAGCTTCCATGCTGTATCTGGATTATGGAAGAAATGAATGGGTGCCGAACCAGTATGGCGGAAAAGAAAATCTGGAAGCTGTAGAATTTCTAAAACATCTGAATTCTCTGGTAGAACACCGGGGTGATGGAAGTATTATCATTGCCGAAGAATCCACCGCATGGCCGCAGGTGACAGATACACCGGAAAACGGCGGTCTGGGATTTACCATGAAATGGAATATGGGATGGATGAACGATTTCCTCTCTTATATGCAGAAAGATCCGGTATATAGAAAGTATCATCATAATCAGATGAACTTTGGTATGATGTATGCATATTCAGAGAAATTCATTCTGGTACTGTCACACGATGAGGTGGTTCACGGGAAATGTTCACTGGTGGAAAAAATGCCGGGATATCCACAGGATAAACTGGAGAACCTGAAGGCTGCCTATGGATTTTTCCTGGGGCATCCGGGTAAAAAACTTCTGTTCATGGGACAGGATTTTGCTCAGAACAATGAGTGGAGTGAGGCAAAAGAACTGGATTGGGGACTGATGAAGGATCCGGGACATAAACAGGTTCATGATTATATGAAAGCTCTGATCAGCCTTTACAGAAATCATCCGTGTCTGTATGAACTGGATACCGAGGAAAAGGGATTTGAATGGATCAGCGTGGATGATGCTGACCGCAGCATTTTCAGTTTTGTAAGACACAGCAAGGATGGAAAAGACAATCTTCTGTTTGTATGTAATTTTACCTCGGTGGAGAGAGAAGATTATCGAGTGGGAGTATTAAAAAGAAAACAGCATACCCTGATTCTGGATTCCACATGGGAAAACTATGAGGAAAATCAGGAAATCAAGTTAAAACCAGAGAAAATTGAGGCTGATGGAAAAGCATATTCAATTGCACATCCGCTGAAAGGATATGGGGTACTGGTGTTTAAATTCTGATAAATAGTAGTAACGGGTCTGCTGATTTGGTCGGCAGACCTGTTCGTTGTGATACTGTTCCTTCTGAGGTTGCTGTTCACATGCAATATTATTGTGTAAACGGTAACTGCTATGGTACAATAGATGAAAAGGTTAATACGGTGAGTCGTACACAGTGCAATCAGGGGGATTTTATGGGAGAAAAAAGTAGAATACGTTGGCTGGATGCTGCCAGGGGTTATGGAATATTATTGGTGATATTTGCACATGTGGATTATTCACTTCTCAGAGGGATTATTTACACGTTTCACATGCCATTATTTTTCTTTTTGTCAGGCTATGTTTTCAGCAGGAAGCAAACATTCGGTCAATTTTTGGGAGGAAAGATCAGAAGAATTCTTGTACCATACTTCTGTCTGGGGATTCCCATGCTGATTTTTGATGTTTTTTTACAGAGACGTTTTCAATTCTTTTCTGTTCTGCTGGCCAGGCAGGAATTGATTGCCCTGCTGGAACAGAGGAGATTATGGACTTTATGGTATATTGCCTGTCTGTTCTGGCTGAATATTTTATTCTATGGTCTGGTAACATTTGTGAGGAGTGAAAAGGTATTGGCTGTAGTTACAGTCACTCTTGCGGTTGTGGGACTGGTGTATTATGCTCTGGGCGGAGATGCTCTGTACTGGAATGTGGATGTGTGTCTGACAGCACTGCCATTTTTCTATGCAGGATATATGTGCCGGAAAAAGCAAATACCGGAAAAGTACATTTTCCCTGTAAAGCATAAGGCATTACCTGGAATGGGAGCGTTTCTGATTGTGATTCTCAGTATGATATTGAATCAGACATTTGCGGGAGATCATCTGGAAATGTTCTATAATCATTATGGCATTGCACCGGTTACCTATCTGGGGGCTTTTGCCGGAATTCTGATGATGCTTCTATTTTCCAATCGATTTGCAGCGAAACCAGCTTGCTACCTGGGAGAAAACTCTATTTTGTACTATGCATGGCATCAGACGATACTGATTCCGCTGCTTGACGGGTTGTATATGAAACTGGGTATATCCCAACTGCCCACAGGAAGCCTGCCATATTTTTGCCGGAGTATAGTATCAGTTGTCGTAATCTGTGTGGTTTTGACAGCGGCGAATAAGGTGATGCACTGCGGGGTGCTGAAAGTGGCATTGGGAGAGAAATAGACTTTTTTGTAATTCGTTTGGAATGGTACGGAAACTTCTTATCATTTTTTCAGAAGCAGGCCGTTCCTCCTCAGCTAGCCGCTAACTGCGACTAAATCCTTGCTCAGGAGAGCCTGAGCAAGGAAGTCTCCGTAAGCGTCGGATCTTCGGACTCACTTTTCCCAATGCTTCTGAAAAAATGATAAGAAGTTTCCTGTGCTGTCCCGAATGAAACAAAATGCGTGGAGCAGGAATGTATGTTGCTTGCTTAAAATAATATTATCAGTTATCATATAAGAAAATGATTAAAGCAACTAAAACAGGAGGTTATGGTATGAATAATATAGAACGTAGAGATGCAGGTATGGCCTATATTTCAGATGAGAGTATTTTTGAGGAGCAGCTGGTCTGCAGGAAGATTTTGCAGAAGTTGAATTTTATGGATCGTTCTGATTTCGATGGAATCAGCAAAGTTGTAAAGGAGCTTCTGGGTAAGTCGGAGGGGGCTTTTATTAATCCTCCGTTTTATTGTGATTATGGAAAGCATATCGAGGTGGGAAAAAACTTTTTTGCCAATTATAACTGTACGCTTCTGGATGTGGCTAAAATCAAGATTGGTGATAACTGTCAGCTGGCTCCCAATGTGGCAATTTATACCGCAGGTCATCCCGTTCATCCGGTCAGCCGCAATTCTGCCTATGAATATGGAAAAGAGATAACAATTGGTGATAATGTGTGGATTGGAGGAAATACGGTGGTATGTCCCGGGGTACATATTGGAAACAATGTTGTGATCGGTGCAGGAAGTGTGGTAACAAAGGATATTCCGGACTGGTGTATCGCTGCAGGAAATCCCTGTAAGGTCATCCGGAAAATAACGGATGAGGACAAAAAGAAATTGTTCCGTGATGAAGAAATCGATGAGGAAGCATGGAATGATATTACAAGTCGGATGGAAATGAACATCCGCTGAAAGGGAAATAACAGGGTCTGCCACATGTTGGCAGACCCTGTTATTTCGATGATTTTACCATAGAGCTCTTTTTGCAGAAACAGATACCATATTTTAAAATTGTTTTATATCCCTCATCTAAAGGACCGGCTGCATATGCTTTATTCTCAATCTGCTGTAAAGCATCTTCGCATTTCTTTTCCATCGAAGAAAATTTATCTGTGAACTTAGTCTCGATAATAACAACAGGGTTCAGTTCGTCATAAGGTTTTAAAAGAATATCCGGTCTGCCATTTCCGGCTTCTCTGTTAGAAAGAATCTCGTAATCTTGTAAACCGCTTAATATTCCTGTCAGGAATCCGTGATAATATGCTTCTTTTGTATCGTAATAGCTGACACTTTCCCGGAGATGCTTTTTCAGAAAATCTTCAAAAGCTTCGCTGTCTCCTTGCAGCATTGACTGAAACATCTGCTGTTTCAATCAATTCGCGAACAATGCTGTTTGAAGAGGTATTAGACCAATAAGGTTTTGGAAAAAGAGCGGAACTCCAGACTTTGTCATTGGCATAGTTGATCACACTCCAGGGGTTATACACTTCTGTGTTTCCAAATCGATAGCCATCGTACCATTTTTTCAGCTCCTCCTGTCTTTCTTCCAGTGAATAGTAGTGAAGAAGATCTGATGTTTCTTCCTGAGTAAAGCCAAAATATTCAGAATAATCATTGTTCAACAGAGAGATAATCTGAAGGTTATTAAGCCCTGTAAAGATACTTTCTTTGCTGATGCGGAGACATCCGGTAATGACAGCAAATTCCAGACTGTCATTGGTCTTCAATGCTGATTCAAAAAGTGAGCGGATAAAATCTGTCATCTGGTCGTAAAAACCCCGAAAATAAGAATTTTCCAGAGGAACATCATATTCATCTAACAAAATGATAACATTCCTGCCATGATATTTTTTCAGGCAATTTGACAAAAATTTAAGGGAGGTGGCATAGTCAGCTTCACTGGCATGATATTTGATAATCCGGCTGTTTTGCTGATTTCAATGAAAGAGAAATGACCGGATATCTGCCCATATGGTTCGTATAAGCTTCTCCCGCATCCATAATTTTCATTCCGTCAAAATAATGGCTGTTGTCAATTTTATTTCCTTTTTGATCAATCTCTGCCTCAAAAAAAGTCTTTAACATACTGAGAGCCAGGGTTTTTCCAAAATGTCTTGGTCTGGTAAACAGGCTGACGGTTCCTCCCTTGTCAATCAGGTCCTTTATGAAAAGAGTTTGATCTACATAATAATAGGGCTTATCTACGATTCTTTTGTAATCTTCAACTCCAATTGCTAATGGCTTTTTCATTTTGCAGACACCTCAGCTTTCCTGTTGTTACGGTTATGTTTATTCTATCATAAGGATTAAGAAAATAAAACTGGTATCAGGGAGAATTTGTAATGACTTATATGCCATGGTATACTGGAATAAAACTTGTGTAAATGAGAACGATAAACTATAAAAATAATCAGGACAGATGGAAAGGAGTAGATGGCGTATGAGTAATCGTCTTCAGTATGAAACCAGCCCTTATCTTTTACAGCATGCCGATAATCCGGTAAATTGGTATCCCTGGGGAGAAGAGGCTTTTGAAAAAGCGGAGCGGGAGGATAAACCGGTATTTTTAAGTATCGGATACAGCACCTGTCACTGGTGCCATGTGATGGCTCATGAAAGTTTTGAGAATGAGGAGATTGCACAGATTCTCAATGAATCTTTTGTTGCTGTTAAAGTGGACAGGGAGGAACGTCCGGATGTTGACAGCGTCTATATGTCTGTCTGTCAGGCCATTACAGGAAACGGCGGCTGGCCGATGAGTATATTCCTGACACCAGAGCAAAAGCCTTTTTATGTGGGAACTTATTTTCCGCCAGCATCCAGATACGGTATGATGGGATTTCGTGATCTGCTTCTTGCCATTGAACAGCAGTGGAAAACAAACAGGAAAAACCTGCTGGCATCTGCGGAGGATATTCTTTTGTACATTACGTCCAAAAGTGTGGAAGTGCAGGAGGAGATAGATTCGCATCTTCCACGGAAAGCTGCTGAAATATTTGCCCGGAGCTTTGATGAGAAACACGGAGGGTTTGGCAGAGCCCCCAAATTTCCCACACCTCATAATCTGATTTTTCTTACGTTATATTCTGTCATCACCCACGATGATACTGTTTTTCATCAGGTGGAAGTAACTTTGGAAAAAATGCGGCGGGGAGGAATTTTTGATCATATTGGCTATGGTTTTTCAAGATATTCTACGGACAATTTTTATCTGGTTCCGCATTTTGAAAAAATGCTTTATGACAATGCGCTGATGATTCTTTCCTGCGCAGCTGCCTATAAAAAGTCGGGGAAATGTCTGTTCCTTGATACTGCAGAGCAGACGGAGGAGTATATTTTCCGGGAAATGGCAGGGCCCTCCGGTGAATTTTATTCTGCTCAGGATGCAGACAGCGATGGAAAAGAAGGAAAATTCTATATCTGGAGTTATGAAGAAATCGGGGAAATTCTTGGAACAGAAAGAGGAAAAGAATTCTGTGAACATTTTGGTATCACGAAGGAGGGAAATTTTGAAGGGAAAAATATCCCTAACCTGCTAAATGGAAATGAAATATCCCGGGAATTTGAGCAGGAGAGAAAAGAGTTATATGAATACCGCAAGTCCCGTGCAAAACTTCATCTGGACGATAAAGTTCTGACAGCGTGGAATTCGCTGATGATCTGTGCCATGGCAGTTCTGTATCGGGTAACGGGAAACAGGAAATATCTGTCGGCAGCCAAAAAGAATCAAAGATTTATAGAAGAACATCTTGTCAGTGGTGATTGTCTGTATGTAAGCTGTCGTGGGGATAAGTGTTCTGTGAAGGGATTTCTGGATGATTATGCTTATTATGCTGCGGCATTACTTTGCCTGTATGAGGCAAATGCCGGGGCAGAGTATCTGGAGCGGGCAAAGCAGATCATGGAATCGGCAGAGCGGCAGTTTGCAGATCCTCACGGCGGTGGATATTTTTTGTATGGAACACAAAACAGCGGTCTGATTACGAAGCCAAAAGAAACTTACGACGGGGCACTTCCCAGCGGCAACTCTGTGATGGCATATTGTCTGGTTCGTATCTCTCAGATTACGGGCGAAAAAGTTTACGCAGAGCGGATGGAGAGACAGCTTGGGTTCCTGTCGAGGGAGGCAGAAGGGTATCCGGCGGGACAATGCCTGTTTCTGATTGCTCTGCTGATGTATCTTCATCCACCAAAGAAAATAACGGCAGTCATAGCAGAGGAAGAACCGGAGAACATTCTGTCTGCTCTTCCCCTTTATGCTGATGTCAGAATCCTGCCGGAGTCCACAGAGGAGTACCGGCTGTTAAATGACAGAACGACTTACTATGTATGTGAGAATCATACCTGTTTGCCGCCGTCCAATGAATTATTGTAATGCTTGTTTTTGATGCTTTTCTGGTTCCTCCGTAATGGTATTGCGTAGGAAGACATCATTGATTCCCAATATCCAGATCTGTCATGGCAATTTTGTGGATTCACGATAGATTACATCCGTTTTTATATATGTTGTTCTATATGGCATATCAGGATGGGCAATACGTGAAATTAATAGTTCTGCAGCAATGAATCCCATGGCAGAACTGGGTATTTTTACAGTAGTAAGGGGCGGGTCAACGATGTTTGCTTCCGGTGCATCGTCAAAACCACAAAGCAGAACTTTATCGGGTACGGGAATGTTCATATATTTTAATGCCTTTAAGGTGCAGATTGCCAGATAGTCATTTGCACAGAAAAAGACATCTGGAAGTGCAGGAAGGTTATTAATGCGTTGGCTAAGCCAGTAAATATCATCATAGGGACTGGAATCTGGTTCTAAAATATTGTTATCCGGATGAACTGGGATATTGTGGTCTGCCATAACCGCACAGTATGCTTTCCAGCGTTCATAAAAGGACTGGCAATGATATCGATCGCCAATAAATGAAATATTTCTTTGACCCTTATGAATCAATTCTTTTAACATTTGGTAGACACTGGTTTGATTTTCCATGTACAGAAAATCGGCTTCCTGATTCAAATCACCGCGGTTACAGATTGTATCAATGAAGAGTACAGGTATATTCTGACTGCACAGGAATCGATTGTACATTTCTGAAAAAAGTTCCAGGCAAAGAATTCCTGCTATTGAATCACGATGAAAATTTACTGGAAAGCATAGATGTTCCAGCTCCACATCTCTAACAATATAAATCGAAAGACGATATCCGAAAATTCCAATTTTTTTCTGAAAAGAATTTAAAAGGCTGGCTCCAAAATGAGAGTTTCCGGGGAATGCATGTGTGAAAAGAGCAATTTCATTTGCGTTTCCGGAAGGCAGTGAAGAAGTAGTATCGGAGGCCAGTGGTGCATTTGTAAACTGTTTGTAACCCATTTCTGTAGCTTTTTGAAAAATTTTATTTTTTGTTGTGTCAGAGACCGCATCTGAATTGTTAAATGCCCTGGAAACGGTGTTTCTTGAGATACCCAGAGCATCTGCAATGTCCTGCAAAGTGACTTTGTTATTCATATCTTTTCCGGTTGTAATTGCATATGTGTGTTAGGGCAACTACATAAACTCCTTCCTGTGTTTATTATTTATAGCTATCATACAATAAAAAAAGAAATGTGTCAAATGTAACATTTTCAAAAAATGAAAAAACAATATCAAAAAGATGATTTTGAATAAAATGGTACATACGTTCATTTTATTGGCACAATTGCAACAAAATGAAAGTTCATTTTTGTAACATTTAAACGTTGCATAATGTAACATTAAATGTTATGATGTGATTACAAAATAAATGAAGGAGGAATAAAAATGGAAAGAAGTAAAAAACAAATGAAAGGAGCGGTTAAGCTAAAGTATGTAAAGAAAAACTGGCAGCTTTACATTGTATTCCTGTTACCAGCAGTATTGTTGACTTTTGTATTTAAGTACATACCAATGGGCGGAGTGCTGATTGCATTTAAAGATTATAATGCATTTCAGGGCATATGGGGAAGCGAATGGGTTGGACTGAAGTATTTTGAACGGTTTATGTCCTCACCCGATTTTATGCGATACATGGTAAATACATTAAAGCTGAGTCTCTATGGATTGCTTTGGGGATTCCCGGTGCCGATTATAATCGCATTAATTCTTAATCGTGTAAGAAGTCTCGGTATTAAAAAGAAAATTCAGCTGCTGATTTATCTGCCAAACTTTATTTCGGTTATTGTATTGTGTGGTATGGTAAAAATCTTTTTATCACCAGTTGGACCATTAAATACCATTTTTGGAACAAGTAAAGACTTTATGTCCATGCCGGAAGCATTTCGTACAATTTACATAGCAAGCGGTATCTGGCAGGGTGCAGGATGGGGCTCCATTTTGTATACCGCATCTCTGGCCAATGCAAGTCAGGAACTGACGGAGGCTGCAGTTGTGGATGGTGCAAATGTATTTCAGCAAATCTGGCATGTGGATTTACCGGCAATTAAAGATGTAATCGTGATTCAGTTTATTTTGCAGGCAGGAAATATTATGAGTATCGGATTTGAAAAAGCATTTGCTTTGCAGACAGATATGAATATTCCATCATCCGAGATTTTGGCAACGTACGTGTATAAAATGGGTCTGTTAAACGGTGATTATGGTTTCTCCACGGCAGTTGGTTTATTCAATTCTGTTATCAATGTCATCTTACTTGTCTTTGTTAACAAGGTAGTCAGTAAGTTGAATGATGGACAGGGAATTTAGGAGGCTGAAGGATTATGAAAAAGAGATCATTTGTAGACAACTCATTTTATTTTATCGGATTTCTTTTACTTGGAGCATTTGTACTGGCGATTGTTGTTCCAATTGTATATGTGCTGATTGCATCCTTTATGGATCCTACTGTCCTGCAGAATCAGGGAATTAGTTTTGATTTTTCAAAGTGGACTATAGAGGCATATAAAAGAGTTTTTGAGAACCGAATGATATGGGTAGGATTTAAAAATTCCATTCTCTATTCGGTAACATTTACAGCATTGTCTGTAGGGATTACTATATTGGCTGCTTATCCAATGTCCAAAAAAGATCTGGTCGGAAAGAAAATTTTTAATACATTTTTTGTGATTACAATGTTCTTTGGCGGTGGACTGATTCCAACATATTTATTGATTAGTGATTTGAATATGCTGGATACCATCTGGGCTATCATTTTACCCAATGCTTTTAATGTATGGAATATGATTCTGGCACGAACTTATTATCAGTCTATTCCGGCGGAGTTAAGAGAAGCGTCAGCGGTGGATGGAGCATCAGAGGTTTTGCATTATTTCAAAGTACTCTTACCGGTATGTAAACCAATTATTGCAGTATTGGCTTTGTACCAGTTTGTTGGAATGTGGAACTCATATTTTGATCCGATGATTTATCTGTCTAATGCAGATATGCAGCCGTTGCAGCTGGTTCTTCGTTCTATTCTGATTCAGAACACACCAGAACCTGGAATGATAGCTGACATTACGAGTATGGCTGAATTGGCAAAGATAGCAGAATTATTAAAATATTCCACAATCGTAGTATCGAGTTTACCGTTATTAGTGATGTATCCGTTCTTCCAGAAATACTTTGACAAAGGTATTATGGTAGGTTCGGTAAAAGGATAAAGAAAGGAAAGTATTACAATGAAAAAGAAAATCGTAAATGGAATGGTGGCACTTATGACTATAACTGCAATCGCACTGAGTGGATGTGGAAAAAGTGCTGACAGTAGTGTCGATGTACAGAATGGAGAAAATGGAGAAGTGACAGAAATCAGCTTCCCCTTAAAAGAAACAGCAGAATTGTCTTTTATTACATCTGCTGAAACAGGAACTACCCAGGAACCAAATGAAAGAATCATTTTCCAGCGTCTGGAAGAAGAAACAAACGTACATATTAATTGGACATGTTTTGTATCTGACCAGTTTGCAGACAAAAAGAATCTTGCACTGGCTAATGCGAAAAAACTTCCGGATGGCCTGTTTAATGCTGATATGTCTGATTATGACCTGCTTCGCTATGCAAAACAGGGTGTTATCATTCCGGTAGAAGATTTGATTGAAAACTATATGCCGAATCTGAAAAAGGTGCTTGATGAAAATCCTGAATATAAAGCAATGGTTACAGCTGCCGATGGACATATCTATTCTTTCCCATGGATTGAGCAGTTGGGTTCGGGAAAAGAAGCAATACAGACAATCGGTGGTATGCCATTTATTAACAAATCATGGCTTGATGAACTGGGACTTGCAGTGCCTTCAACTACTGAAGAATTAAAAGAAGCTCTGATTGCTTTCAAAGAAAATGATATGGCCGGTAATGGACAGACAATACCAATGTCTTTTATCATGAATGGTGGAAATGAAGATATGGGATTTATCCTTGGTGCATTTGGGGATGGATATGGTGATGTTCCGGATCATATTGCAGTGTCTAATGATAAAGAAGTAATTTATACAGCAACACAGGAAGGTTATAAAGAAGGACTGATGTGGATGCATGAGCTGGCAGCAGAAGGTCTGATTGATCCGGAAGTTTACACGCAGGATTGGTCGACTTATGTAGCAAAAGGAAAAGCCGGACGTTATGGACTTTGCTTTACATGGGACTGTGCTGGAGTTGCAGCTGATATGAACGATTTTGTTCCGCTTCCGGCCCTGACAGGTCCGGATGGACAGAAGAGTGCACCGCGTGCCAGCAGAAGTGATACAAGTGGTTACTATTCACAGCCGATTCATATCTGATTTTTAAGGAAGTCCCGTTGGGGCTT
>JBJELU010000106.1:0-2288 GCA_051879355.1 Oliverpabstia sp.
TTCCACCTGCATTATTTCAAGCCCTTGCAGGGCGCACTGCCTGACACCTGGTGGTACGATATAAATGTGAAAGTCTATGAGAATCCGAATAGTTCGGAATGTATCCGCTGCGGAAAATGTATGCAGATCTGTCCGAGATCAGCAATCTATTTTTCATATTATTCTTGACAAATCTCTTTTTGTGCGTATGATTACAATTAAAAGTTCTTTTTAGAACTGTTTTATTTAAAACTGTTCTGTGACACATTTTGATCGAAATCAATCGAATCATTCTGTATCTGAACACAAAAGGAGTTTTGGATAATGAATTCAACCCATTTTCTTGTACAATTCCGGCAACTGAACAAACTGTACGAATGTATGCTGAAAGAAATATGCGGACGGCATAAGCTGACATTGATTGAGACAACGATCATCAGTTTTCTCTATAATAATCCGGGTCGTGACACAGCTGCTGACATCGTAGAACTACGGATGCTTTCCAAGGGAAATGTCTCTCAGGCTGTAGAACTGCTGATTCAAAAATCTTTACTGAAACGGATTCCGGATGAAAATGACCGGCGAAGGATTCATCTTGAGCTGCTTCCGGATGCAATTCCAATCACAAATGAGATTGATACGATAAAGGAGACATTCCGTACAGAGCTTTTCCATGGTTTTTCCAAAGAAGAGGAAGAGCAGCTGGAATTTTTGAACCGGAAACTGATGGAAAATGCAAAAAATGCATTCAAAATGCAGCAACAAAACTCAGACAAATAATTTGTAAAGGAAGAATGAGAAATGAACGAGAACAAGAATTTTTTAGGAACCGAACCTATCGGTAAATTGTTATTGCGTCTGGCACTGCCTACCGTTGCAGCACAGATGATCAACATGCTTTACAATATCGTAGACCGTATCTACATTGGTCACATTCCAAATGTAGGTGCTCTTGCACTGACCGGCGTAGGTGTTTGTATGCCACTGATCATGATCGTAGCGGCATTCGCTGCCCTTGTCGGAAACGGTGGGGCCCCGCGCGCATCTATTTTCATGGGACAGGGAGATACAGAGTCTGCTGAGAAAACCCTCGGCAACTGTTTTCTCACACAGCTCATCATATCTGCGATCCTTACTATCGTGCTTCTGATTGGAAACCGGACTTTCCTGCTTTCTTTTGGAGCAAGTGAGAACACGATTGAATATGCTGTTTCCTATATGAACATTTACGCTATCGGAACGCTTTTTGTACAACTCACACTTGGAATGAACGCGTTTATCACAGCTCAGGGATTTGCCAAAACCGGTATGCTCTCCGTATTGATCGGTGCTGTTACCAATATTATCCTGGATCCGATCTTCATCTTTGGATTTGGACTCGGAGTCCGCGGTGCTGCCCTTGCCACTGTTATTTCTCAGGCCTGCTCCTGCATCTGGGTTCTGACGTTCCTGTTTGGAAAAAAGACAACATTGAAACTGAAAGTTTGCAATATGAAACTTCAGTCTAAGATTATCCTGCCTTCACTCGCTCTCGGTTCTTCCATCTTTGTGATGCAGGCAAGTGAAAGTATCATCTCCGTTTGTTTCAACTCTTCTCTTTTGAAATACGGTGGAGATATCGCAGTTGGTGCAATGACAATCCTGACAAGTGTTATGCAGTTTGCCATGCTTCCGCTGCAGGGAGTCGGACAAGGTTCACAGCCGATCATCAGCTACAACTACGGAGCCAAAAATGTGGATCGTGTCAAATCTGCCTTTAAACTTCTTTTGAAGGTCAGTCTGACATACTCCGTTTTCCTGTGGCTCTGCGTCATGATCTTCCCGCAGGTATTTGCAGGAATGTTCACCTCCGATGCCACATTGCTTGCATTTACTGCAAAAGCGCTGCGCATCTATCTGGCATGTCTGTTTATGTTCGGTATCCAGATTGCCTGCCAGATGACATTTACATCTATCGGAAGAGCTAAAGCATCGATCATCGTTGCAGTTATGAGAAAATTCATCCTTCTCATTCCGTTGATCTACATCATGCCGGAAATCTTACATAGCAACCAGACAATGGCTGTGTATATGGCTGAGCCGATTGCAGACTTCTTGGCGGTCACATTCACTGCAGTACTGTTCTTCTTCGAATTCCGAAAAGCACTGCGGGAGTTGTTTGTTAAATAATCCTTGTTCAACAGCGGAATATCCTTCCGTCACGGCGCCGAGAACCAGAGCCCGGTATCCGATCCAGCCGACCTTAATGATACATAATTTAATAGGTCGAGTAGACGCACCCATTACTGAGCACGCCCCTCACAGAATCC
>JBJELU010000107.1:0-2287 GCA_051879355.1 Oliverpabstia sp.
GGATCAGATTACTGTAACGAATAACTCGAATGTACCTGTAAAAGCAACTTTTTCTTATGAGCAGAAGAATAGTAGCGGTATTACCGGAACGTTTGATAAAGATGAAGTTAAGCTTGCAACAGCAGTGGGAACAACAGTAAATAATGCTCCAAGTGATACGGTTAAATTGACATTAAATGGAGACCTTTCAAGTATCACAACGGAAAAAACAGAAATCGGTAGTGTTACTGTGTCAATTAAAAATGATAATATTCCTGATTCGAATATTATTTCCTGTGGTAATTCAAGTATGACTTTCTATTATACTGAAACGCCAAATGAATATATTATCGAGCAGGATTTTTCCGCAAGTAGTAATAGGGCAGTTTACTTTGCTTATATAGAAATTGCTGGGACGAAGTATACTCTATCAATGGATACTGGTGAACTTCATAACTACACTGAGAAATCATTTACTTTGGTTGAAGGTAGTAGTGGATTAGACAAATTTTATCTTCCGTCTGATCATACTACGGTAGCGCATCACTTTACGATGACAGTCAATACAAAAACAAAGACGGGAACAGCTCTGGCTACACCGATTTCTTAATGGAGTTTGACAATTGCCGGGTGGATATTAATCCGCCCGGTAATATCATCCTTGATACCTGTTTCTGATCAGGATTTTGTGTAACAGTGAATAAGTGAACAAAAATGATTATATCTGATAAGCTATGAACTCCATCAGATATTTTGGATAAGCATTTACCTGGGCTGTGATCTCACTTTGGATGGTATTGCTTACATTTGAATGTGTTCAGAGACAGCTATGACGGATGATAGATAAAAGAAATCGAGGTTTTATTATGAAGGAAAACTATAGTCTGCGAATCGCAACCGTTGTCTGCATCCTTGCCCTTTGCTGCATGGTACTGGCACTGACGGTTGGGAGTAGAAAATCCCAGAGAACAGAATTTACACCGCCGCCCTTTGAAACGGCTGCAGTCAGCGGCATGCCGACAGTGCCGGATGATCTTGGGTGGTCGGAAATCTATCAGGATGGAATGGGATTTAAGGCGTATATCTGTGGAAATGTGATCACAGAGGACAGTACAGCTGATATTTATTTTACAAATTCAGAAGAGTTTGACGTATGGCTGAAGCTGCGTGTTCTGGATGAGAATGGAACTGTTTTGGGAGAGACAGGACTTATCAGGCCGGGAGAATATGTGAAGTCTGTATCCCTTACTTCTGAAATAAAAGATGGTGCGGCGATTAAATTAAAGATCATGGCGTATGAACCAGATACTTATTACAGTGCCGGTGCGGTTACATTGAATACGACAATCGGGAAAGGAGGGGCAGAATGAAACGGTTGGTAACATTTTTTCTGATTTGCATGCTTACAGCAAATTCGAGTATGATATGTTATGCAGGGAATTCTGCTCTGACAGGAGAACAGGAGCAAACAGCTTTTGGCATTTACGCAACTTATATTGCGGGAGAAACAGAATACTTGACATCTCCGATAAAAAATGGAAACGGTGAGATTCAGTTACCGGATGGAAGCGTGATTACGGTCAGTGGAGTTACGGATAATAGTTTGATGCTGGTTGTCTACCCGGTAACCAGCCAGGATGCAGAAGCATGGGAATGGTTCGCAGCATGTATGGAGGGGAAAGGGAAAAACATTTCACCCTTTGAAATCTATTTTGTAGACGAAAATGGAAACAGAATACTGGCGGATGGAGTAACGATTTCCCTATTGAATACATGGAAGAATCCGGCTGTTTTCTCTTTGAATAGTGATGGAATATTAACTGCGTTATCCTTGCAGATCAGAGATGACCAGATGATTTTTCGGGCGAATGGCAGTTATTATTACGTTCTTGCAGAAAAAACAGAACAGGATATTCCCGCTGAACCAACAACAGAACCAACGACAGAGCCAACAACAGAGCCAACAACAGAACCAACAACAGAGCCAATAACAGAACCGACAACACAAGGTACTACAGGTAACACATCTGTGAATAATACTGGAAATGGACAGACTTCGGGGGCACAAACCGGGGATAATACACCGTTGGAATTATATGCTGCTTTGCTGCTTTTGGGATTGACAACTGTATTTATAACGGGATTTTCTTGGAAAAAGAATCATACAACCAGATAAAAATAGCAGGTATTAATAACGATGGATCATGGTCTGTTGATTTCTGCATATTACTGTTTTAGTAAATTAAATAACGAGTAAGCCAAAGGGCATCAACCGTAAAAAAGTTGGTGCCTTTTGTTTTGCCCATTA
>JBJELU010000108.1:0-40355 GCA_051879355.1 Oliverpabstia sp.
GGTCGCTCTATCCAGCTGAGCTACGGAAACATCTTTAAAATCTATTCAATTTTAGTCTTAAACTTACTCAATGTCAATCGCCTTTGCCCGAAAGGCGGTCGTTATAACATATTCTTAGGAGGCGCTTGTTTTATCCATTAAACTAACAGGACATTGCAGACTTTAGCTTACTATACAACCACGTCTGCAATAACATATTCTACTATAATACTTTCAAAAACACAAGCCCTTATTTTACATTCCTTCTGAATCCGCAAATTCCTGTATCGCTTCTATGGTCTCCTGATATGCCTGCGTTACTTTCTCCAGAAGGGGTTCTGCGCCCTGCGGGATTTCCCCTGCTCCGCCTCTGAGCAGCTCTGTCAGTTCTTCTGTGGGAGTACTCAGTCTCTTTAACCCCAGATTCTGGCATACTCCTTTCAGGGTATGTGCGGCCCGGAATGCCTCTTCTCTATTTTCTGCTTTCATTCCTTCACAGAGATTCTGATAACTGTCATCTTTTAAGAATTTGACCACAAACCGTTTCACCAATGATTCTGTCATCAGTCGCTTCACCACATCATTAAAATCTCCACCCATTTTTTCATAACATTCCTGTACTGTCATCTCATTTTTTCTCCTTTTGTATTTTTAATTTTACTGCACAGTTTGTAGCCTCTCCGGTCAAAATATCCAATCCATGACCCAATTCACTGATTATATACTCCAGGCATTCTCTCACGGCCTTAGGACTTCCCGGAAGATTCACGATTAATGTCTGTTTTCTGATTCCGGCTTCACTTCTGCTGAGCATGGCACGTTTGGTAAACTGCATGCTATACGCTCTCATAGCCTCCGGAATCCCAGGTACTCTTCTTTCTGATACATTCAGGGTTGCTTCCGGCATACAGTCTCTCGGCGAAAATCCTGTTCCTCCGGTAGTCAGAATCAGATCTGCCAGATTTTCATCCGCAATCCTCATCATTTCTTTCTCGAGAATTTTTCTCTCGTCAGGCAAAATAACTTGAGAAATTATCTCATAGTCATTCTCTTCTGCTATTCTCCGAATCTCCGGTCCGCTCAGATCTTCTCTCTCTCCCCTGTATCCGCTGTCACTGGATACAATAATAGCAACTCTCCTATGATTCATTCTATCCTCCAATCTGCCACATCATACGATTCTCTGTATTTCCATCCTGCTTCTTTCCAAACTGATGTCCATGAGGTTTCTTTCTGATCGTATCTTCAATAGCCGCACGGATACATTCCTCTGATTCATTCTGCCGAAGCATTTTTTTCAAATCTATCCCGGTCTCATACTGAAGACACGGTTTTAAAAATCCTCCTGATGTCAAACGGACACGGTTGCAGCTGTCACAGAATTTATGGCTTACAGCACTGATAAATCCAATTTTACCACAGAATCCTTCAAATTGATAATAATGTCCCGGACCGTTTCCCGGAACCTTTTCGGAATTCTGGTACTCACCAAATCGAAGTTTTAATTCCCTGAGTACTGCCTCCTCACTCTGCCCCACAAACTGTTTTCCAAGTCCAATCGGCATCATCTCAATATAGCGTACATATACCGGATATTTTTTTGCAAGCATTGCCATATCAGTAATATTCTGCCCCTCTATTCCCATGGGCACACAATTGATTTTCAGCGGAACCTGTGGATATTCCAATGCCTTATGAAATCCCTGCAGCACATCTTCCAGGCCATTTCTTCTGGTTATTTTTTCAAACAGCTGAGGGTTCAATGTATCAAGACTGATATTGATTCCATCGATACCTGCCGCTGCCAGTTCATCCATCTGATCATATAAAAATATTCCATTGGTCGTCAGTGTTACCTGATGGATACCGGAAACCTGTTTTAATTTTTTCACCAGAAAAGATAGATTCTTCCTCACCAGAGGCTCGCCTCCTGTAAGCCTTATTTTATGAATCCCCAGAGAGGCGAAAATGCCCGCTAAATCAATTATTTCTTCATAACTGAGGATTTCTTCATGGGGCACCGAAAATGTGCCTTTTTCAGGCATACAGTACGTACAGCGAAGATTGCATCTGTCTGTAACAGAAATCCGAATATAATCAATCGTTCTGCCATACCCATCAATCATATGAAAAATCCCCGCTTTTTCCTCCTGTCTTTGTCAGCAGATGAACCTCACTGATTTCCATCCTTTTATCTATTGCTTTACACATATCATAGATTGTCAGCAATGCAACGGTAACTGCCGTGAGAGCTTCCATCTCCACCCCTGTCTTTTCTTCTACTTTCACCACAGAGGTTGCATAGATAGCCAATTCTTCATAATCAAGGCGAAAATCTATCGTACATTTGCGAATACAGAGCGGATGACACATGGGAATCAGAGACCAGGTCTGCTTGGCAGCCATAATACCAGCCACACGGGCAACTCCCAGTACATCACCTTTTTTAATATTTCCCTGGGCAACAGCTTCTAAAATCTCCTGATTAACCTTTATTTTTCCCTGTGCAGAAGCAGTGCGTACCGTCACATTTTTCCCTGATACATCCACCATCACAGCATTTCCGTCAGAATCAAAATGATTCCATTCCCCGTTCATTTGCTCACACCTTTCCAAAACTGCATGCAGGATATCTGCAAGGTTCACATCCCAGACACAATCCTCCATGTCCTAGCCTTGTAATATCTTTTCTTGTAACCGGAACTTTGGCAGCTATTCTCGGAAGTATCAAATCAAAAATGGTTGTTTTCGCATACATGACACATCCGGGAAGTCCCATTACCGCAGTTCCATCTTCATAATATGCCAGACAGAACATTGCCCCCGGAAGAACCGGAGCTCCATAAGAAATCACTTTTGCTCCGCTTTCCCTTATAGCGCCCGGGGTCTGATCATCCGGATCCACACTCATGCCGCCTGTTGCAATGATCAGTTCACACCCCTTTTCCTTCAGGGTCACAATTGCTTCTTTTATTTTCTCTTTCTCATCATTTACGATGATATGTTCCTCTGTTTTTATTCCATACTGTTCCAGTTTTTGAATCACCACCGGAGTAAATTTATCCTGGATTCTTCCATAATAAACCTCATTTCCGGTTGTCACAATACCGGCTTTTTTCAGCTGATACGGAAACAATCTGCACAGGGGCTCATCCCCGGCTGCCTTCTTCACCAGTTTCATTTTTTCCTTGCTGATAACCAGAGGTATCACACGGGTGCCCAGCAATTTATCCCCTTTCTTTACCGGTGTGTTCGTATGCCGGGATGCGATCATAATCTGATCAATATCATTGACCGCATCCAGTCTTTCTACGTCGATGCAAAACAATCCGTCACAGGAAGCTGACAATTCTATTTTTCCCTCTTTTACCGGTGACGGATTCATATGTTCATTGATACATACGTCACACAAAATCTGAGCTGCCTCATTTTCATGATAAACAGTATCATCTTTTTCCCACACATACAGATGATCTTTTCCGAGACTCAATAATACCGGAATATCATCCTCCTTCACAATATGTCCCTTCCGAAATCTTGCATCTTTGGTAACACCTGGAATAATCTGTGTGATATCATGACACAGTACCTGTCCCACCGCATCTTCGGTTCGAATCAATTTCATAAACTTCTACTCCCTTTCTCAGCCTTTATTCCGGATATAACAAAAGCACATTCTGTGATGATATCCCCAGCTTCTCCGGCATATTCTGCAGCCCTCTGTCCTTTGTTACCCGCCACCAGAGATCAGGCGTATGTTCTTTCTGATTCTCGTAACGGAAAAGAATTCTCACTTCAAAAGGTTCTTCTCTTTTCCCGGAATATTTTACCGAAAATACATTTTCTCTGGCTTTTGGATGAAAATAATGTGCACGGATTCCCACAGCACACACAGAATCACCCACCGGATATCTGGTTTGAAGACAGATCCCCCAATCAGGAACCTCCACTTCATACTCTCCTTTTTTCTGTGCAGCAGCTATATTTTTACATCCTGTAAGAATCGCCGCAGTCCTTGTCCCCGGGTCTGCAAAAACATCTTTTGTATTTCCCATTTTCAGAATTCTGCCATTTCCCATGACTGCCAGTTGTCCACAGAGATAATACACTTCATCCCTGCTATGGCTTACCATCAATACATCTTTTCCATATGTATGTAATATTTCCCTCAGCTGGGTCTGCAGTTGCTCACGCAGATAAGAATCCAATGCACTGAACGGTTCATCCAACAAAAGCAGTTCCGGCTGACTGACCAGAATCCTGGCCAGAGCTGTTCTCTGCTGCTGTCCCCCACTCAGCTGCCGGGGATACTTTCCCCGGCAATTTTGTAACTCCATAACATACAGAATTTCTTCCAGTTTCTTATACTTTATTTCCTTTCTCTTTTCTCTGCACAAACCACACAGAATATTCTTTTCCACCGTCATATTAGGAAACAATGCATAATTTTGAAACAGATAACCTACTCTCCTGTCCTGAGGCCGCAGATTAATCCTCTTTTCACTATCATACAACACTCTGTCGTTTAACACAATCCTTCCTTCATCCGGTTTTTCAATACCTGCGATGCATTTGAGCGTCATGCTTTTTCCACATCCGGAAGCTCCCAGAAGACCGGTTATCCCCAATTCGTGTTCCATAT
Organism: Oliverpabstia sp.; assembly: GCA_051879355.1. Lineage (GTDB taxonomy): Bacteria > Bacillota > Clostridia > Lachnospirales > Lachnospiraceae > Oliverpabstia. The sequence goes on from JBJELU010000108.1 coordinate 4,622, forward strand.
CCACACTAATCTGAAAATTTCCCACTCTCTTTTTTATATGAACAGAAAGACTCATACTCCACCTGCTTCTTTATTATTTTTTTCCAAAAGATTGACCGCCAGAAGAATCACTGCTGAAATCAACAGATTAAGTATCACCCACAGAAATGCCTCTGTTTCATTATCAGTTCTCCACAACTGATACACTGTTGTGGAGATTGTTGCTGTTCTTCCCGGTACATAACCAATCAACATACTGGTAGCTCCATACTCTCCCAGTGCACGGGCAAATGCCAGTACTGTTCCTGCCAGAATTCCCTGACGGCAGGCAGGCATCCGGATTCTCCAGAAAATGTAAGTATTGGATAACCCCAGTGTCTGACCAGAATATGCCAGTGCGGGATCAAAGCTCTCAAACGCTCCTCTCGCCGTCCGATACATAAGAGGAAATGCAACCACCGCCGATGCCACAATCCCACCGTACCATGTCATTACTACTTGAATTCCCAGTTTACCAAGAAATATTCCCATCGGTCTTTTGGGTCCCAGCAAAATCAAAAGCAAATATCCGCAGACAGTAGGCGGCAATACCATGGGCAGAGTAAATAGCACGTCCAGAATTCCCTTCACCGTTCTGGGAAGTTTCGCCACATAGTAAGCCATAAAAATACCCGAGAAAAATACGATGATACAGCTGCATGCTGCTATTCTCAAAGAATTCCAGAGAGGATACCAATCCATATGTACCCTCCCTCTTAACCGGCTTTTGAAAAACCGACTTTTTCAAAAATCTTCATACATTCATCCGTCTGCAGAAAATCAAGAAACTTTTTTGCTTCTTCCTGATGCTCACCTGTTTTCATCACTGCAGCCGGATAGATTACCTGACCGCACATCTCCGGTGTTGCATAAGCCGTCACCTTCAGTCCTGCCGAATATGCATCTGTACAGTAAATAATCCCACAGTCAACACTTCCCTCAGATATCTGTGTTGTCACTTCCTTCACATTACTGCCATAAGAAATAACACCTGTAGATGCAAGTTTTTCTTCATCCATTTTATAATAGTCCAAAATTTTCCTGGTATACTGTCCAACCGGAACATCACTGTTTCCCATGGCCATCAAAACATTTCCATCCTTCAAAGCCGCTGCCAGGTCATCAAAACTTTGAATATCTGACTTGCTTTCATCACTGACACAAAGAGTTACTTTGTTTTCAATAATATCTATGCGCGTATCCTGCTGAACAAAATCCAGTCCTTCTGTATTTACCTCTTTATCTGCACTGCTGTCCATCTGATTCATCTGCAGCTGTCCGGCAGAGATAAACAGATCACATTCTGCACCTTCCTGAATCTGTGTTTTCAAAGTACCGGATGAATCAAAATTGAATATCAGCTTAACCTCCGGACACTCCTTTTGGTACAACTCACTAATCTCCGTCAACGTTTCTGTCAGGGAAGCCGCTGCAAATACTGTAACCTCTACAGTCTCTTTCTCTTCCGTTTCCGAATCAGGTGTCTGCTCCCCCTTTTTGGCTCCGCACGATACCAACCCCGGCACCAGCATCCCCAACAACAACATTGTTACCATTTTCTGTTTTGTTTTTTGTTGCATTTCTTTCTCCTTTCTTTTTCAGAAATATCAGCAGTTTTCAGCACTGAGGATCAGTGCAGCTGCCATCTATTATAAAACGTGGATTTACACGTTCTATACCAAAAATGAAACGGTAATCAATATTGTTTACATTATAACAAACTGCAAGTTGCTTCTCAAGTGTTACACTACAGCCTTTTTACTTCATAGAAGAATCCTTCCCGGCGGGCTTTTATATTATAGGATAGTCAGAGGAATTTCCATAATATAAAAGCCGGGAAGTGCAGCATATCATGCTACGCTTCCCGGTCCTCCTGTTTCAGAACCTGACACAAAATTGTAATGACAATGATCAGAAATTCAGGTTTCCCTGCAGCCAGATAATTCCTTTAAATCTTCTCCCAATCTCCGGCTGTCCCATCAAGTCTTTTTTATTTATGCAGACATCAAACTGTACCCCATTACATTCAATAGTAAGCTGGTATAGTTTTTCACCAGTCATCTCATTAACCGTTTCCATCTGTTCCACAATTTCACCCATCACGTTATAGCGGTCGCATTCCATTCCATATGGCATGAAATAAGTATCCACAATAGAAAATACATCTTCCTCTTCTATTCTTCTGGAAATCATAGAATAGATATCCATATCTTCCATCGTCAGACTTTCCATCGCTTCCTCGCTGCCGTTACGGGCATCAGCAATTAATTTTGCTCTCTGCGTACTGAACTGTCGGTCTTTTTCCATCTGTTCGATGTTCTTCTGTATGGGCAGTAAAATCCTTCCTTCCGCAGAGAGTGCAGACAAAGTAACTGAAGAAGACTGACTGCCGGCATTGCCTGCATATTTTTCTTTCAAATATTTTCCGGCATTCGCAAGATAAAAAATCAGAGTCACTCCTATTCTTACATCATCACATGCTCCTGAAAAATTTTCTTTCTCCGACCTGCGTTCAACCATCACATCTTCTCTTGTTGTAATCCCGGTTCCCCGAAAAAACGGAAAATAATACTCCATCTGAAATTCATCATTTTCATCATATTCCCCGCATACTGTAATTCCGCAATCGTAACCAAATGATTTCGACATTTCTGCAAACAGACGATGATTATCATCCTCATCCACAATAATTTTCTCATCATAATTGTGAATCACATCATCCAGCAAACGGTACAGGTCTTTTTTAGAAATATCGGAAAATCCCACTGCTCTCAGATAGCTGTGCATAGAAGCACCTCCTTTCTTGCCGCTGCTTTCTTCATGATTATTCTTATTCTGATTATTTATGTTTTGGTACAATTTTTTCAATTCCACCCATATATGGCTGAAGTGCTTTAGGAATCGTTACACTTCCATCTGCATTCAGATTATTCTCCAAAAATGCAATCAGCATTCTCGGCGGTGCTACTACTGTATTATTCAGAGTGTGTGCAAAGTATTTTCCATTTTCTCCATTGACACGGATTTTCAGTCGTCTTGCCTGTGCATCACCCAGATTGGAACAACTTCCTACTTCAAAATATTTTTTCTGGCGAGGAGACCATGCTTCCACATCTACAGACTTCACTTTCAGATCTGCCAGGTCACCGGAGCAGCACTCCAGCGTACGAACCGGAATATCCAGAGAACGGAACAAATCAACAGTATTCTGCCACAGCTTATCAAACCACATCATACTGTCTTCCGGCTTACACACAACAATCATTTCCTGTTTTTCAAACTGATGGATACGATATACCCCTCTTTCCTCCAGACCATGTGCACCCTTTTCTTTACGGAAGCACGGAGAATAACTGGTCAGTGTTCTTGGAAGAGTTTCTTCCGGAAGAATTGTATCAATAAATTTACCAATCATAGAATGTTCGCTGGTTCCAATCAGATACAGATCCTCTCCCTCAATTTTGTACATCATAGAATCCATCTCAGCAAAGCTCATAACGCCGGTAACCACGTCGCTGCGGATCATGAACGGAGGCACGCAATAGGTAAATCCTCTGTTAATCATAAAATCTCTGGCATAGGAAATAACTGCAGAATGGATACGGGCAATATCACCCATCAGATAATAGAAGCCATTACCTGCTACTTTTCTTGCACTGTCCAGATCAAGTCCGTCAAAGCTTTCCATAATCTGTGCGTGATACGGAATTTCAAAATCCGGCACTACCGGTTCTCCATAGCGCTGTACTTCCACATTTTCGCTGTCATCTTTTCCAATCGGAACAGATGCATCGATAATATTGGGAATGATCATCATGTTCTTTTTGATTTTCTCTTCTACTTCTTTTTCTCTTGCAGAAAGTTCTTCAATTCTTGCACCGGATGCAGCTACCTGTTTTTTAACTTCCTCTGCTTCATCTCTTTTTCCCTGTGCCATCAAAGCACCAATCTGTTTGGAGATTTTATTTTTATTAGCACGTAATGCTTCTACTTCCTGTTTAATACTTCTATTTTCCTGGTCTAATGCAATTACTTCGTCTACTAACACAAGTTTCTGATCCTGAAACTTTTTACGGATATTTTCTTTTACAATTTCCGGATTTTCTCTGACAAATTTAATATCTAACATAATTTCCTCCCTAATGAAAAGACATTCTTCTGAAATCTTATGACGTTAACCTATTTTATACTAGTATTGCCGATTTTTCAAGCATTCCATACGTTTTTTTGCAAATTAAAAAGGATCATACACTATGACCCTTCTTAAGATTTTTCACGATATTTATCATGCTTCCAATTCTACTTCATCAAAATGAACTGCGTGTCGGAGTGCATCCATTTCTTCCGAGCTGAGCAATATATAAGATTCCCCATTTACAATTTCTTTAATATAGAAGAAACAGTTATCCCGGCTATGTATTGCATTCAAGATAAAACCTGTATTTTTTTCATCCAGCATAGCCAATGCAAAACTTAACTTCCCACCCACATCATCAAAAGCATCATATTTTACAATTCCATACTTGGTTAATGTTTTGCCGGTACTTTTCTGCAAAGCACGCATTTTCAATGCAATATCTTCGGTCGCAGCAGATAATCTGTCCACTTCTTTTAATTTCTGGGCAAATTGTCTTTCAAGGCTCTGTCCATCTGCACCTTTCATAAACATAGCATATCGTCTGTTCATCCGGTGCAGTCCTAACGACATATTTAATATGATGACAATTAGTATTAATACCAATATCATCAGCATCACAACCAGAATACCTAAATCTATTCCAATTTTATCAAAAAAACCATTCATGTGCTTTCCCCTTTATTTTATAGATTCAAACATTTCAATCAAACGTTCCAGTTCTGCCTGTGAATAATATTCTATTTCAATTTTCCCTTTATTATTGTTTTTATGATGAATGGCCACTTTTGTACCCACAATTGATTTGATTTTTTCTTCCAGCTGATGATAAATTACATCTATTTGCGTTTCCGTTGCCGGTTTCTTTTCCTTTTTAGGCTGCAAGATTTCTTTTACCAGCTTTTCTGTTTCTCTTACACTGAGTTTTTCATCAAAAATTTTCATTGCAACAGAATACTGCAGTTCCTTATCATCAATAGAAAGAAGTGCTCTCGCATGTCCGGTTGAAATCATTTCATCCACAACCATTTCCTGTACTTTATCATCCAGTTTTAGAAGCCTGATCGAATTCGTTACTGCTGTTCTGCTTTTCGATACTCTGTCGGCAATCTCATCCTGTTTCAAATGAAATTCTTCCATCAGCCGTTTATACGCCTGTGCCTCTTCAATTGGATTCAAATCTTCTCTCTGAATATTTTCAATAAGAGAAATTTCCACTATTTCCTGACCGGAAAATTCTTTGACAATCACTGGAATTTCTTTCACACCTGCCAGCTTTGCTGCTCTCCATCTTCTTTCACCGGCTATAATTTCATAATAATCATTCTTCTTCTGTACCAAGAGTGGCTGAAGAATTCCAAATTGTTTAATTGATTCTGCCAGTTCTACAAGTGCATCCTCATCAAATTTTTTTCTCGGCTGTTCTCTGTTTGGTTCCACTTCGCTGATTTTAACTTTCAGTTCCACTGGCTTTTCAATAACTTTTTCTACAACTTTCTCTACAATTTCCGTTTTAACAGGAATTGTTTTCTCTGGTGTTTCAGATTTTCTTGTTTTTGGATTTCCAGAAGGAATCAGTGAATCCAGACCTTTTCCTAATCCACCTTTTTTTACAGCCATTCTTCATCCCCCCTATGTATCACTTCTTCTGCAAGCAATTTATAACTTTCAGATCCTGAAGATTTAGAGTCATAATAGTTAATTGGCAATCCATGACTGGGTGCTTCTGCCAGTCTTACATTTCGCGGAATAATTGTTTTATAAATAGTCTGATTTAAATTGTTTTTAACATTTTCAACTACCTGCAGGGAAAGATTTGTCCTGGCATCATACATGGTAAATACTACGCCTTCCATCTCTAATTCCGGATTTAATCTTTCCTGTACCAATTCGATCGTATGCATCAGCTGAGATAATCCTTCCAGTGCATAGTATTCACACTGAATAGGAACTAAAACTGTATTCGCAGTTGTCATCGCATTAATGGTAAGCATATTTAGTGACGGCGGGCAATCAATAATTATGTAATCATAATCATTTTTAACTTTTTCCACTTGATTTCTAAGAATATATTCTTTCTCTTCAATTCCAATCAATTCAATTTCAGCACCTGCCAGATTTACATTAGAAGGAATTAATGATAATCCATCAAAATCTAATTTCAAAATACAATTTTCAATATTTGTCTCACCCAAAAGCAACTCGTATATTGTATTCTCCTGTTCGTCTTTATCGACTCCCATTCCACTTGTAGTATTACCCTGTGGATCCATATCTATTGTAAGGACTTTTTGTCCCATTTCCCCCAGACAGGAAGATAAATTGATAGCAGTAGTCGATTTTCCTACTCCACCTTTTTGATTCGCAATCGCTATAATTCTACCCAATGAAGCTCACCCTCCAAAATCAATTTTATCAAAAGTTTATTAATATTACGTCAGAATCATTATAGCATCTAACAACTAATAATTCCACACAAATGTTTCACGTGAAACATTTTTATTTTGTACATTTTTAAAATTCATAAAATGTTTCACGTGAAACATTTTTCCATTCCATAGTTTATAATTCTATTCAAAAAACATTTGTAACTATCCTCATAATGTTCTATAATAAATGTATATTATAATATTGAAAGATTTCAACACATTTTAGCTGTAAGGAGGTATTTCATGAAAAATCATATTCGAAAATTTTTAACCATAAGTGCTCTTCTCGCAACAACTTCTGCATCAATTTGTGCTGTTAATAAATTCATCAATGCAACTGCAACTTTAAAAAATTTACTTCACAGCAACTCAAAAAATTTTTACAAATGGAAATTTGGAAGAATTCACTATACAGTTCAAGGTTCTGGTTCACCACTTCTTCTTGTCCACGACCTGATGCCTTACTGCAGTTTAATGGAATGGAAGTCTGTCACTGAAGTTCTTTCCAAAAGACATACTGTATACTGTATTGATTTATTGGGATGTGGATGTTCTGACAGGCCCAAAATAACTTATACAAATTTTCTTTATGTTCAGCTTATTACTGACTTTATCAAACATGTCATCAAAGAAAAAACTGATGTAGCTGCCAGTGGTCTATCCGGATCCTTTACACTTATGGCATGTAAGAACGATGATTCTATTATCAACAGAATCATGTTAATCAATCCTGTGGATTTGGCTGTTTTAAATCAAATACCTTCAAAGAAATCAAAAGCTGCCAAATTTTTGTTAGAACTCCCCTTGATTGGTTCCCTGCTCTATAATGTCATTATGTCAAGAGCCAACATAGACCTGCTTTTTACCGAAAACTTCTTATATAATCCATTTCATCAGGATACTACACTGGCTGATGCTTATTATGAATCTGCCCATCTTGCCAATGGAAATGGACGCTATCTTCTTGGAAGCATAAAAGGTAAATATATCTACTGTAACATTGCTCACGCATTAAAATCCATCAATAATAGCATCTATATCATTGAAGGAAAATCAGAACCGCTTGCAGAAGAAAGTATTGCATTATATCAGTCTTTGAATAGCTCCATAGAATGTGAATTTTTTGCTCATTCAAAACATCTTCCGCACATTGAATCTGTCAGAAAAATTCTTGACAGCATGGATATATTTTTTAATTAGCTTAAGCAAAAGTAAACCGATAGCACAGACGGAAGCCGTCAAAGCTATCGGTTTTTTTGAGTTTTTTTCTCATATTTACAAGCATTTCGTAACTATTCAGGGCACTCCTATTCAAGAATGAAACTCCCGTAACCTGATAAAAATCATAAATCAGGCTCATTGAAAAACTATCCGCTTTTTTGCAATAAAGAAATCGGAAATGGGGTTGAACTGTCAAAAAAGCATTCCATATTCGTAATATTTTGCAAACATCAGTTCTGAATAACCAATGTCGATATCATTTTTTTCTTATAAGTTGACATTGTAATGTCCTTAATATATTATAAAATACAAAAGCGCATTTTGTAGAAAATACATGAATTTTGTCGTACTAATCGTTTTCATACTTTCTATACCCTATACTAACTAATTCTTATTTTTTTAACAAGGAGAATCAATACAATTGTGCATATTAATAAAATAAATTTTAAAAAATACCAGTTTCACCCTTTTATCACTATAATATCTGTAGTGATTACAGTTGTTATTATAGCAAAAACTATATCATTTTTTGCTCAACCTAAAATTGATACAACAGCAGGATTGGAAACCTTATCTTACATGGATCAACTTGATATAGACCAGATAGAGTTTCAAATAGACACACTAGAAGAAGCAGAACGTATAGAAGCAGAAGAATGGGAAAATCGCACACCTAATGAAAAATTTTCTAATTCAGTTGTCATGGGAGATTCTATTACCCAAGGGCTTTACGAATACGGCATTCTCGATGAATCTCATGTTATAGCCGATAGAGGTACTGAAATTTCTAAAATAAGTACTTCTAAAATTGACGAACACATTTCAATGGTCATTAATTTACATCCACAAACTATTTTTCTTGCGTATGGATTAAATGATTTGACTGTTCTTAATGGAAATTGTGATTTTTTTAAACAACAATATCAAATTATTATTCAACAGATTAAAGAAAGCTTACCAGATACAAAAATTTATATTAATAGCATTCTTCCGGTTGAACAATTTGTTATAGACTCTAATAATGATTTTCAATACATACCACAATTTAACGAAAAATTAAAAGAATTATGCATTGAAGAAAATATTATTTATATAGACAATACGTCTCTTATTCACCCTGAATATTATGCTAACGATGGAATTCACTTATCCCCTAGCTATTATCCCGAATGGGTTAACCATATGGCGGAGGTTGCAGAACTATAATGAGAAAAAGAACAGATGTTATAGCTATTCTTAGATATTTTATTGTTATTTTATTTATTATATATATAATAATACTCAAACTAAATAAAGGCTCCAATGATGTTCCAGTAAAAGCCATAGAAGAAAACATCCTGCAAGTAACCAATATTAATGAAATGAAAAAAGGATCTACTCAGGATTTTAAACGTTTATATGGATTGAATGCCAATGATTTTGATGGTATAATGCTATACATCCCCAATGACGTTATGAGTGTTAATGAAATTGTTGTAATCAAATTAAAAGATTCATCTCAATTTGATTCTGTAGACAATGCCTTTCACAAACGTCTAACTACACAATCAAAAAATTTTGCCGGATATGGAGTAGAACAAACAAACTTAATCGATTCTGCCATTATTGAAAGCAAAGGTAACTATATGTTAATGGCTATATCAAATGACATTGACGATATTTATGCAGCATTCAAAAAAGACTTATAAGAAAAGGAAACATAACCATGTTATTTAGCAGCATTTTTTTCTTATTTACTTTTTTACCCGTTATATTATTACTTTATTATATTGTACCAACAAAATTGAAAAATATGCTATTACTTCTGGGCAGTTTGTTCTTTTATGCCTGGGGTGAACCTGTATATATTATATTAATGATCTTATCTATCATTTTTAATTATCTATGTGGAATAGACATTGCAAGAAAGCGGAAAAACCATCGCGCTGCAAAATTTAGTCTGATTTTTACTATTATAATCAACCTTTTCATTCTAGGTTTTTTCAAGTATGAAGGTTTTATTATTGATAACTTAAATTCAGTACTTCCGTTTCAAATTCCATATAGAGAGCTTAGTTTGCCTATAGGTATATCTTTTTATACCTTCCAGATTCTTTCATATATTATAGATGTTTATTTAAATAAAGTCAAAGCACAAACTAATATCATAAACTTTTCTTTATATGTTACAATGTTTCCTCAACTAATTGCCGGGCCCATTGTTCAGTATTCATCTATAGAAAAGCAGCTTTCATATCGTCAATATTCTTGGAATAAATTTGGCAGTGGAGTAATGTTTTTTATTCGTGGGCTTTCAAAAAAAATATTACTTGCCAATACCATTGGAGCAATTTTCGTAACTATTACAGATTTAGACATTACAAAGTTATCGGTATTAAGTTCCTGGTTAGGTTGTGCTGCTTATACACTTCAAATTTATTTTGATTTTAGTGGATATTCTGATATGGCTATTGGACTTGGAAAAATGTTTGGATTTGATTTTCCAACAAACTTTAATTATCCCTACATAGCCAAAAGTATCACTGAATTTTGGCGCAGATGGCATATTTCATTAAGTACATGGTTTAAAGATTATGTTTACATCCCCTTAGGAGGTAATCGGGTATCTTTCCCAAAACATATACGAAATTTACTAATTGTGTGGTTACTTACCGGCCTGTGGCATGGAGCATCTTGGAATTTTATTATATGGGGATTGTACTACGGCATTCTTCTTATCACAGAAAAATATTTACTACATTCTATATTTGATAAAATTCCAGACATATTCAAACATATATATACTATTATTCTTGTCATGATTGGATGGGTTTTCTTCTTCAGCCCTTCTTTAAGTTCCTCATTAGCCTATATTAAGACAATGTTCGGAATTCATGCTTATGCATTCATTGACAAAAGAAGCTTATATTTCTTGTTTACAAACTTTTTCTTATTGGTTATTGCAATATTTGTTTCAACACCTATTGTATATCAACTATATTCGAGTATTTTTTTGAAAAAAGGAAAAGAAAATATGCTGGTTAACTGCATAATATATATGTTATTATTCATCCTATGTATTGCTTATTTAGTAACCGAAACATATAATCCTTTTCTATATTTTAGATTTTAGGAGAAGCCATGAATGAGAAAAAAAAGAACAGTAACCTCAACTCCAAAATGCGTACAAATAAATTAATCGCGATAATCTTTCTGTTAACAATATCACTTATTCTTGTTATGAACATTATTGCAAAAGACAAACAGTATTCAGAATCCGAAAATCGCATGTTACAGCAAAAGCCAAACCTTTCATTATCCGGTATAGAGAGTGGGCGCTTTATGGAACAATACGAGAAATATAAATCCGATCAATTTCTAGGAAGAAACATATGGGTAAAAATCAAAACATCTATCGACCTATTAGAAGGAAAAAGAGATTCCAATAATGTTTTTAAAGGAAAAAGTAACTACCTTCTTGAAGATATTACACAGCCCGATACGAAAACACTCGATCAAAACCTGGATGCAATTAAATCTTTTCAAAATAAGTATTCAGATATTCCTATGTATATGATGCTAGTACCCAATGCGGCGAATATACTATCGGATAAACTTCCTGCTTTTGCTGTCACCGCCAATCAAAACGAATTTTTAAAAAGCATCGAATCTTCACTTAACGGGTACTTGAATTGGATAGATGTTACCCCGGTTTTACAGGAACATAAAGATGAAAACATTTACTATCATACAGACCACCATTGGACAACCTTAGGGGCTTATTATTGTTTTCAGCAACTAGCGCAAGATTTTAATTTAGATTTATCAACCACACCAAAACTTGAATCATATGCAGTAACAGATAGTTTTAACGGGACTTTATCTTCTACCAGCGGATATGAAACATCCTACAAGGAACCAATTTATATTTATTCAGCAAAAAACAAAGAAGATAATACCAATGTAATCGTTAACTATGTTGACGAACAAATCAAAACTACAACTTTATATGATACATCTAAATTAGATTCAAAGGACAAATATGCAGTCTTTTTAGGCGGTAATCATTCAAGAATCGATATTAAGACAACTTCAGAATCTACTAAGAAACTCTTACTCATAAAAGATTCTTTTGCCAATTGCATGATTCCTTTTTTAGTTTCTTATTATAGAGAAATTATTGTAATAGACCCGCGTTACTATTATGGAGATTTAGATCTTATTATGGAGCAAAATTCCATCTCAACCGTCTTATTTCTTTATAATTGTAACACATTTTTAGAAGATAACAGTATTAATGGAGTATTACAAAACACCGAAATAAAATAGGTTCAAAAAAGCACACAACTATGGACTTTACAAATCACAATTTCCACAGTTGTGTGTTTTTACTACTAATAATTATCTTATAAAGCAGAACCTATCATAAAGTGTAATCATTCAGAAGATTAACCAACTTTTCAATCAATTCTTTTACATTCATTTTATTTACTAATCCACTGTTTCCATCCTGATCTGCAACAGTGTAAAAGCTGGCATCTCTCGGAATATAACTCACAGTCACCTCCTCATAACCGGTTCCTTTATATTCCAGAACCAACTCCGGTTCTTCTCCTGTACTTCTGTATTTTTCCAGACGACTCTGGCATGTCATGGATGCTGCACTCCTGTAAAACTGAAGAAACAGATCTCCATCAACCTCTTTATCATTTACATAATAAGTGGTTTCAATTGTTCCTTCTTCATCCTCTTCCACTACTCTTTTCAGCTGATAACTCTTATTTTCGTAAGTAATATTCAAACAATCAAGATCAGCAATCGGCAAATAATCAACATCCAGATTCCAATAATCAAAAGCTTTCCCATTCATAAGAACATCTATACTACTCTGTGAAATACCATGAACTTCCTGCGAATCTCCCAGTCTGACATAATAATATCCATCATCAGCCAGATTTCCTACATATAAAATCATGGTACGGGATACTTCAGATGTTGCCTTTTCTTCATCTGCGTCTTCTGTTCCATTGCTATCACCCTCTGTAACGCCCGTATTGGTATCTATATTCGATTTTTCTGTTTCAGACTCAGTATAATCCACAGTAACCACCATTTTAGGATTATCAAGGCCATATGCGCCCCAGTCCACGCAATGATAACTATAATAGGTCCTGAAACTCAATCCCGCTGCTGCACTCTGCAAATTACCTGCTGCAGATGAATCCGCGGTTTTCCTGCTTCCATTTTGATCAAAGACAGTCCACCCTGTGGAAGAGTTTCCGTCACTTTCCAGTATATAGGAATTTTCTTTCTTCTTCACTTCAATTTTCTTAATTGTTGAAGATACGATTGACGGCATTTCTTCTCCAACTGCATAATCAAACAGGCTGCCTTCCAGCAAAGAATTTATATCATTTTCCACTGTATAAACTGTGTTTTTTTCATCATTTAAATATAAATAAGTATCTCCTGTGGAAGGGTTCTTATTTCCCACTGAAATACGTTCTGACTGCCCCTCTTCATTCTGAACTTCAATCAAATTGGCGGGTTCCTCCAGACCATAATCTTTCAGGTTATTAATGTTCTCCAAAGTTCTTTCCTCTGACATAGCAAATAATGTGGATATAATGGTATCTATTTTTTCAGTATCTGCCGGAAAATCATCATCTTTATCAAGGTGCCAGATGTCTTCCCGCTTCGTCCATCCGATAGTTTCTCCTTCTATCCAGAAAGAAATATGACTGATATTCTCCAACGAAATCAATGATGTTTTTTTCTCTTCCTGCTGTACTGTCTGCTCTGCCTTCTGAGAATTCCTGTTTTTTATCAGGAAATACGCACCGAGAAGCAGGCAGAGAAGAATGACTCCTTCTATCAAAATTACTCCCCTTTTTTTCATTACTGTTTTCTCCTCTTAAACCAAATGACCGAACCAATAAGTAAAAACGTAACAGGTATCACACCGCAAGTAATGGCACTCCAGTAGCTGGCATCATATTCCGGAACCGTAAGATAATCCATAGTAAGATTCTTACCCGCCACAGAAATTACCGGAGTTTCATTTTCACACATCCATCCCAGAGTAGCCATCACAAGTTCCGAGTTTCCCCCTGAAACCTGCTGATCTGTACCTGAGTCAATCAGACTGCCAGAACTGTAATACGCAATCTGTGTTGATGTTTCATCATTTATTTGTTCTGAAATACATACTCCCAAATGGAACTGACCCTCCTGATCTCCGTCTTCTTTTTCAAAAGTCGTCATATTTTCCACATCTGCCTTGATATAAGCTTTCTCTGAGGTTGTCAGAATCGGTTCTATGGTCAGACTGTCACGGTACTCATCCAGTATTTTAACCGACTGAGCAACCGGCATCAGTACATAACGATTATCAGAAACCATTTCAGATGTAATTTCCGTACTGTTAATTGTCGGTACAAGATAATACGGAACCTGCATAATATAGTGCCTGCTGTCTCCTTCCAGAACCACACCATGTTCATAAGTCACACCATAATTTTCAAGTACGCTTTTCAGATTTGGCATTTCCAGATTGATATAATCAGTAAATATCATTGCTTTTCCGCCATTTTCCAGATAGGAAATGACTTTTTTCGCCTCATCTTCAGACAGGTCATTCTGTGGCGACGCAATCAGCAGGCAGCCTGCATCTTCAGGAACACCATCTACAGTCAGCAGATTCAAACTTTCTATCTGATAATTTGCCTTTTCCATACTATTCTGCAGATCACTGTTCACTTTCATCTCACTGTGACCTTCCAATGTATAAATCACCGGAATATTATCGGATGTCACATAGGCAATTGCACTGTCAATCTGTCCCTCTCCGTCAAATCCTGTTGTACTGCTGCTGCCTGTATAATAATCATAGTTCACTTCATAAAGGCTGTTATAATCCACCACTTTACTTTTATTACCATTTACTACGATCAGACTATTATCCGCGAGCTGAGCATCTGTATACTGAGAAGCAAAATTCGGATATAATACCGGATCCTTTGCTTCTACCTTAATATGTTTCGAAGCCTCCTCATATCTTGTCAGCATCTTCTGCAGGATATCATCCTCCTGCCCACTCTGCACCATATGATAAATTGTTACATCCTGATCCAGTTCATCCAGAAATTCCAATGTATCATCTGAGATTGTGTACAGTTTCTGACTGCTCACATCAATCTGTGTATATTTCTCCGGAATCTCCGCAACAATTAAATTAATAACAACCACAACCGCTATCAGAATCAAAGTATATGCCATACTGTAAGAACCGTTTTTTAATATTTTTTTATTCATAATTACCTCCTAATTCCAACGACGTTTTGTGATTGTCTGCACAGACAGGAACAGAAAAATAATAATGACAGACAGAAAATAAACAATACTCTGAATATCAAGAATCCCTCCGGTAAAATTATCAAAACGACTTACAATGTTAAATATTTCAAGGATTCTCTGGACGCTGCCCTCAAACACAGATGACTTAACAATATACGTTACAATCAGTCCAGCCTCTCCAAGAATACCTGCAATGCCGGCAATCCAGATATTTTTTACCATATGGTAAAAAATCACTGCCAGCCCCATGACAAGAATTATATAAATCACAAAGGAAGTCATTGCCGTCACCGGTATCAATGTTTCAATCCCTTCCATCATATAACACAAAAACAATACAATAAATGTCATGACCGCCGCAATAACTGAACTCTCTGTAATCGATGAGAAAAAAACTCCCATTGCAATCTGAGTAAATCCAAGGAGAAAAAATCCAAGAATTGCTGTATAGGTCATTGGCACAGACACCGTTCCGTATTTCATCATAATCAGCGGATACAGACTGATGATTGCCATAGGTATCATGTAAACAGTAATAAGAGCAAGATACTTTCCTGCAACCACCTCACCCACCGATACCGGTGCCGTCAAAAGCAGCTGATCTGTTTTCTGCTTTCTTTCTTCTGCAATAGATTTCATGGTAAGAATTGGTACAAGAATAAGAAAAATAAAGGCAATTGCACTTAAAGTACTTCCAAAAACAGGATATGCCCCCTGCATATTATAGGCAGTAAAATAAATACCTTCCAAAAGCAATATAAAAAATATAAACACATATCCAATCATAGATGTGAGATAACTTTTCAATTCTCTTTTATATATCGCTGTCATGAACTATTTCCTCCTTCTCATTTTGCGTCAATTCCAGGAATACATCTTCCAGAGAAATTCTGGTCGCCTGCATTTTCAGCACAGGTATTTTGGCCTCTGCCAGCATATAAAAAAGCTTTTCCCTAATATCAACACTTTCGTCTGTTTTTATGGTAAAGCTTACTGTATCTTCTTCATCATTCTCATTTTTCTTTATATCCCTGGTATCCCATTCCAGGTTTTCTATCTCTTCTACTGTTTCCAAAAGAATTTGAACCTTTTCCTTTTTACCTTTTACTTCCATTTCCAATGTATTGGAACCCATTGTCATTTTTTCCAGATTTTCTGTTGTATCACTTGCTATCAGCTTTCCGTGATTAATAATCATGACATAATCGCAGACAGCACTGATTTCCGACAGGATATGAGAACTTAAAATAATGGTATGATTTTTGCTGAGACTTCTGATCAGTTCACGAATCTCTATAATCTGTTTCGGATCCAGTCCTACCGTAGGTTCATCAAGAATCAGAATTTCAGGATATCCAAGAATTGCCTGTGCCAGTCCTACTCTCTGCCTGTACCCTTTGGAAAGATTTCGAATCAGACGTTGTCTCACGTCAGCAATCCCGGTCATCTCCATCACCTTCTCTATCTGTTCTTTCCTTTTTGTTCTTTCAATCTTCTTCAAATCTGCTGCAAACTTCAAATATTCTTCTACAGTCATATCGAAATACAACGGCGGCTGTTCCGGAAGATATCCGATACATCTCTTTACTTTTTCCGGCTCTTCCAGGATATTCATACCGTTGATCAACACTTCGCCTTCCGTAGAAGCAAGATAACCGGTCATAATATTCATTGTGGTGGATTTTCCTGCACCATTAGGTCCAAGAAATCCGTAAATCTGTCCCTTATCCACATGAAAGGAAAGATGATCCACCGCAAGATAATTTCCATACCTCTTCACCAGATTCTTCACTTCAATCACTTTTCTGACCTCCTTTATACTTCAAAGATACTGCTGCCAGATGAGGAAACAATACCCTATTTTATATATCATATAAAAAAAGTGTGATGAACTTTCAAAAAAAATGTGATGATTCTGTGAAACCAACGATAGTTCAAGGACTTTCCTGTAATATAAAAACTGCACCGGGAAGAAATATTACCAATACACATATTTCTTCCTGATGCAGTTTTTCATTCAAACAGTTTTTACTGTAGTGGTTCTTTCGACGGCATTCCTGCTTTTCTGGGATATTTTTCGGGAGATTTTTTCTCTTTTTTTATAATTACAAAAGAACGTTCCATATCCGTGTCTGCCAGACAAAATTTTTCAATTCTCGAGATTTTTCCTCCTAAAATAAACACTGCCTTTCTTGACTGTTCTACTTCTTCTTCTATTTTTCCCGATTTATATGAGATAAATTCTCCCATATTTCTTACATAAGGAATGCAATATTCTGACAATGTACTGAGGTTTGCCACTGCCCTGGACACACACACATCAAATTGTTCTCTATACTCTTTTTGTTTTGCATAATCTTCCGCTCTTCCATGTATTGTCCGGATGTTTTCCAACCCCAACTGATTGATTACTTCATTCAGAAATTTTGTTCTTTTATTCAGAGAATCCAGCAATACCACTTCCAGATGCGGAAATGCAATTTTGAGAGGAATTCCCGGAAACCCTGCTCCTGTTCCAATATCGATCAGACTCTTTACCTGATAAAAATCACACACTTTTACAGCCGCCAGACTGTCCACAAAATGCTTTTCCATCACTTCCTCATACTCTGTGATTGCAGTAAGATTCATAAAAGAATTCCATTCCACCAAAAGTTCATAATACCTGATAAACTGTTGAATCTGTTTTTCACTGAGAGTAATTCCCAGCTGCTTTGTTCCTCTCACTAAAGTATCTGTAGAGTACTGACTCATCATCTCTTTCCTCCGTGTTCATATTTACTTGCCTCCCAGGTATACAAGCAGTACAGACACATCTGCCGGAGAAACTCCTGCAATTCTGGATGCCTGTCCGATATTCATGGGCTGATACATTTTCAGTTTCTGCACTGCCTCGATCCGCAGGCTTTTAATCTGATCGTAATCAATATCTTCCGGAATCCGTTTCTTTTCCAGCTTTTTAAACTGTTCTACCTGCTTTAACTGACGGCGTATATATCCATCATACTTGATATTAATGTTAACCTGTTCCTGAATATCATAACGCAGCTGAGGTCTGTTTTTATCGATAGGCGCCAGAATTTCATACGTTAATTCCGGACGGCGAATCAATTCTCCCAGTGTCGAACCCGATGTAAGCGGTGTGCTGTGATATGCTTCCAGAAGTTCCTGTACTTCCGGCGAAGTACCTACCGTAGTTTTTTCCACTCGCTCTATCTCTTCTTCTATCATTTTTTCCTTTTGTAAGAGATCCTGATACTGTTCTTCACTGATCAGACCTACTTCATATCCTTTTTTTCTCAGGCGCAGATCTGCATTATCCTGTCTGAGGAGCAGACGATACTCAGCCCGGCTGGTCATCATCCGGTAAGGTTCATGGTTTTCTTTCGTTACCAGATCATCAATCAGTACACCAATATAAGCCTCTGAACGATCAAGTACCAGAAGTTCTTTTCCCTTGATTTTCAGTGCTGCATTAATACCCGCAATCAGCCCCTGGGCTGCCGCTTCTTCATACCCTGAACTTCCATTAAACTGACCGCCGCTGAACAGGTTCTTAATATTCTTAAATTCCAGCGTTGCCTGAAGCTGTCTGGGGTTGATACAGTCATATTCAATTGCGTAGGCATTGCGGACGATTTTAGCATGTTCCAGTCCCGGTACAGAATGATACATCTCATGCTGAACATCTTCCGGCAGAGAACTGGACATTCCTCCCACATACATTTCATTAGTATTCATCCCTTCCGGCTCAATAAATACCTGATGACGCGGTTTATCCGAGAATTTTACCACCTTATCCTCGATGGAAGGGCAATACCGGGGACCTGTTCCCTCAATCATACCGGAATACAGTGGTGAACGATCCAGATTGGCCCGGATGATATCGTGGGTTTTCTCATTCGTATAAGTAAGCCAGCAGGATGCCTGGTCAATCTGCACACTCTCCGGATCTGTTGAGAAGGAAAACGGAACGACCCTCTCATCGCCCTTCTGCTCTTCCATCTTTGAGAAATCAATCGTTCTTTTATCAATTCTGGCAGGAGTACCTGTCTTAAACCGAAACATTTCCACACCATTTTTCTTCAGCGAATCCGTGAGATAATTGGCTGCCTGCAATCCGTTAGGCCCTGTATAATTGCTCACATCTCCATAAATACATCTTGCTTTCAGATAAGTCCCTGTACACAGAACCACCGCTTTACACAGATATGTAGCTCCTGAGTAAGTTTTTACTCCTTTTACCACACCTGCTTCCACAATCAGTTCCGTTACTTCCGCCTGCTTTATCGTCAGATGATCTGTATTTTCCAATACCTGACGCATAGTATTACTGTAATTTTTTTTGTCCGCCTGCGCACGCAGGGAATGAACGGCAGGACCTTTCGATTTGTTCAGCATCTTGGACTGGATAAAGGTCTTATCAATCACCTTTCCCATCTCTCCTCCAAGCGCATCGATTTCTTTTACCAGATGTCCTTTAGAGCTTCCGCCAATATTGGGATTGCAGGGCATCAGTGCAATACTGTCCACACTGACAGTAAATACAATGGTCTCCATCCCCAGCCTTGCTGCCGCAAGAGAAGCTTCGCATCCCGCATGACCGGCACCGATGACCGCCACATCATAATGTTCCACCAAATTATTCATCTTTTATTATCTCCTCTGTTTGCCGGTTACGGCAAACGGTTATTTTCCTGTACAAAATTTACTGAATATCTCATTGACCAGATCTTCTCCCACAGATTCTCCTGTAATACTTCCGAGAGCTTCATAAGCGCTCATCAGGTCAATGGAAAAGAAATCCTCCGGCATTTCCATGGCAATGCTGTTTTCCACCATCGTCAGACTGGCATACGCATCTTCCAGAGCATTTTTATGCCTTACATTCGTAATGTAAACCTCATCATTAAAGGAAATATCTCCCTGGAAAAACATCTCTCTGATTTTTTCTTCCAGACGATCAACTCCCTGTTCCATTCTTGCGGAAATCGGAATAATCGGCTGACTGGTCTTTTTCTGAAGCATTTCTACGGTAACTACCGGCGTCAGGTCACTCTTATTTAATAAGACAATGGCTTTCTTTTCCTTCAAAAGTTCCAGTATTTCCTCATCATTTTCATCCAGTTCTGTGGAGGTATCAACCACATACAAAATCAGATCCGCATCCTTTGCATAGGTTCTTGCCCTCTCCACACCGATTTTCTCCACGGTATCTTCTGTGTTTCTGATTCCTGCAGTATCCATCATTTTCAAAGAAATCCCCTGAAGTATGATTGTTTCTTCAAGAACATCTCTGGTGGTCCCTGCAATGTCTGTGACAATCGCTTTCTCTTCTCCCACCAGACAATTCAGAAGAGAAGACTTTCCCGCATTTGGTTTGCCTACAATTACTGTCCTGATTCCTTCCCGTATCATTTTACCTTCTGAGAAAGAATCAATCAACCTTTTCAGCTTTTCTTTTTCTTTTTTTACCACTTCGGCAAGTTCCTGTCCATACCCATCCAGACTGATATGTTCCGGATCATCCAATGCCGATTCAATATACGCAACTTGATATATAATAGCACTTCTTATCTTCTGAATAGACTGAAGCAGAGAGCCTTTCAGCTGGCTCATCGAACTTTTCAATGCATATTCACTTTGGGCCTGAATCACATCCATGACCGCTTCTGCCTGAGACAAATCAATTCTTCCGTTTAAGAACGCTCTTTTTGTAAATTCTCCCGGTTCCGCCGGGCGTGCCCCCGCATGGATTACCGCATCCAGTACTTTTCTCATAGCCAGTACACCGCCATGGCAATCAATCTCAACCGTATCTTCGCCTGTATAACTGCGGGGGCCTTTCATGATCATAACCAGAACTTCATCGATCAGTTGTTCTCCATCATAGATAAATCCATAATGAATGGTGTGGCTTGCAGCCTTTCTGATATCTTTTTTCCCACTTTTAGAGCGGTAAACTCTCCCGGCAATCTCAAGTGCATCTCCCCCGCTTATCCGGACAATCCCTATACCGGAAGCTGTCATTGCCGTCGCAACGGCCGCAATGGTATCTCCATTCATTTTCATTATACCTCCGTTTTCCTTTTTCCATATAAAGATGTAGGGGTCAAAAGGAATTTTGACCCCTACATCTTTCTCAATTTCTTATCTTCCTTTGTAAACAACTACTACATGACGATACGGCTCATTTCCTTCGCTGTAGGTCTCTACATACTTGTTTCCCTGCAGTGCAGAGTGAATAATTCTTCTTTCATACGGATTCATCGGCTCCAGCACAACAGCTTTTCTTGTCTTACGCACTTTAAATGCAATATTTTTGGCAAGATTTTCCAGAGTGTCTTTTCTGCGGCTTCTGTAATTCTCCGTATCCAGTTTCACTCTTACATAGTTTTCCTGCTCTTTATTTACTACCAGACTGGTCAGATACTGAAGAGAATCAAGTGTCTGCCCTCTTTTTCCGATCAGAATACCCATATCCTCACCGCCAAAATTAATATCCAGACTGTCATTTTCTTTATCATATACGATCTGAATATCTACAGGAAGTTCCATTGCTTTAAACACACCTGCAAGGAACTTTTCTGCATCTTTCTTCATAGCAGCAACCTGTTCATCTGTACGGACAACCGGTTTTTTCTCTTCCTTCTTAACTTCTTGTTTTTGCTCTTTTTTTACCGGAGCTTCTTTCACTGCAGGTTCTTTTACCGTTTCCTTTATAACTTCCTTCTCTGCCGGTTTATTATTTTCCTTTTTCGGAGGCTTGGGAGCATCCTTCTTCACTTCTTTTTTAGGCTCCTTTACAGCCTCTTTTCTGGGTTCTTTATTTTCTTTTTTAAGTTCTTTTTTTGGTTCTTTTTTAATATCTTTTCGAGGCTCTTTCTTTGGTTCTTTCCGAACAGCTTCTTTTTTCTGTTCTTCTTTTTTCAGTTCCTCCAGAATATTAAATTCTTCCTCTTCCGCTTTCCTGCGAACCCGGATAATTGCCGGTTTACTTCCGATACCAAAAAATCCTGAGGTTCCTTCACGGACAACTTCTATCTCCAGGTTATCACTGGAAATTCCAAACTCCAGACACGCTTTGGTGATCGCTTCATCTACAGTTTTTGCCGTAATCTCTCTGAACTCCATTGCCCTTCCCCCTATTTCTTCTTGTTCTTCTCATCAAACTGTTTTACCATATTGGCTTTTGCAGCAAGACTTCCCGGTTTGTACTCGGTATTTTTATAATATTCCGTAGATTTCTTCATCCGTTCTGCTTTTTCTTCTGCAGTCAGCCCCGTTTTCTGCTGCTGTGGCTGCTGAATATTTTTTACATTCATTCTTGCCTGCTGATTGATCTGCTGAGGATTATATCCTCTCTTTTCCATTTTCTTTTTCATCTTTTCCTGATTTTTTCGGATGTATTCTTCCATATCCATGGTATCCATTTTTTTATTCAGGACAACCTGCTGGATACTTCGAATTACGGCACCAATTACCCAGTAAATACCAATACCTACAGGGAATGAAAAACAAAATACAGCAGACATCACCGGCATAACCGTATTCATACTCTTCATAGAAGCTTCCATGGTACTCGGAGCTTCATTACCGTTATTCTGCGGCTGCGGCATCAGTTTGTAGTTCATCCACTGAGTAAACCATGCCAGAACTGGAATCAACACAGCGGCAATGACCATAATCCATCCGGATACACCACCCTGAGCCCATCCAGACTTAATGACAGCCATCGGAGTATCGGAAATATTTAACACCAGAAACTGATTAATATGTTCTGCCTTAGCGGCCACCTGTTCAAATACATCTGCATGTGCACTGAACTCCGGCAGGTTTGCAAACAGTTCCATCTGAGAAGGTGACAGTTTATATAAGAAATCAATGATTGTCTCTTTTGTAAATTCTGTATTGGCAGTAATACCATACATACTGATACTGTTGTCTGTGATAAACTTGCTGATAATATCACCAAAGCCCTTTACAGACATAATATTGGAAGCAAGACCTGTAAATACACTTCTTACTCCTGAAATATAGCCGGGAATATGATAAATTACCTGATACAATGCCAGCAGTACAGGCATCTGAATCAAAAGCTGCACACAACTTCCGGTAGGGGATACTCCGTATTTCTGATAAACAGCATTTAACTCTTCATTCTGTTTCATCATGGAGTCATTATCTTTTTTCCCTTTGTACTTTTTCTGGATTCTCTGTATCTCCGGCTGCATGATACTGTTCATCTTTGAAAACTTCTGCTGCTTAATCTGCAGAGGCATCATTGCCATATAAACGACAAGAGTGAACAGGATAATGGCAAGACCAATGTTGGGGATACCAATCAGATCCAGAAGTGCATAGATTGCATTAATAACCCATCCGAGAATGCTACAAATCCATCCAATGATAGGAGTTGTAACTTTTGTCATCACAATATTCAATTAAGTTTCCTCCTTCAATAAACATGCCTGTCTTGCAGGTACAATCATGAAGGAACATATCCTTTTCCCCTACGGTACGGGATCAAATCCACCTTTAGAAAAAGGATTGCACCTTAAAATTCTCCATGCAGCTAACAGACCGCCCTTCAATGCCCCATACTTTTCAATTGCTTCCAGTCCATATTGAGAACAGGACGGAATATAGGGACATTTGGTACTCTTTAAAGGAGACAAAAACTTCTGATAAAATCTAATTGCTCTGATCATTAACTTTTTCATGATGTTCATCCTTATGATCATGTTCGACAATTTTATGCAGCCTGCCAAGGTGTAGCAATGCACTCTCAATCTCACGAAACGTTCTCTCTTTTGCATTGACGCGGGCCACCACGACGATATCCACCCCTCTATGAAATTCCTTTTCATGCAGACGGTAACTTTCTCTTACCAGCCTGCAGAGCCGATGGCGCACTACACTGTTGCCCACCTTCTTGCTAACCGAGACTCCGATTCTGTTTTTTTCCAACTGGTTTTTCTTTACATACATGACTAAATATTTATTTACATAAGATGTCCCTGTTTTATAAACCTGCTGAAAATCTCTGTTTTTTTTCAAGCTCTCTGAATATTTCATAGAAATCTTCCTTTAAAGAATTGATAGATTTTACTTCATGATAGAAGAAAAGACCACAAATCTGCGGTCTTATGCTGATAATTTTTTTCTTCCTTTTAATCTTCTGGCTGCAAGTACTTTTCTGCCGCCTTTTGTGCTCATTCTTGCTCTGAATCCGTGAACTTTGGATCTGGATCTCTTTTTCGGCTGAAATGTCATTTTCATATTAAAGGCACCTCCTTCAAAACCAACTATTCGGTTGTATTATCTTCATGTATGTCAGAAAACATCATTTCAATTATATTCATAAACATTTGTCAAGTCAAGCAAAATCGAGGATTTTTTGTATACAAATCTATTTTTCTTCATACCAATCAAAAATTATCATCTTATTGCTTGAATCACTCGCGCTATATGCTATAATAATGAAAAAAATAAAGGAGATATGTGATATGTTTATTACCAACGATATTAAATACGTAGGCGTAAATGATCATGATGTTGACCTTTTTGAAGGTCAGTACGTTGTTCCCAACGGCATGGCATACAACTCCTATGTGATTATGGATGAGAAAGTTGCTGTCATGGATACCGTAGATGCACGTTTCAAACATGAATGGCTTGATCAGATCGGAGTTCTTCTGGGAGATCGTCAGCCTGATTATCTGATTATTCAGCATATGGAACCGGATCACTCTGCCAATATTGCCAATTTTATGCAGTTATACACAAAAACCACCATCGTTTCCAGTGCGAAAGCTTTTACTATGATGAAACAGTTCTTCGGAACAGATTTTGCTGACAGATGCATCGTTATTAAAGAAGGGGATACCCTTTCTCTCGGAAAGCACACTCTCGCATTTGTTGCTGCTCCTATGGTTCACTGGCCGGAAGTTATGGTTACTTATGACACCTGTGACAAAGTTCTTTTCTCTGCAGACGGCTTCGGCAAATTCGGTGCTCTGGATGTTGAAGAAGACTGGGCATGCGAAGCACGCCGCTATTATATTGGTATTGTAGGCAAATATGGCACACAGGTACAGAATCTTCTGAAAAAGGCAGCAGGACTGGACATTCAGACCATCTGTCCTCTTCATGGTCCGATTTTAAAAGAAAATCTGGGATATTATCTGGGTCTGTACAATACCTGGTCATCCTATGAAGCTGAATCTGAAGGTATTGTTATCGCTTATACTTCCGTATATGGCAATACAAAAAAAGCAGTTAATATTCTGGCAGATAAACTCCGCGAAAAAGGATGCCCGAAGGTCGTTGTCCACGATCTGGCCCGCACGGATATGGCAGAAGCTGTGGAAGATGCATTCCGCTACAACAAACTGGTTCTGGCTACTACCACCTACAATGCAGGGATTTTCCCATTCATGCGTGACTTTATCGATCATCTGACCGAAAGAAATTATCAGAACCGCACAGTTGCTCTGATTGAAAATGGTTCTTGGGCACCTATGGCTACAAAAGTCATGACTAAAATGTTTGAGGGAAGTAAAAAACTGACATTTACCGACACTAATGTACGTATTATGTCAGCTTTGAATGAAGAAAGCAGTGCTCAGCTGGAAGCTCTGGCTGATGAACTGTGCCGTGACTATATCGCACAGCATACCGAAACAGCCAATAAAAATGACCTTACTGCCCTGTTCAACATCGGTTATGGTCTATATGTAGTAACTTCCAATGATGGTAAAAAGGATAATGGTCTGATTGTCAATACCGTATCTCAGGTGACAAACACACCAAACCGTATTGCCGTTACTATTAATAAAGCAAACTACTCTCACCATGTAATTAAGCAGACAGGTATCATGAACCTGAACTGTCTGTCCACAGACGCTCCGTTCCATGTATTTGAAAACTTTGGATTCCAGAGTGGAAGAACTGCAGACAAATTTGCCGGTTGGGAACCGCTCCGTTCCGATAACGGACTGGTATTCCTTCCCAAATACATTAACTCCTTTATGTCTCTGAAAGTAGAACAGTACATTGATCTGGACACCCACGGAATGTTCATCTGCAGCATTACCGAATCCAGAGTAATGTCTAGCCTGGAAACCATGACTTATAACTATTACCAGAGCAACGTAAAACCGAAACCGGCTACTGAAGGTAAAAAAGGCTTTGTCTGCAAAGTATGCGGATACATCTATGAAGGCGAAGAACTTCCTGATGACTACATCTGCCCGCTGTGCAAACATGGTGCCGCTGATTTCGAACCGATTGCATAATGCAAAACAATAGATACTTTTTACGAGTCTGAATCATCCACTGGGTTCTATACAACATCTCTGTATAGAACCCGGATTCTTCAACTACCTTTATCCCTTCTCATTTATTATCACTCCAATACTTCTGAACTACCACATACACTCTTCCTG
Organism: Oliverpabstia sp.; assembly: GCA_051879355.1. Classification (GTDB taxonomy): domain Bacteria; phylum Bacillota; class Clostridia; order Lachnospirales; family Lachnospiraceae; genus Oliverpabstia. The sequence goes on from JBJELU010000108.1 coordinate 31,210, forward strand.
GGCGCATTTTGTTTCGTCTGAAAAAATGATAGGACGTTTCCGTCCCTCTCCAAACGAATTACAAAACAGTATACTTAACCACAATTTATGCACATAGCTCACCCCTGTTTATCCACATATTGTGGATAATTTGTGGATAACTCACTTTTTCCTTGTGTATATCCTGTGTATATATTATGGATAATTTACAAATTCCCCTGTTTTTCAATGTTTTTCGGTGTGTATAACTAGTTTACCATAGCTTTCGACATTGTGGTTATTTCACATTATATTTTTTTTTATATACTTATCCACATTTTAGCATTGATTAAATTTTAAATTTATTATAAGATATAGTAGAGATATTATAGATAAGAATACTTACCTAATTTTTGAGAAACATGTACTGCAGGTTTCTTTTTTTGGCGGTCAAAAAAATTTTTCTACCCCTGCACTACTAACGGAGGAAATCATGGACATTATTTACGAAAAATGGGACGAAATACTGGAAACAGTCAAGAAAGAACACGAACTTTCTGATGTTTCCTTTAAAACATGGCTGAAACCATTGAAAATTCATAAGATTGATGACCAGGTGGTAACCATCCTGGTTCCTTCCCAGCAGGTAGGTCTGAACTACATCAGCAAAAAATATGCACTTCCACTGAAAGTGGCCATTTCCGAACTTACCGGAGAAGATTATGATATTCATTTTATTCTTCCCGAAGATGTAGTTGCGGAAGAAAAAGAAAAGCCAGTGCCGGCCAATTTTACAATGAACAAAGAACTGGCTAACCTGAATCCCAAATATACTTTCGACACTTTTGTTGTCGGCAGCAACAATAAGTTTGCACATGCAGCTTCACTGGCAGTAGCTGAATCTCCGGGAGAAATTTACAATCCTCTCTTCCTGTACGGAGGCGTTGGACTTGGAAAAACTCACCTGATGCATTCCGTTGCCCATTTTATATTAGAAAGAAATCCTTCAACTAAAATTTTATATACTACCAGTGAATCTTTTACCAATGAGCTGATTGAAGCAATCCGTAACGGAAATAATACCGCCATGACAAAATTCCGTGAAAAGTACAGAAACATCGATGTTCTCCTGATTGATGATATTCAGTTTATTATAGGAAAAGAATCCACCCAGGAAGAATTTTTCCATACCTTTAATGCTCTTCACGGGGCGAAAAAACAGATTATTATTTCCAGTGATAAGCCGCCGAAAGATATGGAAATTCTGGAAGATCGTATCCGTTCCCGGTTTGAATGGGGACTTCTGGCAGACATTTCGTCACCTGACTACGAAACTCGTGTGGCCATTCTCAGAAAAAAAGAGGAAATGGACGGATATAATCTCGATGATGCCATCATTGAATATATTGCCAAAAACATTAAATCCAATATTCGTGAGCTGGAGGGATCTCTGAATAAAATTATTGCCTATGCCAATCTGGAAAAACGTGAAATTACGATGGAACTGGCAGAAAGTGTACTGAAAGATATTATTTCTCCCAATGAGAAAAAGATTATTACACCTGAATATATTGTGAATACAGTAGCAGAACATTTTGACATTACACCGGAAGATATTGCCGGTTCAAAAAGAAACAGTAAAATTGTCTATCCACGACAGATTGCCATGTATCTTTGCCGGGAATTAACTAACATTCCCCTGAAATCCATCGGTAAATGTCTGGGAAATCGAGATCACACGACGATCATGCATGGCTGTGAAAAAATAGAACAGGAATTACAGACCTCTCCCACCACGCAGAAAGTCATCGACATCCTTAAGAAAAAGCTTCAGCCTGGCAATTAATTATCCACATCCAAAATGTGAATCCTATGTGTACAGATTGTGGACAACTTTAAGCAGCAAAGTAATTCACACTTCATTCACATGATTCTTCTACTGGATGCACAAAGTTATCCTTGCTAAAAATAGCTTTATTTTCAGGGTTTGTTTTACTTTTACACATTTTCACAGCCCCTACTACGAATACTACGGATTTTTTATTATGATTAGATTAATGAACCACTGGTTCAAGGAAGGAAGTTATTCACATTATGAAATTAATCTGTTCCAAAAATGAATTACTGAAAAGCGTAAACATTGTACTCAAAGCAGTACCATCAAAAACCACCATGCCTATTCTCGAATGTATTCTACTTGATGCTTCTGCTTCCGAGATTAAATTTACAGCCAATGATATGGAACTGGGCATTGAAACAAAAGTAAAAGGCATCATTGAAGAAAAGGGAATTATTGCTCTTGATGCAAAAATTTTCTCTGATATTATCCGCAAACTTCCTGACAATGACGTTTATATTTCGACAGATGCAAACTACAATACCACAATCACCTGTGAAAAAGCCCGTTTTGTTATCCCGGGAAAAGATGGAGAAGATTTTGCTTATCTTCCTGTGATTGAAAAAACAGAAGGAATCGAACTATCTCAATTTACATTAAAAGAAGTCATTCGTCAGACTATTTTTTCTATTGCCGTCAACGAAAACAGTAAACTGATGACCGGTGAACTTTTTGAAATCAAAAACAATATACTGAAGGTTGTTTCTCTGGACGGACATAGAATATCCATCCGCAAGATAGAGTTGAATAACGATTATGCAGATCATAAAGTCGTAGTTCCGGGAAAAACATTAAATGAAATCAGCAAAATCCTTTCGGGAGAAGTAGAAGATAAAGTGAAAATTTTCTTCACCGAAAACCATATTGTCTTTGAATTTGATGATACTGTTGTTGTTTCTCGTCTGATTGAAGGTGAGTATTTCCGTATTGATCAGATGCTTTCCAGTGATTATGAAACAAAAATTCAGATAAATAAAAAGGAATTCCTGGATTGTATAGATAGAGCTACTCTTTTCGTTAAAGAGAGTGACAAAAAACCGATTATTATTAATATTGAAAATGAAAGTATGCAGCTGAATATCAATACCCAGATTGGTTCCATGAAAGAAGATATTGATATTGAAAAAGAAGGAAAAGACATCATGATTGGCTTCAATCCGAAATTTTTGATTGATGCACTGAAGGTTATTGATGATGAAAAAGTCACGATTTATCTGGTAAATCCCAAAGCACCATGCTTTATTAAAGATGAAAAAGAATCATATATTTATCTGATTCTTCCGGTAAATTTTAATTCCATGCGGTAAGAAAGTGAGAAAATATGGAAATCATAAAATTAAGAGATGAATTTATTAAGTTGGGGCAGGCACTGAAAGCTGCCAGCCTGGTTGAGGATGGAGTAGAAGCAAAACTGGTGATTCAGGATGGTCTGGTCAAAGTCAATGGTGAGACGGATACCCGGAGAGGAAGAAAACTTTATGACGGGGATGTGGTCTCTTTTGACGGACAGGAGATCAGAATAGAGAAATAACTATGTATATAGAATCTTTGGAACTTAAAAATTACAGAAATTATGAATATTTATGCATTGATTTCAGCTCCGGCACGAACATTCTCTACGGTGATAATGCCCAGGGTAAGACGAACGTGCTGGAGGCTGTCTATCTGTGCGGTACAACCAAATCCCACAGGGGGAGCAAAGATAAAGAAGTCATACGTTTTGGTCAGGACGAATCCCATATCCGGATGATGGTAAATAAGGACGGTGTTTCGCACAAAATAGATATGCACCTTAAAAAAAATAAGTCCAAAGGTATTGCAATTGACGGAATACCGATAAAAAAGGCATCTCAGCTTTTTGGTATTGTCAATCTGGTTTTTTTCTCTCCGGAAGATCTGAACATTATAAAAAATGGTCCTTCCGAGAGAAGGCGTTTTCTTGATCTGGAACTTTGTCAGCTATCTAAAATATATCTGCAGGATCTGGCTGATTATAATAAAATTCTGAATCAGAGAAATAAGTTACTGAAAGATATCAGCTTTTCTCCCGGCCTGGCGGATACGCTGGATATCTGGGATATGCAGCTTTGCTCTTACGGAAAAAAAATCATTCATATTCGAAAAAAGTTTATGGAAGAGTTGAATCTGATCATACATCAGATTCATGGCAGACTGACGGGAGATAAAGAAGATATTTGTCTTGAATATGAGCCGGATGTGAATGAGGATGAATTTGAAACCAGGCTTGCATTGGCCAGAGATAAAGATTTAAAAATGAAAGTGTCATCAATCGGACCGCACAGAGATGATTTTTGCGTGCGGGTGAATGGCATCGATATTCGTAAGTTTGGTTCCCAGGGTCAGCAGAGAACAGCTGCACTTTCCCTGAAAATGGCTGAACTGCGCCTGGTAAAGAACAGGATTCATGATGATCCGGTTCTTTTGCTGGATGATGTGCTGTCTGAACTGGACAGCGGAAGGCAAAATTATTTATTAAAAAGTATCAATGACATTCAGACAATGATAACATGTACAGGTTTGGATGAATTTATACAGAATCAGTTTTCCATTAACAAAGTTTTCCGGGTTACTGACGGAAAAGTAAGTATCATTGAGGAGGATTAGGATGAGTACACAATACGGAGCAGATCAGATCCAGATATTAGAAGGTTTGGAAGCAGTCAGAAAACGTCCCGGAATGTATATTGGAAGTACATCAACGAGAGGTCTTCATCACCTGGTATATGAGATTGTAGATAATGCAGTGGATGAAGCACTGGCTGGATTTTGTGATTTCATTGATGTGACGATTCATAAAGACAATTCAATCACCGTGACAGATAACGGGCGGGGAATTCCCGTAGGTATTAACCATAAAGCTGGAATTCCGGCCGTGGAAGTGGTATTCACGATTCTCCATGCAGGAGGAAAGTTTGGCGGTGGAGGATATAAAGTATCAGGAGGTCTTCATGGTGTAGGCGCATCTGTAGTAAATGCTCTTTCTGAATGGCTGGAGGTTACTATTTTTTCAGAAGGAAAAATGTATCGCCAGAGATATGAGAGAGGAAAAACTATTTATAAGCTGAAAGTGGTAGGTGAATGTGAACCGGAAAAGACAGGAACGAAGGTTACCTTCCTGCCGGATAAAGAAATTTTTGAAGATACTATTTTTGATTTTGATACATTAAAACAAAGATTCAGGGAAATGGCTTTTCTGACGAAAGGGCTGAAGATACGTCTTACCGATGAGCGCGGAGAGAAAAATGTTTCAAAAGAATTCCACTATGAAGGGGGAATTAAAGAATTCGTTACTTACCTGAACAGAAGTAAGACTGCATTGTACCCTGAAATTATTTACTGTGAGGGAGAAAAAGACGGTGTTGTGGTGGAAGTTGCCATGCAGCACAATGATTCCTACAATGAGACTACCTACGGTTTTGTCAATAATATCACAACGCCGGAGGGCGGAACTCATATTGTGGGATTTAGAAATGCACTCACAAAAACATTTAATGACTATGCGAAAAAGAACAAATTACTGAAAGATACAGAAAAACTGGCAGGTGAAGATATCCGTGAAGGGCTGACTGCGATTGTCAGTGTAAAAATTGAGGAGCCTCAGTTTGAAGGTCAGACAAAGCAGAAGCTGGGTAACAGTGAGGCCAGAGGTGCTGTTGACAATGTGGTGAGCACCATTTTGGAAATTTTTCTGGAACAGAATCCGTCAGTGGCCAAGATTATTGTTGAAAAATCTATTTTGTCACAGCGGGCAAGAGATGCAGCCAGAAAAGCAAGAGATCTGACCAGAAGGAAATCTGCGTTGGAGGGGATGTCTCTTCCCGGCAAACTGGCAGATTGTACGGACAAAAATCCTGAAAACTGCGAGATTTATATTGTTGAGGGAGACTCTGCAGGGGGCTCTGCCAAAACAGCAAGAAGCCGTGCAACGCAGGCAATTCTTCCTTTGCGTGGAAAAATTCTTAACGTAGAGAAGGCAAGGCTGGACCGTATCTATGGCAATGCAGAGATTAAAGCTATGATTACTGCTTTTGGAACGGGGATTCATGAAGATTTTGATATAACGAAACTGAGATATCATAAAATCATTATTATGACGGATGCCGATGTGGATGGTGCCCATATTGCAACCCTTATGTTGACTTTCCTATACCGTTTTATGCCGGAATTGATCAAGCAGGGATATGTCTATCTGGCACAGCCGCCGCTTTATAAGATTGAGAGAAATAAAAAAATATGGTATGCGTACAATGATGTGGAATTGAATAAAATCCTCTCAGAGATTGGACGCGATAACAGTAATAAAATTCAGCGATATAAAGGTCTGGGAGAGATGGATGCGGATCAGCTCTGGGAAACCACTATGGATCCGGAACGAAGGGTTCTTCTTCGGGTTACCATGGATGAGGAGTCTTCCTCTGAACTTGATCTTACCTTCACTACGCTGATGGGTGATAAAGTAGAACCCCGCCGGGAATTTATTGAAGAAAATGCATTAAAAGTGAAAAACCTTGATATCTGATGAGATTTCATAAGATTCGCAAAATAAGGAGAAAAAGATGGAAGATAATGTTTTTGATAAAGTCCAGGAAGTGGATTTGAAAAAGACAATGGAAGAGTCTTATATTGATTACGCCATGAGTGTAATTGCATCCAGGGCTCTGCCGGATGTCAGAGATGGTCTGAAGCCTGTACAGCGGCGTGTGCTGTTTTCTATGATCGAATTGAACAACGGTCCGGATAAACCTCACAGAAAATGTGCCCGTATCGTTGGTGATACCATGGGTAAATATCATCCTCATGGAGACAGCTCAATCTATGGAGCACTGGTTAACATGGCTCAGGAATGGTCTACCCGTTACCCGCTGGTAGATGGACATGGAAATTTTGGTTCTGTGGATGGAGACGGAGCGGCAGCTATGCGATATACAGAAGCTCGTCTCAGCAAAATTTCTATGGAAATGCTGGCGGATATCAATAAAAATACGGTTAATTTTGCTCCTAACTTTGATGAGACAGAGAAAGAGCCTGTAGTTCTGCCGGCCAGATACCCCAATCTTCTGGTAAATGGTACCTCAGGTATTGCCGTTGGTATGGCAACGAATATTCCTCCTCATAACCTGAAAGAGGTTATTTATGCTGTGGTTAAAATCATTGATAATATCATTGAGGAAGACCGGGAGACAACGATGGAGGAACTTCTGAAAATTGTCAAAGGTCCTGATTTCCCAACAGGAGCCACCATCCTGGGTACCAGAGGTATCGAGGAGGCATACCGGACCGGTCGGGGAAAAATCCGTGTAAGAGCAGTAACCAATATTGAGACTTTGCCAAACGGAAAGAGTCAGATTATCGTAACCGAGCTTCCATACATGGTTAATAAGGCACGTCTGATCGAAAAGATAGCTGATCTTGTAAAAGAAAAGAAAATTGAAGGAATAACGGATTTGAATGATCATTCCAGCAGGGAAGGTATGAGAATCTGTATTGAACTTCGAAGAGATGTAAACGCAAATGTAATTTTAAATAAATTATACAAACATACACAGCTTCAGGATACCTTTGGTGTTATTATGCTGGCTCTTGTCAACAATCAGCCAAAAGTAATGAATCTGCTGGAAATTTTGCAGCATTATCTGGCACATCAGGAAGATGTGGTAACCAGAAGAACTAAATACGATTTGAATAAGGCACAGGAACGTGCCCATATTTTGGAAGGTCTGCTGAAAGCACTGGATAACATTGACAGGGTGATTCAGATTATTCGTGGTTCCAGAAATACGCAGGCTGCAAAAGAAGGGTTGATAGAGGAATTTGATCTGACAGATGTGCAGGCTCAGGCGATTGTAGATATGCGTCTGAAGACACTTACCGGTCTGGAAAGAGAAAAGCTGGAAGCAGAATATAAGGAATTGATGGAAAAAATCCGGAAGCTGCAGGCAATACTGGCAGACAGAAATATGCTCCTGCGTGTGATTCGTGAAGAAATTCTGACCATTGCTGAAAAATATGGCGATGAAAGAAGAACTGCCATCGGTTTTGATGATTATGATATTTCCATGGAAGATATGATTCCAAATGAAAATACGGTCATTACCATGACGAAGCTGGGATATATCAAACGAATGACAGTAGATAATTTCCGCAATCAAAACAGAGGAGGAAAAGGAATTAAAGGCATGCAGACTCTTCAGGATGATTATATTGATGAGTTGCTGATGACAACGACTCACCATTATCTGATGTTCTTTACGAACCTGGGAAAAGTATATCGCCTGAAAGTATATGAGATACCGGAAGCAGGAAGAACGGCAAGAGGAACGGCAATCATTAATCTGCTTCAGCTGCAGGCAGGTGAAAAAATATCTGCGGTAATTCCAATCAGTGAATACGAGCATAATAAGTATCTGCTTATGGCAACCCGCAGCGGACTTGTGAAGAAGACTCCGATCAGAGAATATGAAAATGTCAGAAAAACAGGGCTTGCTGCAATTGCACTCAGGGAAGATGATGAGCTGATCGAAGTTAAGATTACAGATAATAATAAAGATGTAATACTGGTTACCAAATATGGACAGTGTATCCGGTTCAGTGATACCGATGTAAGAAGCACAGGAAGAGTCTCCATGGGAGTAAGGGGAATCAATCTCAGTGATGGGGATGAAATTATCGGTATGCAGCTGAATACACAGGGAGATTATCTGCTGTTTGTATCTGAAAAAGGAATGGGCAAGAGAACATCTATGAGTGAATTCACCACACAGAACCGTGGCGGAAAAGGTGTTAAATGTTATAAGATAACAGAAAAAACCGGTAATGTGATTGGTGTAAAAGCTGTCAATGAGGATAATGAGATTATGATGATTACCACAGAGGGAATTATTATCCGCATTTCCTGCTCCGATATTTCCATACTTGGCAGAATTACATCAGGGGTAAAACTGATGAACCTGGATGAAAATGTATCTGTTGCAAGCATTGCGAAGGTAAGAGAAAAGAAAGAAGAAAATATATCGGAGGAAGAACCAGAAGAGGAAAATCCAGTGAAAGAAAACGGGGAAGAGGAAATTCAGCAGTAAAGGCTGAATACAAAAATAATGAAAAGAATATTGTTAATGGTACTAAGAAATCTGTTTTTTGTACCTTATGGCTGGTTTAAACTCTGCTATACAGCCAGTCATGCAGACAAATATACAGAAGAAGAACGCTATAAAGTTATTAAAATGATTGATAACAGGGCAATTAAAGGCGGCAGAATAACCATTGACGCTCA
>JBJELU010000109.1:0-2248 GCA_051879355.1 Oliverpabstia sp.
CTATTTTTGTGGAGTAGGCATATTCCACCGGAATAATGTAATGATAGCATACATTCCCAAAAAGCGCAATCGTCTATTTTGCTATTTTTTCAAGGGATGGGTTGTATATTTTGCCCGGAGGCCCTGTTCCAATATTGAAATTCACCTTTTTGAGCGAATGACTCCACCAGGTTTTTCCCATGTCCTCATCAATAAATCTTACTTGTCATTTCAATCTTCTCATGATATATTTTTTCATGAGAAGCCAGATATGAAAGGAGCGAAACCTATGACCATTCAAGAGGTAATATCCAAATTTAATACGACCCCGTTTCTGTTTGCAGGTTCCGGTATTACGCGGCGCTATTATGGATTGCCTGACTGGAAAGAACTGCTGAAACATTTTGCCATGCTGATTCATAATGACCGTTTTTCGTACAATCTCTACGAATCCCAGGCTAAAGGTTCGTTTCCTCTCACAGCAACACTGATTCAAACGGATTTTGATGACGAATGGTTCCGTAATCCTTCTATCCGAACGCTGGATGAGCAGGGATTGAAATCAGTGGAAGACGGTAGATCTCCGTTCAAGCTGGAGGTAGCAGCTTATTTGCGTCAAAGATCAGTTCCGGTTTCAAAATATGTTGATGAAATGAACAAATTGAAAAGTCTGTCCAGGAAAAATCTGTCCGGTGTGATTACCACCAATTATGATTTGTTCTTTGAAACCTGTTTCAGTGATTACAAAACATTTGTTGGCCAAGACAGCCTGTGCTTTTCTCCGATTCAGGGAATTGCAGAGATCTATAAAATTCACGGCTCTGTGACTGTGCCGGAATCCATTGTAATCAATGATGCAGATTACCGGCTGTTCCGGGAAAAAGGCAAGTATCTTGCCGCAAAACTGATGACAATTTTTATGGAATATCCCATAATTTTTATCGGATATTCCCTGGGAGACTCCAATATTCGGGACATTCTGGCGGATATGGCTGTCTGCATTCCAGAGAGCAAAATGGACGTGTTGCGGGAGCGGTTTGTTTTTGTGGATTATCATCCCGGTATGGCAGGCTATGAGATTTCAGAGTACGCAATAGACCTAAACGGAAAGAGAATCACCATGACAAAGATTGCATTGGAGGATTTCGGGATTCTTTTTGATGCGCTGACCGCAAAGGTATCAGCAATTCCTGTGAAAGTGCTTCGCCGGTTCAAGGAGGAAATCTACAGCTATGCAATCACATCTCAACCCGGCCCAACAATGCAGGTGGCGCCCATTGACGACAGTGCGATTCCAGAAGATATGCTTGCTATTTCTATCGGTCTTCCGAAAACCGGTACTTATGGAATCCGTAGTGTGCTGAACACAGATTCCTGGTACCGAGACATTGTGATGGATGATTTGAAAGCTTACAACTATTCTTATGATGACCGAATTGAATATGGCTTTCAGGAAGTGTTTAAGGGATGCGGCGGCTTTCTTCCCGTGCACAAATATCTGACGAATTCCAGTACAGATTACCCCAATGTAAGAGAAAGGGCAGCTCGCAATTTTGAAGACCTTTTCTCAAATACCATCAGGAACAGCAGAGAGTATACAAAGCAATATCGCTCGATTATGGACTTATGGACAAAGGAAAAGGCTTCCCCGTAAAAAGCATATCGTTTAATGGGTCAACTCCCTGAAGAGAAGATTGTAGTTTCAGAGTTGGAAGAAATCCTGAAAGAGATTTTCATGGACAATCCTGAGATTTTGAAAAGTCCGATCAATGGAGTTCCTACAGACATTCGCCGGTTGATCAGAGTGTATGATTATCTGAAATGGGGAAGAAAATAAGAGGTCGATTCCATCCAAGTGCCCGCAAACGCGGGAACAAAGAAAGAACGACCTCTAATTAAGGGACATTCCCGCAAGGTGCCTGCTACACAGGAACACTTACGTTTCTGTACCTTCAGTAACTATTATATGCAAGAAGACGGAAAAAGTAAAGCAGAAAAAAATTATTTTTGAAAAGACCGTTTGAAACTGTAAATTCACAGAAGTATTGTTGACATGGGCAAATACCGATTTTTCCTTGCAATTTTCTCGTCTGTATGCTAGAATGTTTCAATGATAATTATGCGTAACGGACGGGAGGAATTGGCTTGAAGCGGTGCTGTGCCATGCTGTGCGGCTTTTTTGTGATTTTTGCCGTCCTTTTTGTTCTCCCTGCGTCTGCGGAGAGCGCAGCCTCCAAAGTGGATATGTACTGCACCGTGAACAACGACG
>JBJELU010000110.1:0-9809 GCA_051879355.1 Oliverpabstia sp.
CTGTTTGGTTATTAAATTTGAAGGATTGAGTGAGAAAAAAACTGGAAGTTAAGAGTCATATGCCAATGAAAAAAATTAATTATAGTTATTGACATATAATCAAAGTAATACTATACTAACTATAGTAAGAAACAACTGATGAATTATATCTGGAAGGAAGATAAGACTTCCACCTTTATAGGTGGCGGGTTATGGTAATTTAGTCTTGGTGGGAGTTCAATCTCCTTCCAAGATAAAGCCTCCGGCGGATTGCAGAGGTGCGCTGAGGCGTACTTGAATAGAAAGAGAAAGCAGGTGAATTATGATGCCGTTAACAATGGCTGAAACTGGTCAGGAGATTCAGATCAGAAAAATTGGCGGAAAGGATGAGACCAGACGTTTTTTGGAAAGTCTGGGATTTGTGATGGGCGGGTTCGTCACCGTTATATCAGAAATTAATGGAAACCTGATTGTAAAAGTGAAAGATTCGCGGGTGGCAATCAGCAAAGAAATGGCGAATAAGATTATGGTCTAGGAGGAAATGAGAAGTGGCTACATTAAGAGAAGCAAAGTGCGGTCAGACCGTAAAGGTCGTGAAAATTCATGGTGAAGGTGCGGTGAAGCGCAGGATCATGGATATGGGAATCACGAAGAATGTGGAAATCTACATAAGGAAAGTAGCACCGCTTGGAGATCCGATTGAGGTAACTGTCAGGGGATATGAACTGTCTTTGAGAAAAGCGGATGCGGAAATGGTAGAGGTACAATAGTACTTGTTTTTTTGAATGCTAGTTAGATAGAACTAAAAATAATTTGTGATGCGTAATCAGAAAGAGGGAGAATATGAGAGTCAAAATTGCACTTGCGGGTAACCCGAACAGTGGAAAAACGACACTGTTCAATGCACTTACCGGCTCAAACCAGTTTGTGGGTAACTGGCCGGGAGTAACGGTAGAGAAAAAGGAAGGAAAAATCAAAGGATATACAACGAAGGGCGAGGAAGCCATATTGGTGGATCTTCCGGGTATCTATTCTTTGTCACCGTACACGCTGGAAGAAGTGGTATCCAGAAATTTCCTGATTGGTGAAAAGCCGGATGCGATTATCAATATCATTGACGGAACAAATCTGGAGAGAAACCTGTATCTGACCACACAGCTTACGGAACTTGGCATTCCCGTAATCATCGCTGTCAATATGATGGATCTGGTAAGAAAGAATGGGGAAGAACTGAATATAGACCGTCTTTCAAAAGACACCGGCTGTAAAGTGGTTGAGATTTCTGCACTTAAGGGTGAAGGCATCGATCAGTTGATTCAGCGGGCAGTTGCAATTGCAAAAAGCAGAAAAAATATACAGCCGGCACATAAATTTGACGGATGCGTAGAACATGCAATTGCCCATATTGAAGAGGCTATCTCGGGACGTGTGGATAAAAACATGGAACGCTGGTATGCGGTAAAACTGTTTGAACGGGATGAAAAAGTACAGGAAAGCCTGAATCTTGAGAAAGCGCTGCTCAATCATATCGAAGAAGATATTGTAAGCTGTGAAAAAGAGATGGAAGATGATGCGGAAAGTATCATCACCGGAGAACGTTATAACTATATTGGAAATATTATCGAGGATTGCTATAAGAAGCGTGTGAAAAAACAGATGTCGGTGTCAGATAAAATTGACAGCATCGTGACCAACCGTTTTCTGGCACTTCCGATTTTTGCGGTTGTAATGTTTATCGTCTATTATGTATCTGTTACTACAGTGGGAACCATTCTGACAGACTGGACCAATGATACATTGTTCGGTGAATGGATCATCCCGGCAGCACAAACCGGTCTGGAAGCCATCGGCTGTGCGGATTGGTTAACAGGTCTTTTAGTTGATGGTATTATCAGCGGTGTTGGTGCGGTACTTGGATTTGTTCCACAGATGCTGGTATTATTCCTTTTCCTTGCATTCCTGGAAGGATGTGGATATATGGCGCGTATTGCATTTATCATGGATCGTATCTTCCGGAAGTTCGGCCTGTCAGGAAAGTCATTTATCCCGATGCTGATCGGTACGGGATGCGGTGTTCCGGGCGTTATGGCTTCCAGAACGATTGAAAATGACAGAGACCGTAAAATGACAATCATGACAACTACCTTTATCCCCTGTGGAGCAAAACTCCCGATTATTGCTTTAATTGCAGGTGCATTGTTTGACGGGGCTGCATGGGTGGCACCAAGTGCATATTTTGTTGGAATTGCTGCAATTATCTGTTCCGGTATTATTTTAAAGAAAACGAAAATGTTTGCAGGAGATCCGGCACCGTTTGTGATGGAACTTCCGGCTTATCATTTGCCGACGGTAGGAAATGTACTCAGAAGTACATGGGAGCGTGGCTGGTCCTTTATCAAAAAAGCCGGAACGATTATTCTTCTTTCTACCATCTTTGTATGGTTTGCGCAGAGCTTTGGAGTGGAAGGCGGAAGCTTCGGTATGGTAGAAGATATGGATAACAGTATTCTGGTAGCCATTGGTTCAGGAATCGCATGGATCTTTACACCGCTCGGATGGGGCAACTGGAAAGCAGCAGTGGCTGCAATTACAGGCCTCGTTGCAAAGGAAAATGTTGTGGGAACATTTGGTATTCTGTATGGATTTGGAGAAGTGGCTGAAGACGGAGCTGAAATCTGGGGAAGCCTTGCCGGCTCTATGACAGCAGTAGCAGCTTATTCATTCCTGATCTTCAACCTGCTGTGCGCACCTTGCTTTGCTGCAATGGGAGCAATCAAGAGGGAGATGAACAATGTAAAATGGTTCTGGTTTGCCATTGGATATCAGACCATTCTTGCTTACGCAGCATCCCTGTGTGTATATCAGGTTGGAACTCTGATCACGGCAGGAACATTTGGAATCGGGACAGCTGTGGCATTTATCATTATTGTTGGATTTTTGTATCTGTTGTTCCGCCCTTATAAGGAAAGCCAGAGTCTTACTGTGCCGAAAAGTGTAGCTGGTAAAATAAGAGCATAAATAGTAATCATTCACAATGGATAATAAGGAGGCACAGAGTTTATGGGAACAGATATCGTAGATGCAGATGGTTATCAGACAGTCCCTATGCAGAAAGACCATGTGATAGCGTGTCTCAGAAAACAGGGGTTCCGAATTACAAAACAAAGAAAACTTCTGATAGATATTATTCTGAGTGAGCTAATGCTGTCTGGTAGAGCTGGAAGACAGTTCTACGGTTAAACTGGATTGTAACTCCATGGAAAAGGTAATTAAGAGTGGAATGCAAAACAGCGGTCTTTCCAATGGAAAAAAAGTAGTAGGAATCACATGGATGCAGGCAGATGATCATTTGTGATAGAAGAATAAAATGAGACCCTATCAGAGCAGAGGTGATGAGTAAATTGGTAGATGTAATCATTATAGCTATATTGTTTATCTTAGTTATCATCGGAATACGTTCCAGTGTTAAGCATTTCAAAGGTGAAGGCGGCTGTTGTGGTGGCGGTTCTTCTGTTAAGGTAAAAAGAAAGAAACTGAAACAGATTGTAAAGCAAAGAACTGTCATGATTGAGGGAATGACCTGTGAACATTGCAAAGCCTGTGTAGAAAGCAGATTGAATGCATTGGATGGTGTTTCAGCTAAGGTAAATCTGAAAAAGAAAACCGCAGTGTTTTCCATGGAAAAGGATGTAGAGGATGAAGTGATTAAGAAGGCTATAGAGAATGCCGGCTATGAGGTTGTAGAAGTACGATAATGGAAAAAGACTATTTATTATTACATTGCCTAAGAGAAAAGCGGATTGTCAGCAGTAAAGCAATCCGCTTTTTCTCTAACAGATAAGATTTTTCAATACGAACAAAAAGCGTTGACGATATAAAGCAAATTGGATATCATATAAATAGTTAGAATATGCTAACTTGGAAATGAGATGAGCGGTAAATGAGTACGCCTTGGAAGGCGTTTTATTTAAAATGAGAGGTTAGTTAAAACTAATAAAAGGAGGAATGTTTATGAGCGTAGTAATTATTGGTGGAAATGAATGTATGGTGCGTCAGTATAAGAACTTGTGTCGGGAATATCGATGTCATGCAAAGGTATATCCAAAGCAGAACAGCAGCCTGAAAGGAATCGGCAATCCGGATCTGCTTGTACTCTTTACAGGTACAGTATCTCATAAAATGGTGCGTAATGCATTATCTGAGACGAAGGGACAGGATGTAAAGATTGTACGCTCACATACAAGTTCCATTTCGGCATTGAAAAATATATTGGAAGAAAATGCAAAACAGGAGGAAATGGTATGTCCGATGAAATGATTATTCGCCATGGTTCCCCTACACTTGCCGGGTTGAAAACAGGCAATCTTTTCAATTGTTCTTACTCTGGCAAGAAAGAATTGTTGGATACCCTGCGTTCTTTGAATCGCAGGCTTGTGCCGAAAGGAGTTCGTATTATTCCTTTAAGCCTATCAGAAGAGAGAGTTCTTCTTTATATTTACAGACCTGAAAAACTGAAACAGGATTTTGCTTTAAAGGAGACATCAGATCTTTTAGAAGAATATGGATATTCCGTAGATGATCCGGGAAAATGTATTGCTCAATTGAGCAGACGACTAAATGAAGCAGAGGAATTTCCCCACGAGATAGGCCTGTTTTTGGGATATCCATCAGAAGATGTAAAAGGATTTATTGAAAACAGGGCTGAAGGATATAAATGTATCGGATGTTGGAAAGTATATGGTAATGAGCAAGATGCGAAAAAGCAATTTGAACGGTACAGAAAATGCACAAGTGTGTATTGCACACAATGGGCAAATGGAAAAAGCATTGAACAGCTCACAGTAGCTGTTTGATATAGAAAACAGAAAGGTTGGTAAAAAAATGAGTAAAATAGCAGTAGTATATTGGAGTGGAACTGGAAATACAGAGCAGATGGCTTCAGCAGTTCTGGAAGGTGCCAGGGAAAAAGGAGCAGATGCAGTTTTATTTCAGGCTTCAGAATTTGATGCATCCATGATGGATTCTTATGATGCAGTTGCATTTGGCTGCCCGGCAATGGGAGCAGAAGTACTTGAGGAGGATGAGTTTCAGCCGTTGTTTGATGACTGCGAAACGAAGCTGGCAGGGAAAAAGATTGCACTCTTCGGTTCCTATGGATGGGGTGACGGTGAATGGATGCGTAACTGGGAGGAAACATGTAAAAGTGCAGGAGCCGAACTGGTATGCGATAGTGTGATATGTAATGAAACTCCGGATGAAGAAGTACTGAGTGCATGCAATGAACTGGGAGGAGCATTGAATTAAAAGACATCAGCAATGAGAGGAAAAGACGGTTTCATCAGCCGCTTTCTCCTCTTTTTTATCTGCAAATTTTGACTTTTTCTGCTTTTGATTCGTTATACTGTACATAGGAGGTGATCGGAGTGTACGAAAGAATGCTGACAAAATACTATGACGAGATTTTTCGCTATTGTTATCATCACGTGGGAAGCAGAGAGATAGCGGAGGATTTGTGTCAGGATACATTTTTATGTTTTCTCGAGCACAGATCCGATTACCAAAGCCGCGGAAAACTTAAAAATTACCTCTATACAATCGCAAGAAATAAATGTATTGATCACTACAAAAAAGCAGTGCTGATTTACATGGACGAACTCCCTGAGCAGATAGAAGAAAACCGGTTTGAAAGTTCTGCGGAGATTGCCGATCTGGTAGGAAAGCTTCCGGAGGACTTGAAAGAAGTGATTATTCTGCGCTTCTTCCAGGAACTGAGATACAGGGAGATTGCAAATATCATGGGAATCGGTGTTTCGAAAACTAAATATCTTGTGGCGAAGGCACTGGAACTGTTGGAAAAGGAGGTGAATGCTGATGAAGCACAGGAAAGTGAAAGGTGAACTTAAGGCTTATCGCCTTACAGTAAAGTCTATCAAATGTGGACGCAGAGACGAGAAGATACTGGAACTGATGGAGATGGCGAATGAGAAAAAACGGATCATACGTTTTCCGGAATTTGCCTTGGGGCAGATTGGTATGATGGGAAAATATTGCCTGATCTGGTATGTGGCATGGCTGACAGTGTTTGTCTGGTGTATGACTGGAAGCGGCTTTGAGATTCTGGGGAACAGGCAGGAAAAGATATTGCTGTCTATTTTGCCGCCTTTGTTGTTGATGCTCACTGCGGGAGACATTTCCCGGGTATTTTATAAGAGTATGCTAGAATTGGAAAAGACGACAAAATATTCTCTGGAACAGATCGTGATGCTCCGTCTCCTGACCATGAGTGTTTCGCATGTTCTGTTGGTACTTGCCGGAATTCTTATTAGTGGAAAATTTGTATCCTTAAACTTAACAGAACTTTTAGTTTACGGATATACACCATTGATTCTTGCGGCTGCGTTTCTGTTAGGTCTGATGCGTTATCTGAAAGGGGAAAATCTCCGGCTTGCAGGAGCATCCATTGTGGCAGGAGTGATGTTTTCCATCGTCTGTGCAGGACGGGGATTACGGATAGGAACAGAAGTTGTGGATATCTATGCATCGAGGTTGTTGCCCGTGTGGAAAATTGCAGCTGCAGTGGGAGTGATGATCTGTGTTCTGGAAATCTGTGTATTGAGAAAGGAATTGTCAAATGATGGAATTGGAAATAATCAATATTTCGAAAAAGTATAAAGGGAAAAAAGCGGTGAATCAGATCAATGCTGTCTTACATCCGGGTGTATATGGACTTCTTGGAGCCAACGGAGCCGGAAAAACAACGCTGATGCGGATGATCTGCGGCGTGCTGAAAATGGATGAAGGAAAAATCCTGTATGATGGTGAAGATATGTACGATATGGGGGAGCGATACCGGGAATTACTGGGATATCTTCCGCAGGATTTTGGCTATTATCCCAATTTTACGGTCATGGAATTCATGCTGTATATGGCGTCGCTGAAAGGAATAGGAACTGCTCTGGCAAAGCAGAAATCAAAAGTTTTGCTGAAAAAGGTTGGACTGGAATCAAATCACCGTACAAAGATAAAAGCACTTTCCGGTGGAATGAAGCAGCGGCTGGGAATTGCCCAGAGCCTGTTGAATGATCCCAAAATTCTTCTTCTGGACGAACCCACGGCGGGACTTGATCCAAAGGAAAGGGTTCGTTTCAGAACGATGATAGCATCACTGGGAAAAGACCGTATCGTTCTGTTATCCACCCATATCGTATCGGATGTGGAAGAAATTGCAGATTGGATTTTCATGATGAAAGATGGAGAAATTATAAAACAGGGAACGGTGGAGTCGGTGAAAAAAGATTGTTTTGGTGATACGTCCTGCAGTCTGGAGAGCGTTTATCTTCATTATTTTGGGGAGGAGGATCTGGGAGATGCTGCGTTTTGAATTGATGAAAATATTTAAAAATAAGCTGAATATGGCTGCCATGCTGTTGGGCTATCTCCTGATTGTGGTTTGCATTGTTTGTTATATTGCAGATCAATCTGTATACAATAGTGCAGAGGATGTTTATGAGACCGGTGCGGCTGCAGTTACATATGACAGAAAACTTGCACAGACTCAGACAGCGTATGTGACAGAGCAATATGTGACAAACTTCCTGGCAGAACTTCAGGCATCGCCTCTGGATCTGGATTCGGATGATGCTTATATGGAGATTGTGAGAAAAAACAGTTCTATGTTTTATTTTATCAGCAACAGCTATACAGAACTGAATCAGCAATATCCCCTTTTTAACGACATGAAAAAAATTGATTTGTCTGGCGGCGCACAGTTTTACAAGAGGAGAATCGATAAAATCAAGAATTTTCTGAATATGGATTTTTCTTTTGGCAATTATACCGCTGCGGAAAAAGAGTACTGGCTTGCAAAAGCAGCTCAGGTGGAGGAACCTTTGGTCTGGGGCAGTAAGATGACAATGAGTATGGTTTATGATTTGCTGGCTGTAGGATTTTATCTGCTGGCTGTAGTTGTGGTGTGCATCTCGCCGGTATTGTCACGGGAAAGTGAGAGCGGAGCCAGTCAGCTGTTATTTACGACAAAATATGGAAAAACCCGTTTGATTCGGATAAAAATTCTTGTTTCCCTGCTCTTTTCTGTGGGATATATCAGTGTTGGGCTTCTTAGCGGGATTCTGGTAATCGGACTATTGTTTGGATTTTCCGAGGCGGGCCTGCCAGTTCAGCTGTGGAATCTTGCGATTCCTTATGATTTTAGTATTGGGCAGATATGCATGGTGGAATTTCTGGTAATCCTCGTGATTTCTGCGGCAGTTACGATGCTCATTTTAGTGCTTTCAGCCTGTACAAAATCGACGATGACTACCATGGCAGCTATTCTCGTTTTGCTCATAGGACCGGCTTTTCTGGCAAACAGTAAAACCTGTGGATGGTACAATCATCTGATCGATTTGGCTGCCATCAGATTTGTGGATACAAAGACAGTTCTTGGGATTTTTGTTGATTATAAGTTTGGAAATATTATTATTGACTATCTGACGATGGGGTTCATTACTTATATTCTGTTGGCGATAGCGGCAGGGATATTGGTCAGAAGGGTATTTGTAGACAGGATTATGAAGGGGTGATATATCAAGATAAAGTTTCCGCAGGCTTGAATTCAAGAGACATTAATAGTATAATAAAATAGATTAATGTGATTGCACAGGCAAAATTATTATTAAGGAGGAAATCTATTATGGTTACCTGGAACAACTTAGATACCCTGGCTTCTTTTCAGGATCTTGCGAAAACAGATCGTGTGAATCTTGCGGAAGTGATGTCCGGAGAAAATGGTGCTGAGCGTGTAAAAAATTACAGCATTCCTATGGCGGCAGGCCTTGTTTATAACTACGCAGCAAAACAGGTGGATGATCAGGTTCTGGCAGCTCTTGCAAAACTGGCAGAAGAAGCTCAGCTGACAGAAAAGTACAAAGAACTTTATAATGGAGCAGTTATCAACACAGGAGAGAAACGTCTTGTACTGCATCAGTTGACCCGCGGACAGCTGGGAGATGCTGTTGTGGCAGACGGAGTGGACAAGCGTGCATTTTATGTAGAACAGCAGCAGAAGATTGCTGAGTTCGCCCATAAAGTACATGCAGGAGAAATCACCAATGCAGCAGGTGAGAAGTTTACAACTGTAGTACAGATCGGTATCGGCGGAAGTGATCTTGGTCCACGTGCTATGTATCTGGCACTTGAAAACTGGGCAAAGAAAAATGATCTGTTCAAGATGGAAGCAAAGTTCATCAGCAACGTAGACCCGGATGATGCGGCAGCAGTGCTGAATTCTATTGATGTGGCACATTCTATCTTCGTGCTGGTTTCCAAATCCGGTACAACTCTTGAGACTCTGACAAATGAATCATTTGTAAAAGATGCTCTGAAAAATGCAGGACTGGATGCTTCTAAACATATGATCGCTGTTACCAGTGAGACATCTCCTCTGGCCAAGAGTGATGACTATCTGGCAGCATTCTTTATGGATGATTATATTGGTGGTCGTTTCTCGTCTACTTCCGCAGTAGGAGGTGCTGTATTGTCACTGGCATTCGGACCGGAAGTATTTGCACAGTTCCTGGAAGGTGCAGCAGAAGAAGATAAACTGGCTATGAACGAAGATATGCTGAAAAACCCGGCAATGCTGGATGCTCTGATCGGTGTTTATGAGCGTAATGTACTCGGCTATCCGGCTACTACCGTTCTTCCATATTCTCAGGCACTGAGCCGTTTCCCGGCACATCTGCAGCAGTTGGATATGGAATCCAATGGTAAATCTGTTAACCGTTTTGGTGAGCCGGTAAATTACCCGACAGGTCCGGTAATCTTTGGTG
>JBJELU010000111.1:0-2226 GCA_051879355.1 Oliverpabstia sp.
TCAGTTTTCAAGGAACACACAGCCGTTTTCTTTGGCTGTGTCTAAATTGTACCGTTTTCACACTTCGTTTTTTATGACCTTGTGGAGTGGGTTGTCACTCTCTAAGAGTGAGTTCTCTACAAACTTTTGAGAAGCTCTGTAAGTAAATCAATAATCTGATAAACAACTTCCTTAGGGCTAAGAGTTTTTCGTTTCCTCCCCAGCACCAAATAATCAAGAGATACATCCAACACAATAGAAATCTCAACAGCCAAGTCCATAGAAATTCCTTTTGAGCCACGCTCAATGTTTCCTAACGTACTTGTTGCGATATTAAGTCTTTCTGCCAGTTGTTCCTGCGTTAATCCCATGCTATTTCTCATAGTCTGGATACGCTTTCCGCTTTCTTTTGGGTCGTAATACATACTGCATCCTCCGATTTCTTGAAATTTTGAAAATGAAAATTCCAAGAAGCCGGGAGGAGAATGGTTGCGGGGAATATCCCCTGAAATGAAAGAAGCGCACCCGATCTCACAATTTCTTGCAAGAACAGGTGCGCCATTGCGCTGTTTATGATTCAAAAAAATACCCCCGCCAGTTACATTTTCTAAGGCAATTTTGCTCTTGCCCTGAAAACATAACTGGCGAGGGTGTTATGACCGGTGTTACGCCGGTTCGTATCGGTGTTTTGGCGGTGTTATGATGGTGTTATGGAAAAAATCGGGTGTTATGATGGTTTTTGCTGGTGTTATGCCGGTGTTATGCCATAGCACCGAGAAAAACCGGCTATTCTCAATCTTTCAATTAGCTCGTCATATTCTTCCTCCAAGAGATTACGCTGTGCCATTCGTAGCTCTCCCCGTGCCATCTCTGGATGATCCAATTTATACATTGCGTAAATCATCCAAAAGTATCCATCAATGCTGTGCGGTGCAATCAGAAGCACTTTGGAAGCATAGTGTTGGATACAGACGTAATCACGTCCCAAATCAAGCGTTTTCATCAGTTCGCATACAGCACCCAGATAACGGTACTCAAAAGCTACCACTTTGGACATAATCCAATGCTCATCCCGTGCAGAACTGAATAACGGTCCCTGATACAAATCTATTGCTTTTTTCAGAAACTCTATTTTTTCTTTCTGATCGGCTGCTTTCATCGCAATACTCCACTTTTTATCAAACAGCTGAAAGTCTGTAAACACATTCAACCGGGGATTGATCTGATAACCCGTCGGAGTAGACTCAATCAGGCGGTGATCGGATAGCAACTCAAATGTCTGCCTGAACCGGTAAACCAGTCCCTTTATATTTTTAACCGCAGCTTCAATATCTTCACCCGGCCAGATTGCCGAAGCAATTTCCCGTGGGGAAGCTGTCATTTTTCCTTTCAAAAGCAGATATACCAGAAGTCTCGCTATCTTCGGCGATTTCAGTTCCTGCTCCGTCAGGACACCTTTTTCAGTCGTAATTTTGAGTTCCCCAAATAAACTGATATAAACATCCGTGGCATTTGTGATTCTCGGAGAAATGATGGTCAGCTTTCTCGTTTCCAGCAGGAAGTATTCGTTCAGCGAGGAAATAACAGCATAGTTCAGCATTCGCAGAAAACCGGTCTGATTCTTATACTTCTTTGCGTTTCGCAGAGTGAGGAAACCAGTCGGCCCTTTCCAAAAAGGAATCGCCATAACCGCATTAGCATCCAGCCTGCGATAAAGCATATATTCATCCGGCATTTCTTCTTTGATGGCTTCAACATCAGGGACAATGATTGGCTCATGATCTCTCAAGCATTGTATCCAACGTCCATATTTCTCTGACAGTTCAAATTCTTCAAATTTGGTCTGCGCCATTTCTCCAAATTCTCTGTCATACCACCAGATTGGTGTCCAGACGCCAATCTCCATATCCACATCAAGAATGCCACACCAGTCTGCATCGTAAAACTCTGTTGCGACACGCATGATGAGCATGGCTGCTTTTCTGGGATCAATGCAGGTGTTTAATTCCTTTTGCAAATTATGCAGAGTACGCTCAATCTCTATTGCATATTGAACGTACTCACACCTGTCTCCGATATTATACATATCAAATCCGTTATTCCCACAGTTTCTGTTTTGTTCCATAACGAATCCCTCCTTATGCTGAATATAGAAAAAAGCCGCAAAGCACCACTGACCCATTACGGATCATGACAGCTCTGCGGCTTGCTTAATCTGTTTTTTGGTTTTGGCTGTCATATCAGTTT
>JBJELU010000112.1:0-9789 GCA_051879355.1 Oliverpabstia sp.
ACTAAATTGTCGTAACTCGCCACCTATAGAGGTGGGAGTCTTATCTTCTTTCAAGATAACTATATTTCCGTAAACGTATATCTTTCATGCATTCCAGATACAAATACCTCAAATACAATTGTCCCGTCACTGCGGACACTCTTATCATAAGTAAAATCCCGCCCTTTGTATTTTTCCCGGATATAAGCTTCCGGATCTTCACATTCGATTTCCTCAAACAACTGATCTCTGGAATGATTCAGCGGGCACTGATTGATGATTTCTCTGATTACTTCATATTCTTTCATCTGTATTCCTCCCGTAACGCTTATTATAACAGCCTGCGGCAGAAAGAACAAGCACCCCGGGGGGAAGTTTTTCGTATTTTTTGTCAAATGGGGATTGCACTCTGAAAAATAAAGCGGTATGATAATACAAATCATCAGGAGGGAAATCATATGCAGCTATTAGAAGAACGCATTTTAAAAGACGGAATCGTTAAGCCGGGAAATATTTTGAAGGTAGACAGTTTTCTGAATCATCAGATGGACATCCCTTTCATCAATGAACTGGGAAAAGAATTTAAGCGCCGTTTTCAGAACGCTCCCATCACCAAGATTCTTACCATTGAAGCTTCCGGGATCGGTATTGCCTGTCTGGTCGCTCAGTATTTTAATGTGCCTGTTGTTTTCGCAAAAAAGGCACAGAGCCTGAATCTTGACGGAGAAATGTACACTTCCAAGGTGGAATCCTTTACTCACAAAAAAGTATACGATGTTATTTTGTCCAAGAAATTCCTTGGTCCCGAAGACCATGTATTGCTGATTGATGATTTTCTGGCAAATGGCTGTGCTCTTCTGGGCCTGATTGAGATTGTTAAGAAATCCGGCGCCACTCTCGAAGGTGCAGGTATTGTGATTGAAAAAGGTTTTCAGGAAGGCGGCCGTATCATCCGCGATATGGGCGTACATCTGGAGTCCCTTGCAATCATCGATTCCATGACAGACGACTCCCTTACTTTCCGTCCAAATAATTAATCATCTGCCATACGGCAACAAAGGTTCTCTCCCATTCCTATATTTCGGAACAGGAAAGAACCTTTTTTATCTGTTTCCATTCTTCTGTCAGACGATCCAGCTGCCACGCCGCATTGGCCGGACTGGTGGAGGGAAGACGGACAACCTCCCTTCCGCTGACGGGTCTGATATATTTTTCATATAATTTCCATGCGGCAGTACCATTTGCATAAATCTGCACTATCGGAGCATATGACAGAATCACAGACAAATCATTGGGAACCACCTCCCGGATACTGTTGTCACTGGATCCCTGGATTTGACAGGATGCAATCACATCCCATACGGCAATCCCATGACTCAGCAGCATCTGCTTTTTTTCTTCTATTGTCCGGGGGACCGGGCAATCCAATATGGACGCCAGCACTTTCCAGAACCTGTTCTGCGGATGATTGTAAAAAAAGTGTCCCTCCCTTGACTTGACGGAAGGAAAACTCCCCAGAATCAATACTCTGCTGTTTTCATTCCAGACAGGCGGGATTTCATGTATCACCCGTTCCGTCTCCGTCATCCTTCCACATCCTCCTCATCAAATTCTACATCGGTATAATACCCTCTGTCTGTCTCACGGATATCTTTCACAATCCCTTTCCTTGATTTCAGCCGCTCATATCCCAGATAATTCTTACTCATCGCGATCATCGGCTGAATCGTATAATAATAGGAGGTTGGCAGCGGGCTCTCCGTAACTGTCACTTCCTGCCCCACCTGCAAAAGTCCCTGGCGTTCCATTTTAAATTCCATACTTCGCATAATATCACTCTCCTGTTCTGACAATTTCCTGTATGGATTCCCAAATATTTTACCTCATCATATCCCTCCGATGCAAGAGCAACAATTACTCACTTATACCCCATTTCTGAATCTTGTATCTCATTTTGTACAAAACAGTGTAAAATTTGAATTGTATTCCGTTAATTTTTACCTTGCGTTCCCCAAAATGCCATTATATAATGAAATACGTGGTTATTTTACAGTAACAAATATGCAGCTGGTTTCAGCTGCCTGATTTCATGACACATAAAAAGGAGAACAAATATGGGTGGAATTTTTGGAGTTGCATCAAAAAATAACTGTGTTTCTGACCTTTTCTTTGGAACGGACTACCATTCTCATCTGGGAACACGCCGGGGCGGTATGGCCGTCTATGACAAAACGCTGGGATTCAATCGGGCGATTCATAACATTCAGAATTCCCCGTTCCGAACCAAATTTGAGCGGGATGTTGAAGAACTGTCCGGAACCCTGGGAATTGGCTGTATTTCCGATACAGAACCTCAGCCGCTGATGGTACAGTCACATCTGGGAAGTTTTGCCATTACAACCGTAGGTAAGATCAACAATATGGACGAACTGGTGAAACATTCTTTCAGCAACGGCTGTACACATTTTCTGGAAATGAGCGGCGGAAGCATCAACGCCACAGAGATGGTCGCTTCTCTGATCAATCAGAAACCAACACTTGTAGAAGGAATCCGCCATGCGCAGGACATGATTGATGGTTCCATGACCATGCTGGTCATGACACCAAAGGGAATTTATGCCGCCAGAGACCGCATGGGACGTACCCCTCTGATACTTGGCAAGAAAGATGATGCCATCTGTGCTTCCTTTGAAAGCTTTGCCTACTGTAATCTTGGTTATCATGATTACAAAGAACTGGGACCATGTGAAATCGTTTTCTTCACACCGGAAGGTGCCGAAACCGTATCCCCGGCCAGAGAAGAAATGAAAATCTGTTCCTTCCTCTGGGTATATTATGGATATCCCACTTCCACATACGAAGGAATCAATGTAGAACAGATGCGTTATAACTGCGGTTCTATTCTTGCACAGCGCGATAACGTACGCCCGGATATTGTTGCCGGTGTTCCTGATTCCGGTACCCCGCATGCAATCGGATATGCCAATGAGTCCGGCATCCCGTTTGCCCGCCCATTTATCAAATACACACCGACCTGGCCTCGTTCCTTTATGCCGACACACCAGAGTCAGCGTGAACAGATCGCACATATGAAATTGATTCCTGTCAAAGAACTGATCAAGGATAAAAGCCTGCTGCTGATCGATGATTCCATCGTCCGCGGAACCCAGCTGGGACAGACCACAGAATTCCTCTATGAAAGCGGAGCCAAAGAAGTTCATATCCGTCCGGCATGCCCGCCGCTGTTATACGGATGTAAATACCTGAACTTCTCCCGTTCCAAATCAGAGATGGATCTGATCACCCGCCGTGTGATTCAGAAACGTGAAGGTACCGTCACAGAAGCCATTCTGGAAGACTATGCAAATCCTGATTCCCATAACTATGAGGGAATGCTGGACGATATCCGCAAAGAACTGAACTTCACCACACTTCGCTACCATCGTCTGGATGATATGGTGAAATCCATTGGTCTTTCACCGTGCAAACTGTGTACTTACTGCTTTAATGGAAAAGAATAAAAAAGAATCCTGCTTTGCAGGATTCTTTTTTATTACTTTTTATTGTTCAATTTTACTTCCGCAGTTAATGCAGAACTTATCTCCTGGTTTGATGGAACCGCCGCAGTTCGGGCATATCAGTTTTTCCTGTACAGGCTCTGCCACTGGCGGCATCTCTTTCACGGTTGGCTCAATCTTTACTTCCGGTTCCTGTACCGATGAATTCATCGGCTGTGTCTGAGGATTTACCGGAGGCTCCGGAGCTGCCGGAGGTACACTTCCCATACCACCAAACGGCGGATTCTGCTGGGCAGGTCCGCTGACCGGATAACCACATCTCTTACAGTAATTCTTTCCCGGAGGAACAGGAGCACCACAATTCTTACAGGTCGGCATTGCACTCTGTGCAGTGTTCTTGATGCTGTTGCCCATATCCTGCACTGCAGACTTAAACTGAGAACCAATCTGGGAACCCATACTCTGCATATTGCCGCCGCCATAAGGACGTACCGGAGGAACCGGTCCACCATAGCCACCCTGTCCATAGGAACCATAATTGCCATATCCATTTCCATTCGGATATTTTTCTTCATACTTTTCCATAAACTTGTTCATAACATCACAGGCATAGAAAAACGAAAGGAACGGAATATTCATAAATATAGTAAATAATACCGGAGATTCCACATTCACATCGTACTTTTTCCCTGCCGTATCCAGCCTTGATGCCAGATTATACAACCAGTACAGTGGATAAATTCCACAGGTGATGATTCCCAGAATCCATGCCACAATATAATTCTGAGTCATTTTTCCGTCTTCTGCACAGATAACATTCACATCTTCCCCATACTGATACCAGAAATAAATCGAATACAGGCCGCAGGTGAGAACGTTAAAAATAGCGCTTAAAAGTCCATCGCGTCTTTTGAACTGCATAACAAATCCTCCCTCAAAATGAAATATGAGGTTATTATACCACTGTGAGAATTATACTGCAACACTTAGGTACTTGCCAAAACATCAATCTGCATATATACTGACATCACATCATCCATTTTTTCATCACCGGAGGTACCCTATGAAATTCACCCACGCAGACCGTCAACACCTTCTCTCCAATCTTAAATCCCTGCTGCTTGTATGTATCGCCTATTACCTGATTACCTGGTTCACCGGCTGCCCCATCAAGTATTATCTGGGAATTTCCTGCCCCGGATGCGGCATGACACGAGCATGGATGGCCGTCCTTCATCTGGACTTTGCCGGAGCCTTTTCATTTCATCCTCTTTTCTGGACAGCACCGTTTCTGGCACTTGCGATTCTGTTTGAATACAAAATTGACTTTAAAAAATACCACTGGGCACTAGTGCTCACAGCGGCATTATTTATCATCGTATATATCATTCGGCTGATCTGGATTCCCAACGACATCGTAGTATGGGAACCTGAAAAAGGGGTTATTTACCAGACAATCAGCCGTATCCTTCATCTGGAAGGATGACTGAAATACAGGTACATAGTCATAATGAGTGGCCATGTACCTGTCCATAACACAGTCTAAATCGCATAAGCTTCAAACAGGGTTTTTTGAAATTCTTTATCCTGTGTAGCCCGTTTCATATCATCCAGACGATTGTCTGATATCAAACAATAAAACAGTCTGCAAATTCGTGCTTCTCCCTCTTCTCTTCCTTCTTCTCTTCCAATTCTCAATCCATCATTTCTGCTGTCCTCCAGCATATCATCAATTGCTTTACACATGTTTATTTTTCCTTTCCCCTGATTTTCTTGCTCGATTTCCAAAGCTTTTAACTGTTTACTTTTACTCAAAGATGCCATAACCATAAATATATCTTCTGATAATTCCGACAATTCCTGCTGGTTCTTTTCTACAAATATTCTCAATGTTTGTTTATCATTCTTACACTGTAGAAAACCAAACAACAGTCTCAAATCACTGTGAAACCACTCCAGATTCCCAATCTTCTGTACCTCAATCAGATGCATCCTATAATCTGCAAACATATTTTTCCATCCATCAGGTATATCCGTCCAATCCAGCAATTCATGAAGCGTCCGGGCTCCACGCCACTCGTCATCCCCGAAGTAAATGACCACAATCGCAACTGGCTTCAGCAAATCTTCCAGCGAAAATTTACTCACATACTCATCGCCTTTCAAATTTTTCTTCCTGTCATGCATCTTTTGTATCTCATGTCTCTGCTTCATATACTGTCCCACCGTATAGTCCAGTGAACGCAGCACCATGGATGGATCCAGATAATTCTGCTCCTCCACGCCAAACACAAAATAATTTTCCCCACGTATAATCTTATGTAAAAGATCATGCTCCCCAAAGACCAGTTTTCTGTTCTTTAATACTTTCAGAGCCTGTTCTTCCGGTACATAAATTAGCTGTGAGTTCCCTTCTTCCACATCTTTCGGGGAAATGTATTGATTTCCCTGAAAAAAATACCCGTTCAGCAGATCCGCGATACGGTATCTGTCATTCAGATAATATTTTTCATTTACGTCCTGCTTCAATGAATCCTCCTTTTCTTCGCAGACGCAAATTTATTCATTGCATTTATATTTTTATTATAGTAAAATAACATATAATCGTCAAGAAAAATATTTTGAAATAATTTACATCTGCAATATTATATTATAATATTGGAAATATGGCGAAACGCCGGAAATAAGACTTGTTTCCAGATATTGTAGATTCATATTATCACGGAAACTCTATAGATTCAAGAAGAATCGTTCGACAAATTATTTAAAAATACCCTCCATGTGATTTGGGAACAGACAGAGGAAAAGATATATACAAGGAAAAAATCCCGCAAATTAAAGTACGTCTTGGCTTACTTGCTGCGAGGTGCGCATCATGCTCTGCATAACACGATACATCTGCGCACCTCTTCAATCTGCCGGAAGTTTTATCTTGTATATTCCTGTTATCCGTTGCTTTAAAATTGTTTCACAATTCTTCCTATAAAATCATCTGTACCACAAACACTGCCGCAGCAGCTCCCACAGCCACTGTCAACAATCCTTTTTTGAAGTAAGCCAGCACAATCGCCACGCCGCATCCCACGGCAGCACTTACTTTTGAACCGGTGCTGGAGAAAATGGCAGGAAAGGTCATGGCTGCCAACACCGTGTACGGTACATAGTATAAAAAAGATTGAATTCTGATATTGGTGATTTTCTTTCGGAATATCACCATGGGAAGCATACGCACCAGATAGGTCACAATAGCCATCACCGCAATGCTTCCCAGTATGTATGCTGTACTCATAACTCTTCCTCCCCCTGTTCAGATTCCGGTTCTCTCGGAAACAGCCAGGCTGCAATCCCACTGACAAGAATCGTAATAATGATGATGCTCCATCCTCCGGAAAGACTTTTCAATACCGGAACATAAGAAAATGCCAGACTGGCCAGTATAGCCAGTATCACCGTCAACAGTACCCTCCGATCTTCTCTTGCGGGGGGAATGATTACGGCGATAAACATACCATATAAAGCAATTCCAAGGGCACTGGACAAGGCCTCCGGCATCACGGACGTAGCCGCACCTCCCACCAGAGTTCCTCCTGTCCATCCTAAAACAGGAGTCACAATCAAACCAGCCATATAGGCCGCTGACAAATCTCCTCTATGCTGCATAGAAACTGCGAATATTTCATCCGTAATACCAAAAGAAACCGCCAGTCTCTGCCGGATACTCATTTTCCGTTCCACTTTTTGGGAGACCGACAAAGACATGAGAAAATATCTCAAATTAATAATCAACGTAGTCAGTTCCAATTCTGCCAGATTGCCTCCGGCAAGCATCAGATTCGCTCCTGCAAACTGTCCGGCACTGGTCAGATTGGTCAGCGATATCAAAACGGCAGCCCATAAAGGCATACCTGCCAGCACCGTAGTCATACCAAAAGCCACAGACACAGAAAAATATCCGAGACAGATGGGAATACCGTCACGGATGCCTTCTAAAAAATCTTTCTTCATAAATGTTAACCTCGAAAACACAAAGATTTCCCCGGGGATTTTTACATTTTCCCCGGGGAAAAATTGAAATTGATTTTAGTGGTGGAACAGACGGATTCCTGTGAATGCCATTACCATTCCGTATTTGTTGCAGGTGTCGATGACCAGATCATCACGAACGGATCCGCCCGGCTCTGCAATATATTTGACACCGCTCTTATGAGCACGTTCGATATTGTCCGGGAATGGGAAGAATGCATCGGATCCTACCGTTACGTCTGTCATCTGATCCAGCCATGCACGTTTTTCTTCTCTGGTAAATACTTCCGGTTTTTCTGTAAAGGTTCTTTCCCAGTTGCCGTCAGCCAGAACATCCATGTATTCTTCACCGATGTAGACATCGATCGCATTGTCACGTTCCGCACGGGTAATGCTGTCTTTGAATGGAAGGTTCATTACTTTCGGACACTGACGCAGCCACCAGTTATCTGCTTTCTGACCTGCCAGACGGGTACAGTGTACACGGGACTGTTGACCTGCGCCTACACCGATAGCCTGTCCGTCTTTAACAAAACATACGGAATTAGACTGGGTGTATTTCAGAGTGATCAGAGAAATCTTCAGATCACGCTTTGCTTCTTCGGTCAGTTCTTTATTTTCTGTTACGATATTGGAAATCAGTTCATCATCAATAGCCAGTTCCTGGCGTCCCTGTTCAAACGTCACACCAAATACTTCTTTGTGTTCCAGAGGAGCCGGTACATAATCCGGATCAATCTGAATCACATTGTAATTACCTTTCTTCTTCTGAGCCAGAATTTCCAGAGCTTCCTCTGTGTATCCCGGAGCAATCACTCCATCGGATACTTCTCTCTTGATCAGAAGTGCTGTATCTTTATCACACACATCAGACAGTGAGATAAAATCTCCGAAAGAAGACATACGGTCTGCGCCTCTTGCTCTTGCATAAGCACAAGCAATCGGTGAGAAATTCTTCCAGTCCATATCGTCTACCCAGTAGATTTTAGCCAATGTCTCAGTCAGTGGAAGACCCACAGCAGCTCCTGCCGGAGATACATGTTTAAAGGAAGTAGCAGCAGGGATTCCGGTAGCTTTTTTCAGATCTCTTACCAGCTGCCATCCATTGAAAGCATCCAGGAAATTGATATATCCCGGTTTTCCGGACAGCACCTTGATCGGCAGTTCACTGTCATCTCCCATAAAAATTCTGGAAGGTTTCTGATTTGGGTTACATCCGTATTTTAACAGTAATTCTTTCATCACAATTCTCCTGTCTTATTTATTTTTGTTGATAATTCTGGTCTCATAAGTTCCATCTGCAATGTTGATATAACGAACAAACAGAGAAACTTTGTTATCTTCATTCAGACTGTTCCACAGCATATCGGTAAACGCATCCATATCATCCGGGATGGATACCAGTTTCGGTTCTCCCTCAAAGCTTGGCAGCGGATTGCCGTCACCCATATAAGTGTGAATAAAATGACCCTCTCCTGCCACGCAATTTTCATAAGCAAATGTATAACGGTTGCATGCATCCGGATTGCCATTGTTGCTCTTCAGAATAGACATGGCATAGCTGTATTTTCCATTTTCAATATGCATCACGCCGGAAATACGAGGTGTATAGTTCGGAGCATCCGGCTCAAATTCACGGCTTCTCAGTGACTGTTCAAAAGTCAGCTGTCTGTCCATGCCTTCATAAATAGTATCGGTCTGATCACCGTTTGTTACAATCGTTTTATTTCCCAGGACACGCACCGGTGCATAAATAATAAGACTGGGATCTACCAGTTTGGACGGGTCAAATGCCTGTGTACGGATTCCCTGTCCCTCTTCAACAAAGATACGATTCCGGCTGTTCTCACTTCTTCCCATGATGAAATAAGCGGCTACTGCCTTTGTTCCATCAGCGGACTTTCCAATCACAATACCTCTTCCCGGGTATGCATTCCCTTTCAGTTCCTGTTCCAGTGATATCATCTTCATGAACAATTCTCTCCTTTGCATCCTGTATCATTGTACAATAGTTATTCAATCGCAGCTGCTTGCAGCTACATTCTCTGATAAAAAAGAAAAAAGCCTGCAATCCGAGCTTATCATGCCCAGACGGTCGGCTTCATACTCCTTATACTCCCCGTGGTTCATCCACTTCCGTCAGTCATATAAGGTAATTAAAACATAGCATTAAATAAGGGAAATGTCAACCCATTTCCCTTATTTATCAGTTAATTTATAAGCCATTTATGATAATGTCTCAGTATACCACATATGAAAATGTCCCAGA
>JBJELU010000113.1:0-39517 GCA_051879355.1 Oliverpabstia sp.
CGTATGATGCACTGCCAGAACATGCTGGAAAGAGGTATGATGCTGGGTATGGAACCAACTGATCTGTGGTTTGATCCTCTGTTCCTGGTTGTAAAAGGAATGCAGGACAAACAGATGGAAGTACTGGAAGCTATCAAAATGTTCAGCGATATGGGTCTGAACTCTACCGGTGGTCTGTCCAACAACTCCAACGGTATGCCGAAAAACATCCGTCCGATCATGGATTCCGCTCTGGTTGCTATGGCTATGATGCAGGGTCTTACATCTGCAATTGTTAACCCATGTGACCTGCGTCTGATGGAAACCATCAAATCCTGTGACGTATTCAAAAACAATACTCTGTATGCAGACTCCTATCTGCAGCTGTAATATTGACTGCTTCGCAGCCCCGGTGAGTGCTCTTTGGTGCTCACCGGGGCTGCTTCTGAAAAATACCAGGGATTCTCCGTACCTTTCCGTACAAACAAAAAACATTCTCCTAAACATTTTTCCTTGACAATTCGTTATCACTGTGATAATTTATACCAATAAAGTAAAACTTCAAATGATAAAGAGTGCTGGATGCTTACAAAGGGGTGAGTACTGGTGTGTTACGTATGCAACCCGATATAGGCAGTCATGTTTTACAGGATGAAGAATAGAATGGATATAGAGGTAAGCGTATCGCTTACTTTTTTATTTTCATAACGATTCTGTTACATAAGTTGATCATTTGTTGTTTTATACGGAGGAAAGAAGAGGAGAGATATTATGATTGAAATGATCGCAAAAATCAATGGCATTGTGAATAACTTTGTCTGGGGGATTCCCATGCTGGTTCTTCTCATTGGAACCGGTATTCTGATGACACTGTTAACAAAAGTATTCCAGCTGTCTCATTTTGGCTATTGGATGAAACACACACTGGGCAGTATTTTCACGGATAAGCACATTACAAAGCATACGGGGGAGAATGACCAGTCGATTTCTCAGTTCCAGTCGCTGTGTACGGCACTGGCAGCAACAATCGGTACCGGAAATATTGTGGGTGTTGCATCTGCATTGATTGCCGGTGGCCCCGGAGCAATTTTCTGGATGTGGATCGTAGCGTTTTTCGGAATGATGACAAACTATTCAGAAAATGTACTCGGTATTTATTACCGCAAAAAAAATGAAAAAGGTGAATGGAGCGGAGGTGCCATGTATTACCTTCGTGACGGTCTCGGTGCCAGAAAGGGATGTAAACAGATAGGTACTGTTTTAGCCATATTGTTCGCTTTGTTCTGTCTTCTGGCTTCTTTTGGTATTGGAAATATGAGCCAGATCAATTCCATTGCCGGCAATATGAAAGCGGCTTTTGGAATACCGAGCATTGTTACAGGTATTGTACTGATGGTGTTGGCAGGTCTGGTTATTCTGGGAGGAATTAAGAGAATTGCTTCCGTAACAGAAAAACTGGTACCATTTATGGCTATTGTATATATTATCGGTGCACTTGTTGTATGTATACTGAACATTGATCAGTTTGGATCAGTATTCTCTGCAATTTTCAAAGGAGCCTTTGCTTTAAAAGCAGTTGGCGGCGGTATTGTAGGTTCCGGTGTAAAAATGGCAATTACCTGGGGTATGAAACGAGGAGTATTCTCCAATGAAGCCGGTCTTGGTTCTTCTGTAATGGTTCACTCCAGCTCTAACGTAAAAGAGCCTGTTCGTCAGGGTATGTGGGGAATCTTTGAAGTATTTGCAGATACCATCATTGTATGTACACTGACTGCATTCACTGTTCTTTCTTCCGGACTGGTTGATCTGGAAACAGGTGCTGTGATCAGTTCAGCGGAAGGATCTGCTCTGGTTGGTGAAGCATTTGCAACCGTATTTGGCAGTGCAGGACCTGCATTTATAGCCATTGCGATTTTACTGTTTGCCTTCTCAACTGTACTTGGCTGGAGTCATTACGGTACAAAAGCTTTCGAGTATCTGTTTGGTTCCAGATCCACCGTTGTATACCGTGCGATTTTTATTGTATTTATCCTCTTTGGAGCAACTATGAAACTGGATCTTGCATGGGATTTGTCAGATACATTCAACGGAATGATGGCTATCCCCAACCTGATTGGTGTGCTGGCTCTGTCTCCGGTTGTTATGCGTATTACAAAAAACTATGTGGATAGAAAAATCAAAGGAAAAGATGAGAAACCAATGCTTTCCGCTTTCCCGGAAATCCAGAAAGAACAGGAAAAAGGACTGGATACCAGTGATTGATCAAGGTGACTGGGGGTGGTGACTGGGGGACGGGTTCGGGGTCACGAATAGTGACCCCGAACCCGTCCCCCAGTCACCCTTTTGTTTTTGTTTAAAAACAAAAATCCGCTTTCCTGATATTGCATGGCTGAAGAAATTTCTTTATAATAAAGTTCGAGCGAAGTCGTAAATTACAAATGAAAGGAATTTGGAAGAAAGAATGAGAGGTATTTATACATCCGTCAATGATATCAGAAAACGAGTATTTGCTGAGATTGCACGTCTTTCTTATGATTATAAAGATGGTGATCTGTCTCAGATGGAATTGATTCCTTATCGTGTTATCCCGGGAGAGGTTTCTACCTATCGGGAGAGTGTATTTCTGGAGCGTGCCATTGTGAAAGAGAGAATGCGTCTGGCTATGGGACTTAATCTCAGAAAACCCTCAGAACATGCACCGGTATCCACAGGTGCTGAGGAATGTGTACAGCCGGAGAAGTATTATCAGCCGCCGCTGATCAATGTAATCAAGTTTGCCTGCCATGCCTGCCCGGATAATGAAGTACGTGTGACGGATGCCTGCCAGGGCTGTCTGGCTCATCCCTGTAAAGAAGTCTGTCCTAAAGGTGCCATCAGTTTTAAGAATGGAAAATCCGTGATTGATCAGGAAAAATGTATCAAATGTGGAAAATGTGTCAGTGTCTGTCCTTACCATGCAATCGTGAAACTGGAGAGACCCTGTGCAAAAGCGTGTGGAATGAATGCAATCGGTTCTGATGAATACGGTCGTGCGGATATTGATCAGGAAAAATGTGTTTCCTGCGGTATGTGTCTGGCAAACTGTCCATTTGGAGCAATTGCGGATAAAGCCCAGATTTTCCAGACAATACAGGCAATTAAGAGTGATACACCGGTTTACGCGGCAATCGCACCTGCAGTGGCAGGACAGTTCGGACCAAAACTGACTCCGGGTAAAATCAGATCTGCATTCCAGGCGCTTGGATTTACAGACGTTGTGGAAGTAGCGATCGGTGCTGACCTGTGTACCATTGAAGAAGCAAAAGATTTCATCGAAGAAGTACCGGAAAAACTTCCTTTCATGGCTACATCCTGTTGTCCGGCATGGTCTATGATGGCAAAGAAAATGTTCCCTGAACAGAGCAAATGCATTTCCATGGCATTGACACCGATGGTTCTGACAGGCCGTCTGATCAAAAAGAAACATCCGGGCTGTAAAGTGGCATTTATCGGACCATGTGCGGCGAAGAAACTGGAAGCCAGCAGGACATCCATTCGCAGCGATATTGATTTTGTCCTGACATTTGAAGAAGTTATGGGTATGTTTGAGGCAAAAGATGTTGATTTCACCAAGCTGGAGGAAACCGATGCCATGCATGGAGCCAGCGGAGATGGCCGTGGATTTGCGGTAAGCGGCGGCGTGGCAAATGCTGTGGTAAATTGTATTAAAGAACTGTATCCTGACCGTGAGGTAAAAGTAGAAAGTGCGGAAGGTCTGGATAACTGCAGAAAACTCCTGACGATGGCAAAAGCTGGAAAATACAACGGATATCTGCTGGAAGGAATGGCGTGTCCGGGAGGATGTGTGGCAGGAGCCGGTACGGTTCAGCCGATTGCCAAGTCCACAGCAGCGGTAAATCTTCATAAGAAAGTATCAACCAATGCCCATGCCACCCAGAGTGATTACAAAGATCTTCTGGAAATACTGGAAGAAAGAGATAAATAATAGGAAAGAAAAGGATTCTGTATTTGTGCAGGATCCTTTTTTCGATTGGGTTTGAATTTATTGACGATTTCTACAAAATGTGGTATGGTAATGTAAGACATATATGTAAAAAATTTCTATGTCGTACACAGGTATTATGAAAAGAGAGGCTAAGTCATGTACAAAGTAACGTTCCGTTTTGAAAATGGTGATGCCGTAGAAGGATATGCGGCAGACGAGGAAAATCTTCTGGATGTGGCCAGAAAAACGAATGTGGCAATTGATGCTCCCTGTTCCGGTAATGGATCCTGCGGAAAGTGCAGGGTGAAATTACTGAAAGGAACCCTGGATTCTCCCAGAACAAGACATATATCTGAGGAAGAATATGCACAGGGGTGGAGATTGTCCTGCTGTAGTAAAGTAGAAAGTGATATTGAGGTGGAAGTGCCGGATATCGCATCTGCGTATCGCAGCCGTATGAAAGTAGCTGACCTGAGTTCTCCGGAGGAGATTGCTATTTTCCAGAATGCGAAGCGGGATGTGGAAGAAGCCGGCATTGAACTGAAGAATGATATGGAGATACTGACAGTTTCCATGGATATTCCTTCCCTTGATGATACGATGCCGGATAATGAACGTCTGGTGCGGGCTCTGAGAAAGCAGACAGGTGCACCGATGATCAGACTTACCTACACTGTTATTCGGAAGCTTGCAGAGGTACTGAGGGAAAGTGATTTTTCCATTCAGTGTCTTGCCGGTAAGTCAGATGCAGGCAGTCTTTTCATATATGATGTATTTCCAAAAGATGAGAAAGTGGTTGCCGGAGGCATTGCCATTGACATCGGTACCACCACAGTATCCGCACTGTTGGTTGATATGTTGACGGGAGAAATTCTGGGTAAAGCATCTTCCGGAAATGGTCAGATCCGTTTTGGAGCAGACGTTATCAACCGGATTATTGAATCAACAAAACCGGGTGGAAGGCAAAAGCTTCAGAAAGCTGTGATTGAGGAAACCATCAATCCTATGATCGCACAGATGTGCCGTTCGGCAGGATTTAAAAAGGAACGGATTTATCGCATGTGTGTGGCGGGCAATACCACGATGAATCATTTATTTGCCGGAGTGAATGCAGAACCGGTTCGTATGGAGCCGTATATTCCTACTTTCTTTAAAACTAATTCCCTGTATGCGAGAGATTTGAGCATATCCATTAACCCGGATGCTCATATTATCATCGCACCGAATATTGGAAGTTATGTGGGCGGGGATATTACTGCAGGAACACTGGTCAGCATGATCTGGAATAAACCGGAGTTCTCATTATTTATCGATCTGGGTACCAATGGAGAACTTGTCTTTGGTAATTCAGACTTTATGATGAGCTGTGCATGTTCCGCCGGACCTGCCTTTGAAGGCGGAGATATCAGCTGTGGTATGCGTGCAACGGATGGTGCCATTGAGGCGTGTACGATTGACAAAGAAACTATGGAGCCTGCGTACTCAGTGATCGGTGAGGATGGACAGAAACCGATCGGGCTTTGTGGATCAGGTATTATTGATGTAATCAGTGAATTGTTTACCACCGGCATCATCAATCCCAAAGGAAAATTTGTGCGTGAGGGAAGAAGAGTCCGCCGTGACAAGTATGGAATGGGCAGTTATGTGCTGGCATTTGAAGAAGAAGCCGGTGCACATAAAGATGTCGAGATTACAGAAGTAGATATCGATAACTTTATCCGTGCAAAAGGAGCTATTTTCTCCGCAATAAGAACCATGCTCAGTTCACTGGATTTCGACATCTCCATGATAGAAAATGTATATGTCGCAGGTGGTATCGGAAGTGGTATCAACATGAAAAATGCTGTAACAATCGGTATGTTCCCGGATATTCCGATGGAGATGTTCCATTACATTGGGAATTCTTCCTTGTCCGGAGCCTACACGATGCTTCTCTCAAAAGAGGCGGAGAGAAAAACTTATGAGGTCGCAGCCAATATGACTTATCTGGAACTGAGTACCGTTCCGGGATATATGGACGAGTTTGTGGCTGCCTGCTTTATTCCGCATACGGATGCAGACATGTTCCCGTCTGTGGTACAGCAGTGATTTCGGTAATATAAGAATCACGTAACTATGAAGGTACAGAATAGTTATGAATCAGGGAGATTTGACTATGGAATTGCAGTATGAGAAAGACAGTAAAGAGAGAATACCTTATGAACACTATCTGGAAATATTTCAGAAAAGTGATCCAAAGGAGATTAGTCAGCGAACCGGGATTCCTTATGATCCGGAACAAAGAGTTTTTACGCTTCGTCTGATGGGGGTGACATATCAGATTCGTTATCCGGAATATGAAGTACATCATATACCGGAAGAGCGTATTGGTTATTATCCTCTGGAGGAGGCGGCAAATGCGAGAATATTGGTTCTCCGGTATCTGGTAGAAGGAAATGCAGCCATTTCTACCGGAAAATTCATTACATACCGGGAAGCCCCCTGGGGTTCGGTTTATCTGAAACAGTTTACCGGACGGTGCATCATGCGGCTGGCGTATGGATTTGGAAACAGACAGGAACAGTTTCGCAAAGCCATGGAGACCATTGGTGCAGTACCTCTGAATCATGGAGATATATCTTATGAATTTGAATTTCTGGACGGATATCGTCTCCAGATGATTTTGTGGGAGGGGGATGAGGAATTTCCTCCATCTTCGCAGATTTTGTTCTCCGATAATTTTCCCGTTGCTTTTCAGGCGGAGGACATGGCTGTGGTGGGTGACATATCCATCAATATGTTAAAAGCACTGGCAAAATAGAATAGTATAAGGCATTACACGGTCAGAAAGGAATCACTGATGTGTAAAATTAGTAGAGTAAACATTGCGCGTAAAGTGTCACAGGATGGGAAGTTGCCTGTGGACGAAGGAAACCGTGAAATTTTTCCACGATTCAATGTTGCGTCCGCTACTGCATTGAAGATAGATTCAGAGAGTATATCCTCTGCCTTTGGTGTAGTAAACTACTATGCCGGTTAAAAGGAGAGAAACTCATGAAAAAACTGAATATTAAAACTGTCGTTTATGCAGGTGTATTAATTGCAATGAATCTTGTGTTGGCCAGAGTACTGGTGATCAACATTGGAACGACACTTCGATTTACCGTAAGTGCCACACCGATCATGCTGTCCGGACTTTGGTTTGGACCACTGGTAGGCGGTATCTGCGGAGGGGCATCTGATCTGCTGGGATGTTTGATGCAGGGCTATGCTCCTAATCCATTGATTTTGGTTACATCTGTTCTTACAGGCGTAATTCCGGCTGTGATGAAAAAATATGTATTTCATGACAGACTGAACACATGGAAAATTGCCTCTATGGCAGTTGTCCATGGATTGATTGGTTCTCTTGGATTTACAACCGTAGGACTTCATATTTACTATGGAACTCCATGGTCTGTATTGTACACCACAAGAACCATTCAGACGGCAGCTCTGGTAGTTGCCAATTCTATTCTGGTATCTATTTTATATCAGAGTGTTCTTACCCGCTTTGTTACAGAAAGCACTGTATCTCAGAAAGCGGTGAGATAGATTATGTATCTTACGGCGAGGAAGCCGTTTGAATAAAAGGAGGTATGTAATATGGGTTACAAATCAGACATTGAAATTGCACAGGAGTGCGAAATGTTGCCAATCACTCAGATCGCTGAGAAAGCAGGTATCGACGACAAATACCTGGAGCAGTACGGAAAATACAAAGCAAAAATTGACTACAATCTGCTGAAAGAATCTGATGCTCCCAATGGCAAACTGATCCTGGTTACCGCCATCAATCCTACACCGGCAGGTGAAGGAAAAACAACGACAACCGTAGGTCTGGCAGACGGTATGCAGAAACTGGGCAAAAAAGTTATGGTTGCTCTTCGTGAGCCATCTCTGGGACCTGTTTTCGGTGTAAAAGGCGGAGCAGCCGGCGGCGGATACGCTCAGGTAGTTCCGATGGAAGATATCAACCTGCACTTTACCGGTGACTTCCATGCCATCGGTGCAGCCAACAACCTGCTGGCAGCTATGATCGACAACCATATCTTCCAGGGCAATGAACTGAACATCGACCCGAGAAAGATCACATGGAGACGCTGCGTTGACATGAACGACCGTCAGCTTCGTAATGTGGTAGACGGACTGGGCGGAAGAACCAACGGTATGCCGAGAGAAGACGGTTATGATATCACTGTTGCTTCCGAGATCATGGCAGTTCTGTGTCTGGCAAGCGACATCAACGACCTGAAAGAAAGACTGGGCCGCATCATCATCGGTTATACATATGGTAAAGTATCTGAGCAGAAACCGGTTACCGCACATGACCTGCACGCAGAAGGCGCTATGACAGCACTTCTGAAAGATGCCCTGAAACCAAACCTGGTTCAGACACTGGAGCATGTACCGGCAATCGTTCACGGCGGACCATTCGCAAACATCGCTCACGGATGTAACTCCGTAACCGCAACCAAGATGGCTCTGAAACTGGCTGACTATGCCATCACAGAAGCCGGATTCGGCGCAGACCTGGGTGCTGAGAAGTTCCTGGATATCAAATGCCGTATGGCAGGCCTGAAACCGAATGCAGTTGTTATCGTTGCTACTGTACGTGCACTGAAATACAACGGCGGCGTTGCAAAAGCAGACCTGAACAATGAAAATCTGGAAGCTCTGGAAAAAGGTATGCCGAACCTGCTGAAACACGTAAGCAACATCAAGAATGTATACAAACTGCCATGCGTCGTTGCTATCAATGCATTCCCGACCGATACCAAGGCAGAACTTGACCTGGTAGAAGCAAAATGTAAAGAACTGGGCGTTAACGTTGCTCTGTCCGAAGTATGGGCAAAAGGCGGCGAAGGCGGCGTGAAACTGGCAGAAGAAGTGATCCGTCTGGTAGAAGAACCAAACGACTTCACCTATTCCTATGAACTGGAAGGCTCCATCGAAGACAAACTGAACCAGATCGTTCAGAAGATCTACGGCGGTAAGAAAGTAGTCCTGACAGCAAATGCTCAGAAACAGGCAAAACAGCTGGAAGCTCTGGGATTTGGAAACTGCCCGATCTGTGTAGCTAAGACACAGTACAGTCTGACCGATGACCAGACCAAACTGGGAGCACCGACAGACTTCGAAGTAACCGTACGTAACCTGAAGATTTCTGCAGGAGCGGGCTTCATCGTAGCACTGACCGGCGAGATCATGACCATGCCTGGACTTCCAAAAGTACCGGCTGCAGAGAAAATTGATGTAGACGAGACAGGAAAGATCACTGGACTGTTCTAGATTTTAGTTTCAATTGCCCCGGGGATTTTTACATTTTCCCCGGGGAAATCTTGATAAAGGAGATTGGTAACAATGGGATTTTCAACCGTACCATGTAATGAATTTGTTGAAGTACTGGCTTCCAAAGCTCCGGTACCGGGCGGCGGCGGAGCATCTGCTCTGGTTGGCGCAATCGGAACCGCGCTGGGCAATATGGTAGGCAGCCTGACCGTTGGTAAGAAAAAATATGCAGATGTAGAAGAAGAAATGTGGGAGCTGAAAGCAAAGTCTGACAAGCTGCAGGCTGAACTTCTTCGTCTGATCGAGAGAGATGCAGAAGTATTTGAGCCGCTTTCCAAAGCATATGGCATGCCGCGTGCAACGGAAGAAGAAAAAGCTGAAAAAGCAAGAGTGATGGAAATCGTGCTGAAAGATGCATGTTCTGTACCGATGGAAATCATGGAAAAATGCTGTGAGGCCATTGACATTATCGTTGAGTTTGCTGCAAAAGGTTCCGCTCTGGCAATCAGTGATGCCGGCGTAGGTGTGGCATTCTGTAAAGCAGCACTGAAAGGTGCCAGCCTGAATGTATATATCAATACCAAATCTATGCAGAACAGAGAGTATGCAGAAGAACTGAATGCAAAATGTGATGCAATGCTGGAAAAATACACAAAAATCGCAGATGAAGTATTTGACAGTGTCCTGGGCAGACTGAAATAAGGAGGAACAACAAAATGGCAAAACAGTTATTAGGAAAAGAAGTAACCGCAGCACTGAACGAAAGAATCAAAGCAAATGTAGCTGCTTTAAAAGAAAAAGGAATCAATCCTACTCTGGGAATTATCCGTGTAGGTGAGAACGGAAGTGATATTTCTTATGAAAGAGGAGCTACCAAACGCTGCGAGACTCTCGGTGTAGAATGCGTAAAATTCCTCCTTCCGGAAGATGTTTCACAGGAAGAACTTCTGGAAACAATCGATAAAGTAAATAAAGATGACAGCATTCATGGCGTACTTTTATTCCGTCCGCTTCCAAAACATCTGAATCAGTCCGTAATTGAAAATGCATTGGATCCGGCAAAAGACGTTGACTGTATGACTGACGGCTCCATGAGCGGCGTATTTACCGGAAAACAGGTAGGTTTCCCGCCATGTACACCACAGGCATGTATGGAAATTCTGGACTATTATGGAATCGACTGCACAGGTAAAAAAGCTGTTGTTGTAGGCCGCAGCCTTGTAGTTGGAAAACCTGCAGCAATGATGCTTGTTAAGAAAAATGCAACGGTTACCATTTGCCATACAAAGACAGTTGATATGCCGTCTGTAGTAAAAGAGGCTGATATTGTAATCGTAGCAGCAGGTCGTGCAGGTGTAGTAGGCGCAGAATATGTAAGC
Organism: Oliverpabstia sp.; assembly: GCA_051879355.1. Classification (GTDB taxonomy): domain Bacteria; phylum Bacillota; class Clostridia; order Lachnospirales; family Lachnospiraceae; genus Oliverpabstia. The sequence continues at coordinate 10,654 of JBJELU010000113.1, forward strand.
GAAGGACAGACCATCATCGACGTAGGAATCAACGTAAATGCAGAAGGAAAACTTTGCGGAGATGTAGATTATGCAGCAGTAGAGCCGATCGTTGATGCTATCACACCGGTACCTGGCGGAGTTGGAAGCGTAACCACATCCGTACTGGTTGGACACGTTGTAGAAGCAGCAATGAGAAAATATCTCTAATACATTTAAATTGCCCCGGGGAAAATATAAAAATCCCCGGGGCAAATGCTTGAAAAAATTTGTTTTTCTGTTACAATAAGTGTAGTGCAGTTTTTATTAAGAATGTGCCAGATGATGAATGTCCGGCCTTTGAGTGCCGGGACGTGTATATTAGAGGAGGAAATCATGAGTAAAAAACCAACCGTTTTGATGATTTTAGATGGATATGGATTGAATGATACCTGCGAAGCCAATGCAGTATGCGAGGCAAAGACTCCGGTGATGGATCAGCTCAAATCTCAGTGTCCTTTTGTTAAAGGAAATGCCAGTGGTATGGCTGTAGGTCTTCCGGAAGGACAGATGGGAAACTCTGAGGTAGGACATCTGAACATGGGTGCAGGTCGTATTGTATATCAGGAACTTACCAGAATTACCAAAGAGATTCAGGATGGAGATTTCTTTAAAAATGAAGCACTGCTGAAAGCAGTAAAAAATGCAAAAGACAATCATTCATCCCTTCATTTTATGGGACTTCTTTCTGATGGTGGTGTTCACAGCCATAACACTCATCTGTATGGTCTGCTGGAACTGGCTAAAAAAGAAGGACTGGAAAAAGTTTATGTGCATTGCTTCCTGGACGGACGTGATACACCGCCGGCTTCCGGAAAGAGCTTTATTGAAGCCCTGCAGGCAAAGATGAAAGAAATTGGAGTAGGTGAAATCGGTGTTGTTTCCGGTCGTTACTATGCAATGGACAGAGATAACCGCTGGGATCGTGTAGAGCTGGCATATAAAGCTCTGACAAAAGGTATCGGCGTAAAAGGTACCGATGCAGCTGAGGCTGTACAGGCATCTTATGATGATGACAAGACAGACGAATTCGTACTTCCGACTGTTATTGAAAAAGACGGAAAACCGGTAACAACCATTCAGGATAAAGACTCTGTCGTATTCTTTAACTTCCGTCCTGACCGTGCCCGTGAAATCACAAGAGCATTCTGTGACGACGATTTCAAGGGATTTGAAAGAGAAAAGAGACTGGATCTGACCTATGTATGCTTTACAGATTACGATGAGACGATTCCAAACAAAATCGTAGCTTTCCACAAACAGGAGATTAAGAATACATTTGGTGAATATCTTGCAGCTCACAATATGACTCAGGCACGTATTGCTGAAACAGAGAAATATGCTCATGTAACTTTCTTCTTCAATGGTGGTATTGAAGAACCTAACAAAGGAGAGGACAGAATTCTTGTTAAGTCTCCGAAAGTTGCTACTTACGACCTGAAACCGGAGATGAGTGCATACGAAGTATGTGACAAACTGGTAGAAGCAATCAAGTCCGATAAATATGATGTGATTATCATCAACTTCGCAAATCCGGATATGGTAGGACATACCGGTGTGGAAGATGCAGCAATTAAAGCTGTAGAAGCTGTTGATGAGTGTGTAGGAAAAGCCGTTGAAGCCATCAAGGAAGTAAACGGACAGATGTTTATCTGTGCTGACCACGGTAATGCAGAACAGCTGGTAGACTACGAGACCGGCGAGCCGTTTACCGCTCACACAACCAATCCGGTACCGTTCATCCTTGTAAATGCAGACCCTGCATACAAACTGAGAGAAGGCGGATGCCTGGCAGACATCATCCCGACCCTGATCGAACTGATGGGAATGGAACAGCCGGCAGAAATGACAGGAAAATCACTGCTGATCAAATAAAGCATAAATGTTTACACAAAACCCTGGGAAATACACATAGTAGTTCTCAGGGTTTTTTTTGAACAGGGACGGAGAATCTCTGGTATTTTTCAGAAGCAGGCCGCTCCTCCTCAACTATGCACTAAGCGCGACTAATTGACGCTCAGGAGAGCCTTCGCGCCAAAGTCTTGCTAAGTGCATATTTTCGGACTCGCTTTCCCCAATGCTTCTGAAAAAATGATATGCAGTTTCCGTCCACCTTCCAAAAGAAACATAAATAAGTATATTTTCAAAATTTTATCCCATACTATCTGTTGTAAAAGTATATTTTAATGGAGGTACTGTATGTACAGGTATTTACCAATTCGCCGTGTTTACGCGAGAGAAGTCCTTGACTCCAGAGGGAATCCCACGGTTGAGGTGGAGGTTACTGTTGGTGAAGGGGTTATGGGGATAGAAGGTTATACGGGAAGGGCGATGGTTCCCTCCGGGGCTTCTACAGGAAAATACGAGGCAGTTGAACTGCGGGATGGACAGGAGCGCTATGGCGGCCTGGGGGTACAGCAGGCAGTAAAGAATGTAAATACGAGGCTGGCAGATAGAATTGTTGGTGAAAATGTTTTGAACCAGTCGTATATTGATCGGATTCTTCAGGAGGAAGATGGCACGGATAACAAAAGCAGTCTGGGGGCTAATGCTACTCTTGGAGTTTCGCTTGCAGCGGCCCGTGCTGCGGCACAGGCGCTGAGGATTCCGCTTTTTCAGTATCTGGGGGGAGTTCACAGTAAAAGAATGCCTGTGCCCATGATGAATATCATCAATGGAGCTAAACATGCCGATAATACCCTGGATTTTCAGGAATTTATGATTATGCCTACAGGTGCCTGCTGTTTTCAGGAGGGACTTCGCATGTGTGCAGAAGTGTATCAGCGATTGAAAATAATTCTCAAGCACAGAAAACTTTCCATATCGGTTGGAGATGAAGGTGGATTTGCCCCCAATCTGAAAAGTGCACAGGAGGCATTGGATCTGATGAGTGAGGCCGTTCGGATGGCAGGTTATCAGCCGGGAGATGACATTGTATTTGCACTGGATGCAGCTGCCAGCGAACTCTTTGATGAGGATGCGGGAAAATACTTTTTTCCCGGTGAAAGTAAAATGGCGGGGGAAGAGATTTACCGTACATCGGAAGAAATGGTAGAATTTTATGACACCCTGATCAGTCAGTATCCGATTGTATCTATTGAAGATGGACTGCAGGAAGAGGACTGGGAAGGCTGGGTGTCCATGACGAAAAAACTGGGAGACCGTGTGCAGCTTGTAGGAGATGATCTTTTTGTAACTAATCCAAAAAGACTGAATTGCGGACTGCGTCTCCATGCAGCTAACAGCATACTGATTAAAGTGAATCAGATCGGAACTCTGACGGAGGCAATGGATGCCGTCTGTGAAGCTCAGCATCATGGATATACCGCGGTGATTTCTCATCGTTCCGGAGAGACAGAAGATACTTTTATCGCTGATCTTGCAGTGGCCTGTAATGCCGGGCAGATCAAAACAGGTGCACCTTGCCGGACGGAAAGAACAAGCAAATACAACCAGCTTCTTCGCATAGAAGAATATCTTGGACAGGTGGCTGAATATGAAAATCCGTTCGAAATAAAATACGGTGAAAGAGAAGAAAAATGTTGAAATATTCCAATCCCTATGGTACAATGATTTAGGTTGACCATGGGAGGTGTAATGATGGAAATTTTGCGTATCGTATTAACAATAATCTTTGTTATTGATTGTATAGGTCTGACAGTTGTCGTTTTGATGCAGGAAGGTAAACAGAAGGGTCTTGGTGCAATTTCCGGTATGGCAGATACGTACTGGGGACGCAATAAGGGTCGTTCTATGGAAGGAAAGTTAGTATTGGCAACAAAGACCATGGCGGTTCTGTTTATGGTACTTGCTGTTGTTTTAAATATGAATTTCTAAGTACCGAATATTATAAAGCCTTTGACAAAACACTCCTGTACAAAAATACAGGGGTGTTTTTATCATATAGGAAAGTCCTCCGACTTTCCTATATGATAAGCCCTCCGGGCAGGATCGCACTGCGGCGGTAATGAATATGTTGCTGAAAGCAACCCGCCGCAGGCGGAGAATCCTGCAAAGCAGGGTTCTATTTTGAAAGGAGATAAGACAGAAAGGGAAACATGAATAAAAAACAGTTAAAAAACAGGAAAAAACTGATATTGGAATTTGTATCTCATAAGGATTATCATCCCATGAGAGCAAAAGATATAGCCATGCTGCTTCAGATTCCGAAAGGAAAGAGACAGGATCTGTTTTATGTCCTTGATGAACTGGAGGCAGAAGGTAAGATCTGTGTCCGTAAGGGAAAGTATGAAAAAGTGAGATCCTCAGTGGAAGTAAAAGAAGAGCAGCTGCTGGAGGGAACATTTATAGCTAACTCGCGCGGATTTGGTTTTGTCGAGGTGGAAGGACAGGAGGAAGATGTTTTTATCCAGGAAGAGGATACCATGTATGCCTTTCATCAGGATCGGGTACAGATTCGTCTGAAGCCGGAGAAAAACGGAAGCCGCCGGGAAGGTGTTGTGGTTCAGATTCTGGGACATGGAATCACAGAAGTGGTCGGAACATTTGAAAAAAGCCAGAATTATGGATTTGTTATTCCGGATAATGCAAAAGTGCAGAGTGATATTTTTATCCCGAAGGAGCATACGCAGGGGGCTGCTGATGGAGCTAAGGTGGTGGCGAAAATTACCACATACGGGGGAAAGAACAGGAATCCGGAAGGAAGGATTCAGGAAATTTTAGGTAAATCCGGACAGCCCGGCATTGATGTTCTTTCCATTGCCAGATCCTATGAACTCCCTATGGATTTTCCGGTTAAAGCGATGAATCAGGCAGAACGTGTACCGGATGGAGTGATTGAAGGAGATTTTCAGGGACGTATGGATCTTCGTGACTGGACGGTGGTGACGATTGACGGGGAAGATGCCAAGGATCTGGATGATGGTATTTCTCTGACCAAAGAAGGAAATATTTATCATCTGGGTGTACATATTGCAGATGTCAGCAATTATGTACAGGCGGGCAGTGCCCTGGATCGTGAGGCTTTGAAACGGGGAACCAGTGTATATCTGGTAGACCGTGTCATACCCATGCTGCCGCCCCGTCTTTCCAATGGAATCTGTTCTCTTAACCAGGGGGTGGACCGTCTCACACTCAGTTGTCTGATGGATATCGACAGCAGCGGAAAAATAATCAGTCATAAAATTGCTGAGACGGTAATCTGTGTCAATCGAAGAATGACTTACACAGCAGTGAAAGGAATTCTGGAAGGTGATAAAGAACTGCGCAGAGAGTATCAGGAATTGGTTCCTCTGTTCCATCACATGAAAGATCTTTCTGCCCTGCTGCGGAAAAACAGAACACAGAGAGGTTCCATTGACTTTGATTTTCCGGAAAGTAAGGTATATCTGGATGAGATGGGAAGACCAGTGGAAATCCGGGCATATGAGCAGAATGTGGCAACCCGGATTATTGAGGATTTTATGCTTCTGGCAAATGAGACCGTTGCCAGAGAGTATTGTGACAGGGAGATTCCTTTCGTTTATCGGACTCATGAGAATCCGGATCCGGACAAAATGGAAAAGGTCCTGACATTTATCCGGAATCAGCAGATACCGGTGAAAAAATCCCATGAAGAAATCACTCCGCTGGAGATTCAGGAGATTCTGCATTCTATCGAAGGGGATCCGGCTGAACCACTGATCAGCCGTCTGCTGCTTCGTTCTATGAAGCAGGCCAGATACACCACAGGATGCAGCGGACATTTTGGACTGGCAGCTAAGCATTATTGTCATTTTACATCACCAATCCGTCGGTATCCGGATCTTCAGATTCATCGGATTATTAAAGACACGATTCGGGGAAGAATGAATGATGAGAAAAAAATGTTTTATGCACATATTCTGGAGGATGTAGCTCTGAAGTCCAGTATGCTGGAACGAAGGGCAGAGGAAGTGGAACGGGAGACCGTGAAGCTGAAAAAAGCAGAATATATGGAACAGAATATTGGCAGACAGTATCAGGGAGTGATATCCGGTGTTACAGGATGGGGATTATATGTGGAATTACCCAATACGGTGGAAGGGCTGGTACATGTCAGCAGCATGATGGATGATTATTATGAATTTGACGAGCAAAACTATTGTCTGAGAGGACAGGATTTTGGAAAGACCTATCATCTGGGGGATACCGTTCGGATTCAAGTGACAGGAGTTGATATGAATACAAAAAGTATTGACTTTTGTATCATTCCGTCATAGGAGCAGGAAAGGGAGGAAATGTTATGGCGAAAGAAAAAGGCAGCCGCCTGATCGCAAACAATAAAAAGGCATATCATGATTATTTTATCGAGGATCATATTGAAGCCGGGATTGAGCTGTGCGGCACAGAGGTAAAATCTCTCCGTATGGGCAAGTGCAGTATCAAGGAATCATTTATCCGGATTGAACATGAAGAAGTGTTTATCTATGGAATGCACATCAGCCCATATGAGAAAGGAAATATTTTCAATAAAGACCCGCTGCGAGTAAAGAAGCTGCTGCTTCACAAATATGAAATCCGCAAATTGAAAGGGAAGATTGCAGAGAAGGGCTATACTCTGGTACCTCTGCAGGTTTACTTCAGCAACAGCCTGGTAAAGGTAGAAATCGGTCTGGCAAAAGGTAAAAAACTGTTTGATAAGAGACAGGATATTGCAAAAAAAGACCAGCGCAGGGAAGCAGAACGTGATTTCAAGGTGAGAAATCTTCAGTAAAAGGAATTGCAAAACAGTACTTGACATTTGGAGTATTTGCATATATACTAAAGTAGATTTATGAGTCTGTGTACAGAGATTTCTCTCAGAACCATACAATTCTTCGGGCTTGTACTGGTTTCGACGGGGGTCTTGAAGTTTGGGAAGCCATCCGCGGCCCCGGGACCGCGTCATCAACCTGGAATTAAATTTAAACGCAGACGATACAATCGCTTGCGCTGCCTAATGGCAGCTGTCGCTGTCTGAGATTCCCGCATCTCAGATAACGGCATCAAACTTAGCGGGGCACTTTTTCTCCAAAGCTTTGCGGAGAGAAAAGATTTTATGAAGCTACTGAAAACTGCAGCCTGTCATCCGGCGTCAGTTGGAGGGAATGTGAAAAGAATGACTGTGATGGGAGATGCCTGAATGGACAGGCTTTCGGACGCGGGTTCGATTCCCGCCAGGTCCATAAGGAAAAGACCCTGGAAATCGTTGATTTCCGGGGCTTTTTTTGTTGTTTGGAAACGTGTAGGGTGATATAATGGGAATAACGCATTGAAGCCTGATCAAAGAAGGGAATATAGGAAATGAAAAATAGTAAGTGTGATATCACGCAGTTGATAACTAAAACTACAGCGAGGATTCTCTGCTTTTTCCTCATTTTGGTGTCATTATGTCCGATTACAGCAATGGCGGCTGAGACGGAGCAAAAGACGGTGCGGGTGGGCTTCTACCCTTGTCCGTTCAATATTAAGGACGCAAATGGGCACATGAGCGGCTATGGCTACGATTATCAGCAGGACATTGCCGCCTACACTGGCTGGAAATATGAGTATGTGGAAGGCACCTGGCCGGAACTGCTGGAAATGCTGAAAGCGGGAGAAATCGACATATTGAGTGATGTGTCCTATACCCCGGAGCGAGAAAGCGAGATGCTGTTTTCCTCTTATGCCATGGGTACTGAGGGCTACTATCTGTTCGTCAGCAATCAAAATTCCTCCATTGATCAGGCAGACCTTTCCACCCTCAACGGGAAGCGCGTTGGTGTCAATGCGGGAAGCATTCAAGAGGATATGTTCCGGGAGTGGGCAGAGAAGAATGGCATTCATGTGGAGATTGTTCCTGGCTATGGTGATGATGCCATGGTCGGGCAGATGGAAAATGGAGAGATTGACGCCGTTGTTGCCGTTGACTCTTATGGCTATGGAAGTACGATTCCCGTAGTTCGCATCGGCGGCTCTGATTTCTATTTTGCTATCAATTTAGAGCGTCCGGATTTGAAAGCGGAACTGGACAATGCCATGAACCTGCTTTTGATCTCCAACAAATACTACAATGAAGGATTGCACCGTAAGTACCTGAGCAATAACGTGAGCAAGAGTGTACCGACTGATGATTTGAACTGGCTGCAGGAACATGGAAAAATCCGTGTCGGCTATTTGGATGATTATCTGGCCTATTGTGACAAAGACGAAGCTACCGGGGAACTGACTGGTGCCCTGAGTGAATTTCTCAGTCTTGCAGAAAACTGCTTGTTTAACGCATCGCTTGATTTTGAGCCGGTGGCTTACGCTGATGCTGTCCAAATGAGAGCCGCGCTTCAGGCAGGAGAAGTGGATTGCATTTTCCCTGCCTATTTTGACCGGTATTCTGCGGAGCAGGCACAGATGTATGTAACGAAAAGCGGAGCCGGCACCAGCATGATCGCGCTGGTGGGCAGCGGCGGCTTCAACGAAACTGCCGAGAATACAGTTGCTGTTTATGGGAACAGTATAGAAGCCCATTTGTATATTCAAAACAATTATCCTTCCTGGACGGTGGTCGATGCCGCTTCTGAACAGGACTGTATCAGTATGGTCCGCAAGGGCGAGGTAGACTGCGCCGTCTTCAGCGCAAATCGGGTGGATCACATCATCCAGACCAACCATTACAATGGTCTGATGTGCATTACGCTGTCGAAAAATATCTCTGTGTCCTTCGCTGTGTGCCGTGATAATGTGCATCTTTTACATATTTTGAATCAGGTGATTGATGCGGTACCCGACTCCACTGTCAATGGAGCTCTTACCTATTATGCTACCGCACCGAAGAATACGACTCTTGCGGATTTTGTTAAGAACAATGCTCTTGCTGTTTTGGCAATTGTTTTCGTTCTGGCTGCTGTGTTTGTGATTATTGGCGTTGTGTATGTCCGAAATACTCGCAAAGCATCTAAAAAAGTTAGTGAAGCCCTTGCAGTAGCAGAGAAGGCAAATGAGACCTTGCGGGATGAAATGGACATTGCAGGTACACTAAGCAGAGATTTTCCCGATGTTGTTTTGATTGATCTTGCCAATGATACCGCTGTGACAATTAAACGTCAGGGCTGTATCATTCCAAAAGACCAGCGAGTCATGCGTCGTTCTTATCATGATACCTGGGACTACTATATTTCAAAGTATGTTTTGGAGGAGGACAGAGGTGCTCTCTATGCAGCCGTCTCGGCTGAGAAAGTGAAGGGTGCGCTGGAGAATAGTGATGCGTATTCCTACAGTTATCGTGTGATTGCCGATGAAACAGGTGTACACTATTACCAGGCTTCTTTTATTCGTTTATTTTCCAGTCATACCACGGAAAGTCAGATTATCCTGGGCTTCCGCTGTGTTGACGAGATTGTTGTGGAACAGCATAAAAACAGAGCGATTCAGGAAGAGCAGCTACGTATTATTGACGCACTGAGCAAAGAGTACAGCAGCCTGTTCAAGATTGATGCGCAGACTGGTGAAATGAGCCTTTACCGTACTGACGGAATTGGAGTTGATCCTGCACTTCTTGAGAAACTGCTTACAAACGGGGGCTACGAGGAGGTCTTATCCAAATATATAGATGCATTTGTTGTTCCGGAGGACCGTGACCGGCTCAGGAAGTCCACGGGGCTTTCCGTCCTGATGGAAAAAGTTCCGGATGTGGGTTTATACAAGCTCGGATACAGAAGAATCATGAACGGTGTAATTTCCTACTTTGAAATGAACACAGTAAAAACTGTGGATGAAAACGGAGTGGTCACTTTCATTCTGGGCATGCGTGATGTGGACGAGGAATCACGGCGTCAGCTAAAGCAGACCAGAAAGATGGAAATGCAGCGCGAAATCATCGAAGGTCTTGGATCAGAATACTATTCTGTCCTTCTTGTGAATCCAAATACCGACAAGGTTATCATCTACCGTGCTGAGGAAGAGGATGGTAAGGCTATCGGGGAATATGTTAGAAAACAGGACAATTGTTGGTCAAAGGTAATATCAGGATATTCTGAAGAACTGGTATCGGATGCCAGCCGTGATGAGTTTCTTGAGAAATTGTCTCTGAAACATATACAGGAAGATGGCGAAGATTATTCTTTTACTTATGAAAAGCTGATAAATCACGGAATCATTTACCTTCAGGCAAGAGTGTCCTTCGTCCATGAGAAGGACGGCGGTCTGGTGGCTGTGGTCGGTACCCGGAATGTGGATGACCTGATCAAGAAAGAGCGGCAGCAGGAAATGGCGCTGCAGTCTGCATTTGATGCTGCGGAAATCGCCAACAGAGCAAAGACTGACTTCCTGTCCAACATGTCTCATGATATCCGCACGCCGATGAACGGAATCATAGGGATGACCGCTATTGCTTCAGCACATATTGATGATAAAGAACGAGTGCAGGATTGTCTGAAAAAGATTACTCATGCAAGCAAGCATCTCCTCAGTCTGATCAATGAGGTTCTGGATATGAGCAAAATCGAATCGGGCAAAGTTGATTTGGTGGAGGAAGAGTTCAATCTCTCGGATCTGATTGATAATTTGCTTACAATGACCAACTCCCAGATTGCGGAACATCATCATGAGCTTTCTGTGAATATCTCCGGTGTGACTCATGAGGCGGTGGTGGGAGACAGTCTTCGCATTCAGAAGATATTTACAAACCTTATGGGCAACGCGGTGAAGTATACACCGGATGGTGGGAAAATCAAGCTGTCCATTACGGAAAAGCCTTGCAATCAGGCAAGAGTAGGATGCTATGAGGTTATCTTTGAAGATAACGGTATCGGCATGAGCGAAGAATTCCAGGATTGTATTTTTGAGCCATTTGCCAGAGCGGATGATGACAGTCATGTCAACAAGGTTCAGGGCACTGGCCTTGGAATGACAATCAGCCGGAATATTGTCCGTATGATGGGCGGCGATATTAAGGTGGAAAGCAAGCTAGGAGTGGGTTCTCGTTTCACCGTCACCATGTATCTGAAGCTTCAGGAAACTGAAGTGGTCCAGTATGATAAATTTGTTAATCTGGATGTGCTGGTTGCGGATGATGATGAACTCAGTCTGGAATCCTGCTGCGGAATGCTGAATGACCTCGGAATGAAAGCAGAAGGTGTTTCCACGGGCATGGAGGCTGTGGAGCAGGTACTGCTTCACCATCAGCAGAAGCGGGACTACTTCGCCTGCATCATTGACTGGAGAATGCCGGATATGGATGGTATTGCCACCACACGGGCAATCCGGAAAGTGGTGGGAAAGGATGTTCCAATCATTATAATCTCCGCCTACGATTGGTCTGATATTGAGCAGGAAGCCCGCACTGCCGGTGCCAATGCATTTATCAGCAAACCGCTGTTCCGCTCCAGACTTGTAAAAACATTCAGTTCTCTTGTGGATAGTGATGATTATGAAGAGCAGGAAACTCCTTTTGTCACTTTGGAAGCAATAGATCTTAAGGGAAGCCGTGCTCTACTGGTAGAAGACAATGAGTTGAATGCTGAGATAGCCACGGAGATTCTGGAAATGACAGGATTGACTGTAGAGCATGTGGTGGATGGAGTGGAAGCTGTTGACAAAATGGCAGAGTGTGAAGATGGATACTATGACATGGTTTTCATGGATATCCAGATGCCGAGGATGAACGGCTATGATGCCGCAAGAGCGATTCGTGCCATGGATCGCAATTACTGCAGGCAGGTTCCAATCATTGCCATGACGGCAAATGCATTCGCTGAGGATGTTCATGCGGCTAAGACGGCTGGCATGAATGAGCATATTGCCAAGCCACTCGATCTGAATACACTTGCCAAAATACTGAGTAAGTGGATATAAAAGTCTCGTTTGCGTGATAAATAGCGAATTTAGACAAAAATATTATCCCAATATAAATGAGAGAGGAATAATTTTACATGAGGACGAGAATTAGATTATTATCAAGGGCAATGGCCTATGTCCTTTGTCTGATAATTGCGTTGACAGCGGTCTATCCCGTGGCTGCTTTAGCGGCAGAACCGGAGCAGAAAACCGTTCGGGTGGGCTATGTCAATGTGCCAACTTACGAAGAAGGCGGAGAAGGCGAATATAAACGTGGCTCCGGATATGAGTATCTACAAAAAATTTCCTACCTGACGGGGTGGAAATACGAATATGTTTATGGTTCGTTCAAAGAATGTTATGAAATGTTGGTAAATGGAGAAATTGACCTGTTTGGCAATGTGTCCTACAAACCTGAGAGGGCAGAACTATTTGACTTTTCTTCCTATCCTCAGGGAAAGGACACCTATCTTCTGTATACCACAAGAGACCGTCTTGATTTAACTTCTGGTGATATTCACAGGTTGGATGGTAGTAAAATCGGCGTGACGGACGGAAGCTATCAAGAGGGATTGTTGTGTGAGTGGGCAGAAAAGAATGCAGTCAACGCACAGATTCTCACCTTTGACGGCTATGACCCATTGATGGCAGCATTGGATGCGGGACAGTTGGATGCTATTGCAACCCCGGATCTGGCATCCAGCTATGATTACATCCCCATTATCAGCATTGGTTTCAGTGATTTCTATTTTGCCGTTTCCAAATCCCGCCCCGATTTACTGGAAGAACTGAATGCGGCATTGTACGAAATTCAGAATACAGAGTTGGACTACAATAATCTGCTGGTCAGCAAGTACCACAATCAGATGCTTGCCGGAGCACTGCTGAATGAACAGGAGAAGCAGTGGCTGGCTGACCATAATCAAACCATTCGTCTGGGTTACATTGCGGACAGTCTTCCTTATTGTGATGAGGAAAATGGGCAGCTTGTAGGCGTGATGAATGTCCTGGTAGAAAAACTGGAACAGGAGTTTGATATACAGGTAGAAACAACTGGTTTTGCTAGCAGGGAACAACTGAGACAGGCGCTGAAGGGCGGAGAAATCGATATTGTCGGGCCTGTATACAGTGACTTTTATCTGGCTGAACAGCATAATAACGTTCTGACAAATGCCTTCCTCACCACAACGCCTATGATGATTTATAATGGAGAGAACGTAGAAAAAAGTCTAAATATGATTGCGGCAACGGACATTGACATTTTTGGCCGGGAGGTCATTGAGGTACTTTTCCCTGATGCCGAAATCTATCTGTGTGATACACAGAAAGAATGCCTGGAAGCGGTAGCTTCCGGAAAAGCAGGAAGTACGATTGTCGCATCCTCTACACTGAATGTGCTTCGTTCCAATCCAATCATGGAGAAACTGTCTTGTGCGGAAATGGCAATGAAAACCGAGGTTTGCCTCGTAGCATCTAAGAATAATCATAGGGTTGCGTCCATAGTCAACAAGGGCATTACAATGTCTTCGGATGTTCTGAATGGCATGGTTCTGGCACAGAATTCGGTAGCGGAGAACAGTGTTACTTTCCGTGAGTTTATACGCGAAAATTCCTTGCTGTTAGTGCTGATTACTGGTGGAATCATTCTGGTTCTTGTAGTTCTGATTTCCCTTTTATTTGTCAGCCGAAAGAGGTTGAAAGGGGCATTGGTTCAGGCCGAGAGCGCAAATATTGCAAAGACAACTTTCCTGAACAATATGTCTCACGATATTCGAACTCCTATGAATGCCATCATTGGCTTTAGCAATATCGCACTAAAGCACCAGCCGAAGCCACAGGTACAGAGTTGCCTTGAAAAGATCAGAGAAAGTTCTGATCACTTGCTGACTCTCATCAATGATGTGCTGGATATCAGCCGTATTGAAAGCGGAAAAGTCAGGTTTGAGCCGGTACCTTTGGATATTACGGCTGTTACAGATGAGGTGCTGGATATTACCAACGGATTCCTGATCAATCGCGATCTGACATTTACGATCAACAGAGCGAAATTGGAAAAACCTTATGTATTGGCTGATGCGGTACGAATCAGGGAAGTACTTGTAAATATCTTAAGCAATGCTGTTAAGTATACTGCGGATGGGGGCAGTATCCGTTTTGAAACGGATTACCATCCCGGAGCGGATGAACGACATATTGTTGTGCGTTACCGCATCACAGATACTGGTGTTGGAATGAGCGAAGAATTCTTGAAACACGTCTTTGATGAATTCGTACAAGAGGATACTGGTGCAAGAAGCCAGTATAAGGGCACCGGGCTGGGAATGGCTATTACCAGGCGGTATGTGGAAATGATGGGCGGTACCATTGCGGTGGAGAGTAAAAGAGGAGTCGGATCTACATTTACTGTGGAACTTCCTATGGAACTGACCGATGCGAAAAATGTTGAGAAACTGGAGATGCCAAATCTTTATACCTGTCTGACGGGTGTAAAGGTTCTTCTGGCGGAGGATAATGATTTGAATGCTGAGATCGCACAGGTTCAGCTGGAGGAATACGGTATGGAAGTGACCTTGGCTGCGGACGGAGAAGAAGCCGTGAAGGCTTTTGAGAACAATCCGGCAGGTACTTTCGATGTGATTCTCATGGACATTATGATGCCCAAGAAAAATGGCTATGAAGCTACAAGAGCGATCCGCAATCTCGGTAATCGACCGGATGGCCGTTTGATTCCGATTATTGCTATGACTGCGAATGCGTTTGCCGAGGATGTGCAGGCTTCTCTTGATGCGGGAATGAATGGGCACTTGTCAAAGCCGATTGTGATGGATGAGGTGATCAAAACCATTGCCCGGAATCTGGATAGATAAAATAATCAAAGAGAATAAAATAATAAAGTAACCATGAAACTGGAGACATTATAAATCATTTGGTGCTTGTTTAGTTATAGGAAGTAGTAACATAAAAATATTGGGATTTTGTGTAATATAGTAGTCAGAATTCAAATCAGGTTAACAGGAAATGTGCTGATTTGGATAGCTGGCTACTATTTTTTTGTCCACAAATAGTACGCAGGAGTCCATCGTGTTCTTTCATTGATTTCTGCTTTGTAAAATTGTATAATAGGAACAACATGAAATGTAGGAGTGTGAGTGTTATGGATACAATTCTTCATTCTGTGGCATCCAGTGAACAGATACAAGTACTGATGCCCCTGTTGTTGTTGATGGAGGTTATTATTTCGTTTTTGAATTGTTTTTTTGGCTACAGGCTGATGAAGCTCTGGGTGGGGCTGTGCGGGTTTTTGATTGGCTTTATGGGTGGTTTTTTACTGATTTCCTGTGTGAGTACGGATCGGACGGTGGTTTTTGGCGGTTCCATGGCTGTAGGTCTGGTGTTGGGAGTGCTGGCGTATGTGGTTTATCTGGTGGGGCTGTTATTTCTTGGCTGGTGTGCAACATTTGCTGTGGCTGTAGTAATCGGGCGTGGCATAGAGGCCGGTATCAGGGAAAAATTGGGTGTACTTGCCATAGGAGCTTTGCTGGGTATTCTGGTGGGAGTCTTATGTGTACTGTTTGCCAGACCATGTATTATTTTGCTGACCGGAATCAGCGGGGGGCTTGCACTTGTTTCGTCTGCTGTTGCGATTTCAGGGAAAACATTGCCGACCTATCTGACACTGGCAGCAGGAGCGGTGATGGCTGTGATCGGTGTGGGAAGCCAGATCGGCCAGGGAGTTCTTGAATCTAACAGGAAAAAACACAAAAAGAACATAAGTGTCAGGTATAATAACGGAAGAATGTAACATGGAGGCGATATTATGAACAAATTAAAAGTACTGGTAGTGGATGACGAGAGCCGTATGAGAAAACTGGTCCGGGATTTTCTGGTAAAAAGTGATTTTGACGTGGTGGAAGCTGCGGACGGAGAGCAGGCAGTTGATCTATTTCTGCAGGATAAAAACATTGCTTTAATTATCCTGGACGTAATGATGCCGAAGATGGACGGCTGGCAGGTGTGCAGGGAAATCCGTAAAATTTCCAAAGTGCCGATTATTATGCTGACAGCCCGGGGGGATGAGAGAGATGAACTGATGGGATTTGATCTTGGTGTGGACGAATACATTTCCAAACCTTTCAGTCCTAAAATCCTTGTGGCAAGGGTGCAGGCAATCCTGAGAAGGTCAGGCCACGGAGAGAAAGAAGATGTGATAGAGTCCGGTGGTATCGTATTGAATAAAACTGCCCATATGGTGACTGTGGATGGTAAAACCATAGAACTCAGTTATAAAGAGTTTGAATTGCTTGCCTATTTTATGGAAAATCAGGGAATTGCACTTTCCAGAGAAAAGATTCTGAATCACGTGTGGAATTACGATTATTTCGGAGATGCCAGAACCATAGACACCCATGTGAAAAAGCTGCGCAGTAAGATGGGAGAAAAGGGCGATTATATTAAAACCATTTGGGGTATGGGATATAAATTTGAGGTGGAAGCATGAAAAAGTCTATACGTTTTCAGATTGTGTCAGTATTTCTTGCTTTTGTGTTTATATCTGTCCTCCTCATGGTTTTGCTGAATTACGGATTTTTGGAGAAAGTTTATCTGAAGGAAAAAGAGAATACATTGAAACTGGCCTATAGAGAAATCATATTAAAGTATGACTCTATTGAGGATGATGCCCTTACCAAGTTTTGTTCTGCCAATAATCTTTCGGCTGTGATCTATAATATGAACAGTAAAGAGGGTTCGATGGTCAACAGCTACAGTAATCTTCGGAGTGAAGATGCTGACCGGCTGCGTGCCCGTCTGTTCGGATACATGTCCGGGCTGGAGCCGGAAGGAGATGAGATTCTGGATAAGAATGAGGTATTTACGATTCTTTATAATCAGGATCGGATGTTTCAGATGGAATTCGTAGAAATGTGGGGAAAAACCTCGGATGGTATTGCATTTATTCTGCGAAGTCCCATGGAGAGCATAACGGAAAGTGTGAAGATTTCCAACCGGTTTTATATCATAACTGCGTTATTGATCGGAGCAATCAGCGTGGTTTTTATCGGAATTTTCGGCATAAGGATTACCCGTCCGATTACAGAACTGACAGAATTGTCTCAGAGAATGGCCAATCTGGAATTTGATGCGAAGTTTTCCGGAAAAGAAGAAAATGAGATCGGCATTCTCGGACGGAATTTTAATAAAATGTCAGAGACCCTGGAAAAGACAATTGCGGAGCTGAAAACTGCTAATAATGAATTGCAGAAGGATATTGAAGAAAAAGAAGAAATCGATGAGATGAGAAAGGAATTTCTCTCCAATGTGTCACATGAGCTGAAGACACCGATTGCCCTTATTCAGGGATACGCAGAAGGGCTGCAGGATAATATCAATGATGACCCGGAAAGCAGGGAGTTTTACTGTGATGTCATCATTGATGAGGCTTCGAAAATGAATCAGATGGTTAAAAAACTGCTGACGCTGAATCAGCTGGAATTTGGCAATGACCAGGTAAATATGGAACGATTTGATCTGACTACTCTGGTCCGGGGAGTGATTCAGTCTTCGGCAATCCTGGCGCAGCAGCAGGGGACGGAGATTATCTTCCGACAGGATACTCCGGTTTATGTCTGGGGTGATGAATTTAAAGTGGAAGAGGTGGTAACAAATTATCTGACCAATGCCATCCATTATGTAAAAAATGAAAATAAAATTGATATTCGTTTTGTACAAAACGGTAATGCAATTAAGATGATTGTTTTCAATACAGGAGATCCTATACCGGAGGAAGACATTGAAAAGGTGTGGAT
Source organism: Oliverpabstia sp. (assembly GCA_051879355.1). Classification (GTDB taxonomy): domain Bacteria; phylum Bacillota; class Clostridia; order Lachnospirales; family Lachnospiraceae; genus Oliverpabstia. Next base: position 28,242 of record JBJELU010000113.1, read on the forward strand.
TAAGTTTTATAAGGTTGATAAAGCCAGAACCCGTGAATACGGAGGCAGCGGAATCGGATTGTCCATTGTCAAAGCAATCATGGATTCCATGCATCAGCAGTGCGGTGTCCGCAATTATACCAACGGCGTTGCTTTCTGGTTTACTCTGGAGTCTGGTGGTAGCAGTATTGAGGAAGATTGCAATTTATTGTAGCATTGCGTCAAATTCTGTGGTAAACTTATAGCTGAAATTTTGTCGTTTTTGACAGAATGATGGTTATGAAAAACAAAGAGGAGTGAACAGCACATGATAGCACTGATTGATTATGATGCGGGAAATATGAAAAGTGTGGAAAAAGCCCTTCAGCTGATTGGAGAGGATGTTATTGTCACCAGGGATTCAAGAGAAATTCTGGCTGCAGATAAAGTGATTCTTCCGGGTGTTGGATGCTTTGGCGATGCCATGGAGAATTTACATCATTTTGGTCTGGTTCCGGTCATCCGACAGGTTGTGGAAAATCAGACTCCATTTCTTGGAATCTGCCTGGGTCTGCAGCTTTTATTTGAAAGAAGCGAGGAAAGTCCCGGCGTAGAGGGTCTTGGACTGCTGAAAGGAGAGATTCTCAGAATTCCTTCACAGGAAGGGCTGAAGATTCCGCATATGGGATGGAATGACCTGACATTTCCTAATAATGGAAGATTATTTCAGGGGATTCCGGAACATTCGTATGTGTACTTTGTACACTCCTATTATCTGAAAGCAGAGGAACCGGAGATTGTAAAAGCGGCAACAGAGTATGGTACTTATATTCATGCTTCTGTTGAAAAAGGAAATCTCTTTGCCTGTCAGTTTCATCCGGAGAAGAGTTCTTCTGTTGGACTGCAGATTTTACGAAATTTTGCCGGTATATCCGGAAAAGGAGGAATGTGAAATGCTGACAAAAAGAATCATTCCCTGTCTGGATGTGAATAACGGACGTGTAGTGAAAGGGGTAAATTTTGTTAATCTGCAGGATGCCGGTGATCCGGTGGCAGTGGCAAAAGCATACGATGAAGCAGGAGCAGACGAGGTGGTATTTCTTGATATCACGGCATCTTCCGATAATAGAAATACGGTCGTAGATATGGTACGAAAAGTGGCAGCAAATGTATTTATTCCGTTTACTGTAGGCGGCGGTATCCGGACTGTTGATGATTTTAAATTGCTGCTTCGGGAAGGTGCGGATAAGATTTCCATCAACTCTTCCGCAATTAATCGTCCGGAACTGATTTCTGAGGCCGCCCTGAAATTTGGAAGTCAGTGTGTGGTTGTAGCCATTGATGCTAAGATGAGACAGGACGGAAGCGGATGGAATGTTTATAAAAACGGCGGCCGCATTGATGTTGGACTGGATGCCGTAGAATGGGCAAAAAAAGCGGAATCCCTGGGTGCCGGAGAAATCCTGCTTACCAGTATGGATGGCGATGGAACGAAAGCAGGGTATGATCTGAAACTGACCAGAGCAATTGCTGATGCCGTATCCATTCCGGTGATTGCTTCCGGAGGTGCCGGAAAACTGGAACATTTTTATGATGCTCTGACAGAGGGAGGTGCGGATGCGGCACTGGCTGCCTCACTCTTTCATTATAAAGAACTGGAAATCCGGGAAGTGAAGGAATATCTTCAGAACCGGGGACTTCCGGTGAGACTGTAGAAGGAAGAAGGTGCAAAGATGCCGCCGATTACAGGTGCGTGGGCTGAGGCCCTGAAAGAAGAATTTCATAAACCTTATTATAAAAAATTGTTTCAGACAGTGGGACAGGAGTATGCTTCTCATAAAATTTTCCCTGCCGGGGATGATATTTTTAATGCCTTTCATTTTACACCTCTGGAACAGGTGAAAGTTGTGATTCTGGGGCAGGATCCCTATCATGGTGATGGACAGGCACATGGGCTCTGTTTTTCCGTGAAACCGGATGTGGAAATTCCCCCTTCTCTGGTGAACATTTACAAAGAGCTGGAAGACGATCTGGGATGCTATATTCCCAATAACGGTTATCTGGAAAAATGGGCAAGACAGGGTGTACTGCTTTTGAACACGGTATTGACTGTGAGGGCGCATCAGGCCAATTCCCACCGGGGCATCGGATGGGAGGAATTTACAGATGCCGCGATCCGTATTCTGGCAGCACAGGACAGACCGATGGTGTTTATTCTCTGGGGAAGACCGGCGCAGATGAAAAAAAGCATGCTGAATCCGGAAAAACACCTGATTCTGGAAGCACCGCATCCCAGTCCCTTGTCTGCTTATCGGGGATTTTTCGGCAGCAGACCATTCAGTAAAACAAATGAATATCTTGTCAGCCACGGAATAGAACCCATTGACTGGCAGATTGAGAATCGGTAAGGAAGGTACAACGATGAGTAAAGAAAAAGGAAATGTACTGGTCAAAAATGCGTCATTTCTGATGATGGCTACACTGGTCTCCAGAGTGATCGGGCTGTTATATAAAAGCCCGCTGAGCACCGTTGTAGGCAATGTTGGTATGGGATATTATGGCTATGCCAATAATGTTTATGTGATTTTACTATTGATTTCCTCTTATAGTATTCCAATGGCTGTATCAAAAGTAATTTCAGAACGTCTGGCACTGAAACAGTTCCGCAATGCGCAGAAGGTGTTTCATGGGGCTTTGATTTATGCGGCTGTTATGGGCGGCATTGCTGCCCTGGTTGCTCTGTTTCTTGGAAAATATTTGTTGCCGGTGAATCAGCAGGAGGCATTGCTGGCTTTGCGTATGTTGGCTCCTACGATTTTTCTGTCAGCGATTCTGGGTGTATTCAGAGGCTTTTTTCAGGCTCACAATACAATGGTTCCTACCTCTATGTCCCAGATTATTGAGCAGATTGCCAATGCAATTGTCAGTGTGGGTGCTGCATGGCTTCTGATTCAGAGTTTTGGAATTGATGACACCTCACATGCTATCTATGGTGCGGCGGGAGGTGCACTTGGTACCGGAGCAGGTGTTTTGGTCGGTCTGTTATTTATGCTGGTAGTGTATGGATTGAACCGCAAATCAATTTTGAAAAAGGTTGAGAAGGACAAACACACCAGAGAAGAGAGCATGGGGGATGTGCTGAAACTGATTTTTCTGATGGTGACCCCTATTATTTTCAATACTTTTGTATACAATGCCAGCAGCTATCTGGATTCTAAAATATTTTCTGATATACTGGCTTTGAAAAAAATGAACAGTACAGCTGTCAGCGGACAGTGGGGAGAATATAGCAATTATTATATCTCCATGATCAATATTCCTCTTGCGCTTTCCAGTGCAACCTCTTCAGCCATGATGCCGGAAATTGCCAGCCGGTATATTACGAAGGATTATGAAGGTGCCAACAGGAAAATCAATGAAGGTGTACAGCTGACCATGTTTTTATGCATACCGGCGGCTGTAGGGCTGGCAGTCCTTGCATTTCCGATTATGAAATTGTTATTCCCGAAAAGCAGTGATTTGTCAGGTATGCTTCTGGCAGCAGGTTCTGTTTCTGTTATTTTTTCCGCACTCTCCACCATCACCAACGGAGTGCTTCAGGCAATCGGACAGGCCAGACTCCCTCTTCGCAACTCAGCAATCTCACTGGTGATGAATGTGATCACTGTGACTTTAGGTTCTTATTTTGCACCGCAGTTTGGAGTATTTAACGTATTACTGGCAAGTATCGTATTTGCTGTATGTATGTGCGTACTGAATGCGTTGTCTCTGAAAAAATATCTGGGACATAAAAATGATTTTGTCAACGGATATGGAAAACCGCTGCTGGCTTCTGTCGGCATGGGGCTGGTGGCATGGATCGTGTATTACGGAATGTATATTTTTGTGCCGGTAAAAATTCTGTGTCTCGGCGTTTCCGTGATTCTTGCTGTATTCACATACATGATTCTATATGTAATTGTCACAAAGGCGACGAAAGAACAGATGAGAAAGCTGCCGATGGGGAATTATATGGTGAAGGTGCTCAGTAAAATTCATGTGTTGAAATAGAGGTATATATATGGAAATGAAAAAGAAAAGTCCCTCAGAGTCTCAGACAGAGCAGACCTATCTGATGCGTCCCTGTTATTTGAATGGTTATGGGAATTTGTTTGGCGGGCAGCTGATGAGCTGGATTGATGAGATTGCAAGTATTGTAGCCATGCGGCACAGCGAGTCTGATATTACAACGGCGGCTATCGATAATCTTAACTTCAAACAGGGGGCAACTGTTGATGATGTAATTGTTCTCCGCGGAAAGATTACTTACGTGGGTAAGACTTCGATGGAAGTTCGGGTGGATACCTATGTGGAAAACCGTAAAGGTATTCGAAAAGTTATTAACCGGGCATATCTTGTAATGGTTGCTGTGGATGAACACCACCATCCGGTAGAAGTTCCGGGACTGCTGCTCCAGACAGAAGCTGAAAAAGCCGAGTGGGAAGGCGGGAAGAAGCGATATCTGCTGAGAAAACAGAGGCGGATGGAAGGGTTCTGATTTATCTTGAATAAAATTGCCCCGGGGAGAATGTAAAACTCCTCGGGGTAATTTTTATTTTTTCTTAATTCATATTTTTCACCGCAGTCGACAGCATAAGTTTAATTCTGTTCAGCTGGTTAACCTCGGAAGCTCCCGGGTCGTAGTCGATGGCTACGATGTTTGCATCCGGATGGCTGCGGCGGATGGCCTTGATGACACCTTTTCCTACGATATGGTTTGGCAGGCAGGCGAATGGCTGTGTGCATACGATGTTTTTTGTTCCGCCATGAATCAGTTCCATCATTTCTCCGGTCAAAAACCATCCTTCACCGGTCTGATTTCCCATAGATACAATAGGGGAAGCCATACGTGCCAGATCCTTGATATCGGCAGATGGTTCAAAGTGGCGGCTCTTCTTAAATTCTTCGTTGGCTGCACTTCTCAGCCAGTTGATGGCTGCGATTCCTGCATTGGCTGTCAGGGCAGATTTCTTTTTGAATCCAAGCTTTTCATATTTGAAGTTCTGATTGTAGAAGCAGTAGCTCATAAAGTCAATCAGATCCGGTACGACAGCTTCCGCCCCTTCTTTTTCCAGAAGTTCTGCCAGATAGTTGTTGGCTGCCGGCAGGAATTTTACAAGAATCTCACCAACGATACCGACTCTAGGCTTTTTCAGATCTTCATCAATGGGCAGATGGTCAAAATCACGAATCATGGTACGACAGATTTGTTTAAATCTGGTATGGCTCAGGCGTTTCCCTGAAATAAAATCAATACAGATTTTTTCCCATTTTTTATGTAAGCGATTGGCAGTGCCTTTTTTCAGTTCGTATGGCCTCATCCGGTATACACATTTCATCAGAATATCGCCGAAGATACAGCCATAAGCCAGCCGGATTGCCAGGTTTGGTGTAATCTTGAATCCAGGATTGCTTTCCAGACCACTCAGATTCAGGGAAATTACCGGAATCTGTTCCATATCGGCTTTCTTCAATGCACGACGGATAAATCCGATATAGTTGGAAGCACGGCATCCGCCGCCGGTCTGGGACATAATGATGGCGACTTTGTTCAGGTCGTATTTGCCTGACAGAAGAGCCTGCATGATTTGTCCTACCACCATCAGAGAGGGATAGCAGGCATCATTGTTGACATATTTCAGACCAACATCGACCGCTTCTTTGTTATCGTTTGGCAGTACTTCCAGATTATAACCGCTGGCAATAAAGGCCGGCTGAAGAATCCGGAAATGAATCGGTGACATCTGTGGGCACAGGATTGTATAATTCTTCCGCATCTCTTCGGTGAACGAAACCTTATCAATGGATGAGGGATGGATCTGCCGCTTTTTGTTCTGTTTTTCTCTGGTACGGATGGCTGCGATCAGCGAACGCACACGGATACGTGCGGCTCCCAGGTTGTTAACTTCGTCAATCTTCAGGCAGGTGTAGATTTTGCCGCTGTCAGCAAGAATTTCCTGTACCTGATCGGTGGTTACAGCGTCAAGTCCGCATCCGAAGGAATTCAGCTGAATCAGATCCAGGTCATCCCGCTCTTTCACAAAGTTGGCTGCTGCATACAACCGGGTATGGTACATCCACTGGTCATTGACCCGCAGCGGACGTTCCAGCGGTGCCAGATGGGATACGGCATCCTCTGTCAGTACAGCAATTCCATAAGAATTAATCATTTCCGGAATACCATGATGAATTTCCGGGTCAATGTGGTAAGGACGTCCTGCAAGAACGATTCCGCGTTTTCCTGTCTTTTCCAGATACTCCAGAGTTTCTTCTCCTTTGCGGCGGATGTCATTTCTCATGTGTTCCAGTTCTTTCCATGCAGCATGGGCTGCGGCGGTAACCTCTGCTTTGGGAATATCAGCAAATTCTTCTACCAGGCGTTCGGTAACAGTTGCCTCGCTGGTCAGAGCCAGGAAAGGATTTTTGAACACGATGGATGGATCGTTGAGTTCGTCTACATTGTTTTTAATATTCTCCGCATAAGAGGTGACAATCGGACAGTTGTAGTGGTTGACTGCATCCGCAAATTCATTCCTCTCGTAAGGAATGCAGGGGTAGAAAATAAATTTCACACCCTGACGAATCAGCCAGGTCACATGTCCGTGTGCCAGCTTGGCAGGGTAACATTCGGACTCGCTGGGGATGGATTCAATGCCCAGTTCATAAATCTTCCGGTTGGAAGTTGGGGAGAGCACTACCTGATATTTCAGTTCTGTAAAGAAACGGAACCAGAATGGATAGTTCTCAAACATATTCAGGACACGGGGGATCCCCACCTTTCCGCGGACTGCCTGATCGGCTTCCAGCGGAGTATAGCCGAAAATCTTTTTGTATTTGTAATCAAAAAGATTCGGAATGTTTTCTTTATTTTTCTGTTTTCCGATACCACGTTCACAACGGTTTCCACTTATGTACTGACGTCCGCCGGAAAAACGGTTGATGGTCAGACGGCAGGCATTGGTGCAGCCTTTGCAGTTGGCCATGCTGGTTGTATATTTCAGTGTATTGATTTTTTCAATGGGAAGCATGGAAGTTTCTTTACCGTCTTCATAACGTTCTCTTGCAATCAAAGCGGCACCAAAAGCTCCCATGATACCGGCGATATCCGGACGAATCGCATGACAGTTGGCGATTTTCTCGAAAGCTCGAAGAACCGCATCATTATAGAAAGTACCACCCTGAACGACAATCTGTTTACCGAGCTCGGAAGCATCAGAAACCTTGATAACTTTATACAGGGCATTTTTGATGACGGAATAGGCAAGACCGGCAGAAATATCTGCTACAGAGGCGCCTTCCTTCTGTGCCTGTTTTACCTTGGAATTCATAAATACGGTACATCTGGTTCCCAGATCGATGGGATTTTCTGCAAATAATGCAGCCTTTGCAAAATCCTGTACACTGTAGTTCAGGGATTTGGCGAAGGTCTCGATAAATGAACCGCATCCTGAGGAACAGGCTTCGTTTAACTGAACACTGTCTACGGTGTGATCTTTGATTTTGATGCATTTCATATCCTGACCGCCGATGTCCAGAATACAATCTACTTCCGGATCAAAAAATGCAGCGGCATAATAGTGAGATACGGTTTCCACTTCCCCTTCATCCAGCAGAAGTGCAGCTTTAATCAGTGCTTCTCCATATCCGGTAGAGCAGGAATATGCAATTCTTGCAGTCTCAGGAAGCTGGCTGTAAATATCCTGAATAGCCCGGATGGTAGTAGCCAGCGGGCTGCCGTTATTATTACTGTAGAAAGAATACAAAAGAGAACCGTCTTCACCTACAAGGGCAGCTTTTGTTGTGGTGGATCCGGCATCGATACCGAGGAAACAGTTGCCTTCATAGGTCTCCAGGTCTGCAGTGGCCACGTTGTACTGGCTCTGTCTTTGGTTAAAAGCATCATAATCGTCCTGAGAAGCAAACAGCGGTTCCATACGGGCTACTTCAAAGTCCAGCTTCACCGAGTCGGTCAGCCGCTTTTTCATCTCTGTCATAGAAACAGAAACATCTTCTTTTGCATTCAGTGCAGAACCGATCGCGGCGAAAAGATGAGAGTTTTCCGGTACAATGGTGTGCTCTTCATCCAGTTTGAGTGTCCGGATAAATGCCTGTTTCAGCTCCGAAAGGAAATGGAGAGGACCGCCAAGAAAGGCAATATGTCCCCGGATCGGTTTTCCACAGGCCAGACCGCTGATGGTCTGATTGACAACCGCCTGGAAAATAGAGGCAGAAAGATCTTCTTTCGTTGCCCCCTCGTTAATCAGGGGCTGGATATCTGATTTTGCAAAAACACCACAGCGGGCAGCTATGGGATACAGTGCTTTATAATTTTTAGCATATTCATTCAGTCCGGATGCGTCTGTCTGAAGCAGAGAAGCCATCTGGTCAATGAAAGACCCAGTACCTCCTGCACAGATACCATTCATACGCTGTTCGATATTTCCACCTTCAAAATAAATGATTTTGGCATCTTCCCCGCCAAGTTCGATAGCAACATCAGTCTTTGGAGCAAGCGTCTGAAGAGAAGAGGAAACGGCAATAACCTCCTGTACGAAAGGTACCTCCAGATGATTGGCCAGGGCAAGCCCGCCGGAACCCGTAATCACCGGACGCACCATGAGTTCTCCCAGCTGTTCTTCGGCCTTGCCCAGAAGTGCAGCCAGAGTTTCCTGGATATTGGCATAATGGCGTTCGTAGTCAGCAAAAAGAAGTTCCTGCTGATCGTTGAGTACAGCAATCTTGACCGTGGTAGAACCAATATCAATACCTAATGAATAGTTACAGTTCGTTTGATTTGCAGCAGTAATAACTGCCACCTCCTTTTCTTTATATCACGGCAATCAATATGCCGGAAACTACATTTAATAGGTAGATATGGGTGAAAACCCAATTCAGAGCAATTATACGACAATTATTGACAGATGGCAATAATGAAAAAATAGATTATTTTGAAGAAAAAATAAAAATAATTATGAAATTTATTGAAAAAGGAAGTTTAAACCGCTATACTAAAACATACGCTTTATCATGAATGAGTACTTTTTTATAATTTCTATGGAGAGGTACGGAAAATTTTTATCATTTTATTTCAGAAGCAGGTCGTTCCTCCTCAGCTAGCCGCTAACTGCGACTAAATTGACGCTCAGGAAAGCCTTCGCGCCAAAGTCTCCGTAAGCGTCGGATCTTCGGACTCACTTTCCCCAATGCTTCTGAAATAAAATGATAAAAATTTTCCTGTTATTTTCCATATGAAACAAAATGCGTGTGATAGAGATAGAAGTTGTACTGTTATACAAGTAATATCAGTTTCCGAAACAGAAATTGTTGTGATTAAAGTTTAACATACATTTCTTCCGGGCGCACTTTGTTTCGTTTGGAATGAAACAGGAGAATCTCTGGTATTTTTCAGAAGCATTGGGGAAAGCGAGTCCGAAAATATGCACTTAGCAAGACTTTGGCGCGAAGGCTTTCCTGAGCGTCAATTAGTCGCGCTTAGTGCAGAGTTGAGGAGGAGCGGCCTGCTTATTAAAAATACCAGAGATTCTCCGTTCCTTTCCATAATGAATTACAAAGAAGTATATATTGATGGAAAGCTGAATTTTGAAAAGGACAGGTGTTTTTATGTATAGAATAATTGCCAGAGACGGTAATGCAAAGAGGGCAGAGCTTCAGACTGTCCATGGAACCATACAGACTCCGGTGTTTATGAATGTGGGGACAGTTGCGGCTATTAAGGGAGCAGTGGCAACGACAGATTTGTATGAGATTGGTACGCAGGTAGAGTTGTCTAATACCTATCATCTTCATGTTCGTCCGGGTGATAAACTGATCAAAGAGCTTGGCGGACTTCATAAGTTTATGAACTGGGACAGACCGATTCTGACCGATTCCGGCGGTTTTCAGGTGTTTTCCCTGGCAGGTCTTCGGAAAATCAAGGAAGAGGGCGTGTATTTCAATTCTCATATTGATGGAAGAAAAATCTTTATGGGACCGGAAGAAAGTATGCAGATTCAGTCAAATCTTGCATCGACCATTGCCATGGCTTTCGATGAATGTCCCTCCAGTGTGGCGGAGAGAAGTTATGTGCAGCAGTCGGTAGAGAGAACCACCCGGTGGCTGGCCAGATGTAAGACGGAGATGGCAAGATTGAATGGTCTGGAAGATACGATCAATAAAAATCAGCTGCTTTTTGGTATCAATCAGGGTGCGATTTTTGATGATATCCGCATTGACCATGCGAAAGCTATCAGTGAAATGGATTTGGACGGCTATGCAGTGGGCGGTCTGGCAGTAGGTGAGACTCATGAGGAAATGTATCATATTCTGGATGCTGTAGTTCCTTATCTGCCGCTGGAAAAACCCACATACCTGATGGGAGTAGGTACACCGGCCAATATTCTGGAAGCTGTAGACAGGGGAATTGATTTCTTTGACTGCGTTTATCCCAGTCGAAATGGTCGTCACGGTCACGTGTACACCAATCAGGGAAAGCTGAATCTGTTTAATGCCAAGTATGAAAAAGACCAGCGCCCTATTGAAGAAGGCTGTCAGTGCCCTGCCTGCCGCCATTACAGCAGAGCTTATATCCGCCATCTGTTGAAAGCAAAAGAAATGCTGGGCATGCGGCTTTGTGTACTTCATAACCTTTATTTCTACAACACGATGATGACAGAGATTCGTGAAGCAATCGAACAGGGTCGTTATCAGGAGTATAAACGGAAAAAACTGGATGGATTCCTGGAGAATGATAAAAAATTATAAAAAGAACTTGCAGTAGGCATGTTTTTTGTATATTATAATACTAGCGCCCTGTACAGGGAAAATAGAATTGCAGGAGGATGAAAGAATGTCAGTAGTAATGACAGCAGCAGAAGGTGCAGGTACAGCAGGAATGATCAGCATGATTGTCTGGATGGTTCTGCTGTTTGGTTTAATGTATTTCCTGATGATCCGTCCGCAGAAGAAAGAGCAGAAGAGAGTGGCTGCTATGCTTGCGGATATGGAAGTAGGAGATGCTGTAGTGACCACAGGTGGATTTTATGGAGTTATCATTGATATTACCGATGATGATGTTATTGTAGAATTTGGTAATAACAAAAACTGCAGAATTCCTATGAGAAAAGCAGCAATTGCTGAAGTGGAAAAAGCAGCGGATGGTAATGCTTAAAAAATGAGAAGAGCTGTCGCATGGATTATGCGGCAGCTTTTGTCGTTCTTTTGGAAGGGGACGGAAACTTCATATCATTTTTTCAGAAGCAGGCCGTTCCTCCTCAGCTAGC
>JBJELU010000114.1:0-9499 GCA_051879355.1 Oliverpabstia sp.
GTTCCATACCCAGCATCATACCTCTTTCCAGCATGTTCTGGCAGTGCATCATACGCTCATCGTTGTCTGCTGCGATACCTTCAGCGGAGCAAAGTGCGATAACGATAGCATCGTTAGCTGCTGCAAGGTCGATGTTTTCGATTCTTCCGCCTGCATCTGCGGAGTTAACGATCGGTTTTCCTTTGCTTCTGTTATATACGGAAATACCAGCTTCAATAGCTTTTTTGTTGGCTGTATCCAGTGCCAGAGGAACGTTGTCGAAGTTTTCCTGAAGCAGCTTAACTGCCCATTTCATCAGGTCTTCACCATCATTTTCAGCCGGTCCGATGTTCAGATCCAGATAAGTAGCACCTGCGTCCAGCTGCTCTTTTGCACGTTTCAGGATCGGTTCCGGATCACGCTCGTCCATTGCACGACGGATTACTGGGGAAATACAGTGAATTCTTTCACCAATTGTAACAAATTTAGCCATAGTATTTTCTCCTTTTACTTACATTTTTAGATTTCGCCGGCTTCTTTCATATCTTTCAGGAATTTAACCAGCTGTACAGCTTCGTTTGGAGCAACGATGATCTCCCATCCCGGAAGTTTTGCTTCCAGATCGCCCTTCAGAACGGCTACTTTACCTGGGATGATCAGTTTTCTGGATGCAACTTTACCTTCGATGTTTTCCTGGATAAATTTGGAGATGGTATTTCCGGAGAATTTACCAGCTGCCCAGGAAGTCAGTACGGAAAGTCCGCCTGCATCGTTGATGATCAGGTTGATCGGCACACCGGATTTTTCCAGCTCGCCTGTTACCAGGAAGTATGTAAGAGCGAAGTCTACTGTTGTCAGACATACAGAGTTTTCATCTGCTCCGTTCATCGGATACAGACCTGGTTCAACTTTCATTGGTTTCTGCGGATCGGTAAATACGTTCTGACGAAGTCCGAACAGAGGCAGAGCTTCTGCATAGCCCATGTTTTCCAGAACTACGATGGAACCGTATTTCATTGTGAACAGAGAAACCAGAGCTTCCTGCATATATTTGTCATGAAGAGCCAGTTTGGCAACATTTACGATACTTGGATATCCAAATGTTCTATCCTGATCTTTCAGAGCTGCACGACGAATCTGAACAGCGTTTGCATAAGTTTCTTTGATGGTAGCGCCTGTTGCATCAATTACCAGGTTTTTGTTTCCTGCTTTTTCGATTGCTGCAACGGTATCATAGATTTCATCCAGATTAGCTCCGCCTACACCAAGAACAACACCAGCTTCTTTAGCCAGAGCATTCATAGCTTCGTAATTGGAAGCATTTGCTCCGTTCAGAACCGGTTTGCCGTCTTTGCAGATTTCCAGAGCAGCTTTAGCAACTTCAACGTCATCGCATCCCAGTACCAGAGTTTTTCCGGTAGCTGCTGCTTTCTTAACGATTTCAAGGTATTTGTCTGCGCCAGCTTCTGCTGCGTAGTTCACATATACCATTTCCACATGCATTCTTTCACCGATACGCTCATAGTCAACTGCCGGAATAGCTGCGATCTTAGCATCTACTTCAGCGTCATCCATGCAGCTGCACAGAGAAACTGCATATCTTGTTCTGTTAACGTATGTTTTCTCATGTCTGTAAAGAACAGTTTCTCCACCCAGAGTATATTCTCCTTCGCCTGTTCCGACTTTGATGGTCTTCATTGGCGGTGCAGTAGCTTCAGACAGAGCTTCCAGAGCTTCGCTGGATACGTGAGGACACTGTTCAATTTTCATAGCGCCCTGAGCTACTTTCATAGAGAATGCCATACAAGTAGGGCATCCACATTCTTTACAGTTTTTCTTTGGTAACATTTTAAAAATCTGAATACCTGATAATGCCATAATTCTTATCCTCCTGTTCTATCGCTTACACTTACATTAATTCTTTGATCATCTTAGAAATTGTTGCTACAGACTGAGGATGCATCAGGATAACGGCATCAGAACCGCATGCCAGGTCAGCAGAAGCTGTCATGATTTCCATAGAAATACCACGTTCTTCTACCGGTCCCCATTCCGGCATATCTTCTTCAGAAGCCATGGATTCTTTTACTGCCCATGTTTCGGAAGATACAGGTGTAACGATAGGCATCTGAAGCATAGCATCACCCTGAGACAGAGCAGCAGCTTTGATACGGTCCATAGTAGAAACTACGTACTCATAACCATAACCTGCAGTAGCAGTACCAACGTTCATAACGATGTTCTCTGCTTTTACGCCCAACTGTGTGGTAACTACGTTCAGCTGTTTAGCCAGGTTGATATCTACAGCAGATTCAGCACCAACTTTCTGACCATATGCCAGACCAGCTGCTGCTCCAACTGCTTTGTAGTTTTCTTCTCTTGCAGAAAGAATCAGAGCATTTTTACCCTGCAGAGCTTCTGCAACTTTTGTCAGAAGTTCAGAATCTTTTTCAACATTCTTACTTCCTTCAACTGCCAGAGGCACATCGATAGCATCTGCAACCTCTTTTACAATTGCTACCAGTTCTTCAACAGATTTGTTTGCTCCGTTCGGATCTCCGCCTTCCAGACGCAGGCAAACAAAGTCAGCACCTTCCATTTCAGATGCTTTTTTAGCAATCTCACCCATTGTGGTGCATCCTTCATAGTAAGCTTTCAGACCTGCTACTTCCGGAATACCCATATCAGAGATTTCTACACCAACTTTTGGTGCATTTTTCATATCCCCATCAAATGTATAGAATGGAAATACACTTTCTCCTCCTAATGTGACTGCTTTTTCACCGCATCCGATGGTTACTTCTTTAATAGATGCATTAAACTTCTGTGGTTTACGATTAAACGGCATCTCATTAGCCTCCTTATTTTTTATTATGGCCGGACATCTTATGGTATGGCACATGCACTGTCCGGCCAGAATTAACGATATAATATACATCGATAACACACGGATTTCTCCGCGCCATGCGCTCCCGAAATCCTAAAAACATTACATCATTGGATCCATTCCCAGTGCAGGATGTCCTTTTTCTGTCAGGAATTCTACCAGTGTTTCAGGATCTGTTGCGATTGTCTCATCACCGATCATGTCAGTGAAGTTCTCGATTCCGTACAGTTCTTTTGCTGTTTCATTCAGTCTTTCAGCAACAAACTCTTTCAGTTCTTTCGGCATCCATACAATACGCTCGATACCGCCTTCTGCTTTCATGAACTTCTTGGAAGCGATAAAGTGTTTACCATGTCCCATGAAGCCAGGGGTCTGAACTCCACCACCTGTCATGGAAGCCAGTTCTGGGAAGGTCATTCCCAGAGGAGTCATACCTGCATACTCACGGTTAGCGATACATACACCATTGGAGAATGGCTCAATACCACAGATACACTCGAAACATCCACAGGATGTCATCGGTTTTTCCATGATGGAGTACAGGGATACATCTTCCAGAGCACCCTGAGAGAACTTACGAACTGCTTCGTTAACGTCTTCATATTCACCGATTCTTTCATCGATCGGACGTTCTTTGGTAATAATCTGGCAAGGTCCGTTCGGATCCAGCTCGTTGGTAGCTTTTGCATCCAGCCATGAAACGGCACCGCAGAGTCCCAGACGTTCCGGTGTAACCACACATACATGACTCGGGGAGAATGCCTGGCACAGGATACAGCTATAGTATACATCTACAGATTCATCAGTCAGAGTTCTCAGACGGTCATCACGTTTATTGAAAGTAGGAATAGCTACTTCGTGACGGATTCTGGTACACTCAGCAGGATCTGTATAAATAGTAACCTGACATTTATCAACTACTGCTTCAAATTCATTCTTAACAGAAGCATACAGAACTTCTCCGATATGTTTCAGACGGAATCCTGCATTGTATGCCGGGATTCCGATACGGATACGCTGCATATCTCTCTGTCCGGTGTGGTATACACCTTCGATACAGTTGATGTAGTTGTGGAACTTACGCTCGATAACAGGTTCAAAGTCAGGCTGCATAGCTTTGCCGGCAACTTCTACAACATATGCGATGCTGTTCTTGCTTCCCAGTTCCATCTCGTCAACATCCGGTCCAACAATAGTGATCTTGTGATCTTCAATCTCGCTCATCTCTCTTGTCTGTACAAGCTCTGCACAGTCAACACGGGAACCGTCAAATTCAACCTGCATTTCTTTACGGCGGATAATTTCACCTTCAAATGCAGAAGCGAATGCTACAGGAATGTCAATGTTTGTAATCTTAATCTTGATATCACGTGCTTCCAGAGAAGTAGCATTGAATTTGCTTACATCTTCCTGAACGATCAGGCTCTTCGGTACACGGAAGATATTTTCTGTTTCGTTGGTAACTACCGGGAAACCAAGTGCGATTGCACCAGCTCCACAAGCTACGATTACATCATCCAGAGGTGCAAATGCATTTACGAAAGCAGGTACACGTTTGAATGTGTATTCCATCAGAGCTGCAGCATCACCCGGTTTGATGTTACCGAAGATCAGAGCTGCTCTCAGAGCTACAGATACAACGTGAATTACAGATGTAACGTCTTTTCCAAGCGGAATAACACGTACGTTTGCACCTGTGTTCATTCCAGCTTCTGCCACCTGATCACAGATACCTCCTACCAGAGTTACCAGGATACCCTGTGCCTGATAGGATTTCACCAGTGCAACACCCTCTTCTACTGTAGGAGCAGCGCCAAGGATAACTGCTACACCAGGAATATCGCCTGTTACCAGCGGCACACCAAGTTCACGGATCACTGCATCACCCAGATGTCCGTACAGAGGTGCATCGTATGGTTTAGCACCGTCAATATATTTGAGTGCTTCAATAAATTCTGCACAAAGAGCTGTAGCAACACCAGACATAAATGCGTCATTCAATCTCGGTTCTCTTGTCATCAGAGTTTTTACTACACCAACAGCTTCTTTCAGTTCTTTCAGATTTGTAACTTTAACACCTGTTACTGCATAGTAACAAGGCAGGCAATATGCTGTATCCGGGAAGCTGATAGCTTTCTCTTCGCCGTACTGAGCAATTGCTGCATCAACAGCCTGAACAGTCAGACCATATACTGCGTCATTTCCATTGAATACTCTTTCAAATAATGTCAATGTTCTTTCCTCCTATTTACCGCAATCATCAATCCTGTCGATGATTGCTTTTATTTTACGAATTTCTTCAACTGCGGATTTACTGTAATCATATGGGGAACATCCCTGACGATCCGCATCCATGATTTCCGTATTGTAATGGATGAAACCCAGCAGATCTTCTGCCGGAATATGAGCCTTTACAAACTCTTCATCTTTCTCATCCCGCACTTTGTTGGCAACCACATGTACCTGCTTCACACCCAGATCTTTTGCAAGACGTTTCACATTCTTATAAGTCTGAATGCTTCTGGAGCCAGGTTCAATCACCACGATAAACTGATCCATACCTCCCGTTGTTCCACGGCCCATATGTTCCAGCCCCGCTTCCATATCAAGTACAACCACATCACCTCTGTGAAGAACCAGATTGTTGATGATTCTCCGAAGCATTACATGTTCGGGACATACGCATCCGGCTCCGCCTGTCTCAACCGTACCAAGAACCAGAAGTTTCACTCCATTGCAGACTTTGCCGTATGCATCCGGGATATCGTCTACTTTGGGATTGATACGATAATACTGATTATCCGGTCCTGCGCCTGTTCTCTCCTCTACCAGTTTTCGCATCTTGCTGATGGGCACGATGCTGTCCAGTTCTTCCTCGGAAAATCCCAGTGCCAGACCCAGATTAGCATCCGGATCCACATCTGCGGCCAGTACATGCCGTCCTTCTTCCGCATAAAGTCTGGCAAGCGTTGCGGCAAATGTTGTCTTACCCACACCGCCTTTACCGGTAACTGCAATCTTCATACTCTTTCATCCACCTTTTTTATCATACTTAACCTCTGATCAAATCTCCGGAATCTCTCCGGGAATCTATATTAGATTCCCAGAGCAGCTCTCTTCTCTTCGATTCTTTCGATCATCAGGTCTACTAATTTTTCAATGTCGGTCTCAACTGTAAATGCTGCGCCTGTCCATTTTCTTGTTCCCTCAGTCAGCAGAGCCTGCATCTGATCAGAACCGGATACATAAGGATCAACGCCCAGGAAAGTATCGATACCGGTAGCAATTACATAGTTTCCGATGGAAACTGCCTTTTCAGACATCCATTCAGGTGCGCATCCTACAACCGGAAGCTGGCTGATCTCCAGGCCGGAATCTTTTGCCAGTTCAGAGGCCAAAATCATCATACGGGAAATATCAACACAGGATCCCATGTGCAGTACCGGCGGAATATCAGCCAGTTCACATACACGTTTCAGACCTGCTCCGCAGAGATCTTTTGCTGCCTTATCCATCAGACCTGCTTTAGCAGCAGCCTGTGCAGAACATCCGGAAGCAATAACGATGATATCGTTGGCAATCAGTTTCTTCATCAGTTCGATATGTGCATAATCAGGACGGATCTTCGGATTGTTACATCCAACCATAGCTACCGCACCACGGATAACACCGGAAGTTACACATTCCAGCAATGGTTTGGTTGTTCCTGTCACATCAACCTGTGTATTGGTTACGCCGTCCAGAACTTTAACGATTGCTTCTACAGAATAACCAACAGTAGCTTTCTGTTTGATATCCGGGATATGTACCAGTTCAGGTTTTCTGTTCTTAAAGTTTTCAATCGCCATCTTAACGATTGCTTTTGCATTTTCTCCTGCTGTCTCAGCGCTGAAGCGGATAAATTCAGAATCCGGCATCTGAGCGATTGGAGAAGTTGTAACAAATTTGGTATGGAAGCATTTGCTCAGAGGTCCCAAAGCCGGGAAAATACACTGAACGTCTACTACGATTGCTTCACAGGCTCCGGTCAGTACTACATTCTCCTGCTGCAGGAAGTTACCTGCCATCGGGATACCGCGACGCATAGCTACTTCATTGGATGTACAGCAAACACCGGATACGGTGATTCCTTTTGCTCCCATCTCTTTTGCATATGCGATCATCTCCGGATCATCAGCATATTCGCAGATCATCTCGGAAAGGCTCGGATCATGACCATGAACAACGATATTTACGTTATCAACATTCATAACACCAAGGTTTGCTTCTGTATCGATTGGCTTCGGAGTTCCGAACAGAACATCGGAGAACTCTGTTCCCATCATGGAACCGCCCCATCCATCTGCAAGACCACAACGCAGTGACTGTTTTACCAGTGCTTCCGGTTTGGAAGAACATCCCATATGAGTCATATGCATGGAAGAAGATACTTCACGGTCGATAGCACGCGGTGCGATTTCATTATCAACCAGTTTCTGTTTCTGTGATGCCGGCATTCTGTCCAGGAATCTCTGGATACCAAATGGTTTTCCATATTCCATCAAACCGATTTCAGCCATCTCATGAGCCAGATCATAAATATCTTTTCCTTCGGTTTCTACACCCCACTCTTTTGCAATACGAAGCAGTTTGTCAGGATCTTTTACCTTATAGTTTCCGTCTGCTGCTGAGCAATACAGAGTATGGCAGATTTCACGTCCGTGATCGGAGTGTGTAGCAGCACCGCCTGCTGTAAACTTCAGATAGTTACGTCCTACGATACCGTGTGCATCACATCCACAGATTCCTCTCGGAGCCTTCGGTGTAATACGGCATGGTCCCATAGCACAGATACGACAGCAGATACCCTGCTCACCAAACTTACAGTGAGGAGTCTGGTTTTTTACTCTGAGCTGCCAAGCATCAGCTCCCACTTTCGCTCCCGTTTCAAGAAGTCTGGCTGTAGCCGCTTCCATTTCTTCCACGGTAGTTAATTTGAATTCACTCATTTTAAACCTCCTTAAAGTTTAACTTATTTTAGAACCTTACAGGTTCAATTTTGCAACGATTTCTTTTAACGCTGCACGAACCGGAGAATCCTGGGGAAGTTCAATGGTTGGTCTTCCTTCACAGTCGTATTCATATACCAGCTCGTCCTGAGGAACAACACCAAGAAGATTCAATCCCTGAATCTCGATTTCTTCTTTTGTTCCTTCATTTAACACTCCATTCGGTGCACGGTTTACAATCAGGCCAATCTGCTGCGGATGCAGATCACACTCTTCAATCAGCCGGGCAATTCTTCCCACAGCCTGAATTCCTCTTCTGGAACAGTCGCTGACAAGAATCGCGGTCTGCATACTGGGCAGCACCCCGCGGCTGATATGCTCCATACCCGCTTCATTATCCACAACCATATACGGATACGAATTCTGCAGTTTTGCAAGCTGAGCCTGCAGAAGTCCATTCACAAAGCAATAACATCCCTTGCCCTGTGTTCTCCCCATAACCAGCAGATCAAAGTCATCATCCTCCACCAGTGCGTTACTGAACTTCATCTCTGCATAATCCGCCTTACTCATCCCCGGCGGTATGGGATTATCTTTAGACATCTCAGCCCGTGCAATCTCCTCTCTGACATCTCCCAGTGTAGCTTCTACTTCCACACCAAGCACTTCATTCAGATTGGAGTTTGCATCAGCATCCACCGCAAGGATTGGACCTTTGTTCTGTTCACAAAGATATTGAATCAAAAGACCGCACAATGTTGTCTTACCAACCCCGCCTTTACCGGCAACTGCAATTACATGCGCCATTGGAGGCACCTCCTTAAATAAAAATATCTGTTTTGTTCTAACCCCTGTCAAATCAAAACGTATCAGTCACAGATAAGCTTTACGATACTGTTAGCCAGATCCACCATAAGTATCCTGCCTTTTACCACGGTTTCATCTCCCATAATGTCACGTATAATCACAGTGTCCTCTTCCACTGTGAGTTTGCTTACGTTACGGCAGATGACGGTATCATCGCTGTCTTTATATACTGTAGCCAGGCACATAATCTAAGCCTCCTTCAACTGTTCTTTCACTGTTGTCAATGCCAGACTCAAACGGAGATTACCTTTCTGAAAATCAGATACTGCATCTTTGATCTGCTTTGCTGCAGAATCCATGCCAAGTTTCTGAAGATTTTCAGCCATCTGATCCAGTTCTGCCGCATGATGTTCATTATGGTCCAACATATAGGAAAGCAGTGCAACTGTTTCATTCTTGCATGCTCCGGTATCTTTGCATCCCGAACCACATTCATGACTGTGACCGCATCCGTGATCATGAGTATGTGTATGCTCATGGCCTTCACTGTGGCTATGCTCATGAGAATGAGTCACTGAATGATCGTGATACTCATGGGTATGCTCATGAATATGTTCATCGCCATGATTATGCGGCATCACATTGCCGTTTTCATCCTTAATCAAATGCATCTTCTATCAACTCCTTTCTTAACCCCAAGAGGACATGACAATCTTTTGTCAATTATTGTTTATTATAAACCATTTAAGCAAGAGATTCAATAGAATCAGCAAATTTTACCATAAAAATAATCTACTTTCTTCCATTGCCCTCAGCTAAAATTGTGAAATATGCCAAA
>JBJELU010000115.1:0-2153 GCA_051879355.1 Oliverpabstia sp.
TCAATTAGTCGTTTGGTGCGTTCCTTTCGCTCTTTTTCTTTCAATCTTGTTTCCAGCTGCATCTTCTTCGCCTTCATCTGCTCCATTTTTTGATTCAGTTCTTTCAAGCGCTCTTTATCTGTTTTACGTACTGCCATTCTTCCACCGCCCCTATGATTCTTTCCATCTATCGTATCGCAACTTAATGGAATAATCTACATTTTATTCTATATTTTACATAACAAGCATGGTATAATTTCCCTTAAGAACGAAGTGATAAGGGCGCACTTATACAAACTATCGTTTGTGTGCGGTTGCTTCGCAACAAAACCCCATCACTTCCTGACGGAAGCGAACAAAACACAATCGCCTCCCGGCGAACCCAAAACCAAAAGGAACCATCTGCCGATGTTCCCTTTTCCGTTTCGGTCCAATGGTATTCGCGTGGCGATCAAGAAAGGAGGAAAGAATCATGGCCATCTATCACTTTTCCGCACAAGTCATTTCCAGAAGCAAAGGGCAATGCGCCGTCGCTTCAGCTGCCTATCGTTCAGGGGAACGCCTGCATGATGAACGCACAGGAGAAAACAAATATTATGTCCGAAAAGTGGAACCGGAGAACCTGATTCTATCTCCTTCCCATGCCCCGGATTGGGTGCAAGACCGCAACCGTCTGTGGAATGAAGTAGAGAAAGCAGAGACACGCAAAAACTCCCAACTGGCACGGGAAATCAATGTGGCTTTACCGATTGAACTGTCCCATGGCCAGCAAAAGGAATTGATCAAACAATATGTCCAAACGGAATTTGTAGATAGAGGAATGGTGGCCGACATCGCCATCCATCGGGACCACCCAGACAATCCACATGCCCATATCATGCTGACCACCAGAGAGGTTGCAGAAGAGGGATTCACCACCAAAAACCGCAGTTGGAATGACCGGGAATTATTGAATCAGTGGCGGGAGGAATGGGCGAACCACACGAACCACGCATTGGAAAGAGAAGGCGTACAAGAGCGCATTTCCCACCTTTCCCATGAAGCGCGTGGATTGGAACAGCTGCCTACCATCCATTTGGGGCATGTCGCCCATGAAATGGAGAAAAAAGGCGTGGAAACAGATCGAGGAAATATCAATCGGGAACGCCAAGCATACAATGCGGTGGTCGTGGATCTGCAGGAATACCGGGCTGAAAAACAACGCATCCAGCAACGTATCTCCCAACGAACCATCCAACAGGAAAAAGGACAGCCATTCTATACCGATGTGGAACGCGTGGCTCTTGAAAAAGCATCCGAATGGATAAAGAAAGAAGCCACTCCAGCGAATATCGAAAAACGGTTGGAACAATTGGATAAATGGGAAAAGCGAACCAACGACAATTCGACCGATCTTCGACAGAAAGAGGAAGACATCCGAAAAGTATCGGACCACTATTCCTTCATCCATACTTACATGAGACAAATCAAAGAAAACCAGGAAAAAATCAAAACCATCAACTGGATGAATCCTTTGAAGCTGCAGGAAAATCTCAGAGTGAAAAAAGAAGCCGAGCAAGCCATCAAACAACTACACAACCATATCGATGATCGACAGGACAACTTACAAGACTATCGTGAAAAATTAGGATTCAAAGAGGAAAAAGAATTCCGTGAAATCAAGGAGCAGCATCAAAAAGACTATCCTGCTTTAACAGAAAGGAATCGAAATATCAGAGGACGCATTCTGGAAGAACGGCGTTCCCTTGAAAACGCCCAAACAGCCCACGAGAAGGCGTTTATCCGAGGCGTGGCTCGTTCTTATCCAAACCATCCGGAAATGCACTGTATGAGCCTGTCCACCGCCCAGGCCATAGCAAAAGTCAACAAAGACATCCAGAGAGTCGTCCCTATCCGAACCATCCAAAGAAACGTGGACATAAAAAGCCAGGAAGTAGAAAGGCTGCAGAAAACGATTTCCGGTATGGATCAAAGCCAACAAGCAGGAAAACAGGTCCTGGAAAGAAGCCTGTCTACAGAACAGAGTAACCTCGACTTATTGAAAGGCATCATTCAAGGCTTGGAACAGGCGGCCCGCAATATGCAGAAGGAAGAACAAAAACAAAACACACAAAAGAAAAAACGGCACCGTAAAGGAAAAGAATTGGAGCGTTAGTGTAGCCTACCAACGGAAT
>JBJELU010000116.1:0-2142 GCA_051879355.1 Oliverpabstia sp.
CCCGAGTTTGCCGGTTGCAGAAAAACGGATAAGACGAAATACGAACTTTTCAGAGATGAATTCCTCAGGTTTGCCGTTAGAAAAAGGCATAACCCCAAGCTCAGAAAGGGCTTGGGGTATTTTTGAAGCATAATTTTTTGTACCTACAAATCAGAATACGGTTACAGAAGCTTTGAGGGAACGGAGGTCTCCACGCGTGAAGAGCTTGCAGGGGACGGAGATGCCGAAAGCCCGGAGGATCAGGGCAAGGTCATCAGGACAGGTGTTGAGAATACGGTAATAGTCACCCGGCAGCCTGTCTACCTGCCAACTGTTTAAGGCTTTTGCCAGACGATCTCCTGGCAAACCATAAGACCAGTTGCGGTCTGTGTTTTCAGAGGATGGCAGCACGGACGTGATTTTGTGCTGCATCACCCGCATCATGGTCAGAGCCATAAAGCAGATCATCAGGTGTGCCTGGATGTGCTCCGGAGTATGAACATATACTGGTCGGGTCTCCAGAGTGCTTTTCATCTCCCGGAACTGGTCTTCGATCCGGGTCAACCCATGGTATTTGTCAATGATCTCAAGATCCGGCATGTCCAGCTCAGAGGATACGATCTGGTAATAACCCATCAGGTCATTAAACTCGGTCAGTTTCTCGTCATCGATCATGGTTAAAAGCTTGCTTCCATCCAGAATTTCGCCGGTCTCCTTGTTCAGCAGATCCTTTCGCAGATACTTCCGCAGACTTCTGCTTTGGGCTGCGGTTACTCGAAACCCGTTCGGATTTGCTTTCAGTTTTTCAATAAAAGTGAGAAACGATTGGTTTTCATGGTATTCCCGCGCATAAAAAGCACGGCTCCAGTAAACAACGACTTTCTCCTGAATCTGCTTCTTCGCACCATCCTCATCTGTCACAGTCCGCTTTACAATGCGGGACTTATACTTGAAATCCGGACTCGTTTGGATGTATCCATTCTGATCCAGAATCCACTTTCGTTCGCTTTGTGTGCTTTTCTTGATACTTTTGGAAACAATATAGCCATCGCCCTGATTTAATACATGACACATGTTTGTTCCGCTGTACATTCCTCTGTCCGCGATCAGGACAAAGCGATCCAGTTTCAGGGTATCGATCGTATTCCGCATAGCTGCCCTGAGTGTCAAATGGTCCAGCGTATTGCCGGGAAACATTTCAACCGAAACAGGGATCCCGTTGTCATCCAGAAACAATCCCATCTGTACGATAGGCTGTTTCCGATTTTCTTTGCTGACGCCCATTTTACGCAGCCCTTTTTCTATGACGTTCCCGTCCTCATCGATCATATCTTCATCGGGTTCTTCCACCTCAAAGAAAAAGTTGGTCACATCGTAGAACACAGTGCCGGTATTGCGCCCGATCCCTTTGGAAATAGCCGTGTTCATTCTCTGGATGATCTTTTGTCTGTTCTGGTAGATGACATCCAGCGCATCATAAACATGATCCTCGTTGCTGCTCTTGACCAATGGCTGGTAATAGCTGTCGTTTTGCCGCATGGTTGCTATTTTCGAGCCCGGCTCCAGGATCCGGCCGTAAGTCAGCAAACGGACAATGCCCTGCAGATCATACTGGATTTTCGAGGTGTGTTTTACACTGGCAAAAAACTCATCCAGACCCAAGGCGGAAAACACAGGGTCCAGTATACACGGGGCAAAACGCTTAGGCATTCCAATACAGCTTTCATCACCTTCGGAAAAAGTGACGGTGTATTTCTGAGCAGGCTTTTCCCCGACATAGGGCAGCAACTCCGGGATCAAGGGAGCACCGTCCTTGAAAGACTGACGAAGACGCTCCAGGTAATCCGGCTGCCCGTCGTCGTATTTGTCCTGTGGTCCCAAATATGCAACGACCTTTTTGCGTGATACTTTTTTGCCGGCTTTATTCTCAACACGAACAGCGGTCACCAGCCGGAGGTACGGCTTCCCGTTGTTTTGAATCACATCAATATACATAATGCCTCCATAAATCACGAAGTACCTACAAAATAATTATAACACGAGCGCATCAAAAAAGCAAGAGAAAGTTTTGAATTTCTCCTGCTTTTTTTAATAAACTTTTTCTTTCGACTTTATCAGTACTCTTTTTTCGCCTGCCATTTTTTGTCAACCGGCAAACTCGGG
>JBJELU010000117.1:0-38343 GCA_051879355.1 Oliverpabstia sp.
GAGTTGCGGGAGTAGGATTTGAACCTACGACCTTCGGGTTATGAGCCCGACGAGCTTCCAGACTGCTCCATCCCGCGTCGATATTTATATTATAGTCTTATTATATGCATTTGTCAAATATGATATTCAATTATTTTACATTTTATTATGAAAATAATTAGTTGGATAATTTGATTTATAGAAAATAGTTGAAAATTATTTCTTAATATTTTATAAAATGCTATTTATAGGTTGATATACATAAAAAACTGTACTAAAATAAATTAGTCGACAAATTAAAATGATTTTTCGTTAACAAGTTTAAGATGTCAAAAGACAGGAGGGAATGAAAGTGGAACAAGAGCTTTTAAAGGATTCCGTTCAGGGATGTCTGTTCGGCGTTTCTCACAAATTTTTCCGGTATGCTTTTGACCGGGTATCGAAGTTGGATATTCACCCGGGGCAGATACCTCTTCTGCATCTTCTGGGGACACAGGAGGGGTTGAGCCAGAAAGAAATTGCCCGGAAACTGGGTATCAAACCGCCGACAGTTAATGTTTCTATTCAGAGAATGGAAAAGGGCGGGTATGTATATCGACAGGCCGATCTGAAAGATCAAAGAGTTACGCGAATCTATCTGACAGACAAAGGGAAAGAGATTGAAGAGAAAATTGTAGCTATAATGACCGAAAGTGAGGAGATTATTATCAGAGGATTTTCTGAGAGTGAGATCTGTCTGATGAAAAGGATGCTGCGCCAGATGGCTGATAATCTGGAACAGGCGTTCCAGAATGAAAAGGATGAAGGGAGATAAACATGCGAAAATTAATGAGATATCTAAAACGTTCTGCAGGATTTATCGTGATGATTGTTTTGCTTTTATTTCTGCAGGCGTATTGCGAACTTTCGCTTCCGTCCTACACATCCAATATTGTGAATGTGGGGATACA
This sequence comes from Oliverpabstia sp., assembly GCA_051879355.1. Taxonomy (GTDB): domain Bacteria; phylum Bacillota; class Clostridia; order Lachnospirales; family Lachnospiraceae; genus Oliverpabstia. The sequence goes on from JBJELU010000117.1 coordinate 930, forward strand.
GCAGAAAGGTATCGAGGACGGTGTACCCAAACAGATGCGAAAGGAAACTATGGAGCATCTGAAACTCTTTATGGATGAAGAGGATCAGGAAAAGGTATCAGCTTCTTATAAGCAAAAGGATGATAGTTATCAGCTGGAGAAAATAGATGATGAGACCAGGACAGAATTGAATGATATTCTGGGTAAGGCGGAGCTGATGATGAGCAGTCTTACGGAGCAGGAAGAAGTGACATCTGCCATCAGAACCCAGATGCAGCTTCCGGAGGATGCAGATATTTTTGAAGCGATAGCCATGATACCGGAAGAAATGAAGACGCAGATGTTTTCCGATGTCACAGAAAAAATTGACGGAATGCCGGATACCATGCTGAATCAGACAGCAGTGCTGTTTGTTCAGAAAGAGTACGAGGCCATGGGGGAAAATCTGGATTCCATACAGATGAGATATCTGCTTCATACAGGCCTTTTGATGCTGGGTCTGGCCCTGATCGGTATGCTTTCGGCAGTATGTGTCACCTTTCTGGCAGCAAGAGTGGCAGCAGCACTTGGTCACGATCTGCGGGATGCTGTATATCGTAAGGTAATCGGATTTTCCAGTGGGGAATACAGCCGTTTTTCCACAGCGTCTCTGATTACCAGAAGTACCAATGATATTCAGCAGGTACAGACGATGATGACCATGCTGTTTCGTATTGCCTGTTTTGCACCGATTATGGGTATAGGCGGTATATTGAAAGCTCTGCAGACAAATGTCTCTATGAGCTGGATCATTGCTCTGGCGGTGGGTGTGATTCTGCTGGTGATTATGCTGCTGTTTGTGATAGCGATGCCCAGATTTAAAAAGCTGCAGGTGCTGATTGACCGGATGAATCTTGTGACCCGAGAATTGCTGACAGGTATTATGGTTACCCGTGCATTCAGCCGTGAAGAACATGAAGAAGAACGATTTGAAAAAGCAAATCATGATCTTATGAAGACTAATCTTTTTGTAAACCGTTGTATGACATTTATGATGCCGATCATTATGCTGATTATGAACTGTGTATCACTCCTGATTGTGTATTTTGGTTCTCATGCCATTGACGCAGGAAACATGCAGGTGGGTGATATGATGGCATTTATTCAGTATGCTATGCAGATTATTATGTCGTTCCTGATGCTGACGATGCTGTCAATCATGCTGCCCAGAGCCAGTGTATCTGCAGGGCGTATCAGTGAGGTGCTGGATACGGAAACTGTGATTCACGATCCGGAGAAACCGTCTGTACCGGCTGAGACAGAGAAAGGAACTGTTTCCTTTGAACACGTTTCATTCGCTTATCCCGATGCAGAAGAAAATGTACTGACAGATATTCACTTTACAGCTAAGAAGGGCGAAACAGTAGCAATTATCGGAAGTACCGGAAGCGGTAAGAGTACCCTGGTCAATCTGATTCCCCGATTCTATGATGTAACGGAAGGAACTGTCAGAATTGATGGCGTGGATGTACGTCAGATGACCCAGAAGGATGTTCGTGAACGCCTTGGTTATGTGCCGCAGAAAGGTGTACTGTTTTCAGGAACGATTGATTCCAATATTCGATTTGGACGTCCGGAAGCACCAACGGAGGAAGTGGAACGTGCTGCACGAATTGCACAGGCAGAAGAATTTATCCTGGCAAAGCCGGAGGGTTATCAGTCTCCGATCGCACAGGGCGGAACCAATGTATCCGGTGGTCAGAAACAGCGTTTGTCCATTGCCCGGGCGATTGAGAAAAATCCGGAAATACTGATTTTTGATGACAGTTTTTCTGCTTTGGATTATAAGACAGATGTGGCAGTTCGAAAAGCCCTCAAGGAGGCAACTGCAGACACTACAACGATTATCGTTGCGCAGCGAATCAGTACCATTCTTCATGCAGATAAGATTATTGTACTGGATGAGGGCAGGATGGCCGGTATAGGAACCCATAAAGAGTTGATGAAGAACTGTGAGGTATATCAGCAGATTGCCAAATCACAGCTTTCAGAGGAGGAACTGGCAGAATGAGTGAAATGAAAAGACAGAAAATGCATGGACCCGGCCCCAAAGGCGGCGAGAGAGCTAAGGACTTTGGCAATGCGATGAAAAAGCTGATCAGTTATATGAGCCGGTACAAATTCCGTATTCTGATTATGATGATATTTGCGGTGGCAAGTACGGTATTTAGTATTGTGGGTCCTAAAATACTGGGAAAAGCCACCACGGAACTGTTCACCGGACTGGTGGCCAAAGTTCAGGGAACCGGCAGCATTGATTTTACAAAAATAACCAGGATTTTATTATTTCTGCTCTGCATTTATCTGTGCAGTGCCCTGTTTTCCTTTATTCAGGGATTTGTGATGAGTGGAATTGCCAATGATGTTTCTTATAATCTCAGAAAAGAAATATCAAAGAAAATCAACCGGCTGCCGCTGAAATATTTTGAGAGCCGGACAACAGGAGAGGTATTGTCCCGAGTGACCAATGACGTAGATACCCTGCAGCAGAGCCTGAACCAGAGTATCACGCAGATGATTACATCTGTTACCACACTGATTGGTGTGTTTATCATGATGTTGAGCATCAATGTGTGGATGACCCTGTGTGCACTTCTGATTCTTCCGGTATCCATGACCATTATGGGACAGGTAATGAAACGTTCCCAGAAGTATTTTCAGCAGCAGCAGAGATATCTGGGTGAAGTAAACGGTCAGATTGAAGAGGTGTACGGCGGTCATAATATTGTGAAAGTATTCAATAAAGAAGATGATGTGATCGCCCAGTTTGAAGAAACCAATAAAAAGTTATATGACTCTGCATGGAAATCTCAGACATTTTCCGGTATTATGATGCCCGTCATGCAGTTTGTCGGCAATGTAGGGTACGTTATGGTGGCGCTTCTGGGCGGAGTTTTTGTTATCCGGGGAAGTATCCAGGTAGGAGACATTCAGTCATTCTTCCAGTATATCCGTAACTTTACTCAGCCGGTACAGCAGATTGCACAGGTAACCAATATGCTGCAGATGGCGGCAGCAGCTTCTGAGCGAGTGTTTGAATTCCTGGAAGAGGAGGAAGAGGATCAGACGGTGGAACATCCGGTACACACCGAAAATCTGAAAGGAAATGTGCAGTTCGAGCACGTTTCATTCGGATATCAGCCGGATAAAATCATTGTAAATGACTTCTCGGCAGATATTAAGGACGGGCAGAAAATTGCTATTGTCGGTCCCACCGGTGCAGGTAAGACAACTATGGTCAAACTGCTGATGCGTTATTATGATATCAACAACGGCTCCATTAAAATTGATGGTCACGATGTAAAAGACTTTAACCGAAGCGAACTGAGAGAAATGTTCGGTATGGTACTGCAGGAGACATGGCTGTTTAACGGTACGATTATGGAGAATATCCGCTATGGTCGTCTGGATGCCACAGATGAAGAAGTCATAGCGGCGGCTAAAGCGGCCCACATTCACAAGTTTATCATGTCACAGCCGGGAGGATACAATATGGTACTGAATGAGGAAACCAGCAATGTATCCCAGGGCCAGAAACAGCTTCTGACCATTGCCCGTGCGATTCTGGCAGACAACCAGATATTGATTCTGGACGAAGCTACTTCATCAGTAGATACCCGTACAGAGGAACGGATTCAGAAAGCTATGGATAATCTGATGAGAGGAAGAACCAGCTTTGTAATTGCCCATCGACTGTCCACTATCCGCGATGCGGATCTGATTCTTGTCATGAAAGACGGGGATATCATCGAACAGGGTAATCATGAAGAACTGATGGCAAAAGGCGGATTCTATGCGGGACTGTATAACAGTCAGTTTGAAAAAGCGGTGTAAAAGATGAAAGAATCTAATTATGAAATTACAAAAAAAAGAACAGCAGAATTATTTTTGAAATATAATCAGGAATCTATGATTCAAAAATATGATTTGAAGCATGATGCAGATTATTTATACCTTGATTTCCTCAGTCAGACATATCGGATCAGCCGAGCCACCGGCCTGGTGGAGCGGTGCAGTGAAGAACTGTATCCGGTTGAGGAGGCTGGTTACAATGAAGCTATGTCTATCTATGACATCCTCTGTTATGCGAAAGATGATGCCTGTCTTTCCGGACAATATTGTCTCACAAACAGCCTGAAAGGGATTATAAAGACATCCTGTTCCCATCCGGCAGACGGCTCCTTCCGGGAGGAATCACGGTACTTTGACACAAGGACAGAGGCTCTCGCCGAAGCCTGCCGAGCACTGGGTGGTGTCCCGGAGGGAAAAGGCGATGTGGCATACCGGATTCAGGTATTCCCATTTCTACCTGTGGTTGTACAGTTTTGGAACTCCGATGAAGAGTTTGAGCCGGAGCTGCAGTTTCTCTGGGATACCAATGTCTTACAGTATCTGCATTTTGAGACATTATGGTATGTGATGGGGCATATGGTAAAACGGCTGAGGGAAATGGTGGAAAACAGAAAGTAGAATCCCTCAGGCTATATGGCAAATAAACTGAAACTATGCTAAAATATCCTTGCAAAAGGTATATTTTAAGGGGGAACGCTATGATTATCAAGCAATACATCAAAGATTTTGAAAACCTTGGTTTTGGTATGTTTGTGCATTTTGGCCTTTACAGTGTACTTGGTAAGGGTGAATGGGCCATGCATCTTCTGAATATTCCGGATGAGGAGTATTTTAAGCTGGCAGAGAATTTCCAGCCGGCACCGGACTGGGCAGAGCAGCTTGTCACTGTAGCAAAGAATGCAGGATGTCGTTATATTACTCTGACAACCCGTCATCACGATGGATATTCTTTGTATGATACCTGTGGGCTGAATCCTCTGGATGCACCGCATACCTGTGGACGTGATCTCGTGCGGGAGTTTGTAGATGCCTGCCGTGCACAGGGAATTATTCCGTTTTTCTATCACACGCTGCTGGACTGGCACGAGAAATCTTTTGAAGAGGATTTCCCGGAGTATCTCCGGTATTTGAGAAAAAGTGTGGAGATTCTCTGTACTAATTACGGAAAGATAGGCGGTCTCTGGTTTGACGGTATGTGGAGTAAGCCGGACGCAGACTGGGAAGAAGATGCACTGTATGCCTGCATTCGTGCTCATCAGCCGGAAGCTATGATTATCAATAATACGGGACTGGGAGCTCAGGGTGCGTTGGGACACATAGAGCTTGACAGTGTAACGTTTGAGAGGGGGAAACCTCAGCCATTGAATATGGAGGGAGCACCCAAGTACATAGCCAGTGAGATGTGTCAGGTGTTTGCAGATCACTGGGGATATGCACAGGAAGATCTGAACTACAAATCACCGGCAGATATGATTCGTGATCTGACGGTATGCCGCCGTTATGGATCTAATCTCCTGATGAATGTGGGACCGATGGGAGATGGTACCCTTCGCCTGATGGACAAGGCAATTTATGATCTGATGGGACAGTGGATTAAAATCAATGGTGAGGCTGTCTATGAACCACATCCCTGTGGAATTGAAGTGGAGAACAAGCCGGAAGATTTCCTTCTGGAAAAAGATAACATATATTATCTGTTCTGCGATCATCTGCCTATGTCGGCAGATCCCAATGTGGCTTTAAAACAGGAAGGAGAATATCGCGACATCTTTACGATGAGCAAAAAGATTAAGACGATTACCTGGCTGGATAATGGGGAGCTTGTGGAATTTGAGCAGAATGGTGACCGCGTGACAGTAAAGACCGTTCCATATACCTATGGACGGCAGCTGGTTGTGCGTGTGGCACGGATTGAGACAGAAGAGTGAAGGAAAGCGGAGAAAGGAAATTGATGGATGCCAACGAACGAAAAGATTTTTCAAGAAATCATGTGTGGATCAAAAGATAAAAACATTCGTTTCTCAGAGTTACAAAAATTTTTGGATTATCTTGGATTTCAATGCAGAATAAAAGGTGATCATTTCATATATTATAAAGATGGGGTTGATGAGATAATTAACATTCAGCCAGATGGGAACAAGGCAAAACCGTATCAAGTAAAGCAAATAAGAAACTTGATCATAAAGTATAAAATGGAGGTGTAATTTATGCCCAAATATGAAAGAATTATATTCTGGTCAGAAGATGACCAAAAATGGATTGTTGATGTCCCTGAGTTAGCCGGATGTATGGCAGACGGGAATACACCAGTGGAAGCTTTGGAAAATGTGGAGGTAGTAATTAAAGAATGGATTGAAACTGCTGCAGAACTTGGGAGAGAAGTGCCTAAACCAAAAGGGCGATTGATGTACGCATAAAATCAGGCTGAATAAAAGAAGCATATACATTGCGTGATGTATACGCTTCTTTTATTATAGGAATGACACAAGATAATATTGCAAATAAACACCCGGATGGCGTATACTAGACTCAAAAAACAGAAATGGAGGGACTATGGCAAATAAAGAGAAAAAACAAAGGAAAAGCTTCGGTTTTTTCTGGACAATATTATTTTTACTGGCATTGAGTGTGTTTTGTTTTTCGGCATATCAGTTATTTGATATTTACAGAGGCTATAAGCAAGGTGTGGATGAATATCTGTCGGTTTCCCATGAAACTGTGGTGAGAAATCAGGAACCGCTGGTCGTAAAAGAACATGCGGAGACGGAAGAAGTTCCGCTGGTAGAACCGGAGGAAGTGACCTATCAGCCGCCGGAAGTGAATTTCGAGGAACTGCAGCAGATGAATCCGGATGTTCTTGGCTGGCTGGAGATTGAAGCGATTCCTGACATTAGTTATCCGGTTGTACAGGCGGAAGACAATGCTTATTATCTGAAACATACCTTTAAAAAGACAGAAAATTCAGCCGGTTCCATTTTTGTGGATTATATAAACAATCGGAATCTGACGGACTGTAATACGATTATTTACGGCCATAACATGAAAAATGGTTCTATGTTTGGAAGATTAAAGGAACTGTATGAAAAAGAAAAATATAAGGACAGCCGATATCTGTGGATCTGTACACCTTCGGGAAAATATCGTTATGAAATTTTTTCCATGCAGTATGCGGATGTGAACAGTGAAACGTACACATTGTTCCAGGAACACAACGAAGAATTTGGTGCTTATCTGGAGCGAATGAGAGATAAGTCGGAAGTGGATCTGGGTGTAAAATATCTGTCAAAAGATGATTATGTAATTACACTTTCCACCTGTACATCCAATGATCAGGTCAGATTTGTTGTGCAGGCCAGGTGGGTGGCAACCTATTAAAAAGGAGGATGAAGAATGGGAAAAGAACTGGAAAAATTACAGGAGCTGATTGACCGGTATGATAAGATTGTATTTTTCGGTGGTGCGGGTGTATCCACGGAGAGCGGCATTCCCGATTTCCGCAGCGTTGACGGATTGTATAATCAGAAGTATGATTATCCGCCGGAGACGATTTTGAGTCATACATTTTTTATGCGGTATCCGGAAGAATTTTACCGGTTTTATCGTGATAAGATGCTGGCGCTGGATGCACAGCCCAATGCAGCTCATTTGAAGCTGGCCGAGTTGGAGCAGGCGGGAAAACTGACCGGTGTGGTAACACAAAATATCGACGGTCTGCATCAGAAGGCGGGCAGTAAACATGTGATGGAACTGCATGGTTCTGTACACAGGAATTACTGCATGCGCTGCCATCGGTTCTATGACGCTGAGTATATGCTGCATTCCCAGGGGGTACCGACCTGTGAATGCGGAGGCATCATTAAACCGGATGTGGTATTGTATGAAGAAGGGCTGGATAATGATATCGTGCGGGATGCAATCACGACCATTTCTCATGCAGATGTGATGATTATCGGGGGAACTTCGCTGGCAGTATATCCGGCAGCCAGTCTTCTGGATTATTTCCATGGGGATGCATTGGTGCTTGTAAATAAAGGAGCGACACCACGGGATAAAAATGCGGATCTTTTGATTCAGCAGCCGATCGGACAGGTATTTTCCGGTCTGCGAGTATAAGATTCTGAATCAGGTAAGAGGTGAAAAAATGGCATATATTTATGAAGTTGGTGATGTGGTCAAACTGAAGAAACAGCATCCTTGCGGCAGCAGTGAATGGGAGATTCTCCGGGTAGGTGCGGATTTCCGTCTCAAATGTACCGGTTGTGGTCATCAGATTATGATTGCGAGAAAAATGGTCGAAAAAAATACAAAAAATCTGCGCAAAAAGAATGAAGAAAACACTTGAAATCACAGTCATGTTATGATACAATAAGACCTCGTGATATATAATTTATCCTTGTTTCCGGCAGAGTCGGAAGCCAAAAGTCCAAAAGGAGGTAAAACAGCATGAGCAAATATGAATTAGCATTGGTTGTGAATGCAAAAATCGAGGATGATGCTCGTGAAGCCGTAGTTGAGAAAGCAAAAAACTATGTGACACGTTACGGCGGAACAATTACAGAAGTTGAAGAATGGGGTAAGAAAAGATTAGCTTACGAAGTTCAGAAAATGAGAGAAGGCTTCTACTATTTCATCCAGTTCGAAGCAGATGCAACCTGTCCTGCAGAAGTTGAAAGACACGTTCGCATTATGGACAATGTTTTGAGATATTTAGTTGTTAAAAAGGAAGCTTAATTTCCACGCATCCAAAAAGCCCATTAAAGGTTTGTAGGGTAACTGTAGTATTGTAATTGAGAGAGGTAATCATATGAACAAAGTTATTTTAATGGGTCGTTTGACAAGAGATCCTGAGGTAAGATATTCAGCAGGAGAAAATTCACTGGCAATCGCACGGTATACACTGGCTGTAGACAGAAGATTCAGAAGAGACGGGGAGGCAACCGCCGATTTTATTAATTGTGTATCTTTCGGTAAAACCGCAGAGTTCGCAGAGAAATATTACCGTCAGGGACTGAAGATTGTAGTATGCGGCCGGATTCAGACCGGAAGTTATACAAACCGGGAAGGTCAGAAAGTCTATACAACAGAGGTTGTAGTAGAAGAACAGGAATTTGCAGAGAGTAAGGCAGCAAGCGATAATTATCATGGCGGCAGCAGCTACCAGAACAATAATTATGGCGGTGGTTATAACAACAACAGTGCACCGGCAGCACCTGCCGGCGGAAGCAGTGTATCTGCTGACGGATTCATGAACATTCCGGATGGTATTGACGAGGAACTGCCATTTAACTAAAGCAGGGCGTTATCAGAGACTGCCCGTAACCAGATTGATTGGGATAAGGAGGTAAGACTCATGGCTTACAATAAAGGTGAGAGACCGGATTCTCCAATGAAGAGAAGAGGCGGACGCAGAAGAAAAAAAGTTTGTGTATTCTGCGGTAAAGAAAATAACGAAATCAGCTACAAAGATGTAAATAAATTAAGAAAATACGTTTCCGAAAGAGGAAAAATCCTTCCGAGAAGAATCACCGGAAACTGTGCAAAACATCAGAGAGCTCTGACTGTAGAGATCAAAAAAGCAAGACATATCGCTATCATGCCTTATGTAACAGACTAAGAAGTAATGGATGCCGCAAAATGATGAGAATCGTTTTGCGGCATTTACTATATTATAGGAAAGTCCTCTGACTCTACTATAATATAATAAGCCCTCCGGGCAGGATTCTTTTTTGTGTAGAATAAAAAATGCTTCCTTATTATGCCCGGAAATGGTATAATAGATTGGTAGTATTGTAATGACCACAGGACTGCTGGTCTGTTGTAAACAAACAGGTAAGTGATATGAAAGATAAGATTAAGTTAAAGGGCAAGTTAAAATCGTACATGCGCTGGCCGATGTTCATGACTATTTTGTTGATTATCATGAATATAGTTTTATATTGTGTGAATTTGAAAGCGGGAGCTATTGCCACCGGTTTTACGGCAGTATATGTGGTTGCTGCGGTTATTTTGTATTTTCAGAATCGCCCGACCATTTTGAATGAACTGATTTCATTTGCTACGCAGTACGGACAGGTTCAGAAAAATCTGATACAGAACTTTGCACTTCCCTATGCACTTCTGGATGCAGACGGAAGGGTTCTGTGGATGAATGATGAGTTCCTGTTTATTACCGGAAAGGACAAGAAGTACCGCCGTTTTATCGGTAATATTTTTCCGGAAGTTACGATGGAAAAGCTCCCCCTTCAGGACGAAGTAAGAGATATTGAACTCACCTACAATGAACATGAGTATCGTCTGAATATGAAGCGTGTAGATATCAGTGAGCTGCTGGATGCTTCGGAGATTGTAGAGGCAGATAAGGACAGAAGTTATCTGATTACCCTGTATGTCTATGATGAGACGGAATTGAAAAAGTATATTCGCAAGAATGATGAGGAACGTCTTGTGACAGGCCTTCTTTATCTGGACAACTATGAAGAGGCACTGGAGAGTATTGAAGAGGTGAGAAGTTCCCTTCTGATTGCCCTGATTGACCGTAAGATCAATAAATACTTTGCCGGTATTGACGGTGTTGTAAAAAAACTGGAAAAAGACAAGTATTTCCTTGTGATGAGAAAGAAGTCTCTGGATATGCTGAAGGAGAAAAAGTTCAGTATTCTGGAGGAAGTGAAAAATGTAAATATCGGTAATGAGATGGCTGTGACCATCAGTATCGGTATTGGTATGAATGCAGATACGTATGCCCATACGTCTGAATATGCACGGATTGCCATGGAACTTGCTCTTGGCCGGGGCGGTGACCAGGTGGTAATTAAGGATGGCAATAACATTACGTATTTTGGCGGAAAATCTCAGATGATGGAAAAAACCACCAGAGTAAAAGCACGAGTAAAGGCTCATGCATTGAAAGAATTTATGAGCAGCAAAGACAATGTGGTGGTTATGGGACATAAGATTACGGATGTGGATACCTTTGGCGCGGCAATCGGTATTTATCGTGCAGCCAAGACACTGGACAAAAAAGCATATATTGTAATCAATACGCCTACTTCTTCTATTCGTCCTCTGATGGATGGCTTTCTGCACAGCCAGGATTACGATTCCAGAATGTTTGTGAACAGCCATGAGGCAAAAGAGATTGTGGATGATAATACTGTGGTTGTAGTGGTGGATACGAACCGTCCGAATTATACGGAGTGTGAAGAACTTCTGACAATGACAAAAACAATTGTTGTACTGGATCATCATCGTCAGGGTAAAGATGTGATTTCCAATGCGGTTCTGTCCTATATTGAGCCATATGCTTCTTCTGCCTGTGAGATGGTTGCGGAGATTCTTCAGTATTTTTCCGATGGAATCCGTATTCGGAATATTGAGGCGGACAGTATCTATGCGGGTATTATGATCGATACAAACAATTTCCTTACCAAGACGGGAGTGCGCACCTTCGAAGCGGCAGCCTTTCTTCGCCGATGCGGAGCAGATGTTACCCGTGTAAGGAAGATGTTCAGGGAGAATATGGAAGACTATCGTGCCAAAGGAGATGCTATCCGCAATGCGGAGCTGTTCCGTGATTGCTTTGCTATTTCCGTATGTAAGAGTGAAGGGCTGGAAAGTCCTACTGTTGTAGGTGCTCAGGCAGCGAATGAGCTTTTGAATGTGGTGGGTGTGAAAGCATCGTTTGTTATGACAGATTATCGGAACACGATTTATATCAGTGCCCGTTCGATTGATGAAATTAATGTTCAGATTATTATGGAAAGACTGGGCGGCGGCGGACATCTGAATATCGCCGGAGCACAGTTGGAACATTATACCATTGCTGAGGCGAGAGATACGCTGAAGCAGACACTGCAGAATATGTTAAATGAAGGAGAAATATAAAGATGAAAGTAATTTTGCTTGAAGATGTAAAGTCTCTGGGAAAAAAGGGACAGATTGTGAATGTAAGTGACGGATATGCAAGAAATATGCTTCTTCCCAAGAAACTGGGTGTTGAGGCAACTTCTAAAAATATGAATGACCTGAAGCTTCAGAAAGCGCATCAGGACAAAGTGGCTCAGGAAAACCTGGATGCAGCAAAAGTATTTGCTGAAGAACTGAAAGATAAACAGGTTACCGTGAGCATTAAAGTTGGTGAAGGCGGAAGAACATTCGGTTCTGTATCAACAAAAGAAATCTCTGAGGCGGTAAAAAGCCAGTTGGGATATGATATTGATAAGAAAAAAATGGTACTGCCATCTCCCATTAAGGAACTGGGAACTACCATGGTGCCGATTAAACTTCATGCCAAGGTGACCGGTGAACTGAAAGTAATCGTAAAAGAGGCTTAGGAGGAATCTGCATGGAGGAAGCGCTGATCAAAAGAATATTGCCTCACAGTGAGGAGGCGGAGCGGTCTGTCATCGGATGTATGATGATGAGCCGTGATGCGATCATGACGGCCTCAGAGATTCTGGCAGGTGAAGATTTTTATTTGCAGCAGTTCGGTGTGGTATTTGATGCCATGGTAGAATTGTATAATGAGGGAAAACCGGTAGATTTTGTCACCCTTCCTGAGAAGCTGAAAGAGAAAGATGTGCCTCCGGAAGTCAGCAGTATGGAGTTCGCAAAAGATATGCTGAATGCTGTCCCGACTTCTGCCAATGTAAAGTATTACGCGAATATTGTCAGTGAAAAGGCTATGCTGCGCAGGCTGATTAAATTGAATGAGGAGATTGCCAATACCTGTTATCTCAGCCGGGAGCCCGTGGAGGATATTCTGGAAGACACGGAAAAACGGATGTTTCAGCTCCTGCAGAAACGTAACAGCGGTGAATACGTGCCGATTCGTCAGGTGGTGCTGAATGCTCTGGAAAAAATCGAGCAGGCTTCGCAGATGAAAGGAACGGTTACAGGGATTCCTACAGGATTTGTGGATCTGGATTATAAGACGTCCGGTCTGCAGCCTTCGGACTTTATACTGGTAGCTGCCCGGCCTTCTATGGGAAAGACGGCATTTGTCCTGAATATCGCCCAGTATATGGCATTCCGTAAAGATAAAACAGTGGCGATCTTCAGTCTGGAGATGAGTAAAGAGCAGTTGGTAAATCGTCTGTTCTCATTGGAATCAAAAGTAGATTCTCAGAAGATCCGTACCGGTAATCTGGAAGATGAAGACTGGTCTAAGCTGATTGAGGGAGCTGGTATTATCGGCAATTCTCATCTGATTATTGATGATACGCCGGGTATCTCCATTTCAGAACTCAGATCCAAATGCAGAAAGTTTAAGCTGGAGCAGGGGTTGGATATTATTATCATTGACTACCTGCAGCTGATGTCAGGAAGCGGGAGGAGCGGTGATTCTCGTCAGCAGGAGATTTCAGATATCTCCCGTGCGCTGAAAGGAGTGGCCCGTGAACTGAATGTTCCGGTTGTAGCACTTTCTCAGCTGAGCCGTGCGGTAGAGAAAAGAGATGATAAGCGTCCGATGCTTTCGGATTTGCGCGAATCCGGTGCCATTGAGCAGGATGCGGACGTGGTTATGTTTATCTATCGTGAGGATTATTATAAAAAGGATACAGAAAACAAAAACATGGCAGAGATTATTATCGCAAAGCAGAGAAATGGTCCGATTGGTACTGTGAATCTGGTCTGGATGCCGGAATATACAAGATTTGTCAATGCAAAAAAGGATTAGAGAATCATTCTCTGATCCTTTTTTGCATGTCTGGGATTTTTAGAATCAGGATCAGAACAGTACAATATAGTTTGAAAAACTTTGTTTTTTGGCAATCGAGAAGAAGATTTGTCTTATTTGATATGCTATATTAATTGCATAAAGATTTTATGGACTGTGCAGAAAATAAAATAATAATAGTGTAAAATATACAATAAAATCCGGAGTTTATTGTGTAAATAGCACAAATGAAAAAGGAGAAAAAAGAAATGATAGGTTGGAAAAAGGCACTTGGAATTGCTGCAACTGTTGTCAGCGTCGTTGTGGTTGGTGCAACTTTTTTTACTGTGACAGGAACTTCTTCAAACGATACTGTACAAATCAGACTGGCACACAATCAGGCAAAGGGATCTGAAATAGCAGCTTCCATTGCTAAAATCTCTGAGTTTGCAGCAGAGGATTCCAGTCAGAATCTGGAAGTTTCTATTTATGCCAGCGGTGTACTGGGAACAGAGAAGGAAGAAGTAGAGATGGTAAAGGCTGGTGTTCTGGACATGGCGAAAGTCAGCTCCAATACACTGGGACAGTTCAAGGATGAGTATTCTATTTTTGCAGTACCATATCTGTTTCAGAGTCAGGAGCATTATTATGATGCCTGTGAAAATAGTGAAAAAATCCAGGAACTGTTTATGTCTACTGCAGATGATGGATACATTGCGATTGGTTATTATGCGAATGGTTCCAGAAACTTTTACCTGAAAGAGGACATACCGTGTACAGATCCATCTGTGTTAAAAGGTAAAAAAATCCGTTCTATGCCAAGTTCTACTTCCATGGACATGATTGAGAAGATGGGAGGCTCTCCGGTACCTATGGCGAGTGGTGAGACATACAGTGCATTGCAGCAGGGTATTGTAGACGGAGCAGAAAATACGGAACTGGTATTGACAGTAGATGGCCATCAGGATCTGGTAAAATCTTATACATACACAGAGCATCAGTATTCCCCGGATATTTATATCATCAGCACAAAGACATGGAATCGTCTGACAGATGGTCAGAAAGACCTTCTGGTATCCTCCATTCAAAAAGCAAATGAGAACTTTAAGAATCTGTATAACGGCATGATGGAAGAGGCAGTTGCAGAAGCAGAAACACATGGAGTACATGTTTATCGTGACATCGATAAAACAGCGTTTATTGAAGCCGTTCAGCCGATTCATGAAGAGTATTGTGCAAGAGGTGAGGAATATAAAGCTCTTTATGATGATATTCAGAAATATGTGAAGTAGGAAAAGGGGAAGCAAGATGAAAGTATTGGATAAGATTCTTGAAAAAATCCTGGGCCTGATGGTTGCAGCGATGGTACTTGGTTGTTTCTGGCAGGTGTTCACCCGTTTTGTATTAAACAACCCGAGTAAATACACAGAAGAATTTCTGCGTTATATGTTGATTTGGACAACTATGATTGGTGTTCCGTATGCATATGGAAAAAACCGTCATCTCTCTATTAACCTGATGACAAAATCTTTCAGTGAAAAAGGTAAATTGATGATTAATATCTTCACCGAGATTCTGGTACTGGCATTAAGTGCATTTGTTATGATTGCAGGCGGATGGATGGTAATGATGAATTCTGCCGGACAGATTTCACCGGCTATGCATATGCCTATGGAAATGTATTATGCAGGCGTTCCGATCAGTGGCGTTTTGATGATTGTTTATGGTTTGTATCGTCTGATTGGACATCTGAAAAAGTGGAAGGAGGTAAAATAATATGGAAATTCAGGCAGCAATCGTACTTGTTATTGTATTCTTCCTGTTACTGGCATATGGTATTCCGGTATCATTCAGTATTATCAGTTCAGCACTGGTTACAATTATTATGTTTTTAAGCCCGAACTTTGGTATGTTTATTTCAGCACAGAAGCTGGTAGGTGGTATCGACAGTTTTTCACTGCTGGCAGTCCCGTTCTTCATTCTGGCAGGACTTTTGATGAGCAGCGGCGGTATTGCAAGAAGGCTGATTAACCTTGCACTCCTTCTGCTGGGACGTGTTCCTGGATCCCTGGCATTGACAAATATTGCAGGTAATGCCATGTTCGGATCTATTTCCGGTTCCGGTATTGCGGCAGCGACAGCAATTGGCGGTGTTATGAATCCATTGGAAAAAGAGCATGGATATGATGAAACATTTTCAGCAGCAGTAAATATTGCTTCTGCACCGGTGGGACAGCTGATCCCTCCAACGACAGCTCCGATCATATATTCTGCGGCAGCAGGCGGTATTTCGGTAGCAGCACTTCTGATGGCAGGCTGGATTCCGGGACTTTTGTGGGCAGGTCTGTGCATGGCTGTAGCACTGATTTATGGTAAGAAACATGGTTACGTGATTAAAAGTGAAAAGGTGACAGCTTCCGTTGTTTTAAAAACTTTATGGGAAGCAATCCCCAGCTTGTTCCTGATCGTAATTATTATCGGTGGTATTCTGTCCGGTTACTTTACTCCTACAGAAGCCTCCGGTGTGGCAGTTGTGTATGCATTTATTTTGTCTGTATGCGTATATCGAAGCATCAAGCCATCCCAGATCATGGGAATTCTGACAGAAACAGCAGTTATGACAACAATCGTTATGCTGATTATCGGTGCATCTTCCGTATTGAGCTTTGTGCTTTCCTTTACAGGACTGCCTCAGGCAATCAGTACACTGATGCTGGGAATTTCCGATAATAAAATCGTTATTCTGCTGATTATCAACCTGATTCTTCTGATTGTGGGAACATTTATGGATATGGCTCCGGCTTTGCTGATTTTCACTCCAATTTTCCTTCCGGTTGTTACCGCATTGGGAATGAGTCCGGTACAGTTTGGTATCATGATGATCATGAACCTGGCAATCGGAACGATCACACCTCCGGTGGGAAGCGTGCTGTTCGTAGGATGCAGTACAGCACATCTTCCGGTTGAGGATGTTATGAAAAAACTGGTGCCATTTTTCCTGGTTATTGTGGCAGGACTTTTAGTGGTTACTTTTGTCCCTGCTTTATCCATGTGGCTGCCTGGCATTCTGGGCCTGCTGTGATGTTTCCTCCTCCCTGGTGGAAACAGAATCAGGGTAATTCGTATAAGTCACCGTATTTAAAGTTTTGCGGTATTTGAGAGGAGACAGGGTCATGTAATGCTTGAACATACGTTCAAAGTATGTTAAGCTTTCAAAACCAAGGGTATGAGCAATCTCAGAGATGCTCATATCCGTCTCTTCCAGATATCGTTTGGCTTTTCGAATACGGTGAATATTTGTATATTCATTGATGGTATAGCCGGTTACTTCTTTGAAAATCCGGCAGAGGTAGGATTTACTCAGGAAGAATTGTTTCGACAATTCCTCCAGTGAGATGGTACGTTCACAGTGTTCGGACAGATAATCGGCGATGGTATATGCTACCTTGTATTTGGGACTGTCAGATTCGAGAGGAGTCTCCTGATGCTGAAGGCGAACGTACTCCATCAGTTTGTACAGCCAGGACAGAATGTCCAGATCGATACCGATTTTGTAATTGCGATTTCGAAGGGACAATGCGTGGCGTATATTGTGGAACAGGTTCAGAAGAAGCGTCTTCTGTTCCTGATCCAGATGATAGACTCCATAGTAATCATCCATGAACTGGATCAGATGCAGGGAGGGATAAAGTGCATCATATGCTTCCATTTTTTCCCTGGAGATGTACAGGATGATGCGATTATGTCCTTCATTGGATCCGGCAACAGATTTAGTCATGTGAATCAGGTTGGAATTGACCAGGATCAGGTCACCGGCACGGGCAATATAACCGCGATTATTAAAGAAAAAGACGCGTTCACCCTCGACAATATAGAAAATCTCATATTGCGAGTGAAAATGTTTGATACGCATATCGAATTTTTCGTAACGAACCATTTGTTCAAGGGAAATACCATCAGTTTCGTCAAAATAAGTAACTTTTTCCATAAGTACACCTCTCTTTCCATTATCGGGGGAGTTTGATTACTATCATTATATAATAGGATTTTTTGAAAATCCAGTTTTGGAGGGCAAGATGAAAGGAATTGATCAAAAAGAATTAGAAAGAAAATTAGACCTGGTCATTGAAAAGTTAATGAACCTGGGCGGACCGGAAGATGAACAGGAGTTGGCTGCCGGCGGTGAGAAAATCGGGTTTTTCAAGCGTGATTTTGGCATCCGTGAGTGGGACTGGCCACAGGGAGTAGGACTGTACGGGCTTCTTAAAATTATGAAATTGAAAAACAGAGAGGACTACCGTGACTTTTTATACAGTTGGTTCAAGGACAATATCAGTGCGGGACTTCCGTCCAAAAATATTAACACGACCACACCACTGCTGACGTTGGTAGAACTGAATGAAATTTATCAGGATAAAGAATTTGAGAATTTGTGTCTGAAATGGGCAGACTGGCTGATGTGCTGTCTTCCAAGAACAAAAGAGGGAGGATTCCAGCATGTGACCAGTGCCAATGGTGACCGCCTGGGAGTTCGTCTGAACGAAAATGAGATGTGGATCGACACGCTCTTTATGACCGTACTGTTTTTGAACCGCATGGGTCAGAAATATCAGCGTCAGGACTGGATCGACGAATCTATCCATCAGGTTCTGATGCATATCAAATATCTCTGTGATAAGCAGACAGGACTGTTCTATCATGGTTGGACATTCAATGAGCGCAATAATTTCGGAGGCATTTTCTGGTGCAGAGGAAACAGCTGGTTTACACTGGGTATTCTGGACTATATCGATATGTTTGAAGGAACAATGAATGCGGGCCTGAAGACCTTTATCGTAGATACCTATAAAGCTCAGGTAGCAAAATTGAAAGAACTGCAGGATCCCAAGAGCGGTATGTGGCATACAGTTCTGACAGACAACACCAGTTATCTGGAAACCTCCGGAAGTGCAGCAATTGCGGCAGGTATCATGAAAGGCATTCGTTATGGTTTCCTGGATGATTCTTATCTGCCCTGTGTGACAAAGGCAGTTCAGGGTATTTTAAATAATATTGATGAAGATGGTACCGTATTGAATGTATCCGGTGGAACCGGCATGGGATACAATGCAGAGCACTATAAGAATATTTTGATTGCTCCGATGGCATATGGACAGTCACTGACGATTCTGGCTCTTGCAGAGGCACTGGCAATGTAATTGTACTTGAAGAAGATTTGCAAGATTTTCAAGAATAAAACACAAGAAAATAGACTTATGACTGTGATAAAATGCATTTATCAAATGAAAGCAGAGAATGGGAGGCTTTAAAATGAGTATTTTAAACAGTTTTTCACTGGAAGGCAAAGTTGCTCTGGTAACAGGCGGTGCATACGGTATTGGCTTTGCGATTGCCGAAGCTTATGCGAAAGCAGGTGCAAAGATTGCATTTAACTGCCGTGGTCAGGAGCATCTGGACAAAGCACTGGCAGATTATGCAGCCAAAGGAATCGAGGCAAAAGGTTATATCTGTGATGTAACAAAAGAAGAGCAGGTAAAAGAAATGGTTGCATCCATTGAGAAGGATCTGGGTGTCATCGATATTCTGGTAAACAATGCAGGTATTATCAAAAGAATTCCAATGACAGAGATGAGCGTGGAAGAGTTCCGTCAGGTAGTTGATATTGACCTGAACGCTCCATTTATTGTATCTAAGGCAGTTCTTCCCGGTATGATTGAAAAAGGTCATGGAAAAATTATTAATATCTGTTCTATGATGAGTGAGCTTGGCCGTGAGACCGTATCTGCCTATGCAGCAGCAAAAGGCGGACTGAAGATGCTCACCAAAAATATCTGTGCAGAATATGGCGAGTATAATATTCAGTGTAATGGTATTGGACCAGGTTATATCGCTACTCCGCAGACAGCACCTCTTCGTGAGATTCAGCCGGATGGAAGCCGTCATCCGTTTGATCAGTTTATTATAGCTAAGACACCTGCTGCAAGATGGGGCAATCCGGAAGACCTGATGGGACCAGCTATTTTCCTGGCTTCTGATGCATCTGACTTTGTCAATGGCCAGATCCTGTATGTGGATGGCGGAATTCTTGCCTATATCGGAAAACAGCCAAAATAAGCCAGATATCATAGTTAAGGAAAAGAGGAATGTAACATGGAATTGAGAACTGCGGTTTCACCGAGAGATGTGAAGCATTACACAACAGAACGTCTGAGAGAAGAATTTTTGATTTCCAATCTGTTTCCTGCAGATGAAATCAGATTAGTATACAGCCATATTGACCGTATTATTACCGGAGGTATCATGCCGGTTCAGAAAACACTGGTGCTGACAGCAGGAGAAGAACTTCGTGCCCAGTATTTCCTTGAGAGAAGAGAGATGGGCGTGATCAATATCGGCGGTACCGGTATCATTGTTATTGACGGAAAAGAATATACCGTTGCACATAAAGAGGGAATGTACATTGGAATGGGTGCAAAAGATATTAGTTTTTCCAGTGTGGATGTGGAAAACCCTGCTAAATTTTATATGAACAGTGCTCCGGCTCACGCTTCTTATCCGACGGTTCTGATCAAACGTGAGGGAACTCCTGAAGAAGGTGTTGTGATCATTAAAGATGAAAATAAAGTAGAATTGGGCTCCCTGGAAGATTCCAATCATCGTACAATCTGCAAATATATCCTTCCGGGTCAGGTAGAGAGCTGCCAGCTTGAGATGGGAATGACCAGTCTGGAGCCGGGCAGTGTATGGAATACCATGCCATGCCACACCCATGACAGAAGAATGGAAGTATATATGTATTTTGAAATGCCAGAAGATGCTTTTGTTATGCATTACATGGGAGAACCAACAGAAACAAGACATATCGTTGTACGTAATGAGCAGGCTGTTATTTCACCCAGCTGGTCCATTCATTCAGGAAGCGGCTCCAGAAATTATACTTTTATCTGGGGTATGGTAGGAGAAAACCAGGATTTTGATGATATGGATCATGTGGCAATGAAAGATCTGATGTAAGGAGAATGAGAAAATGAAAATCGCATTAATCAATGAAAATAGTCAGGCAGCAAAAAATGCAGTAATCTGCAATGCACTGAAAAAAGTTGTGGAACCGATGGGACATGAAGTATTTAATTACGGAATGTATACAGCAGAAGATGAGTGTCAGCTGACCTATGTACAGGTTGGTATCCTCGCAGCTGTTCTTCTGAACTCCGGAGCAGCAGATTATGTAATTACAGGCTGTGGTACCGGTGAAGGTGCAATGCTTGCCTGCAACTCTTTCCCGGGCGTTATCTGCGGTCATGTGGAGGATGCGCTGGATGCTTATACATTTGCACAGATTAATGATGGCAATGCCATTGCCATTCCGTTTGCAAAAGGATTCGGATGGGGCGGAGACCTGAATTTGGAGTATATTTTCGAAAAACTGTATGTAGAAGAAAGCGGACAGGGTTACCCGAGAGAACGTGCCGTTCCGGAACAGAGAAACAAAAAGATTCTGGATGAAGTAAAGACACATACATATCGTGATCTGACAGATATCCTGAAAGACCTGGATCAGGATCTGGTAAAGGGTGCACTGAGCGGTGCAAAATTCAAAGAAATGTTTTATGCAAACTGCAAATGTGATAAAATTGCAGCTGCAGTAAAGGAAATCATAGGAGAATAATACAGGTGAAAATAGGTGTTCGTGCCCATGACCATGGGAGAATGGAAATAGAAGAGCTGGCACGTTTCTTAAAAGACGAAGGATATCAGGCGGCTCAGCTTGTTCTGCCGAAAGTTTTCGCAGGAATTGGGTGTTATGAAGATATTACCCCAGCTCATCTGGAGAGAATCCGGAACGCATTTGAGAAAAATGAGATAGATATTCCTGTTTTTGGATGCTATATGGATCTGGGAAATCCTGACTCTGATGTCCGTGCCTATGCAGTAAATACGATGAAAAAATGCCTTGCATACAGCAAGGTGGTCGGGGCCAAAATGGTTGGTACTGAAACTGCATATCCCCATCTTAGCCGGGAAGAAAAAGAGCAGTGGCGTCCTTACATGATGGACAGTATCAAAGCTGTGATGGAAGAGGCTGTGCGTCTGGATGCCAAACTTGCCATAGAACCGGTTTACTGGCACCCGCTGGAGAGCGTTGAGGTGGTGCTGGATGTGATGGAACAGATTGGTGATGAAAAACATCTCAGAATGATATTCGATGCATCCAATCTTCTGCAGTTTCCGGATACTACAGATCAGAAATCCTACTGGTCTGAATGGCTGGCGCAGACAGGAAAATATATTGATGCCATGCATATCAAAGACTTTACCCTGGATGCAGAAGGGAACTATTGCCCGGCACTCCTTGGTGAAGGTGTGATTCAATATGAAACCATAGCACACTGGCTGCATGAGAACAAACCGGATATGTATCTTATTCGTGAAGAAATGAATCCGGCAGCGGTTCAGAGAGACATTGCATTTATGAAAAAGAGATTCTGTGATTAAAAAACACCCCGGAATGAGTAAATCTTCCGGGGTGTTTTTTGTTCTAATGTTCGTACTGGGCATATTTTTTCGGTGAGATCCCTACGGTTCTGGTAAATGTTTTTAAAAAATTGCTGTAATCCCGAAAACCACATTGCTCACAGGTTTCCATGACGGAATTTCCTTCGGTCAACAGTTCTTTGGCATGGGTGATTCGTTTGGCAATCACATAGCGGTTGATGGTTGTGCCGGTGGTATCCTTAAAAATCTTACACAGATGAGAACTGCTGAGATAAAAGTGTTCGGCAAGATTTTTTATTGTAAGATCTTCCGTCAGGTGTTGATTGATATAGGACAATATTTCATGAATCTGTGCATGATAGGCGGGAGAGTCGGAAACCTCTATATTTTGTAAGGAACTCTGTCGGATAAAAATACGATTCAAAAATGTCATCAGTTCCAGAAAGACAGCATGGTCCAAGATGTCCTGTCCGAATTCTTCGTCATTTCCCAGCTTATGGATGTAATATAAAAACCGTTTCTGTTCATCGGGAGATAAGGTACGTTTGTGACCTGATACAGTATCCCTGCAGGAGAAACAGTGATTCAAATCCGTCTGGGGAGAACTGCATCTTTTCAGGTAATCAGGATAAATGGAAAGGACAATGCGTTCATGCGTCACACTGTCAATCTGTGAGAGATAATGACTTTCATATTGGTTAATAAAAAAGATATCTCCGGGAGAAAAATCATAAAATCGATTATCAATCAGAAACTGCTTGCCGCCGGATATAGAAAAATAAATCTCATAACAGTCATGAATATGAATGGCCATAGGCTTTTCATCATTATACAGATGGGCAGCCGCAAATGTCTGGGTATCCAGGCAGGACTGAATCGCAGTTTTACAGGAATTACAGATTTTCATAAAATCACCTCGGTATTGGATGTGTCTGTATTTTATCATAAAATTTCTGTTGCTTCAATCTTCTGTCCGGCAAATGGCATAAACTGTCGAAGAGAATTTCTTGTATTTCCAATGTCGGATGATATAATGTTTCTATGGAGGTTAAGTATATGAATGATACCAGATACATGATTTCGGAAACAGCCAAAATCACTCAGGTTGAACCTCATGTACTGCGGTACTGGGAGGAAGAGTTAGGGTTGGCAATCAAACGAAATGAGATGGGACATCGATACTATACGGAAAAGGATATCCAGACGTTTATGGATATTAAGGAACTGAAAAAGAAAGGGATGCAGCTTCGGGCGATTCGGGAAATTATAAACAGCGACAAACAAAATGATGAACAACAGGAATCAGGAATACAGGAAGCTGCGTGTGCGGCACCTGTTCAAAAGAAAGGCGAGTCCAGAGAAATGCAGGTATCATGCAGTTTGGGAAAATCTGTTGAGCAGCGTTTCGGAGAAATCATGGAGCGTCTGATTCATGACATTGAGCTGGACGAGCGGAAAGAGGGCAGATATCGCAGGCTGGATGAGGCAATCCGCCGATGTCAGCAGACCAGAAAAATGGCGGCTATTACACAGGAACATAGTGGAAAAAAGAAAAAGCGAAAAAAATAAAAATCCCCGGGGAAAAAGTAAAAATCCCCGGGGAAATTTTTGTTAAGATTACTCTTCAACGATAGCTTCTGTAGGACATACACCTGCGCATGTTCCACATTCTACACATGTATCAGCATCGATTACATATTTTCCATCGCCTTCGCTGATAGCTTCAACTGGACATTCACCTGCGCATGTTCCGCAAGCTACACATTCATCAGAAATTACATATGCCATAGTTATTCATCCTCCTTTACAAATTTACCTGAAACACGTACTGTTAATCAGGTTATAAGCACATTCTAATATAATACCTGAAATAATACAAGTATAAAATTGAAAACATTTAGCACTATCAGATATTTATGTTAAAGGATACTTGACAAATGACACCGGATGAAATACGGTGTTGTAGTGGGGATTATTTTACGGACAGGAGGAGATATTTATGAAGTACGATTTTACTACTATTATGGATAGAAAGGGAAAGGATGCCATTGCGGTGGATGTAATTCCGGAACCGGGAGGAGAGGTGAAGGAGGGATTTTCTGCCATACCCATGTGGGTGGCTGATATGAATTTTCCCACAGCTCCGTCTATTTGTGAGAAAATCATAGAAAGGGTGCAGCATCCGGCATTTGGTTATTTCAGTCCGACAAAAGAATATTTTCAGTCAATTATTAACTGGCAGAAAAAGCGAAATGGTGTGGAGGGTCTGACAGCAAAAGAAATTGGATATGAAAATGGTGTTCTCGGCTGTGTAGCCTCTGCATTGAAGGCATTTACGGACGCAGGCGAAGCGGTTCTTCTGCATGCACCTACTTATATCGGGTTTACCCATGTGATGGAAGATACCGGAAGAAAAGTCGTTCTCAGTGATCTGGTGAGAGATGAAAATGGAATCTGGCGTATGGATTATGAAGATATGGATCGGAAAATTAAAGAAAACCATATTCATTGTGCCATCTTCTGTTCGCCGCACAATCCCAGCGGAAGAGTGTGGGAGAAGGATGAGATTGAGAAAGCCATGGAGGTTTACAGGAAGAATGAATGTGTAGTTATTTCCGATGAAATCTGGTCAGATCTGATTCTGGCTGACAACAGGCATATTCCTACACAGAGTATCTCTGAAGATGCGAAGAATCGGACAATTGCAATCTATGCACCATCCAAAACCTTCAATCTGGCCGGACTTGTTGGCTCTTATCATATTATTTATAATTCTATGCTGAGTGACCGCGTGAATAAATGTGCACAGTCAAGCCATTATAATAGTATGAATGTATTGTCTATGCATGCGCTGATTGGTGCCTATAGTGAAACAGGAGAAGAATGGCTGGATGAACTGAGACAGGTTCTTACCCAAAATGTAGACTATGCCTGTGAATTTATCGAGCAGCACTGGAAGGGCGTTTCTCTGGCAAAACCACAGGGAACGTATATGCTATATCTGGACTGCAGTGAATGGTGTAAGGAATATGGAAAGACATTGGATGAACTTTTCCGTGCCGGGGTGGCACATGGCGTAATTTGGCAGGATGGCCGTCCATTCAACAAACCGGATACCATCCGCATGAATCTGGCCGTTCCGTTTTCTTTGGTACAGGAAGCCTTTGACAGACTTGACAAATATGTATTTTCGTGTCTTTAATATGATGATACAAGGGTCAAAAGGAGGAACTTTTAAATGGCGAAAAAAATCACTAAGGATATTATAATTTCAGATCTGCTGAATGTGGATCAGTTCATGATTGCTATTCTTATGAGAGCTGGTATGCACTGTATCGGCTGTCCGTCTTCTCAGGGTGAAACTCTGGAAGAAGCCTGCCTGGTACATGGAATTGATCCGGACCAGCTGGTAGATCAGATTAACGATTATCTGGCACAGTAGTACGTAATATCTGCAAAATGAAAAACTGGCTTATCAGGACTTTCTCTGATAAGCCAGTTTTTGTTTTGGTGGATTGCAGAGGTGTCAGGCAAGCATCTGCAGCTGCTGAAGTGCCTGGTCGGCGATAATCACTTCTCCGTGTTCCTGCAAGTATGCTTCACCGGCAGAAGAGCAGGCTTTTCCCGTGCCATATTCCGAAAGAATATTACATACTTTATTGAAAACCTCCGGTGCACTTCCGGTCTGATGGAGTATCAGGAGATATTTTTTTTCATTGTTTTTGTAGAGCGTATTCTGACCATCGTAGCAGCCATTCAGTCCTCTGGAAGCTTCAATGACAGTGTCCAGATTCAGGAAAGTGAAGATTCGGGTAAGATCCGGCTGGTTTTCCTGAACGACTTCCGTTTCCGAAGGCTTATCGGCAGTTTTTTCCTGTTTCTTCTCCAAAGATTTTGCTGAAGCTGATTTTCTCAGCTTGCTCTCGCAGAGCTTCTGGAACAAATCCAGAATATCGTCCGCTCCGGTAATATCAGGAACTTCCCCCAAAGAAGCCGGGGTGTCGTCTGAGCTGGAAGCGAACTTGGAAAAACGCGTATCCAACTCTTCAGGATCTTCCACTTTCGTTATAATCAGGACAATACTGTCCGGTGTCACAGGAATAGCTTCTATCATCAGAGGAATATTATCTGCTTCGAAACCATATTCTTCTTGTGCCTGAATCATCATATCACGGAAAAGACTTTTTGCTTTTTCTGTTCCATAAGCCAGTTCGCTGAGTTTGATGTGACGGTTGGCCAGATCATCTTTGGTGAGGGTACAGCGAATCTGATTGTCGTTAATTTTTTCTATTTTCACAGATATCACATCCTTTATTATCATTTAAGGTTATACAATACTCCTATGATATTATATACTGAAAACCTTCTAAATGTAAAGTAGTTCATAATTTTTTCAGAAATGACAGCATACGAAATCCGGCATGTATGCAGGGAGGGAACCTGGTTGTGACATGCCGGATTTTTTTCTTCAGTATTTTGTTTCCGATTCAAAATGGGAATCCTGCTCCTTTACCGGGTCAAATCCCAGGCTTGTCAGTCTTCCCTGTGAATCTCTGATATAATCTCTCATATAAGTAATATCTTCTGCAATTTTATGCGCTTTCGCAATTTTCTTAGGTGTACTGGGAACTCCATTAAGCTGCAATGGTATTCCTTCTCTTTTGTAGAATTCCAATTCTTTTAAGAATGGATTCTTGTTTTTTTTGCTTTTTTTCTTCATAATTTTTCATTGGCGATTCTTTTCGTGATATATAATCGCATCCTCTCATTAAATTCCAAAAAGCAACCAAAAATGCACTTCATTATGTACTACAAGGTTTGTACCTGAAAAGATGACATCTGCCCCATTATATTTATATTTTTATATCCGGGAAAATATTTGGTGAAAAACCATTAGGAACTTGCAGAATACTGCCTGAATCATCAGAAATGACACATTAGAAATCTCACACTATATCAGCTGGCATCACATCCTTTCAAAGGCTGGTGCCATCCCTTCTATCTCTATTATAGCTCCATCTCTCTGTATTTCAAGAAAAATCATACTCTTAATTTCAACAATATTTGCCAAACCTGTAAAAAAAATATTAAAATCTTGAAGAAAATGATGACGGAAAAGGTTTCTATTGCTATAATGAAATGCAGTAGGAGGTTTTTATCATGAAGAAGAAACTATTGCCGGTTTTGACGGTATTTTGTCTGGTGATTCTAGTACTGGCAGCAGGTGTGATTACATTTTTGATTAAAAAGTATACACCGTCAGGTGAAATGATGGATGGGGAATCATATTTTCAGATTCAAAATAAAGATGAAGCAGCACTGATTGTTGATCGGACTGTGGCAGAAGAAAAAGTAAAAATTATTGACGGCAGATATTATATTGAGGATACTGTTGTTGGAAAATATATTAACGGAAGATTTTACTGGGATGCTAATCAGAAGATAATGTTGTATACCCTGCCGCTGGAAGAGTTTCAGATCGTTCCGGAGACGCAGCAGTTCCAGACATCTCAGGGAATGGAGAGTGTTGATTATACAATCCTGAAACAGGAAGGGGATTCTTACTATCTGGATTTGGAATTTGTAAAGGCATATACAGATATGGAATGTGCGGTATATGAGAATCCTGCTCGTGTAGTAATCCGTACTAACTGGGATGCCGCACAGATGGTGACTGCTTCAGCTGACTGTAAACTTCGTCAAAAGGGAGGAATTAAGAGTATTATTGTGGATGAAGCAGAGAAAGGTGAGAAGCTTTATCTGGAAGAAGAGCTTGAAGACTGGAGCAGAGTGTCCACAGAGGATGGTTATTCCGGATATGTGGAGAAAAAGTATTTGTCAGCCCCGGAAACAGTAACTACGGAGCATATCAGTGTAACACCGGAATATACCAGTGTACGCAGAGATTATAAAATTAATATGGCGTGGCATCAGGTCACAAGTGCAGCAGGAAATGCCACACTTCAGCAGGTTCTGGTCAATACACAGGGGCTGAATACGATTTCACCTACCTGGTTTTCAGTTGTCGATAACAGCGGAACCATATCTTCGCTGGCTAGTGTTGATTATGTGAATCAGGCACATGATATGGGGATTGAGGTATGGGGCCTGGTTGATAATTTCAATAAAAATGCAGATACATTGATATTCCTTTCCAATACACAGGTCAGAGCAAATATCATCAGTCAGCTGATGTCAGAGGCCGAAAGGATGGGATTGGATGGATTCAACCTGGATTTCGAATTGATTACAGAAGAGCAGGCACCACATTATCTGCAGTTTATCCGGGAATTTTCTATTGCCTGCAGGCAGAGGGGACTTGTATTCTCTGTTGATAATCCGGTTCCTATGCCATATACCATGCATTATGACCGCAAAGAACAGGGGATTGTGGCGGATTATGTGATTGTCATGGGGTATGATGAACATCATTCACAGGATACAGAAGCCGGTTCAACTGCATCGATTGAGTTTGTAAAAAATGGAATTCTGGACACCCTGAAAGAAGTACCTGCAGAGAAAATAATTAATGCAATTCCGTTTTATACAAGGGTGTGGATCGAACCATTTGGAGGAGGAAATCTTACCAATGAAACGCTGAGTATGGATGGTGTATCCCGCTATATTGAAGAAAAAGGAATGGATGTGTTCTGGGATGAAACAACAGGACAGAATGTTGCAATCGCAGAAACAGAAGATGCGATTTACACGATTTGGGTAGAAGATGAACAGTCCATAGCAGAAAAAATGAAATTAGTACAGGAAAATCAGCTGGCAGGTATAGCAGCATGGAAGCTGGGATTTGAAAGAGCTTCTGTCTGGCCGGTGATTTCTCAATATTTGCAGTAAAAGAAAGGTGAAAGAACAATGGCAGAAGAAATGTTTAAGGCGACATTGATGGGTGGATTTGATAAAGACGATGTACTGGCAAAAGTGCAGAAGATGAAAGATGAAGCCTATGCAGAAAAAAACAAATTAATCAAAGCGGGAAAAGATAAAGATAAAAAGATTGCAGAACTGAAGCGTCAGCTTAATCTGAAAGATATGCAGAGAGAACAGGCGCTGGATGAGCTGCGGACTCAGCATGAGAACGAAATGAATGAGATCCGGATGCAGTATAAGAATGAATTGAATGAGCTGAGTGTTCAGCATAAGAATGAACTGGAAGAACTGAGGATTCAGCAGGAAGAGGCTTTGGGTGATATACGACAGCGTCTGCGCATAAAAGAAGAACAAAAAGATAGGTTGGAGAGGGATATTTCTGTAAAATATCAGAAATATATAGACCGTTATGATCTGATAGGGAATCTGGTTCTGGAATCCCAGGAAAAAGCAGAAAGGATTATTGCAGACGCAGAACAGAAACGTGATATGCTGATGGAAGAAGCACGTGTGGAGGCTCAGAAATGTCTGGATGCTGTACAGTCGGAGGTAGATGAAAAACTGGCAGAAGGAAAACGGAAATACATTGCTGTGCAGGAAGAGATGAATGAGATTGTGGAGCTGATCAACCAGGCACAGAGAAGATTTATGGCATCCTACCGTGAAGTACATCAGATTATCAGTTCCATGCCTGAATCTATGCGTGAGCTGGAAGATGAAGTTGAGGAGGAAAATAACAAAAGACAGGCAGAGGATGAAATGATTCCCGAGATAGCCATCCAGGAATCAGACGAAGAGACTCAGGATAGTCTTGATGAGGAAGATGATGATATGATAGAGGAACAGCTTATTCATATTCTGCGTGATGATGAGGAAGAAGAATAAATGGAAAGAAAAAACTTTCGGGGGCATATACTTAAAAGAATAAGCTCCCGGGAGTTTTTTTGTGAAAAGGAAAATAATAGAATTGAGTATGGCAGTTTTTTTGCTGATCGGAGTTTTCTTTCTTGCCCGTGAAGGGGCTGAAATGGCTGCCGGAGAAAATAAGGATTATGACTACACGGTGGTTCTGGATCCGGGGCATGGAGGAAGTGATCCGGGAAAGGTGGGCGTACATAAGGAACAGGAGAAAGAAATTAATTTACAGATTGCTTTGCTGGTGAAAGAAATTCTGGAGCAGGAAAAAGTCAAGGTGATTATGACACGGGAATCGGATAAAGGGCTGGCTGATGAAAGTACATCAAATAAAAAAGTTCAGGATCTTAAGCGCAGATGTAGTCTGATTCATGAGGTTCAGCCGGACTGTGTGATCAGTATCCACCAGAACAGCTATCCGGATGCTTCCGTCAAGGGGGCACAGGTATTTTACTATGAAGATTCACAGGAAGGAAAAATACTGGCTGATATTCTTCAGAAACATCTGGTGGAATCCCTGGATAAAGAAAACCACCGGCAGGCAAAAGGAAACAGGAGTTATTATCTCCTGAAAAAAACAGATGCATTGACAGTTATTGTGGAGTGTGGTTTTTTAAGCCATCCGGAGGAAGCAGCTCAATTAACTTCAAAGGAATATCAAAAAAAGGTTGCAGATGCAATCTGTGACGGCACAATGGAATACCTGAAAGAAAAATTACCTCTTGCCCCCGTGAGCTGTCTCTAGTATACTGAAACTAGTGTTGAAGGACAGAGAAATAAGGTGATTAAAATGAAAACAAAAGTAATCCGGATGAAGCCCGGGGATTTTGACCAGGAAGTTGTGCAGGAAGCCGGAAGAATTATCAGGGAGGGTGGACTTGTGGCATTTCCAACGGAAACGGTCTATGGTCTTGGAGGAAATGCACTGGATGAACTGGCAGCAGAAAAAATTTATCGCGCCAAGGGAAGACCTTCTGATAATCCGCTGATTATTCACATTGCAGACATGG
Organism: Oliverpabstia sp.; assembly: GCA_051879355.1. GTDB lineage: Bacteria > Bacillota > Clostridia > Lachnospirales > Lachnospiraceae > Oliverpabstia. The sequence goes on from JBJELU010000117.1 coordinate 31,761, forward strand.
ATTCACTGGAAAAAATTGTGACAGAGATACCGGAAAAAGCCCGACTTCTGGCTGATGCCTATTGGCCGGGACCCCTGACAATGATATTTCCGAAAAGTGATATTGTTCCCTGTGGAACAACAGGAGGTATGGACACCGTGGCAGTGAGGATGCCGGATCATCCACTTGCACTTGCATTGATCCGTGCGGGAGGGGGATATATAGCTGCCCCCAGTGCCAATACTTCAGGGCGTCCAAGTCCCACCAGGTCGGAACATGTAGAAGAAGATCTGACCGGGAAGATTGATATGATACTGGATGGAGGTCCGGTGGGGATCGGTCTGGAATCGACAATCATTGATTTTACAGAAGATATTCCTACGATTCTGAGACCCGGATATATCAACAGACAGATGCTGGAAGAAATCATCGGGCCGGTGGAGATGGATCGTGGATTGATTGCGTCTGACAGCAGTATCCGCCCCAAAGCACCCGGAATGAAATATCGTCATTATGCTCCAAAAGCTGAATTGGTGGTGGTAGAAGGTGCGCAGGAAGATGTTCAGAAAAAAATACGGGAATTAGCTGAAGAAAAAATCAGACAGGGATATCAGGTAGGGATTATTGCCACAGATGAAAGCTCGGATGCTTATCCGCAGGGACTGGTAAAGAAAATCGGAACAAGGAAAAATGAAGAGAGCATTGCCCTGCATTTATTTGGTATTCTCAGGGAATTTGATGACTGTGAAGTATCATTTATTTATTCGGAGGCGTTTGATACTCCCCGCATGGGGCTGGCAATTATGAATCGACTTTTAAAAGCGGCAGGACAGCAGAAGATTCAGGTGTGAGGAAATATAATGGTAGTACGGTATAAAAAACTTATTTTTGTAGATACCAATGATAATTGCAGAGCTCCCATGGCAAAATTTATTTTGAAAAGAAAATTCCTGACGAATCCTCTGACAATTGAATCCAGGGGGCTTGTGGTGTTGTTTCCGGAACCGATGATGCCAAAGGCAGAGATGGTGATGGAAAAAAACGGGTATCCGACTCCGGTACACATCGCCTGCCAGTTAGAGCAGGAAGATATTGATAACGATGTTCTCTTGCTGACGATGGAAGACAGACAGAAATCAGAGATTTGGGAAACATTTGAAAATGCGGCTCATGTCTATACCCTCAGGGAATATGTGGGCGAGTCCGGTGATATACCGATACTGCATGGGCAGCCACTGGAAGTGTACGCACAGTGTTATACAGAAATAGAACTTTTATTAAGAAAACTGGTAATCAGATTAAATGAAGAGGAGGAACTGTAATGATAGCAATTGGATGTGATCATGGTGGTTATGAACTGAAGAAAGAAATTCTGGCGTATTTGGATCAGAAAGGAATTGAGTACAAAGATTTTGGCTGTGACAGTACAGCGTCGGTAGACTATCCAGTCTATGCACGGAAAGTGGCTCATGCGATTCTGGATGGAAGCTGCGAGAAAGGAATTCTGATCTGCGGCACGGGAATCGGAATTTCTATTGCTGCCAATAAAATCCCGGGAATCCGGGCTGCATTGTGTACAGACTGTTTTTGCGCACAGGCAACCAGAGAGCATAATGACGCCAACATTCTGGCTTTGGGAGGAAGAGTTGTCGGACCGGGACTTGCAATTAAGATTGTGCAGACATTCCTGGAAACACCTTTTTCCAATGATGAACGTCACAAACGCCGGATTCATTTGATTGAATCGGAAGAATAAATGAAAATAGTAATTCTCAACAGGAGGAAAGAGTACAAATGTCAAAGATAGTAGTTATGGATCATCCGCTGATCCAGCATAAGATTGGTATTATTAGAAAAGAGGAGACAAGTTCCAAAGAATTTCGTGAAATGATTAGCGAAATTGCCATGCTGATGTGCTACGAGGCAACCAGAGATCTGAAATTGGCAGATGTGGAGATCCACACGCCGATTGCAGACACTACTGCGAAAGAACTGGCAGGAAAAAAACTGGCAGTCGTTCCGATTCTTCGCGCTGGTCTGGGTATGGTGGAAGGAATGTTGGCCATGATTCCGGCAGCTAAAATTGGTCATATCGGACTTTATCGTGATCCGGCAACACTGAACCCGGTAGAGTATTACTGCAAATTGCCGGCAGACTGCTCTGAAAGAGATGTCTTTGTGGTAGATCCTATGCTGGCAACCGGAGGTTCCGCAGCAGCAGCTATTCAGATGCTGAAAGACAAAGGAGTGCGGAATATTCGATTTATGTGCATTATTGCCGCTCCGGAAGGCATTAAGAAAATGCAGGAATGTCATCCGGACGTGGATCTGTATATCGGCGCACTTGATGATCATCTGAACGATCATGGATATATTGTTCCGGGTCTGGGAGATGCAGGAGACCGTATATTCGGAACAAAATAAGAAGAGCAGATCTGGAGCAGCCGGGGAGGTTTTGCGATGAAAGGGAAAAGAGAAGATTATATCACCTGGGATGAGTATTTTATGGGAGTTGCCAAGCTCTCAGGGATGCGATCCAAGGATCCCAACTCACAGGTGGGTGCATGTATCGTCAGCCGGGATAATAAGATTCTGTCTATGGGCTACAATGGATTTCCGATGGGATGTTCTGATGATGAATTTCCCTGGACCCGTGAGGGTGATGCCATGGATACCAAATATCTTTATGTGACTCACAGCGAATTGAATGCTATTTTAAATTATCGGGGAGGATCTTTGGAGGGCGCAAAACTCTATGTTTCCTTATTCCCCTGTAACGAATGTGCGAAAGCTATTATCCAGTCTGGAATCAAGACTATCGTTTACGAAGTGGACAAGTATCCGGATACGCCGGCTGTAAAGGCATCAAAGAGAATGCTGGATGCGGCGGGGGTCAGATACTATCAGTACAATCATACCGGACGTAAAATCGAAATTACAGTTTGAGTTCAGTTTTCAGATGGGGTTGACAAAAGCAAAAGATTTGGGTAGAATTTGAGCAAGGTGTACGGAGTAAAAAAGTGTTTTGCCGATTACACCTTGCATTTACCTTTTTATTTGAAAAAGGAATGACGATATTTTGTAATAAAAAAAGTAAAATGGCGTAGATGGGAATAGTACATAGAGACCAATCTCCAGAGAGGAAATCATTGGTGGAAGATTTCTGTGCGGGATGTATGGAACCGGCCCCGGAGCTGCCTGTGATAAGCGGGACGCGTACTTTGGCGTTAAGAAAGTAAGGTAAAAGAGTGAGCAGCCTGGATGAGGGCTGTTAATCAGGGTGGTACCGCCGGACAGTGTCTGGTCCCTATGCAGTGGGATTGGATGCTTTTTTTATATAATGGGAAAGTCCTTGGACTTCCTTATTATATAAAAAAGCCCGCCGGGCAGGATCGATCGCACTGCGGCGGAAAGGAATTATGTTGCTGAAAGCAACCCGCCGCAGGCGGAGAATCCTGCAAAGCAGGATTCTTTTTGATTAAGTAAAACATGGAGGAAAGAGAAATGGCGAAGGATAAGAAGCTGGTAGAAGCAATTACTTCTATGGAAGAAGATTTTGCACAGTGGTATACCGATATTGTTAAAAAAGCAGAATTGGTAGATTACACAAGTGTAAAAGGATGTATGGTAATCAAACCGGCAGGTTATGCTATCTGGGAGAATATTCAGCATGAACTGGACAGAAGATTTAAAGAGACAGGTGTGGAAAATGTATATCTTCCAATGTTTATTCCGGAAAGTCTTCTTCAGAAAGAAAAAGATCATGTAGAAGGATTTGCACCGGAAGTTGCATGGGTAACTCACGGAGGACTGGAGCCGCTGCAGGAACGTCTTTGTGTAAGACCTACCTCAGAGACACTTTTCTGTGATCTGTATTCCAGAGACGTGCATTCTCACAGAGATCTTCCGAAACTTTACAACCAGTGGTGTTCTGTTGTTCGTTGGGAAAAAACTACACGTCCTTTCCTTCGTTCGAGAGAATTCCTGTGGCAGGAAGGTCATACCGCACATGCAACAGCAGAAGAGGCAGAAGAAAGAACCATTCAGATGCTGAATGTGTATGCAGATTTTTGTGAAGAAGTACTGGCTATTCCAGTTGTAAAAGGACGTAAGACAGATAAGGAAAAATTCGCAGGTGCAGAAGCAACTTATACAATCGAATCCCTGATGCATGACGGAAAAGCTCTGCAGTCCGGTACCAGCCATAACTTTGGCGATGGATTTGCAAAGGCATTCGGTATTCAGTATACAGACAAGGAAAATAAACTGCAGTATGTTCATCAGACTTCCTGGGGTATGACAACCCGTATGATCGGTGCCATCATTATGGTACATGGTGATAACAGCGGATTGAAACTTCCTCCGAGAATTGCTCCGGTGCAGGCTGTGATCATTCCGATTCAGCAGAGAAAAGAAGGAGTTCTGGAAAAGGCAGAAGAACTGAATGCAGCTTTGAAGGCAGCAGGAATTCGTGTGAAAACAGATGATACAGACAAGAGCCCTGGATTCAAGTTCGCAGAACAGGAAATGAGAGGTATTCCGGTTCGTATCGAATGTGGCCCGAAAGATATCGAAGCAAACCAAGCTGTTGTGGTTAGAAGAGATACCAGAGAAAAAATTGTGGTATGTTTGGATGAACTGGCAGAGAAAGTACAGGAAATTCTGGATTCCATTCAGCATGACATGCTGGAGGCAGCAAGAAATCACAGAGATTCTCATACTTACGTTGCCACAAATTATGAGGAATTTGTAACTACTATCAATGAAAAACCAGGATTTATCAAAGCAATGTGGTGTGGATGCCAGGAGTGCGAGGACAAGATCAAAGAAGATACAGCAGCTACTTCCCGCTGTATCCCGTTTGAACAGGAACATCTGTCAGATACCTGCGTATGCTGTGGAAAACCGGCGAAAAAAATGGTATACTGGGGACGGGCATATTAATCTTGAAAGAAGATAAGACTCCCGGTAACTCATAAAAGCTTTGGATAAAAAGAAAAACAGGAGGATACTTAGTTGAAGAGAGAAACCGTAATTGTTCTTGATTTTGGTGGACAGTACAATCAGCTGATCGCAAGACGTGTGCGGGAATGCAACGTGTACTGTGAAATTTACTCTTATAAAACTGATATAGAAAAAATAAAAGAAATGAATCCGAAAGGCATCATTTTCACCGGTGGACCAAACAGTGTTTATCTGGAAGATTCACCAACTTATGCAGAAGAAATTTATCATTTGGGTGTGCCGATTCTGGGCATTTGCTACGGTTCTCAGCTGATGATGCACCAGCTGGGTGGTCGTGTATGTAAAGCTCCGGTTCGTGAGTATGGAAAAATCGAAGTGACGGTTGACACAAACTCCCGCCTGTTTGAAAACGTATCCCCCAAAACTATCTGCTGGATGAGCCATAATGATTATATCGAAGAAAAAGCTCCGGGATTTGAGATTATCGCTCATACACCGGACTGCCCGGTGGCTGCCGTACAGAACGTAGAGAAAAAACTGTATGCAACCCAGTTCCATCCGGAAGTACTGCACACAAAAGAAGGTAAGAAAATGCTTTCCAACTTTGTATATAATGTGTGCGAATGCTCCGGTGACTGGAAGATGGATTCCTTTGTAGAAGAATCTATCAAAGCAATCCGTGCAAAAGTAGGCAATGGAAAAGTTCTTTGTGCACTGTCCGGCGGGGTTGACTCCTCTGTGGCTGCAGTTATGCTTTCCAAAGCAGTTGGCAATCAGCTTACCTGTGTATTTGTTGATCATGGACTTCTTCGTAAAAATGAAGGAGACGAAGTGGAAGCAGTATTTGGTCCGGAAGGTCCCTATGACCTGAACTTTATCCGTGTCAATGCACAGGAAAGATTTTATGAGAAGCTGAAAGGTGTCGAGGAACCTGAACGTAAGCGTAAGATCATCGGTGAAGAATTTATCCGTGTGTTTGAAGAGGAAGCTAAGAAAATCGGTGCAGTTGACTTCCTGGTACAGGGAACCATCTATCCGGACGTAGTAGAAAGCGGTGTGGGCGGAGAATCCACAGTTATCAAATCTCACCACAATGTGGGAGGCCTGCCTGACTATGTAGATTTCAAAGAAATCATCGAGCCACTTCGCAACCTGTTCAAGGATGAAGTTCGTAAGGCAGGTCTGGAACTGGGAATCCCGGAATACCTGGTATTCCGTCAGCCATTCCCGGGACCGGGACTTGGTATCCGTATCATTGGCGAAGTAACCGCAGAAAAAGTAAAAATGGTACAGGATGCGGACGCAATCTGGAGAGAAGAGATCGCCAAAGCCGGAATCGACAAAGAAATCGGTCAGTACTTTGCGGCATTGACAAATATGAAATCTGTAGGCGTTATGGGTGATGAAAGAACCTATGATTATGCTATCGCGTTGAGGGCAGTTACTACTACAGACTTTATGACTGCGGAGAGCGCGGAGATCCCGTGGGAAGTAATCGGACGGACGACAAGCAGGATTGTTAATGAGGTGAAACACATTAACAGGGTAATGTACGATTGCACCGGGAAACCGCCGGCTACGATTGAGTTTGAATAGAAGTCGAATCCTCGGAAAAGCCTGTATTTATGGGCTTTCCCGG
>JBJELU010000118.1:0-2122 GCA_051879355.1 Oliverpabstia sp.
ATTGGCACCAATACCATATCCCAGACCTAATGCAACCGAGACAATGGAAATATTTCTTGCAGTCATCGGATTCTTAGTAATCAGCTGAATTCCGCTGACAACAATTGATGAAAACATCATAACTGCGGCTCCGCCAAGCACAGACTGTGGCATAATGGAAATCAATGCACCTACTTTAGGAAACAGACCACAGATAATCAGGAAAATACCTCCAATGGCAAGTGCAAACCGATTCACGACTTTCGTCATGGTCACCAGACCCACATTCTGTGAAAAAGATGTATTCGGCAGTACGCCAAACAGTGCTGCAAAGGAAGAACCAAGACCGTCACAGACAACTCCGCCGGACAATTCTTTATCCGTGGCTTCTCTTCCCATTCCGCCTTCCATAACACCGGAAATATCACCTACAGTTTCAACCGCTGTAACAATAAACATAATCATAATCGGCAGGATTGCCCGTACATCAAAGACAATATCTACCGGCATCAGTCTGGGAACAGCGAACCAGGAAGCTTCTGCCACCTTATCCCAATTCAGCACCCATGCTTTGGTATATTCCACTCCGTCAGCAGTCACGCCAACCGGATTCAGCACAACCCCCATAATAGCGGCTGCAATATATCCAACAATAATCCCAAACAAAATAGAGGCCGTCGATGTGATGCCCTTTGTACAATGCTTCAGCACAAGAATAACCACCAGCACCAGTACACCCAACAGCAGATTTTCCAAAGAGCCATAATCTTTGGCACTGCTTCCTCCGCCGAAAGAACCTACGCCCACACTGATCAACGACAAACCAATAGACAAAACAACAGTTCCTGTCACAACCGGAGGAAAAAACTTACGAAGTGGCTTAATCAGAAAACCCAGTACGGATTCAAACAAACCGCCCAGAATACAGGCTCCCATAATTGCTCCATACGACACAACACCATTTCCCATAATTCCCGCAACGGAATTACATACACCGATAAATCCGGAACTGGTTCCCATGATAATCGGCACTTTTCCACCACAGGGGCCAATCGCAAAAAGCTGAACCAACGTTACAATTCCCGCAATCAGCATCGCATTCTGCAGCAATGTAATCTGCAAAGCCGAACCAGCTGCAATTCCGCAGGCACCACTGATAATTAAAATAGGTGTCAGATTCCCGACAAACATCGCCAGGACATGCTGAAGCCCCATAGGAATGGCCTGCTTCAGCGGAATACGCCCTTCAAACTCATAAGGGCTGGAATACTCTTTTTTCTTTCCCATATCATACTTCCTCTCATTTGTACTTATCTATCTTCTCATCTTCCATATTTTCAGGAAGGAGCAGATTCTATCTAATCAGCGTGGCACAATTATAAAATATAGATAGACCTTTTTCAAGCAAAATCATCATTTTCACGCTGTTTTCAACATCTTTTTGAATCAACTAATAAGCAACAAAAAAAGACATAAATACTACCTTTTCTTTCGACTCATTGATGTACCTGTGATCACGGTCAGATTCAAAACGAAAAACATCATCTTTTGTAATCACATATCTGCTGTTTTCCAGCCAGACAGTCACTTCTCCTTGAAGTACAGCTATATACTCTCTTGTTTTTTCTCCATGGCTTCCTGATATATATTTTTTCCCCGGCTCAATCTCAATGCGATAAATTTCTACTATATTATTATCTTCAATCGGGAAGCACGTCCACACACGATACTCATCTTCCACTTCTTTCGTAGGAACTGTTTCATCAACACGAATCAGAACCGTATCCCGCAGAGGCGTGCGAATCAAATCATTAAATTCAATGCGAAGTCCACTTACAATTTTCCCCAAAACTCCCAGAGAAGGATTGGCACTTCCCTTTTCAATCTGCGCCAGCATACTTTTGCTGACCCCTGTCTGTTCTGAAACCACGTCCAGGCTCATTCCCTTTGCCCTGCGAATACTTTTCAAATTTACTGCGACATTATGTGACAAATAATCCATTTTTCCTACCTCCATGAAATCTATTATAAACACTTCGTGCCGCTTTGTAAATTTCCACACGACCTTTAATTACAAAATACAACAGTTTGTAGAGTAGGTCAGAGGGCGATTGCCCTCTTTCCCCTCATCAAACCGTACGTG
>JBJELU010000119.1:0-9193 GCA_051879355.1 Oliverpabstia sp.
TAAGACATATAAAAAATATAAAGGCTGCACCCCCGGTCATTCCAAGAACCGGTAGCGCCAAATGAAAGGAGGCTAATGCCTGTGAAAAAAATGTTTCATTCTTTATGTTTCCTGTTAATTCTTCCTCTACTGCTGACCTCATGCAGCCAGAAAAAGGAAACTAACTCAGACCTTCCGCAGTCCCAGGATTCTGCGGAAAGTCCGACAGTTCCGCCATCTTCTGATACAGCCGCTAACGATGTTTCCGACAAGCAGGAACAATCCCCGGCACAGAATAGTTCAGCTGATGACCTGACTGATTCGGAAGCCCAACTTCAACCACAGTCAATTTCTCTTCTTCTCTCTCATCAATCCATAACAAAAGGGGACGAAGAGGAGGTTTTCTGCAGTGGATATTACAGTACCATTCAGACCGGAGATTCCTTATACCCCAAACTTCATGATGCATTAACTGATTACAATATGGATATCAGGGATTCGGTACAAGATACTGTGGACGACTGTTATGAGGATTGTCACGAACATTCATCTTCAGATGACTGCTCTTATTATTCCGGCATTTACATTCAGCATGATGTATACCGTTCAGACACAACCCTTGTCAGTATTCTATGTCATGAATCCCTTTATGGATGTCAGGAAAATGAAGATGACTACAAAGAACTGAACATTGATCCTGTCACGGGAAAAATTCTTCATCTGAAGGATGTGGTACAGAATATGGATGATCTGTCTTCCATTCTGGAAGAAGCCATTCGCAAACAGGTTCCTTCCGGTGCCTTAAAAGACAACCTTTCCCATAAACTGCAGGATATATTGGAAGATGATGATCTGGACGATGCTGCATGGAATCTGGGGTATCAGTATCTGGTGTTTTCTTTTGAGGCAGGCTCCATTGCCAAAGAAAAGGAAGGCGAACTTACCATTTTCCTTCAAGATACAGATGGCAGTATTTTGAAAGAGAAATATCAGCAGCTTCCTGACCGCTATGCATACCGGATTCCAACAGAGATTCCATTTTATGTGGATATTAATGGTGACGGAACAACAGACTCCCTGATTGTCCACGGGGATATCACAGAATATGATATGATTGAAACCATTGATGTACGTGTAAATGATACATCCACTACCTTTGAATCCTGGTCTTATGATATTCTGCCTTATCTGGTTCATACAGAAGATAATCGGAATTATCTTTATCTGGACACCTTACACGATAACGATTACCACTCGATCAGTGTCATTGATCTGAACGGAACCTCGCCTGTCTATGTGGATACTATGGAAGGCGGATTACACAATGGTATCTTCTGCGATCCGGAATCTTTTACCATTGAGACACGACTGGATCTCCTCAGCACTTATAGCGGTATTCGTTCCTATTCCCTGGACGATAATGGAATGCCGGAAGTTCAGCAGGATGCCTATGATATCGTTAATGACATTACTCTAACTGCAAAAAAAGATCTGAAACTGAAGGACGGAAAAATCACCGCCGGAAGCAAATGCCAGCTGCTTCGAACAGATGGAAAGAGCTGGGTGGAGGTAGAACTGGAAGACGGCAGCACCCGGACCATTGAAGTGGAACATAAGGGCTGGCCGCAGATGATACAGGGAGAAGCGGCAGATGAATACTTTGATGATATGATATTTGCGGGATGAGTGGCAATTAGTAACTGGATTGGAGAGGGACGGAAACTTCTTATCAATTTTTCAGAAGCAGACCGTTCCTCCTCAACTCTGCACTAAGCGCGACTAATTGACGCTCAGGAGAGCTTTCGCGCCAAAGTCTTGCTAAGTGCATATTTTCGTACTCACTTTCCCCAATGCTTCTGAAAAATTGATAAGAAGTTTCCTGTTTTACTCAAAAGTAACAAACTGCACCTGGGAGGAGGGATGTTTTACTTATACCCGCACAAAATAAATATAAAATTAAAATAAATTCCTTGTGTATAACAAAAATTAATGATACAATCACTTTATAGAATTATTCCATGTATTTCTCTTAATACATGATGAGCAATCTGCTCTATCTTTTATTTCTGGCATTTCGCCATATTCTTCATTCATTTTATTAATTTTTCAAGGAGGATTCTGTCTATGCAAGGAAAGCAAGCCGATTCATATCTAAATGCCCATGGAGCCATAACATTTAATATGACAAATGATTATATGTTTCGTTACATACTTCAGAAAAACCAAAAAGTTCTAAAAGGTCTCATCTGCTCCCTTCTCCATCTTACTCCAGATCAAATTCAATCTATAGAAATTACCAATCCCATTGACCTTTCAGAAAGTATTCTCGGGAAAGATTTTATCCTTGATATCAACGTATTCTTAAATAATGATACAATGATAAATCTTGAGATGCAAGTGACAAATGAAAGTAACTGGCCTGAGCGTTCTCTATCCTATCTTTGCAGATCCTTTGATCAGTTATACCGTGGGCAGAACTATAATGAAGCTCTTCCAGTTTACCACATTGGTTTTCTTGATTTTACATTGTTTCCCAATGTTCCGGAGTTTTATTCTACATATAAAATGCAAAATATAAAAAATAGCAATGTATATAGTAGCAAATTTGTACTTTCTGTGATAGACTTAAGTTGTATAGAACTTGCCACTGATGAAGACAAGTCGTATGGTATCGACTATTGGGCTCGTATTTTCAAAGCCAGAACATGGGAGGAGTTAAAAATGTTAGCAAAGGACAATGAATATCTGCAGGAAGCTGCCGATTCTATCTACATGGCAAATGCTGATGAAATCGTACGTCAAAGATGCCTGGCTCGCGAAGAAGCAGAACGGCGGGAACGGACATTAGAACGAGACAAGCGAATACTAAAACAGGAAAATACTAATCTAAAAGAGGAAAATACTAATCTAAAAGAGGAAAATACTAATCTAAAAAAGGAAATCGAATGTCTGAAAGAAGATATGAAACGTTTACAAGAATTAGTAAAAACTCCACCAAAAGAATAACATACTACAAACGCCCGGGTCCAGAAACATATCAGTTTCCGGACCCGGGCGTTCATTTTTTCACTTCAAGATAAACTTATGTTGCTTACAGCACTTCCTGCAGTACAGACAATCCATACTCAGCCAAACTGTGGTCTTCTTCTCCGGTTCCGCCGGATACTCCAAGGCCACCGATGATATTTCCATTGACTGTCAGCGGTACGCCGCCGCCGAAGATAACGATTTTACCACCGTCCAGGGATTCCAGACCATAGAATGTCTGTCCCGGCTGAGCCAGTTTTGACAATTCCATGGTGGACATTTTTACAGCCACAGATGTGTAGGCTTTTCGGACTGCCACATCAAAGCTCACCAGAAAAGCTCCGTCCATGACGTGCACTGCAATGGGGTTGCCATCAGGACCACATACGGCAATGACCGCTTTCTTTCCTCTCCGGGCTGCCTCTTCCTCGATTTTCTGGATGAGTTTCTTGGAAGCCTCCAGAGTAATCTTACCCTGTCCCATACGCATCATCACCTGCTGAATCAGGGCTTCCTGTGTAAGATTTTCTGCCATTGCATTTCCTCCCTTATCCTGTCTAGCTGCTGTCGTCGAACTTCCTGCTGCCACAGAACCAGCTGCCGGACTACCTTCATCAGAAGCTTCTTTCCGACTTACACTGCCGCCATCTGCCATGGCATCATAATACCGTGCCAGCACATACAGATAGTCTGCCAGACGGTTCATATAACGCCTTGCACCGGAATCAGCACCAAACTTAATACTTACCTGGGACAGGCATCGTTCTGCCCTGCGCGCAACAGTTCTCGTTACATCCAGCTGTGCGGATATGGGATTCTCTCCCGGTAGGATGAAATGGGCCGGCCGTTCATACAGAGCTTCCAGACGATCAATTTCATGCTCCAGCTTTGCTGTGTCCTCTTCCTTAAGCTTATATTTCATGTTATAGGAATCCGCAATGCCTGCCATGATCGTCATCAGCGTCTGCTGAATCTCTTCCAGAAAATGGATGATCTGCTGATCTTGAATTTTTGTCTTTGTCAGTCCGATGTGACTGGTCAGTTCATCGATTGTCCCCATCACATCCACCCTATCATCGGACTTTGCTATATTTTTTGTGTGAACCAGGCTGGTCATGCCTGCGTCACCGGTCTTTGTATATATTTTCATACCTGTTCATCTCCGAACATTGTTTTGAATGGCATTTTTTTGATAGCTCTTGCACTGTTGGCGCCAAGGTTCCGGCACTGCCAGAAATGGGGTGCATGCAGTTCAAATACATTGTGGCCCATCGGCAGCTGACGCATCTGCATCGCCGCTCTCCTTCCGACCATACCGATTCCGGAACCAAGCATGGATGCATTTGCGGCCGCATAAGCCAGTTCATCCAGCTGCCCTTCTGTCGGTATCACCTGATACAGTACACCTTCTTCTTCAATTCCTGCGCATACTTCGCGCAGATAATCCGGATCCGGCTGGCTGACATAGATTAAAATCGATGGTTTATTTACTACCATTTGCTTCCCTCCCGTCACCTGCCGGCCGCAATTCCCAGATAAGACAGCAACAATCCTGTTGCCACTGCATTTCTCGGTCCTTCTTCTCCCCGGATATTTCCGCGTCCACAGACAATGCCATACTCTGCCAATGCCTCCATCAGCATCTCCGGAATTTCAAAGTCTTCCGCAGAGCCTCCCACCAGAACCACATTGGGGATATTTTTCAGATTGTGATCCGGTGCTACACGGCGCAATGCTCTGATTGCGTTCGTTACAAATACTTTTTTCTTGGCTTCTTTTCTCACCTGAAGAATCTTCTCCATCGGGATATCTTCTTCGACTTTGAGGAGTTCTCCCGGTGCCAGAAGCACCACATGCCCATAATATCGCGGGTCAATAGAATCCTGGAAAAATTCCATGGCTCCATTTTCCAACCGCATATGGAACAGGCTTTCCACCTTCGCCAGTGGATATTTCTTAATCTGTTCTGCTGTCACACGGCTTCGAAGTCCCAGCTCTGTCTGAATCAGCATGGACACCAGTTCCCCGGCCCCTGCCTGATGTGTGGTCTCCACTGTTCCATCCGGATGTAGCACTGCTGCATCCGTAGAGCCGCCTCCCATATCAAGAATTGCCAGCGGCAATTGGGTTCCCGGTGTGGTAAGTGCTCCAAGAGATGCCATCACCGCCTCCACACCTGCAACTGTTGCCTTTACTTTAAGCTCTTGTTCCAGCTTCTGAGCAATCTGCCGCATGGGAAGATGACGGGTTTTCACCATAGCGGCAATACCTACTGCTTTTTCCATACAGGTCTCTCCCGCCAGAGAGCCTGCTATTTTGACCGGAGCCATCGTATCCACCGCCAGAATATCGGTGATTCGGATACTGTTTTCATTTTCTCCGGATACTTTTGCCATATCTTTTTTGATACCGGAAAGCATATTTCCCACATTTGTGTCGGATTCCCCCCGGATATCCCGGATGTCTCCTGCTTCCTGCAGGGCTTCCATTATGCTTTCTGCTCCTGCATCCACTGCGACCGTCCGGTCGATGCTTCCTTCCATTTGAATACTTCCTGCCGGAAGAATCTGTTCATAGATATTTCCATGAGGTGTCCGGATAACCACAGCACTTCTTTTACCGATCAGACTCTTGGCAATCGGTGTAATCATTCTGGTCTCTTCCGGTGACAACTTAAGAAGTGTGGCAATTCCATAAGGATTTGACAACATCCTGACGGTTGTTCCCGGCAGGGCAACTTCAATTGCCGCCGTCTTGCCCTCCGGCACCTTGTCGATGTGGCGAACCTCATCCACAATGGGCACCTTTCTGTCAAGACGATTTTCCACCAGCACAGCCTCGTCTGCCTGGAGTATAACGCCGCAAACATGTTTCACGGGCATATACCGATTCAGCTCTGCCGCTACTTCTTCATAAGAATGTCTGGCAGAAGCCGCCACCAGATAAGATTTTTCATTGTCTGCACGGGAAAGATGTTCCAGGAAAATCAATTCTCCTGCTGCCTGTCCTGCTCCCGCCGGGGTCGACGGGTTATGGCCGATCATAGAAGATTCTGTGATCACCGTCTCGGTGATCGTCTCCATGGCAGTATCACCGATTACCGGTGCCGCCTCATTAAGCCGGATTTCATCCAGAGCAGACAACGGAAGACCTGCTTTTTCCATTGCTTCCAGCAGAGCCGCCTTCACCCCCATCACATTGGGAACAGTTCCCTTTGTTCCGGTTGTCATCCGGGAAGCGGAGGAAAGGAACTGAAAAGTTCCATTTTCCTCCATGCCTCCGATACATACTTCAGTTGTAGAATTTCCGATATCAACTCCTGCAACCAGCTTCAACTTTTTTACCTCATTTCAGCAAAATTCCCCGCTTCTCATAAATAGCTGCTGCTTCCAGCACCAGTTTTGCGCAATGGGGAGCGTGATAAACCTCCAGAAGCTCCTGGGCCATGTGAGCCAGCTCCAGTTTTGTGGAGCGGTTCGGCCGAAGCTTATTGTACATATTCAGGATAACATCATCAGGTACATTTACCAGTTCTGCTGCTCTCTGAAAATTTGCTTCCATCGCCGGGTTGTCAGCTTCTTTTGCAACCTGACCCTGACGATGCAGCATTTCCTGAGAAATCTTGATATCATCCGCCTGCACATTACCTTTTTTTACTTCTTCCAGTGTAATCTGAGAGAGTTTTTTACCTGTCTTGGAAGTAATGGAATCCGCTTCATTTTTTCCTAATGGATAGTTGCTCATTTCCTTTCCTCCCATTCAATCATTTTTTTCTCCGGATCCAGCTGTTCTGTCTCAATAATATGCATCAATGCCGCCTTGATCTGATACTTTGCACGTACCATCGGATCATTGAAAGACTCAATAGGAGTTACTTTCTCCCCTTTGACATATTTCGCCGCATTCCGTCCGATTTTCCGATACATATCCAGCGTGATCAGCGGAGCCTGCGGAAACAGTTCCAGATTTGTCAGCGGATAAAGGTCTTTCTGGTGAATTACGGTAGTTCCTTTGGACTGAATACCGATACCGATGCCGGAACCGGATAATTTTGCCGATTCCAGTGCCATAAAGGCAACATCCGAAGTATCCAGTACTTTCACCACGCGGGAAACCATACCCTCTTCCTCGATTCCTGCACGTACATTTTTCAGTACCTGATCCAGCGGAATTCCGGAAATTGTTTTGGTGATTTCCGTCTGAAATGCAGCTCCCACACCGATCACAACTTCTTTGGGGTTGGTTCCTTTCTGAGCCTGCACATATCCTTCATAGGAATGTTTGGGGCGCATTCTTGTTTTTCCCTGCAGACTTTCTGTTGAAGACGGCTGACTACAGCCTGATTTTTTCTCCGTATTTTGTCCGGACTGCCGGTTCTGAAGCTGCTTCAGTACCTCTTTGGTAATCGCCTGGACTAATTGTTCATTCACTTGCATCCTGGCAGCCCTCCTTAAAATTCATTTACATTGATCCGGTGAGGAATCGCCTTGATCTCCTCCCAGCGTTTTCCGTCTACCCGATATCCGGTACCCGGTCCCATATAGTCATTCGGTGTATTTACCCCTGACATTACCTGGAAGTTCTCATCCAGTATTGCCGCTGTGTGCATATAATCACCGATGACTCTCTGCTTCAGCATGTTAAGAATGCTTTCCGCCAGTTCTTCAAAGCCGCTTTCTGCCAGAGCCTTCACCACATCGACACCGGTTACTTTTCTCTTCATCAGGTCATCAGCAGCCATCAGATCAGATGCCACATCACGATTCAGTGTATCCTTGCTGCCATGAGCATAGGTTACTGCTTCCACCTGTTCATCTGTAACTTCTGTAAGTCCCAGATAACGGAAAACAGCCTGTACAGCTTTTCCGGCTTCACGGCGAACACGGATTACTTCCTCCTCAGTTACCGGGCGAAGACCACCGTCCACCTGCATATCTCTCTGCAGAACATTATAATCATCAAAATCTTCCGCATCAAAGTTGGAACCGGCAAACATATTGTCATAGTTTGGTTCTCCTGCATAACCGGAGAAAATAAAATCTGTACCCGGCATAAACTGCAGCATGGTTCTTGCTGTACGACGCATATCAGAATGAGAGAAGCTCTGGTCATTGGATGAAGCACATTCCAGTCCCAGAAGCGCTGCCACCAGGTTTTCCCCGATGATTTCCCGCACACCTGCAGGTACGCCGGCAGCTACGCCGACACAGCTTACGGAACCATTCTGAATACCCTGGCTTCCCGCACCTTTCGTAACAAACAGACAGCGGCACTCCAGATACAGCATGGATTTTTTCTCACTGCTTCCCATCAGCACTTCGGAACCGGAGCCGGAGGTAAATCTTACTTTCAGACCTCTGGACGCATATGCAGAGTTCAAAAATGCTTTGGAATACGGAGTATCATCACCGTCGATAAATACTTTCTCAGTTCCATATACGGAAAGTGTCTCCGCATAGGTGGTCAGACCGCGGATACCAAGTTCCAGCTCAATGGCCTCTTCTACTGCACACTGGGTCAGAACACCTCTTCGTCCAACCTGTGAACCGATGAGCAGTGCAATCGCATTAAATGGGGCATATCTTGCCACACCCGTGGTGGTTTCTTCTTCACTGAATCCCCGGAGTGCTCCTTCCGCAGCGTCTGCGGCGATCTGCACCGGATCATCCTTCAGATTGGTGATATGGGCCTGATTTCCCGGCACCTTGCGGGCACGCATTTTCTGCATACCCATCATCATTTCCACCACGTTCAGCTCATTGATCACTTCTGCCATCTTTGCTGGTGTGATTCCTGAAACGATTTCCAGAATTTCTTTTCTGGAAACGTGGATATCCACAATTTTTCTGGCAATTTCCAGAGAAGGAATCTTCATGGACTCCTCTGCTCTGTCAATACGAATGGAATAATCTGCAATAAACTGATCCAGGAAATCGAAGTCTTCCCGTTTCTTTCCATCCAGTTCTGTAATTATTCCATTTTCTATTTTGATGGATGGCTTGGGATCATAGGGGCTTTTCATCGCCACAAATCCCATCTCCGGCCATTCATCAATGAAACCATCTTTATTGACCGGACGATTGTCCAGTACTTCAATTCTTTTTGATTTCATAGTCACTAACCTCTTCGGGCCATATCAGAATGACCATAATTTGGTATAAATTTTTATAATATCTTCCTTCGTTGG
>JBJELU010000120.1:0-2102 GCA_051879355.1 Oliverpabstia sp.
CCTCCCTATTTAGTCAAGTGTTTTTTCCTTTATTTTTAAGGAATTTTTAGGTTTCATATCTCAGCAGAATGAGCCAAAAGGATGGACATTTCTCTGTATCTGGTACGAAAATAGCTGGTTTGGGGTATACGAAGTAAAACGTCCTTGTTTCCGCTTTACATGGCCTTGTGTATACCCTTCCATCTACGGCAGCGCACCTCCCGTGTCTACCAGGATCACCTCGCATTGCTACGTGGGTCCTCACTTCCTTCGTTCCGCCTGTCCATAACCAGGGTGTCAGCTTAGCTCCTTGTCAGGGTCATGCCCTATGGTAATAATTCCTGCCGACTACTGGCTCATCCTTTGTATTTTGTATTACTGACCCGCTTCCTGACACGGCACCTTTTTCGGTGGACGTTCTCCGTGGCAGTCTGCATTCTGGCTGTCGCCAGTCTTCTGCTTAATCCTCTTGTCTGCCAGCTACCGTGGCTGGCCTGGGCTGTCAAGGGCTTGCCGCTTTGCGGTGGGACACCCTTGACTGCTCAGACCAACCGCGGTATCCTCAGCTAAGAGGATGAGCTTCTATGCCGCCTGTACTGCGGTCTCCGGCCTCATGATGTCCCGGAGCATTCTTTCTCCGTCATAATCCACTCCCTTTGTCAAAATTATGTGGAAGATCCGGATCAGCTTACATGCTACCGCTATTACTGACTGCATCTTTTTTAAAGGATTCTTTTCCCTTGTCCGGTAATAGTCATACACCTCTTTGAATTCCCGGTTCTTTCCTATTACCGATATCGCCGCTTCATATAAGGCATACCTCAGGCGTTTCCTGCCTCTGTAACTGATATGGCTTTCCCCCTGGTGTTTGCCGGAATCGCAGGATACAATAGCATATCCTGCCAGTTTCTGTATCTGCTTTGGGTTATCAAAACGTCGAATGTCACCCACTTCTGCTATAAAGCAGCTCACTGTCTTTATTCCTATTCCTTTTATTTCCATCAGCTTATCAATGTATGGGATTTCCGCCAGTTTCCTCTCTATTGCCGCCATTATTTCATCCATCCTCCCCTGGTAAACCTCATGGTCTTTCAGGAGATTCTGAATTTCCATCCGGGCGCTTTCCGGTGCCTCACAGCTTCCGATGCTATGCTCTGCTGCCGATATCAGGGTCCTCGCCCTCTTTAGGCCGGCGCCTCTCAGCTTCGCATCCCTCCAGATTTTGTTGATACCATCTACTCCCAGCTTTTTGATGTCACAGGGGAGCGGCGACTGGCGAATCACCATCATGCCGCTGACCGAATCCGGCTGCTTATATACTGTCTTGTATTCCGGAAAGTAGATGCTGAACCATCTGGCTATCCGGTTCCGGATACGGGTGATCTCTTCCTGTGTCTGCAGCCGCAGATTAGACAGGTTTCGGATTTCTGCATAAATCCCTGTTGGAATATAAGGATAGGAAAACCTTCCCTCATTTACCAGTGCCGCAATCGTTTTGGGATCCTTACGGTCATTCTTATTCGGGTTGTTGTCATCCATTTCCTTGGATTTTTTGACATGATGCGGATTCACATGGACCGGTTTGAACCCCTGTTCCTGCAGGTACGCTCCAAGGTTAAACCAGTAGTGTCCAGTCGGCTCCATTCCTGGAATCACCGCCGTCTTTTCATGCTTCTCCATCATATCTTCCATCCAGGCCTTGAATGTTGCAAACCCGGCCTCATCGTTGCTGAAGGCGAGCGGCTTCTTCGAGTACTCGTAGTTGCGCCAATCAAAAGCCCTTGCGTAATGTGTCTCACTTCCAACATCAATACCAACAATCAAAGTTTTTTCCGTAATGGATTTAATTTTTGCGTTCTGTGTGTTACAATTCATTTTAGATACCTCTCTGTTCAATAAGATTTTTTACTAACCGTGCAAAGTCAGTAATCTTATTTTACACTGAGGTATTTTTTTCTCAACCTTCTTTCTTGGAATTCCCTATATTTGTATTATACAGGAAGCTCCTTGTTATCTTTATCATAGCACAGCGTATACTAGAAATCTACTGATTAATAAAAGTGTGATAGCGTAAATTTACTGTCGGATTTAATGGTGAAGAGTCCACCTGAAACTGTATTAGA
>JBJELU010000121.1:0-2101 GCA_051879355.1 Oliverpabstia sp.
AAAAACACGAAGTACCGCCGTCTTATCCTTCGTGATGGAACCTTCAATGTCAATGTTAAACAGAATCGTTTCTGTCATCCCTTTTGTCGCACGGTCAATCATCATAAAGGTAGCGGGATCGTCCTCAAACTTTTTCCGGAATCGCTCCACGCTGCGAACACCTTTGACTTCTTTGTTCTCCAGTAAATAGGATAGCATTTTCAGGAAGTGAGATTTACCACTTCCAAAAAAGCCGGAAATCCAGACACCCATATCTGAGGTCGGCTGGTCAAAGGCATCTCCATAATAGTTGAAGAAAGTAATGAAGTGTTTCTTCAATTCCTTCGTAATCACATATTCATTTAATTCCTGCTCAATGACATCATCGGCAGCCTGGTCAACCTTAATGACTCCATTGATTTTGCGGTTGATGTCGTCCGCAAACATTTCACGAATGATCATGGCTTTTCCTCCTTAGATTACATTAAATGCCCGATAATAGTCGTTGGGCTGAAGCCTGTTAAACAGTTTTACATGACGGCCATCAAATTCTCCCGGATACATAACAAGAATCGGAATATCCGAGAAATGCGGCTGCAGCGCTTCCAGAAGAGCATGGATTCTCATAAAAGGGAATACCTCGCCCACACCGGTCAGCATTAAAACATCACCAGGTTCGTGCGGTTCATACTGTATCTTCTCAATAAATTCTCCTTCTCCTACAGCAGAATGAAGCTGCTCCAGTAGATATTCACTTCCGTCCGCCTCTTCCATATCCGGTATCTCGTCTGTGATGTCCATATCATCACAAATGGACAGGAAAATATCATAGAGATTACAAATTTTCAGATGACAATTCAAGCTCTGGTCTGTTGTGAGCTGCTCGACAAAATGCCGGACTGTCATTTCTTTTTCAGGCTCATAGCAGAAAATGCGTATATTTACTTCATTGCTTAGTCCTTTTCCTTCCAGAAACTCAGGCTCCTGGATTAAAGCCCGGACTTTATCCAGGCGTTCCTTTATGTCACTCATAAAGATCCCTCCTATGAGAAGCAGTTGAATGCAGGCAGAGCGGCTAAATCTCCATTGCTTCTGATGGCATTTTCTAAAATCGGTTGCAGCCAGACAGGATTCAAATGATCTGATTTCAGGTTATCGAGATATTCTGTTTCTACCAGAACCCTCGCAAGAACCTGCTTCAATTTCGTAATTGTATTGTCGCTCCAGGTGGCAACAGTATCATCCTGTTCCTGCAAACGCATAAAATAAGTATTCAAGTCTATCTTACCAAATGAGCTGTCCCTTAATCGGTACTTCTCACCAATCACTGTAATCATAAATTCCCAGACAAGGCGGCTTTGCTTCATCATTGCATACAGACAAATCTGTTTTGCCACATCTGTAGGCTGAATAGAAATTGCCTGAATGAGTGATTCATCCTCAATTGCTCGAAGCCGTTTTATGCAGGCTCTGGCGATTCTTGAAATCGTCTTTTCTGTCGGATACTGAAAAAGGTTTTCCTCAGCAATCCTGCTAACTACTTCTGCGTCCTCCAGTCCTTCACATATCAGTTTTGCTGTAGTACGCATTTCATAAAACAGAAAAGGTTCCCTTGTCAGAGAAGCGATATATGGGTATGTACTATCCATGTTGAAGCCCCCTTATTCTTGCTCAGATGACTCCGAGACCACTTCCATGATGTCATCAAAAGAACAGTTCAGCGCACAACATATTTTTTCGAGTGTATCTGTGTTTACATTATCTCCACGGTTCAATTTGTTGATCGTATAAGAACTGATATTTGCTTTCTCCGCTAAATCTTTCTTTTTCATGTCTTTATCAATCAACAGTTTCCAAAGCCTCTTATAGCTGACAGCCATGTACTTCACCGATCCTTTCTTGTCAACTCTGCTAAGTATACTTGCACTATTTTACATTATACCATAAACTCGCTCATTTTCAATGGATAATGTTGTGATAGCTCTGTTTTTATGGAATATTTTAATGATTTCTTTGTTTATATGATCTTAATTCTTTTTAGGAAGGTTTAAATACTCTCGAACCCGACTCACAAATTGGCAAGCAGTGTAAACCTGTACAGGTTCACTCATTTTCTCGATTT
>JBJELU010000122.1:0-2075 GCA_051879355.1 Oliverpabstia sp.
TTGATTTTACTGGCTTTGACGATTTTTATTTACCTCAAAAACAGAGCCGGGAGTGATGGATATCGTAGTATCATGTACCGAATAGCTGATAAACAGGTATAGCTAATAAAGCATCCCTTTTCTTTGCTTTATAAAGGCTATTTCCCTCTGATCAACTATGATGATGAACCTTCCGTGTCTAAAGGGATCGTGTCCCAACTTCCTTCGTACCATCTACCATACACTGAGTGCCAGCCAAGCTCCTAGACGGGGTCATGCCCCACGGTAAAATCCGATGCCGGCTACAGCTCTTGTTTTTTGTTTGATTGTTACTGACCTGCATTCACCTGTCGTGGTACTGATTTACTCAGTGGACGCTATACCACTACGGTTTCCTGTTGGCCCTTTGCAGATGCAGTCCGTTTCAGACTCCATCATTTACGGGTTTCTGTTCCAGAACCCTGTCCAGTCTCCGATGCCTTCCATCAGCCACTCGACAGAGTTCTGGATTATGTTACTTGTATTTTTGTTTCCTATGCTGCCAATGGTACCTGTGCTGATGCCGGGTGCCTGATATCCTTCAACAGTTTTTGCGGATCATAAGTTGTCCCTGTCTTCAGGATGGTGTAAATCACCCTTAGAATCTTGCAGGCTATCACAATCAGTGACTGCATCTTTTTCAATGGATTGTTGGTCCGTGTTGTGTAATACTCATGCAGTTGCTTGAATTCATCTGCATGCGCCACCGCTGACTTTGCCGCCTGGAACAGCCAGTACCGGAGCCTCTTGCGTCCTCTGTGGCTGATCTTTGTCTGGCCTTTATGCTTGCCGGAACTGCACGCCACCAGCCCCATCCCGCTTAGCTTCTGGATTTCCTTCACATCATCAAACCTGCTGATATCTCCCATTTCTGCCAGTATGCCAGCCAGGATATTTTCGCCTATGCCATTGATTGCCAGTATATTTTCTGCATAAGGTATTTCCCTGCATTTCTTGTGTAAAGCATTTTCAATCACTGCAAGCTGCTCATCCAGCTTCAGGATCTGTTCTGCATACCATTTCACTGCCTCCCTGCCTGCATCAGTCCCATCCTTAAGTCCCACACTTTTCTTTGCGTAACCCACAATCTCACCGGCTCTGCTGTAACCTCGTCCTCTTAGTTTTGCGTCATGCCAGATATTTTTTATGCCTTCCGCTCCCAGTGCTGCGATATCCGATGGGATGGCTGATACTTTCAGTACTTCCAGTGTGAATGCACCATCTATTTTTCCAAATGCGTCCATATATTCCGGAAAATAGATTTTCAGTTCCCTATGGAGACGATTGATATTTCGTATCCTGTCTTCGGTAAGCTGGTCCCTGAACATGGAGAGCCTTCTCATATCTGCGTAGACTTTTTCTGGAAGATATGGCATTCCATAGTTGCCATCTTTCACAAGATTGGCAATCAGTTTGGGATCTTTTCTGTCATCCTTGAGCTGACTGTTGTCTTCGATTTCTTTGCTCTGCTTTACAGCATATGGATTTACCTGGACAACGCTGATTCCGTTTGAAATCATCCATGCAGCCAACGCAAACCAGTAGTGACCTGTCGGTTCGAGACCCAGTACTATCTGTTTCTTATCGTTTTTTGCCGCAAGTGCCAGCATCCATGCCTTGGCATTCTCAAAGCCTTCTGAAGTATTGCTGAATTCAAATGCTCCACGGCTTAACTCCCTTCCTCTGACATCAATTGCCCTGATATAATGAGTCTCACTGCCTATATCGCATCCTACTATAAGCATGTCATCAGTAATGAAGGAGAGTTTATCGTTCTTGGCAAACTTACCGTTTGTTTCCAGTTCCCGCCAGGTATAGGATCTCAGTTCTTTTTCTACCACCTCTATTTTCTTGCTCAGTTCTTCTTTTGACAAAAGATTAATTGCCTGATTTTCTACATTTACTTGCTTTTTTGCTTTTCTTGCTTTAACATTCATCTTGAATACCTCTTGTGTTTTTAGATTTTACTAACTGCCCGGTCAGTAACAATCTAAATTTACTTGAGGTATTCTTTTTGGTCAATTCCCTTTACTCTTTAAAGTATACAGGAAGCTCCT
>JBJELU010000123.1:0-2052 GCA_051879355.1 Oliverpabstia sp.
CCAGGATATAGACCTGAAGACAAGAAGCATTATCACTGTAGTGGCTTTGATGTCTTCCGGAATAACAGACTCATCCCTTATATTTCATTTGCAGAATGCAAAGGAACACGGGGTGACACAAAAAGAAATCGCTGCAATAATCACACATGTGGCTTTCTATGCAGGATGGCCTAAAGGATGGGCTGTTTTTAATCTTGCAAAGGAAGTATGGCAGTCAGATGAAGGAGATCTGCCATATGAAGATGAGTCAATGAGAGCTCATGCAAAGTCAATGATATTTCCTATCGGGAAGCCTAATAAAGCTTTTGCAGAATACTTTATTGGACAAAGCTACCTGGCTCCGATATCCGAAGATCAGGTTGGTATTTTTAATGTAACCTTTGAACCCGGATGCAGAAACAACTGGCATATTCATCATGCCCAGGCAGGTGGCGGTCAGATTCTTGTATGCGTTGCCGGACGCGGATATTATCAGGAGGAAGGTAAATCTGCCATAGAAATGAAACCGGGTGACTGTATCAATATTCCGGCAGGAGTTAAACACTGGCATGGTGCTGCACCGGATGATTGGTTTTCTCATCTTGCCATTGAGGTTCCGGGGCATGAATGTAGAACTCAGTGGCTTGACCCTGTAAATGATAATGAGTACGGTAACCTGAGATAGTGAGGCGGATAAAATGTATGTAGAACAGTTTGTGATGGCATATAAGGTGGAGCAGGACAGGATACGTGCTATACTTCCGGACGGGTACATTTCTCTGAGACCGGTGATGCGGATAAATACAGAAATACGGCGGTCGGGAAGTGATGAAATTATTTATATAGAGCTTAATACTCCCGTAGAAGCTGAAGGCAGGCGGGGCTGGCTGAATATCGGGCACTGGGACAGCAATGACTCTGATATCAGCTTTACCCGCAATGACAGGACGGTTACTTTATGCAGTTCTTTTTTAAAGCTGACATATACAGGAACTGAAATCTCAGGAGGTTGTCCTGCGGAAAAAGATAATGACGGATGCTTCTATATCTCTGCAGATAAAACTGTATTTGTTCCTGCCAGAGAAATTAAAGAGAACAAAGAGTTCTGTGACTGTGAATTCGCATGGCTGTTTTCGGAAAATGATGCGAAAGGAAGAAGTATCGGAAAAACATTGCCTGCATTCAGAGAGAAATCTGAAAACACCTATGAGAAAAAAGCTTTCACACCGGAAAATGCAGTAGCACTGCCATGTCAGCAGGTGCTGGGAGCATATATCGTTAGATTTGAGTCGTGAGGTGAAATCATATGAGAAAGTATTTATCGGTTATTCTGGGAGTTCTTCTGGCTTTCAGCATGAATGCGTGCGGCAGTTCAGCCCGGGATACAGTGAATGAAGATGATCAGAACAGGGAGAAATCTGCTGTTGTATATTTCTCCGCCACAGGAAACACAAAAGAAGTCGCAGAGTTACTGGCTAAAGAAATAGATGCTGATATTTTTGAGATCGTTCCGGAGGATATATATACATCGGATGATTTAAACTATAATGATGATAACAGCAGGGCTAACCTAGAGATGAATGATGATTTGGCAAGACCCGCTATTAGCAATGACCTAAGTGATGTATCAGAATATGATGTTATATATCTCGGATACCCCATCTGGTGGGGAACAGCTCCTCGAATCATACAGACATTTTTGGAAAACTATGATATCAGCGGAGCATCAGTCTATACATTCTGCACATCAGGAGGAAGCGGAATCGAGCAGAGCATATCAGATTTGCAGGAACTATATCCTCATGTGAACATTGCAGGTGGAAAAAGACTGAATGGTGCAGATGAGACAGAAATAAATGAATGGATAAAGAACCTTCAATAAGAGAAAATAATACTAATATGTCAGGTATACACTTCCCCACTTAGCCATTTCATAAGAGGTTAACGAATCCCGTTAATCTCTTATTTTACAGAGCCTATTTTATTTAACAGGGCAAAAAAAGAAAAAAGCGACTCTAATGTCGCTTCTGTCTCTCCTAGTCAAACCATACTATCGTCGCAAACCCGCGTCTA
>JBJELU010000124.1:0-2042 GCA_051879355.1 Oliverpabstia sp.
TTTTCGTTCTACATGGCCTTGTGTATACCCATCCATCTACGGCAGCGAACCTCCCGTGTCTACCAGGATCATCAGCCCATCAGAGCCGAGTCCTAACTTCTCTCGTCCCGCCTGTCCATAACCAGGGTGTCAGCTCAGCTCCTTTACAGGGTCTCGCCCTCTGGAAAATATTCCTGCCGACTACTGGCTCATTCTTTGTATGTTTTATTACTGACTTTCTTACTTCCTGCAACAGCACTTTTCAGTCGACGTTTTCCTGTTGCATTCCGTTTTTATTCTTCCAGCTACCGTGGCTGGTTTCAGCCTTCAAGCACTCTTTACTCAAATGCTCAAACCAGCCACGATATACTGTTTCCTGATATTTTTATGCTGCCATTACAGTTCCCGGCCTTACGATGTCGCTCAACATCTTCTGGCCATCATAATCTACACCTTTTGTCAGTATCGTGTAGAATATCCTGATCAGTTTGCACGCAATCGCTATGACTGACTGCATTTTCTTCAAAGGATTCTCACTCCTCGTCCTGTAATAGTCATATATTTCTCTAAACTCTTTGTTCTTTCCTATCACAGATATCGCTGCTTCATACAGTGCATATCTCAGGCGTTTTCTACCCCTGTGACTGATGCGGCTTTCTCCGTTATGCTTACCGGAACTGTCCGCAACAATGGCATATCCTGCCAATTTCTGCAGCTGCTTTGGGCTATCAAAACGACTAATGTCACCCACCTCTGCAATAAAACAGCTTACGGTTTTTAAACCAATCCCGTTGATCTCCATCAATTTATCAATGTATGGAATCTCAGAAAGTTTCGCTTCTATCTCCTGCATCAGATCATCCATTCTGTTTTTATATACTTCATAATCGTTCAGCAAGTTTCGGATCTCTATTCTGGCACTTGCCGGTGCTTCTGTACTTCCGATGCTGTGCTCCGCAGCTGATACCAGGGTCCTTGCCCTCTTTAAGCCAGCGCCTTTCAGCTTTGCATCCCTCCATACCTGATTCACACCATCTACGCCTAACTCTTTGATATCACATGGCAGCGGTGCCTTTTTGATCACCATCATCCCGCTTACAGCGTCCGGGTTTTTATAAACGTCTTTTATTTCCGGAAAATAAATGCTGAACCATCGGGCAATCCGGTTTTTGATCCTTGTAAGCTCTTCCTGCGTCTGAATACGAAGATTTGACAGATTTCTGATCTCTGCATATATCCCTGTAGGGATATATGGATACGAAAATCTTCCTTCATTTACCAGACCCGCAATTGTTTTTGGATCCTTACGGTCATTCTTGTTCGGGTTATTATCATCCAGTTCTTTGGACTTCTTTACATGATGCGGATTCACATGCACCGGCTTCATTCCCTGTTCCTGCAGGTACGCTCCAAGGTTCAGCCAGTAATGACCGGTGGGTTCCATTCCTGGAATCACCGCCTCTTTACCCTGTTTCTCTGCTATGTCTTCCATCCATGCCTTGAATGCAGCAAACCCGGCTTCATCATTGTTGAAAGCAAACGGCTTTTTTGAGTATTCATAATTCCGCCAGTCAAAGGCCCTTGCATAATGAGTTTCACTTCCAACATCAATGCCAACAATTAAAGTTTTTTCCGTAATAGATGCAATTTTTGCGTTCTGTGTGTTATAATTCATTTCAGATACCTCTCTGTTCAATAAGATTTTTACTAACCGTCCAAAGTCAGTAATCTTATTTTACACTGAGGTATTTTTTTCTCAACCTTCTTTCTCGGAATTCCTTATATTTGAATTATACAAGAAGCTCCTTTTCATACAAACACGAATTCATATTAAGCCTTGCATGTCGCAGACTCACTGCTCCGCAGTCTCCGCTACTGCCGCAGCTCCCGTCTGCGACTAGCGGCAGACCGCTCCTCCACATGCCGTTGCTTTTGACGTTAAGCCTTGCATGTCGCAGACTCACTGCTTCGCAGTCTCCGCTGCTGCCGCAGCTCCGGTCTGCGACTGGCGGCAGACCGCTCCTCCACATGCCGTTGCTTTTGACGTTAAGCCTTGCATGTCG
>JBJELU010000125.1:0-2035 GCA_051879355.1 Oliverpabstia sp.
TCGGAGCAGACTTCCCGGATGATCCGAAGGAACAGCTGATGGGCGCTATCAAAGCAGTTTTCCGTTCCTGGGACAATCCTCGTGCAAATGTTTACCGTCGTGACAATGACATCCCATACTCCTGGGGTACCGCTGTTAACGTACAGGAAATGGCATTCGGTAACTGGTCTGACGAATCCGGTACAGGTGTTGCATTTACCCGTGACCCTGCTACAGGTGAGAAAAAACTTATGGGCGAGTTCCTTATGAACGCTCAGGGTGAAGACGTAGTTGCCGGTGTTCGTACACCACAGCCAATTTCTGCACTGGCAGACGTTATGCCGGAAGTATTTGAACAGTTTACAAAAGTTTGTGCAACTCTGGAAAATCATTACAGAGATATGCAGGATATGGAGTTTACTATCCAGGATAGAAAACTTTTCATGCTGCAGACACGTAATGGTAAGAGAACAGCTCAGGCTGCTCTGAAGATTGCATGTGACCTCGTAGATGAAGGTATGAGAACAGAAGAAGAAGCAGTAGCTATGATCGATCCTCGTAACCTGGATACACTGCTTCATCCACAGTTCGACGCTGCTGCACTGAAAGCCGCTACTCCTATGGGTAAAGGTCTTGGTGCATCTCCTGGAGCTGCTTGCGGTAAAGTTGTATTTACAGCAGAAGACGCAGTAGAATGGGCAGCAAGAGGAGAAAAAGTAGTTCTGGTTCGTCTGGAGACCTCTCCGGAAGATATCACAGGTATGAAATCTGCTCAGGGTATCCTGACAGTTCGTGGTGGTATGACATCTCACGCAGCCGTAGTTGCCCGTGGTATGGGTACCTGCTGTGTATCTGGATGCGGAGACATTGCTATGGACGAAGAGAACAAGAAATTCACACTGGCTGGTAAAGAGTTCCATGAAGGAGATCCAATCTCTATCGATGGTACAACAGGTAATATCTATGATGGTATTATTCCTACTGTTGATGCTCAGATCGCTGGTGAATTCGGAAGAATCATGGCTTGGGCTGACAAGTTCAGAAAACTGAAAGTTCGTACCAACGCTGATACTCCTGCAGATGCTAAAAAAGCTCGTGAACTGGGTGCTGAAGGTATCGGTCTTTGCCGTACAGAGCATATGTTCTTCGAAGAAGACAGAATTGCAGCATTCCGTGAAATGATCTGTGCAGATACTGTAGAAGAAAGAGAAGCAGCTCTGGATAAGATCCTGCCATATCAGCAGGGAGACTTCGAAAAACTGTACGAAGCTCTGGAAGGAAATCCTGTAACTATCCGTTTCCTGGATCCGCCTCTGCATGAGTTCGTTCCTACAGAAGAAGAAGATATCAAGAAACTGGCTGACGCTCAGGGCAAGACAGTAGAAGAAATCAAGACAATCATCGATGGACTGCATGAGTTCAACCCGATGATGGGTCATCGTGGATGCCGTCTGGCAGTTACTTATCCGGAAATCGCTAAGATGCAGACAAAAGCTGTTATCCGCGCTGCTATCAACGTTCAGAAAGCACATGCTGACTGGACAGTAAAACCGGAAATCATGATTCCATTGGTAGGCGATATCAAAGAGCTGAAATATGTTAAGAAATTCGTTGTAGAGACCGCTGACGCTGAAATCGCAGCAGCAGGTGTTGATCTGAAGTACGAAGTAGGTACCATGATCGAGATCCCGAGAGCTGCTCTGACAGCTGACGACATTGCAAAAGAAGCTGACTTCTTCTGCTTCGGTACCAACGACCTTACTCAGATGACTTACGGTTTCTCCCGTGACGATGCTGGTAAATTCCTGGATGCATACTATGATGCTAAGATTTTCGAAAACGATCCATTTGCAAAACTGGATCAGACTGGTGTTGGCAAACTGATGGAAATGGCTATCAAACTTGGCAAACCGGTTAACGAAAAACTTCACATCGGTATCTGTGGTGAGCACGGTGGAGATCCTTCTTCCGTTGAGTTCTGCCACAAGATTGGTCTGGACTATGTGTCCTGTTCACCATTCCGTGTGCCGATCGCAAGACTGGCAGCAGCACAGGC
>JBJELU010000126.1:0-36695 GCA_051879355.1 Oliverpabstia sp.
CGCACGGTGGTGTGAGAGGTCGGGAAAATTTATTTAATTTTCCCTCCTACTCGATCAAAATTATAGAAAAACATGAAGAATTTGAGATTGTCGCAGAATGTGAAGAACTGGCTGATGCCGTCATCCAGTTTCTCAGGCAAAAACCGGAAGTGGTATTTCTGGATATCGGCATCAAAGGACAAAACGGCGTGGAGTGTGCAAGAATTCTGACGGATCTGGATCCCAAGGTGAAGATTATCTTTGCCACAGCACACGCAGAATATATGTCGGATGCATTTGAACTGTACGCATTTGATTATCTGGTAAAGCCATTTTCAATCGATCGGGTTAATCGTACCCTGAATCGAATTGCAGAAATGGGAAATCCTAAAAAGACAGAAGCAGATGAAAAAATAGTAAAATCAGAATATCGCCGCGATAAACTTCTGGTCAAGGGAAAAGAGAGTATGAGTTTTGTGGATATCCCGGAAATCATACTGATACAGAGGGAAAATCAGGCAACAGCGATTTACACCGAACAGGATTGTTATGTTACCTCAGCCAGTCTGAGTGAACTGGAAAAGAAGTTAAATCCGGAACAATTTCTTCGAAGTCATAAATCCTATATTATCAATCTGTCCCGTATCAGCCGGATAGAGCCATACGGACGCTGGACCTATGTGGTACATTTTAAGGGAAGAAAAGAGGATGCTCTGCTGACTGCAGAAAAATACGAAGAGATAAAAAAACGATTTCTTTAACTTTCCTTAAGTTTTGGCAAGGATGGTTGAAAGGAATTGCATATTGTTCTATAATACAATAGTATTTGTCGAAAAAAGGGGAACACTGTCTTTATGATGACAGTGTTTTCTGTATGAATTTCGAAATATATGTATGGGGAAGGTTTCTATGGATTATAAACTATTATTTGATACGGCGGTTTTTGCAGGAGAAGTGCTGATGAAAAATGGTGCGGAAACCTACAGGGTGGAAGATACCATGTACAGAATTCTGAAAAAGTCCAATCTGAAAACAGTTCAGGTATTGGTATTGATGACGGGATTTGTGGCGACACTGGATGATCCATCCATCGATTCCCTGACAGTGGTGAGGAGGATTAACAGCAGGGGCACCAATCTGGATAAAGTAAATCGTGTGAACAACATTTCAAGGGAATTCTGCGAAGACAGAATTACGCTGGAGGAAGCTTTTCGGCAGATGAAAAAGTTGTGGAAAGAGCCAGATTCTACAAAGAAAAATCTCTTTTCAATGGCGGCACTGACTGGTGGTTTTGCCATTATGTTCGGATGCGGACTGCATGAAGCTCTGCTGGCAGCTGTTGTGGGGCTGCTCTCTGCCCTGGTGGTGCATTTTTGCAGGAAAATGAAGATGCACAGTTTTCTTCAGAACAGTCTCAGTTGTATCACTTTGGCGGTGGTTATCAGTGCTGCAGTTCGCGTGCTTCCGGGGATATTTAAAGAGAACCTTCTGATCATTAGCTGTATCATGCCGTTTGTTCCGGGAGCCGCCATTACAAATGCTGTTTTTGATGTACTTCATGGTGATTATCTTTCGGGAGTTGCCAGAGCGGCCGAGGCATTTGTGATCGCAGCGGCAGTAGCTTTGGGAATCGGTATTGGACTGAGTCTGTTCTAGGGAGGTGAGCGGTATGGAAATGTTATGGCAGTGTATCGGCGCATTTGTGGCGGTGGCAGGCTTTGGCACTGTTCTGGGAGTTCCGAAAAAGCTCCTTTTGTGGGCCGGTATTGACGGGGCCCTGGGATGGATGACATATCTGGTAGTATTTCACTCCACAAGTTCAGTAGTTTTCGGAAGTTTTGTGGGAGCAGTTGTCATTTCCACAGGGGCACACATTTGTGCGAGAATATTTAAAACTCCTGTCACTTTGTTTTTGATTCCTGCCAATATGACCCTGGTGCCCGGAGCAGGAATGTATCGAATTGTCTATAATGTTCTGAAATCAGAGAATGGAATGGCAAATTTTTATTTGCTGCAGACACTTCAGGTGGCTGGCGTGATTGCACTGGCAATATTTATTGTAAATGTTATCTTCAGCAGTGTGGCTGCTTTGAAAAAAATGGGGAGTGAAAAATGGGAGAAATGAATAAAAAGAATCTTGCTGTGCGATTGGGAATCGCGGCAGGGTGTGTGGTTCTGGCAGGTGCTGCCGGATATTACGGATGGAAAGCTTATCACTACAAGGATATTTTTTTCCATGGCACAGTCATCAATGGTATTGCCTGTGAAGAACTGACAACGGAGCAGGTGGAAGAATTGATTCGTGAACAGGTGGAAGATTACGGTATTACCCTGGAATTTCGGAATGGGGAGGTAAATGAAATTGACGGATCAGAGATTGATTATCAATATGTGAGCAGCGGAGAAGTAAAAGAACTGCTGCAAAAGCAGAATCCTTTGTTGTGGATCAGCGGTTATTTTGGCGAGCATTCTGTGACCATCGATGAAAACATTACTTTTGATGAAGAAAAGCTTTATGATAAACTGGAAGATATGGCGTGTATGCAGGAAGAAGCACAGGTGGATCCGGAGGATGCCTATGTAAAATTTAAAACGGATCAGTTTATCATTGTGGATGAAGTTTATGGTTCACGACTGAAAAAGGATGAACTGAAAGAAGCAGTTGTTCAGGCAATAGAGACTGGAAAAACCACTTTTTCTGCGGAAGAAGCAGGCGTTTATGTAATGCCTGAGTATACAAAAGACAGTGAAAAGATTAAAAAAGAGCAGGAACAGCTGAACGAACTGGCAAGAGTCAGTGTTACTTACAAACTGCCCAATGGGAAAAAAGTATTTAATGGAAATAAGCTGCGCAAGTGGCTGGATGTGGATGAAGAGGGTAATTACACGCTGGATGAGGAAAAACTGAAAATTAAAGTTACGGATTATGTGAAAAGTATTGCTGAAGAAGTAGATACATTGGGAAAAGCCCGTCCATTTCATACAACTTCAGGAAGAGATGTAACTGTAAAAGGCGGTAATTACGGATGGAAGATCAATCAGGAAAAAGAAGTTGCCGCACTGTTGGAAAATATAAAGAACCATGATATAGTAAAAAGAAAACCAAAGTATTCCAGTAAGGAACTGTATACAGAGAATAATGGTCTGGGAAATACTTATATCGAAGTGAATCTGACGGAACAGTATCTGTATTATTATGTGGATGGGCAGATTGAGGTGGAAGCCCCGATTGTTTCCGGCACTATGACCAGTGAACGGTTTACACCGCCGGGAGTATATTTTCTTACATATAAACAGACGGATCGTATACTCCGCGGACCGATAGGGGAGGATGGAAATCCAAGCTATGAGGCGCATGTGGATTACTGGATGCCGTTTAATGGGGGTATCGGTCTGCACGATGCCAGCTGGAGAGGTTCTTTCGGAGGAAAGACCTATGTTTACAGCGGCTCTCATGGATGTATCAATCTTCCTGTCAGTGCAGCAAGAAGAATATACAATTTGATTGATAAGGAAACCCCGATCGTATGTGTTTATAATGATGGTTATAGTCTGCACGGGTGATCAGGTACGCTCTGGAGCGTTACGGATCACTCCGTGCCAGTAATACTGGGAAACTAAATTCATGTCAGGAAAAAAGTTCCAGAAGTTCTTTGGGACAATTGATGGTATAATCAGGTGAAGAAACCTGACCAAAGCCATAAGATGCAAAAACAAAGGGGATGCCGGCCTCATGTGACGCACGGAAATCCCCATCGGTATCTCCCACATATATCGGGGACTCAAGGTGATAATCACGAATAATCTGAGCAATATTGTCTGCTTTGGCGTTGCCGGTGTCACCGGGACAAAGATGTCCTTCGAAGTATTTGCCCAGATGGCTGGACTGAAGAAATACTTCGATATAGCCGGCCTGGCAGTTGCTTACGATAAACAGACGGTATTTCTCTGAAAGTTTCTGCAGAGTGTCCTCCAGATTGGGGTAAAGGGGTGCACACTGTTTAAGAAGTGCCCGGTGTTCTTCCTGGCAGCAGAGATCAATCAGATAGAGCTGCCGTTCGGTGGTGCAGTCTGGAAAAATCACTTTGGCAATATCGGGAAGCAGTCTTCCGAAGAGACTTTTCAGTGTATGTTCCGTAAAGTTCATAGATTTACCGGTTTCCCGTAAGATTGCTTCATTCCACGCCTGTGCACAGGCAGCAGTGGAATCCCAGAGGGTTCCATCAACGTCAAATATTATACTGTCCATAGTAATCTCCTTAAATGTATTTGTTTCTTATCATATCTATTTTTGGAGAAAATTGCAAGGAGTAAGGTGAAAAGGTGAAGTATTGCAATATTAGAGAAGGAGTTTTTGTCAGCCGACCCAATCGTTTTATTGCGATGGTGGAGGTAGCTGGCCGTTCAGAGGTATGTCATGTTAAAAATACCGGGCGGTGCCGGGAACTGTTGGTGCCGGGTGCGAAAGTCCTTCTGGAAGAGTCGGACAATCCGGCAAGAAAAACAAAATATGATCTGGTTCAGGTTTATAAAAATCATACGCTGGTAAATATGGATTCCCAGATGCCCAATTATCTGGTCAGAGAGTGGATTCTGCAGGGACATGGTTTTCCGGATGCCTCACTGGTACAGATGGAAAAACAATATGGGAATTCAAGATTTGACCTGTATGTAGAATATCAGGGGAAAAAAGCTTTTATTGAAGTGAAAGGAGTAACTCTCGAGCAGGACGGGACGGCACGTTTTCCTGATGCCCCGACAGAGAGAGGGGTGAAACATATCAGGGAACTGGCACACTGTCTGGAAGAAGGGTATGAGGCATGGATTTTTTTCGTGATTCAGATGTCCGGTGTTAAAGAATTTCAGCCAAACTGGGATACACATCCGGAATTTGGTTATGAACTGCAGAAAGCGGCTAAAGCCGGTGTGCACGTGGAAGCCTGGGACTGTCAGGTAATGCCGGGTGAAATATACATGAACAACCGGATTTTTGTACATTTATCTTAGGGAGTAAGACAGGATGTTAAATGAAATAGCAGAGCCATTGCTGCAATGGTATGAAAAGAATCACAGGATCCTTCCCTGGCGTGATTCAGGAAATCCTTATTATATCTGGATATCCGAAATCATGCTTCAGCAGACCAGGGTGGAGGCTGTAAAGCCGTACTTTGAGCGGTTTATCCGTGCATTGCCCTCCGTTAAGGAGGTGGCAGAGTGTCCGGAAGAACAGCTATTAAAATTATGGGAAGGACTGGGATATTATAATCGGGTCCGAAATATCCAGAAAGCTGCAGTGAAGATTATGGAAGAATATCATGGACAGCTTCCTGCCGATTATGAATTGTTGAGAGGCCTGCCGGGAATCGGCAATTATACAGCGGGGGCAGTGGCTTCCATCGCCTATGGAATACCGGTACCTGCGGTTGATGGCAATGTTCTTCGTGTGATTTCACGGATAACAGAAAATGATGAAGATATTCTGAAACAATCTGTCAGGACACGGGTGGAGAGAGAACTGCAGGAAGTGATTCCTCCGGATCAGCCGGGAGCATTTAATCAGGCATTGATGGAACTGGGGGCTATGATCTGTGTTCCCAATGGCGAGGCCCGATGTGAAGAATGTCCGGTAGCTCATCTGTGTATGGCGCGGGCACATAACACGGTGATGGACCTTCCTGTCAGAAAAAAGCCGAAAGAACGCAGAATAGAAAACAGGACGATTCTGGTTATTCAGGATGGTGACAAGGTTGCCGTGCGAAAAAGACCATCAAGGGGACTTCTGGCCGGGATGTATGAATTTCCCAATCTGGAAGGTCATCTGGATGAGGAAAAGGTCCTGGAATGGATGAAACGCTATCAGGTAGAACCGCTGCATATCCGTCGGCTGGAAGATTCCAGACATATCTTTTCCCATGTGGAATGGAGAATGATC
Source organism: Oliverpabstia sp. (assembly GCA_051879355.1). Lineage (GTDB taxonomy): Bacteria > Bacillota > Clostridia > Lachnospirales > Lachnospiraceae > Oliverpabstia. The sequence goes on from JBJELU010000126.1 coordinate 5,912, forward strand.
GGATATGCGGTACGTGTGGCGGCACTGGAAGAAAAAAATAAAAAAGATCTGATTTTTGCAGAAATGGAACATGTGGAACAAAACTATCCCATTCCGGCTGCATTTCATGCCTATAGATCAGATGGAAAATGACATTCTCCCTGCAGGAGGAGCATTTGAATTACAATCAGAGAAATATTCAGATAGGAGATACGAAAGTGAAGATATTAAGTATTGCTGTACCATGTTATAATTCGCAGGAGTATATGAGAAAATGCATCGATTCTCTTCTGGTGGGAGGAGATGAAGTAGAGATTATTGTGGTGGATGACGGCTCAAAAGATGATACATTGAAGATTGCACAGGAGTATGAGGCTGCATATCCCGGCATTGTCCATGCAGTTCACCAGGAAAATAAAGGCCACGGAGGTGCTGTCAATACAGGACTGGCCCATGCCACAGGATTGTATTTTAAAGTGGTAGACAGCGATGACTGGCTGAATGAGGAGGCATACAAGAAAGTACTGGAAACCCTGAAAAACTGTATTCGCGGACCACAGACTCTGGATTTGATGATCAGTAATTACGTATATGAAAAAGTCGGTGTAAAACATAAAGCTGTGATGCGGTATCGTTCCTCTCTGCCGCAGGACAAAATATTTGGCTGGGACGAAGCAAAGTCTCTGGGGAACAGCCATTACCTGCTGATGCATTCCATGATTTACAGGACAGAACTATTACGGGAATGTGGATTAACACTGCCGGAGCACACCTTCTATGTGGATAATCTGGTTTCCTTTATACCTCTCTCTTACGTGAAAACCATGTATTATCTGGACGTAAACCTGTATCGGTATTTTATCGGAAGAGAAGACCAGTCTGTAAGTGAAAAAGTCATGATTGGAAGAATAGACCAGCAGATCCGTGTCAACAAGTTGATGATCGATCACATGGCTCAGCAGAAAAACCTGCATAAAAGACAGAGGGAATACATGATGCATATGCTGATCATGATTACCACCGTATCGACTATATTCCTGATTAAGTCACAGACAGAGGAAAACTTCGAAAAGAAAAAAGAATTGTGGAAATATATGAAAAATGCAGACCGCAAGACCTACTGGAGTATCCGGCTCAGTCTGCTGGGAAGATTATGCAATCTGCCCGGAAAAGGAGGAAGAAAAGTATCTGTGGCGGGCTATCAGGTAGTTCGGAAAATATATGGATTTAATTAGTGATGGATCAGCATAAAGAGGAGCGAATCTTTTCGGTACTGAAAGATTCGCTCCTTTTTATGAGTTCTCTTAGATTGTAGAATGATGTTTTGCTTTTGCTGTAGTTTTGTCATATACGCGGTAGATAACGATATATGATGCAACACTGAAAGTAATACCGGTAGCAACATCACAGATGGAGTGCTGCTTCAGGAACATGGTAGAAAGAATAATCAACGTGGTAAGTACGAATGCAGAAAAGCGTATGCCACGTTTTTCTCTCAGCCTTTTACAGCTATTGATTGCACAGAATACGGCCACAGAATTATATACGTGTATGCTGGGCAATACATTTGTCGGAGTATCAATACGATACAGATATCGCACCATGTCAGTAAAAACATTTTCTCTCGGGAATTCGCGGGGACGAATCGTTAATCCGTTGGGATATACGTAGGAAACAATCAGAAAGAGTGTCATCCCCAGCCCAAGATTGATGATCAAGTTCCAGTATTCTGTATCATCGTCTACGAAAAATGCAAAGTAGAGAACAGTTGCGGCAATATAGACAAACCACAGCACATAGGGAACAATGAAATATTCACAAAACGGTATTTTCTTATCCAGACTGGAATTAATAATATGATATCTTACAGGCATCCTCTCCAGCCAGGCAAAACATACCATGTAAAAAATGCCGTATAAAATGACGGGAATCAGTCTTTTGCTCTTCTTCATAAAACAACGCCTCCTGAACAAAATCTCATGCTGAAAAACGTTCTGTTATTATCTATTAAGTACAGCCCCGATTATAGCACAACTATTTTTCAAAATCAAAGAAATCACGAAAATACAAGAGAACTTTAAGAAATATTTAATTATGTTGATTTTTAACTGTTCTATGGTATAATTATTTTGAAATCGATTACAAAATTGTTTGCTTCAGTTTTAAGTATTGAATGAAGATTGGAACTGTAACAAATGAAATAATATAAAAGGAGGCAGTGCAATATGAAAGCAAGAAAGAAAAAGAGTATTGAAAGAAAAAAAGCAGCGGTTGAAAAAAATGTCCGTGAAGTAAAGAATACCGTTGAAGAAGATGTAAAAGTGGCTGAATCTGTAGAACAAGAAGTTGTGGAAGCAGTGGCAGAGCCTGTTAAAGAAGTTGTCGAAACTATAGAAGAACCGGTGGAAGAGGAAGCTGTAAAAGAAGAAGTAGTGGAAGAACCGGTGAAGGAAGAAGCTGCAGAAGAAGTGGTGGAAGAGTCAGTAAAGGAAGAAACTGCAGAAGCTGAAGAAGAAGTAAAAGAATCAGTAAATGAGGACGAGGAATTTTCACGTCGTATGTCCCGCCACTATGATGAACTGAAATGGTTATACTGTGAGTTGTATCAGGGAAGACAGGATGCTTTTGATGATCTTTGCCGTAATCTGAAGAATATTTACAATTACAGAAAACAAGAACTGAAGGAACTGGATCGCAGAAGAGAACAGAATCCGGAATGGTATAAGAAAAATGATATTATCGGTATGATGATGTATGTGGATGCTTTTGCCGGTAATCTGAATGGTGTCCGGGAAAAACTGGATTATATTCAGGAATGTAATGTAAATTATCTTCATCTGATGCCTCTTCTGGAGTCTCCGGAGGGAAGAAGTGACGGTGGATATGCTGTTTCTAATTTCCGAAGAGTTCAGCCTGAACTGGGAACGATGGAAGACCTGGAAAAACTGGCAGATGAGTGCAGACATAAAGGTATCAGTGTGTGTCTGGATTTTGTTATGAACCATACTTCGGAAGACCACGAATGGGCACGCCGTGCACGTTCCGGTGAAAGAGAGTATATGAACCGGTATTATTTTTATGACAATTATGATATGCCGGCTCAGTTTGAAAGAACAGTTCCGCAGGTATTTCCGACCACAGCACCGGGTAATTTCACCTGGCTGCCAGACCTGCAGAAGTTTGTTATGACAACATTCTATCCCTATCAGTGGGATCTGAACTACTGGAATCCGGTTGTCCTGAATGAAATGATTTATAATATGCTGAATCTTACCAATAAAGGTGTAGATATCATTCGTATCGATGCGGTTCCGTACATCTGGAAACAGTTGGGAACCAATTGCCGTAACCTTCCTCAGGTACATTCCATTGTCCGCATGATGCGTATGATCTGCGAGATTGTCTGCCCGGGTGTTATGCTGCTGGGTGAAGTTGTTATGGAACCGGAAAAGGTCGTTCCGTACTTCGGTACAGTTGAAAAACCGGAATGTCATATGCTGTACAATGTAACTACCATGGCAACAACCTGGCATACTGTTGCAACCGGTGATGCAAGACTGCTGCGCCGTCAGATGGATATTATCAACAGACTTCCGAAAGATTATGTATTCCAGAACTATCTGCGCTGCCATGATGATATTGGCTGGGGACTGGAATATCCGTACCTTCGTCAGTTTGGCATTGATGAAGTGGCACATAAACGTTTCCTGAGTGATTTCTTTATTGGAAAATTCCCGGGATCCTTTGGTCGCGGAGAACTTTATAATGATGATCCCACATCCGGAGATGCACGTCAGTGCGGTACCACAGCATCTCTGTGTGGTATTGAAAAAGCAGCTTATGAGAGAGATGAGGAGGCACTGAACCGTGCTGTACGTTTTGATCTGATGCTTCATGCCTATATGTTTACACAGGCAGGTATTCCGGTAATTTACAGCGGTGATGAGATTGCACAGGAAAATGACTACACCTATCATAACGATCCCAAAAAATGGGCAGATTCCCGTTATCTCCACAGAGGAAAATTCCAGTGGGATAAAGCTGAACTGAGAAATCAGGAAGGAACGGTGCAGAATGCAATTTTCCAGGGATTAAAACAGATGGAAGAAATCCGTGTACAGCATGAGGTGTTTGCAGCCGATGCACTGGCGTGGACCGTAGATACCTGGGATGATTCCATTCTTGGTATTGTGAAGGTGAAAGGCGACGAGAAGATGGTTGCCCTGTTTAACTTCAGTGGTTATGATAAAGTTGCATGGATTAATGAAGATGATGGTATGTATCAGGATTTGTTTACCGGCCGTGAAATGGAGGCCAGAGGAGTTCAGATTCCTGCTTACGGATACTATTGGTTGTTAAAGAAATAGGAAAATAGTGAATGACAATCAGCGAAATAGCTAAAATGGCAGGTGTTTCCAGTGCGGCGGTTTCCCGATATCTGAATAATGGAAGTCTGAGTCAGCAAAAGAGGGAACGTATTGCCAAAGTTATAGAGGAAACGAATTATCAGCCTTCCGAATATGCACGCACGATGCGCACAAAAAAGACGAAAAGGATTGGAGTGATTGTGCCGCAGATAGACTCTGAGTCTTCACCGGAGATTTTGTCCGGAATCGGCAGTGTGATGGATCAGGAGAATTATCATGTACTCCTTATGAATTCCAATCGGTGTATGTCCAAAGAACTGCGTATGCTGGAAACATTTCAGCAAAGTCAGGTGGATGGGCTTATACTCGCGGCATCTGTATTGACAGAGGACCATATGAGACTTTTGGGACAGATGCAATGTCCTGTTGTAATCGTGGGACAGAAATGTGAGGAATATTCCTGCGTGTATCATAATGATTATCAGGCATCCTATGAGATGATGAAATACCTGCTGAAATCAGGAAATACAAATCCGGCTTATATCGGTGTTAATCGCCAGGATCTGGCGGCAGGATTGAATCGATATCTGGGAGTAAAAAAAGCACTGGAAGAAGCAGATATTGTAATGGAAACAATTCCCTGCGCAGAGGCAGATTTCACGATACAGTCCGGAAAAGAGGCAATGAGAAAGCTGTTGATGACAGGCAGAAAAATAGACTGTCTTTTCTGTGCTACTGACATGATAGCGGTGGGAGCAATCACCTGTCTGCGGGAACATGGACTTCGGGTGCCGGAGGATATCCGGGTAAGCGGAATCGGGCATGGCCTGGTGGCTGACATCCTTACCCCGCAGCTGACAACGGTACATTTCCATTATCGTACCAGTGGGATGGAAGCTGCCAGACTGCTTCTCGAACAGATACAAAATCCGCAGGCAGAAAAAAAATCACGGATGCTCAGTTATCGGATGATGTTTCAGGGAACAGCATAAAAATAAAAAAAGTATAAATTATTAGCACTCATTCAAAATGAGTGCTAATTTTGTCTTGACAATTCTTTCTTTGGGTATTAGTATAATAGGCATACCGAATGCGGAGGCATTCTTAACATGAACATAGAGTAAAGGAGTGTGAATGACCATGGCACAGAAACATGGTAATCTTTCTATTAACAGCGATAATATTTTCCCGATTATTAAAAAATGGATGTATTCCGATCACGACATCTTTGTTCGTGAATTAATTTCCAATGGCTGTGATGCTATTACAAAACTGAAAAAGCTGGAAATGATGGGAGAGTATTCTTTCCCGGATAATTTCAAGAGCAAGATTGAAGTTATCGTTGATCCTGAGAAAAAAACTCTGAAGTTTATTGATAATGGTATCGGTATGACTGCAGATGAGGTCGAAGAGTATATTACTCAGATTGCTTTCTCCGGTGCTACAGAATTCCTTGAGAAATATAAAGATAAGACCAATGAAGATCAGATTATCGGTCACTTTGGACTTGGATTTTACTCTGCATTTATGGTGGCAGAGGATGTTCATATTGATACATTGTCCTATAAAGAAGGGGCTGCTCCGGTACACTGGGAGTGCGACGGAAGCACAGAGTACGATATGACAGAAGGAGATAAAACAACTGTCGGTACAGAGATTACACTTTTCCTGAACGAAGACAGCGTGGAGTTCTCCAACGAATACCGTGTTCGTGAAGTAATCGAAAAATATTGTTCTTTTATGCCGGTTGAGATTTTCCTTTCTAAAGAAGGTGCCGAGCAGGAATATGAGACAATCGATGAGGCCGATCTGAGAGAAGATGATGTGGTTGTAGAACACATCCATGAAGAGGCTAAAACAGAAGAAAAAGAAAATGAAAATGGAGAAAAAGAGATTGTTGAGATTTCCCCCGCAAAAGAAAAGGTGAAAATCAACAAACGTCCGGTGTCTCTCAGCGATATTCATCCGCTGTGGATGAAACATCCGAATGAATGTACGGATGAAGAATACAAAGAATTTTACCGTAAAGTATTTATGGATTACAAAGAGCCGCTGTTCTGGATTCATCTGAACATGGACTATCCATTTAACCTGAAAGGAATTCTGTATTTCCCGAAAATTAATACAGAGTATGATTCTATCGAGGGAACCATTAAACTGTACAATAACCAGGTATTTATCGCAGATAATATCAAAGAAGTTATTCCTGAATTCCTGATGCTGCTGAAAGGTGTGATCGACTGTCCGGATCTGCCGCTGAACGTTTCCAGAAGTGCTCTGCAGAATGACGGATTTGTAAAGAAAATCTCAGACTACATCAGCAAGAAAGTAGCCGATAAACTGACTGGAATGTGCAAGACTGCCCGTGAAGATTATGAGAAATACTGGGATGATATCAATCCATTTATCAAATTCGGCTGCATCAAAGATACCAAGTTCGCAGATAAGATGAATGATTACATTCTCTTTAAAAACCTGGATGGAAAATATCTGACTCTGAAAGACTGCATCGAGGAGAATAAGAAACCTGAAGAAGCACAGGACGAGACCGTTGTGGAAGAAACCAGTGAAAATACGGAAGGTACTGAAGACAGCAAAGAAGAAACAAAAGAAGAAAAAGTTACTATCTTCTATGTGACAGATGAGATTCAGCAGAGCCAGTACATCAATATGTTCAAGGCAGAAGGCATGGATGCTGTGATCCTGAAACACAATATTGATGCTCCGTTCATCACACATCTGGAACAGAGAAATGAAAATGTAAACTTCCAGAGAATCGATGCTGATCTGACAGATTCCATGAAGGAAGAAAATGGAGAAGATCTGAAAGAACTGGCAGATACACTCACCGATGTATTTAAAAAAGCTCTGAAAAAAGAAAATATGAATGTCAAAGTGGAAAAACTGAAAAATGACAATATTTCTTCCATGATGACACTTTCTGAGGAAAGCCGCCGTATGCAGGAAATGATGAAGATGTATGGTATGGATGCCAATATGTTTGGCGGTGATACCCAGACCACACTGATTCTGAATGCAAATCATCCGCTGGTGAAATATGTAGCAGATCATAAGGAAGATGAGGAAACTGTTCCTGTTATCTGCGAACAGCTGTATGATCTGGCAATGTTGGCTCATAAACAGCTGAATCCTGATGAGATGACTGCATTTATTGCACGAAGCAACAAAATCATGATGCTTCTGGCAAAGTAAGCAAATCGTATGAATGAATTGACGATTTCCCTGGAAAATGGCGATTCACATCCCATGTATGAGCAGATTTATGCATACATTCGTGATGAAATCCAAGGTGGGAAGATTCGTGCGGGAGAGAAACTTCCGTCGACCCGAACATTGGCATCTCATCTGGGGATAAGCCGCAGTACGGTTGATCAGGCATATGAGCAGCTTCTGGCAGAGGGATATATAATCGCCAGTCCATGCCGTGGCTATTTTGTCTGCGAGCTTGATCAACTGTATCAGCTGCCTTCACGGGCACAGTTACCTGTAGTGGACAGACACCGGGAATCGACGGAATATCGGATTGACTTTGCGGTCAACGGCATTGATAAAGAGGGGTTTCCCTACCAGACCTGGAGAAAAATTTCCAGAAATGTTCTGAATGAAGATGATGGAACGTTATTTCAGCTGGGAGAATCTCAGGGGGAGGAGGCACTTCGTGTGGAGATTGCTTCCTACCTGCATCATGCCCGCGGCGTGAATTGTGGGGCCGATCAGATTATTGTAGGAGCAGGGAATGATTATCTTCTCATGCTCCTACACGTGATTCTGGGGATGGACTGGAAAATTGCCATGGACAATCCTACATATACAAGTGCTTCCGTGGCATTTCAGAAAATGGGGTATGAAGTATGTCCACTGGAGCCGGATGATATGGGAATGATACCGGAGAAGCTGGAAGAGTGCGGGGCAGATCTTGCTTACGTGATGCCTTCCCACCAGTTTCCGTTGGGAAGTGTGATGCCTATTCAGCGCAGGCAGCAGCTTCTGGCATGGGCAGCCAAAAAAGAGCACCGTTATCTGATAGAAGATGATTATGACAGTGAATTTCGGTATAAAGGAAAGCCGATTCCCAGTTTGCAGGGGTTTGATTCTCATGATAAAGTCATTTATCTGGGTACATTTTCCAAGTCACTTGCCCCGGCGATTCGTATCAGCTATATGGTTCTTCCTGTGAGTCTGATGCATCAATATGAGGAGAGAGGTCGTAATTTTTCGGTTACTGTCTCCCGGGTGGATCAGAAAATACTGGAAATGTTCTTCAGGGAGGGACATTTTGAGAGACACCTGAATCGGATGAGAGGTGTATACAGAACAAAACACGACTGCCTGATCAGTGAAATGAAAAAACTTCATCATATCTGCCGGATTCGTGGTGAACACGCAGGTGTACACATTCTGGTGGAAATGAAAAACGGAATGACAGAACAGGAAGCTGTAGAAGCAGCACGAAAAGCAGGAATTAAAGTTTATGGACTCACCGAATACTGCATCCAGCCATTGAAAAACAGGAAAACAGCAACGGTACTGATGGGATACGCTACACTCAGCGAAGAACAGATTAAAGAGGCGGTGCAAATATTAGCAGAGGTGTGGGGGGATTTTGAATAATTTGGAAAAAGGGACGGAGAATCTCCGTCCCTTATAAAGGAATTAAAATAGCATCCTTTATTCTGTTACTTCTTCAGTATCCTCAGCTGGTTCTTCTTCAGTCTCTTCTTCAGCAGTCTCTTCAGAAGCTTCTTCTGTTTTTTCTTCTTCAGCATGTTCGGTAGGAAGTGTGGTGTATGTGCGTTCAGCAGGGCATACATCCTCCTCTTCATCGTTCAGCAGATCTTCGAAATCTTCTTCACTGAGGTCATTCACTTCTTTACATTTCTTTAAATATGCCAGTGCTCCGCCAACGGCAGCTCCTGCAACAGCTACACCGGCAAGAGTTTTCCAGATATAATTCTTTGCCATCTCAAATCTCCTTTATAGCTTAGATAATATAACTATCTCTTATTTTAATACTATTTTAACAAAAAAGAAAGTATTTTTTTCATTACTTGCTATTTTTGCCCTAAGAGGTTATACTTTTTGTGATTATCTTGAAAGAAGATAAACCCTCCGGCGCACCTCGCAGCAAGTACGCCGAGGCGTACTTGAATGTGAAAGGGGACGGAGAAAAGAATATGTTTCAGGCTTGTATTTTTGACTTGGATGGGACATTGGCAGATACAGTGGAATCGATCGCTTATGTGGCGAATCAGATTCTGGAACAGTTTGGTCTTCCTGTACAGCCGGTCAATGATTTCAAATATCATGCGGGAGACGGCGGTGATGTGTTGATGGAACGGTGTATGAGGGCTGCAGGAGGAGATTTCTCTCATCTTAAAGAAGGTCAGCGGCTTTACCGGGAGATTTTTGCTGCCAATCCGCTGTATAAGGTTACCGTATTTGACGGTATGCGGGAGACGTTGGAAGAACTGAAAAAACGTCAGGTGAAGCTGGCGGTATTGTCCAATAAACCTCATGAGGCTACATGCCTTGCGGTGAGAGGTTTGTTTGGTGATGATATTTTTGATGTGATACAGGGACTTGAAGTGGGGATGGAACGTAAACCTTCACCTTCCGGGGCTTTGAAAATCGCTGATTTTCTGCAGGTGGAGCCGGAAAACTGTATGTACATAGGGGATACAAATACAGACATGCAGACCGGAAAAGCAGCAGGTATGTACACCGTCGGTGTGCTATGGGGATTTCGGGACAGAAAGGAACTGGAAGAGAATCATGCGGATGTGATTATCGAGAAGCCCCGGCAGCTGTTGGATATTCAGGTTGAGTGATAGCGAAAATAATGAAACGTCCGAGGCATAAACAGAAAGGAGAGAAAAAATGAGTCAGTACAGCAAACTTTGTGTGGAAACTTTTTTGAAAAAACAGGGACAGCTTTTTGATGAAAATGTAGCAGATAATTATCAGGAAGCAGAAGAATTTCTGGAGGACTGCATGGCAGTTGTTGTGAAGAATTTGAAAGAGGTCAGAGAGTATCTGGATGAAAGCGGGATGGATGTGTCCGGTATGAGTGATGAGGAAATCCTGGAAGCAAGTGAGATATTTTCTCTTGAAGATGGCACATATCTGATTGTAGAAGGATAAAAGAGGCTGCAATCCGGCGGAGGCTTTATCTTCTTTGAAGATAAACAGCCTCTGGATTGATACTCAGTGTGATGTCATTGGAATATCCTGCAAATTCACCGTCACGATGTAGTCGGAATGGATGACTGCTGTGAATATGCATACTCTTTCCCTGTAGAATGGTGATTCCGCGGATATGGGTGTGAAGAGCAAAGTAGGCAGTCGGAAAAAGGAGCAGTATTTTCCATTTGGGAAGACTATGTACGATCATAAAATCCAGCTTGCCGTCTTTGCAGTTGGCAGCAGGACAGAAGCGAAAACCACCGCCCTCATACGGAAGATTCATTCCTGCAGCAAAGTAGACATTGTAAAAGTGAAGAGGCGGCTGATCATCCAGTGTGATTTCCATGTCTGAGGGACGGAAAGTAAATAATAGTCTGATGGCTGCGGCTGCATAGGCGAGTTTTCCTAAATGCAGTCGATTCAGCCATTTTTTTATGCGGGAATGAGAGACCTCATAACAAACTTCGGCATCATAACCGATACCGGAACTGACACCGAATACTGATTCATGTTTTCCTGCGTTCAGTTTTCCCAGATCAATACGTTCAGAACCGCAGGGGGACAGCAGGTGGCGGAGAGCTTCTTCCGGCTGTGAAGAAATCTGCATACCACGGGCAAAATCATTGCCGGAACCCACCGGAATGTAGCTGACTGTGACCGGAAAATGGGAAGGCAGGCCGTTCAGTACCTCATTGACCGTTCCGTCACCGCCGATAATCACAAGGTGCTGTTCATGCAGCTTTGGAAGCAGTGAATGAACCAGTTTTGTGCCGTGGCTGCTGTATCTGGTGAAGAAAACCTGATAGGCAATATGTTCTTTTTTCAGGGTATATTCAGCCTGAATCCATACTTCCATTCCCTGGCCGGAGCGGGAGGAAGGATTGACAATAAAATAGTACATAAAAATTTCTCCTGTGTATCGTAAGGTATACTCTTTTGTTAATTTGGAGGGGGACGGAAACTTCCTATCATTTTTTTAGAAGCAGGCCGTTCCTCTCCAAATTAACAAATATTAATAATTGTCTTAATAATAGCAGGAATAGAGATAAATTGCAAAATATTCTTGTAGATGAAAAACAGGAATGTTATACTATATACAGTTACAATTTTAGATACAGGACGGAGGGTCCTGTAAGAGTTTGAAATATCAGAACCGGTGGATAAGCCCAGAAAATGAGTTTGAGATGATTCTGGTAGGAAACGGAGGGATGATAATGTATCGTGTAGATTCCATGAAAGCGGAAGAGTTTATCAGTCATGAGGAGATCATGGAGACTCTGGAGTATGCAGAAAGGAACAAGAACAATGTGGAACTGATCGATCAGATTCTTGAGAAAGCAAGAAAAAGAAAAGGTCTGAACCACAGGGAGGCATCTGTACTTCTGGTCTGTGAGGATGAGGAGAAGAATAAGGAAATCTGTGCATTGGCAGAGCAGATTAAAAAGGATTTTTACGGCAATCGAATTGTAATGTTTGCACCGCTGTATCTGTCTAATTATTGTGTGAACGGCTGTGTATATTGTCCGTATCATGCAAAAAATAAACATATTCCGAGAAAAAAACTTACACAGGAAGAGATTAAACGGGAAGTAATGGCTCTTCAGGACATGGGTCATAAGAGGCTGGCACTGGAGACAGGTGAAGATCCGGTGCATAATCCGATTGAATATGTACTGGAAAGTATTAAAACGATCTACAGCATCAAGCATAAGAACGGTGCTATCCGCAGAGTCAATGTAAATATTGCAGCGACTACGGTGGAGAATTACAGAAAACTGAAAGAAGCAGGAATCGGTACCTATATTCTGTTCCAGGAGACTTATCATAAAGAGTCTTATGAGAAACTGCATCCGACAGGGCCAAAGCATGATTATGCTTATCATACAGAGGCGATGGACCGTGCGATGGAAGGCGGCATTGATGATGTGGGAATTGGTGTATTGTTTGGACTGGAACTTTACCGGTATGAATTTGCAGGTTTGCTGATGCATGCTGAACATCTGGAAGCAGTACACGGTGTGGGGCCGCATACCATCAGTGTTCCCAGAATCCGAAGAGCAGATGATATAGATCCGGATGCTTTTGATAATGGTATTAATGATGATATTTTTGCAAAACTGGTGGCATGTATCAGAATCGCTGTCCCTTATACCGGCATGATTATTTCTACCAGAGAAAGTCAGAAGTGCAGAGAACGTGTGCTTCATCTGGGCGTTTCTCAGATCAGCGGCGGTTCCAGAACCAGTGTTGGAGGATATGCGGAAGAGGAACCGGAAGAAGAAAGTTCTGCTCAATTTGATGTGAGCGACAACCGGACTCTGGATCAGGTAGTGAACTGGCTGATGAAGATGGATTATATTCCAAGCTTTTGTACAGCATGCTACCGTGAAGGCAGAACGGGAGATCGCTTTATGAGCCTTTGTAAGAGTGGTCAGATTCAGAACTGCTGTCATCCGAATGCACTGATGACACTGAAAGAATATCTGGAAGACTATGCATCCCCGGATACCAAAGCGGTTGGAGAAGCTTTGATTCAAAAAGAACTGGTCAATATACCAAAAGAAAAAGTAAGAGAAATTGTGGTGCGGAACCTGAAAGAGATTGAGAAAGGAAACAGAGATTTCCGTTTTTAGGAGGACACATCATGAGTATGAACAGTACACCATCGGCAGAAAGAGTACACATTGGTATTTTTGGAAAAAGAAATGCGGGTAAATCCAGTCTGATCAATGCGATGACCGGACAGAACCTTTCTATTGTATCTCCGATAGAAGGCACCACCACAGATCCGGTACAGAAGGCAATGGAATTACTTCCGCTGGGTCCTGTGGTGATGATTGATACACCAGGGATTGATGATGAGGGAGAACTGGGAAGTCTTCGCGTGGCACGCAGTTATCAGATGCTCAACAAATCCGATATTGCACTTCTGGTACTGGATGCCGGACAGGGTGTGACAGATGAAGACAGGAGGCTGCTGGAACGTATTAAGGATAAGAAGATTCCCTGCATGATAGCTGTAAATCAGTGCGACCGTGTGTCAGCGGAAACGGTGGAAGTAATTCTGACAGAGGTGAGTGAGAAGACCGGCCAGAAAGAAGTGCTGGATGTCAGTGCAGCTACAGGTTATCATATCTATGAGCTGAAAAATCGTCTGGCAGCATTGATGAAGGATGATCAGGAAGAACGTCGGATTGTGGCAGATCTTCTGGTGCCCGGAAAACTTACGGTGCTTGTCATCCCCATTGATAAGGCGGCACCCAAGGGAAGACTGATTCTGCCCCAGCAGCAGACGATCAGGGATATTCTGGAAGCGGGAGGTGCCTGTGTGACGGTGCGGAACACAGAACTGGAAGCATTGCTGAACAATCTGGGGGATCAGGTGGGACTGGTAATTACAGACAGCCAGGCATTTGCGGAGGTCTCTGCGATCGTTCCGGAAAATGTTCCGCTGACTTCATTTTCCATTCTTTTTGCTCGATATAAAGGTGAACTGAACCCATTTCTGCAGGGGCTCAGGGCATTGGAAACCCTTCAGGATGGGGATCATGTGCTGATATCAGAGGGGTGTACCCATCACAGACAGTGCAATGATATCGGTACAGTAAAGATTCCAACCTGGATCAGAAATTATACCGGGAAAAATCTGGAATTTTCATTCAGCAGCGGCGGCGAATTTCCGGTTGATCTTTCACCATACAGGATGATCGTACATTGTGGAGGATGCATGCTGAATGCCCGTGAGATGCATTATCGGATTGCCTGTGCACAGGATGCAGGAATACCAATCACAAATTATGGCATGTTGATTGCCCGTGTGACGGGAATTCTGGAACGAAGTCTGGAACCTCTGCATATAGTATAGAAAAAAGTTTCCGGCAAAAACGAGGGAGAAAATGTCTCGGACATTTCACTTCGGATTTGCCGGTTTGCTGTCTGGAGGTTTTGCATGGCGTATAAAATAGTTCTGGATGCAGGACACGGCGGTGAAGATCCGGGCGCTGTCTATCAGGGGCGACGGGAAAAGGATGATACCCTGAGGCTGGTTCTGGCTATTGGAGAAATCCTGAAGAGTCAGGGTGTCGATGTGGTATATACAAGAACCACCGATGTTTATCAGACTCCTTTTCAGAAAGCTCAAATTGCCAATCGTGCACTGGCAGATTATTTTATTTCCATACACAGAAATTCCAGTCCGATGCCGAATCAATATGAAGGAGTGGAGACACTGGTTTATGACAAATCCGGCATTAAACTGGAAATGGCGGAAAATATTAATGGGGCTCTTGAAAATTTGGGATTTAAAAATCTTGGCGTAAAGGCGAGACCCGGTCTGGTGGTTTTGCGGAGGACCCGGATGCCGGCATTGTTGGTGGAAGTAGGCTTTATTAACAGTGACAGCGACAATGCACTGTTTGATCAGAAATTCAATGAGATTGCAGAGGCTATTGCCTATGCGATTCTTGGAACACTGTCCGAGGAAGATGTGGAGGAACCGATTCTCTATCGGGTACAGACCGGACTGTTTCGAAACCGTGAGTATGCAGAACGGCTGAATTATGAACTGATTGATAAAGGATATCCTTCCTACATTCTGGAGGATGACGGGATGTTTAAGGTACAGGTAGGTGCTTTTCAGCAGTTGGGCAATGCGGTTACGATGGAGCAAAGACTCCGCCGTGACGGATATCAGACCTGGATTACGACCCGATAACAGGAAAAACTGGTGGGTAAGTCTCTCATAAGTGAGAAACCTGCCCACTTGATTAAAAAAGAGGATGACAATGAATATATACGGAAAAAACAGACGATTTCTGGACATGTATAATGATTTTATTTTTCTCGAGGACGAGCCTCAGAAAGCAGACATTATTTTTGTACCGGGTAATGGATTTCCACAGATGGCAGAGCGTGCAGCCGAACTCTGGAAAGGGAAGTTTGCACCCTGGGTGCTGCCCTCAGGAAGATACAGTGTGGTGGTTGGCAGATTTGCAGGTGTGCAGGCAAAACAGCAGATTTATACCGGTTCCTATGAGACCGAATGGGATTTTCTCTATGATGTTCTGACCAGAAATGGTGTGGATGAGCAGGCAGTGCTGAAAGAAAATCAGGCAACCTATACCTATCAGAATGCCATTCATTCCCGGGCGGTAACCGATGCGGCAGGTATCCGGGTGAATCGGGCAATTATATGCTGCAAGGCGCAGCATGCCAGAAGATGTAAAATGTATTATCAGCTTTTATATCCAGAAACGGAACTGCTGATCTGTCCCTCCGATACAGGGATTAACAGATATAACTGGTTTGAGACAGAAACGGGAATTGAAGAGGTACTGGGAGAAATGGAACGGTGCGGCACACAGTTCCATCAGATTCTGAGAGAAAAAATCGAAATGCCGGGGAAAGAATAACCCCGGCATTTTATACGTTTATGCATTTTCATCGGCATCTTCCGATTGGAAATAATTTTCAGGTATATAAATATGAACCAGTTCAATACGATTCTTGTCCATCTCATCAACCACAAGTTTCAGACCGTCCGATGTGATACAGGATTCTCCGGTCAGTGGGAGATGATCCAACTGCTCAATAATGTAACCGCCAATAGAGTCGTAATCTTCAGATTCCAGATGGAGTCCCAGACTGTCATTCAGATCATCCAGTTTGGCAGACCCCTGAGCTGTATACTCACGTTTCGGAATGATTTCCAGATAGTCTTCTTCTTCGTCTTCATCGTATTCATCCCGGATTTCTCCGACAATTTCTTCCAGAAGGTCTTCCAGTGTGATCATACCGGCAGTGGCACCATATTCATCCAGAACAATGGCAAGATTTACGGCATATTCTTTCATCTCCATCAGAAGATCGGCTGTGCTTTTATGCTCATAGGTAAAATATGGTTCTCTCAGAATACTGCGTACCGAGAAATTTTCTCTGGAATCCAGAAGAAGAATATCTTTCATATTAATCGTACCGATAATCACATCTGTGGTATTTTCATAGACGGGATATCGCGTATACCCATTCTCACGGAAAACTTTCATAAGCTCTTCATACGTAATGTCGGCACTGACAAAAGACATATCAATACGGGGAACCATCACGTCCTTGGCCTGAGAATCACCGAAATCAAACACATTATAAATCATCTGGCGTTCTTCTTTTTCAATAACCCCGTCTTCGTGGCTTACATTTACGATGGTTCTAAGTTCCTGTTCAGTCATCTGATCCTGTCTGGCATTGGGATCTACATGAAGCATAGTAAGAACGATGCCGGACATCTTGTTCACCAGAAAAATAACCGGGCTCAGAATTTTCATCAGAAAAAGAATGATCGGTGCATAGGACAGAGAAAGCTTTTCTGCATTCAGCGTCGCCATGGTTTTGGGAGTAATCTCACCAAATAACAGAACCAGTAAGGTCAGGATACCGGTGGCTGCACCGATGAATGCACTTCCGAATACACGTGTTGTCCATGTGGTGGCCAGAGAAGATGCATAAAGGTTAACGATATTGTTTCCGATTAGAATGGTGCTCAGCAGATTTCCCGGATCATCAATAATCCGAAGAAGCGTCTTTGCTCTTTTATTCCCTTCCTCCACCAATGACATGATGCGGATCTTATTTACAGTTGTCATAGCTGTCTCGGCAGAAGAAAAAAATGCAGAGAGCAGCAGCAGGATCAATAACAGCAATAACTGTATCGCGTCGCCTGAATCCAATTTATTCACTCCTTTTAAGTATATATTATGTTACTGGTCACGAAGTGAACAGTAACTATATTAATAGAAAATATACATGATTTCCTGTAAAATTGCAAGTTAAATGAAAGAAAAACGTTGCTGGTCATTTTGTTCTGAGAAAAAAATATTTGTTTGGGGGTGTAATAATCGAAAGATTTGTGATATACTGCTGTACGTAAGAGGTTATTCAAGAAATTCTTGTGACTGTTTGGCTGGAAATCAGCCTGGAACTGAACAGTTTCAAATTATTTTAAGGGAGAAGATTATGAGAATTCACAGGAAAACAGCAATCAGTAAAAAGCATTGTCTGCGGACGATGGGAATTCTGATGGCGTCAGTGATGGCATTGTCAACGGGCAGCGGGCAGTTTGTCCGTGCCGATCAGGACAAAAACCCTACGGAACTGACAGATGAGAAGAAGGAAGAACTGACAGTTATCTATCTGGATGGAGAATCCGGGGACGATGAGAATTCAGGTAAAGACAGGGATGAGGCAGTTAAAACCTTTTCTAAAGCAGCAGAACTGGTCGGAGAGTATGGTGTGATTCGAATCTGTGGAACGGTAACGGTGAAAAAAGAGGAAACCTGGGAGCTTCCTTCAGGAGTCAGTGTTCGCCGTGCAAAAGATTTTGAGGATGCACTGGTTAAAGTAAAAGGAAAACTTACGCTGGATAATGTAAGACTTTATCTGGATGATATTATAGGCAAGGGTGAAGTGGAAGGTGCCGTAGAACGGGAGAAGGTATATGTTCCGAAAGAAATGAAGGTGAAGGAACCCTGTACACTCAGTGAGGTTCCGCTTAACCGCTGTGACGGTGACGGAGTTTTCGCATGGGAGGATGAAGATTTTGTTCTGACCGAATATGAGACAGAATGTCGCGTCGTTTTCTATCCTTATGACACTGATACGGTTGATTATAGTGAGGAGAAAGGCTGGGACAAAGAAAAGAAAACAGTTACACGTACTGTTATTGTCAGAGTCCTGTCACTGAAACCTGAGGAAGATGAGAATAAGGATGAGCCGGGAAGAGAACCGGAGAGTACACCTGAGGCAACCCCGGAAGTGCCGCAGGAGAGTACGCCGCAGACGACCCCGGAAGTGCCGCCGGAAAGTACGCCGCAGCCGACTCCGGAAGTAACCCCGGAGAGTACGCCGCAGCCGACTCCGGAAACTACGCCTGAGGCAACCCCGGAAGTGCCGCAGGAGAGTACGCCGCAGCCAACACCGGAAACCACCCCGGAAGTAACCCCGGGAGATACACCTGAGGCGACGCCGGGAAGCACACCGCAGCCGACCCCGGAAACCACACCGGAAGGTACGCCTGCACAGGAACCGGAGATTACTCCTGGTACACCGGAAGGAACGGAAAACGTTCCTGAGTCGACCCCTGAAAATGGCGATCCGGAAGTACCGCAGGATGTGTTGACCCCAGAAGATATCCAGGCGGCAGCAGAAGTTCAGAATCTGATTGATTATCTTCCGATGGAAGTGACCAGTATCGAAGAAGTAGAGGCTGTCGTAGATGCTTTTGTCTGGTATGAATCACTCAGTGAAGCACAGAAATCCTTATTTGGTGCAGATACATATGTTAAGCTGACAGAGGCACAGACCAGGGCAGCAGTATTTAATCGACAGAGTAATGGTCTGACAATCGAAGGAGATTTTCCATGGTATGTACAGTTCCGCGTGGAATTGAAAAATGAAATGAACGACGCCGCAGTTCTTGAGGAGAAGAATGTGGACACATTTATCGCTCCTTATGATATGAAGCTGTGGGATTTGATCAATGATACCGAATACAAACTAAACGGGCTTCAGGTGCGGATTACCATGCCGGCCCCGGATCAGACCTTGTATACACAGCTGGTGGTGGTTCATTATCTGGAAGATGGAACGGTAGAGTATATTACTCCAGTATATAATGATGATGGGACTATCAGTTTTGTAACAACTTCTTTCAGTCCCTATAATCTGGCAGGAAGTAAGGTCCTTGTAGGAAATACTGATAAGGCTTATACAAATACTTCTTCCAATACATCGAACAAGATTGGCAGCACAGTCAGTGGAAGCAGTTCATCCAGTTCTTCTGGAAATAAAAAGCCGACAGTCAATAAAACTTCTGGAAAAACACCGCTGAAAGCAAACAATGTATTTACCAGAAATCCACAGACGGGAGATGAAACCCCTGTTGCCATGTATGTGGTAGTGGCTGCAGCAGCGCTGATTCTTCTGGTTATCATTGGTGTCGTTGCTGTTAAAAAAAAGAAATAACTCTTGAATATAGTTCATAGAATGTACAACCCTCCCATATAGTAAAGTATGGGAGGGATTTTTTATGGAACAGACCATCAAATCTGCACGGAAGATGAATCATCTGGTAAAAGGGCTGATTCTTGCGTATCTTCTCACAGGACTTTCTCTGTTATTTCTGGCTTTTTTACTCTATAAAATGCATCTCGATGAAGGAAAAGTCACCATTGGAATTATTTTGATATACGTGATTTCCTGCTTTGTTGGAGGTTTATTTGTGGGGAAAAAAGCCGGAGAACGCAGATTCTTCTGGGGCATGATGCTTGGACTGTGCTATTTTCTTCTGCTCACAGCCGTATCAGCACTGACAGAACCGGGAATTACCCAGGGATGGAGAGGAATTGCCACATCTTTCGTTCTGTGCATGGGGGCAGGGATGCTGGGAGGAATGATCGCGTGAGATAAGTTACTTTTTTGTAATTCCTTTGGAAAGGGACGGAGAATCTCTGATCCTTTTCCATTGCCATTCCTCAAATTCAATGTTATAATAATCAGATGATACAAGGGTCAAAAGGTCGTGTGGTTCATGGTTGGATGAAGTACATGATTTTGTGATCCGCAGAACATGACAGAAGGAGTCTGGAAAGAATATGAATACAATACTCGATTTAATTTCGAATGAAGTCAAAGCGGCATTTCAGAATGCCGGATATGATGCAGCTTACGGGAAGGTTACATTGTCCAATCGGCCGGATCTTTGTGAGTATCAGTGCAATGGTGCGATGGCTGCAGCAAAAGTATATAGAAAAGCCCCGATTATGATAGCAAAAGATGTGGTGGAACAGTTGTCTGACTGTCAGGCACTGGAAGTCGCTGAGGCAGTGAATCCGGGATTTATCAATCTGAAAGTGTCAGGAACTTATCTGGCACAGTATCTGACAGCTATGTGTCTGTCAGCGAATCTTGGCGTGGAAAAAGCAGCACATCCAAAGAAGATTATGATTGATTATGGCGGACCAAATGTGGCAAAACCGTTACATGTAGGTCATCTGCGTTCAGCAATTATTGGTGAGAGTATCAAGAGAATCGGAAGATTCCTTGGACATGAGGTGATTGGTGATGTGCATCTGGGAGACTGGGGTCTGCAGATGGGATTGATCATCACAGAATTGCGCAAACGGTCTCCGGAACTGGTGTATTTTCAGGAAGATTATGAAGGAGAATATCCGGAAGAGGCTCCATTTACAATCAGTGAACTGGAGGAAATCTATCCGGCAGCCAGCAAAAAATCAAAAGAAGATGAGGAATATAAAACGGAAGCTCTGGAGGCTACGCATCAGCTGCAGATGGGAAATAAAGGATATCGCGCTCTGTGGAAGCATATTCTTCGGGTATCCGTTGCTGATCTGAAGAAAAACTATGCGAACCTGCATGTGGATTTTGATCTGTGGAATGGAGAGTCGGATGTACAGGATACGATCGCACCGATGGTTCAGAATCTGCGTGAGCAGGGTCTTGCCTACGAAGATCAGGGTGCTGTTGTGGTAGATGTTAAGGAAGAGACTGATACTAAGGAAGTACCGCCGTGTATGATTCTCAAGTCAGATGGTGCTGCACTGTATACGACCACAGACCTGGCTACCATCGTGGAACGTATGGAACAGTATCAGCCGGATGAGATTCTGTATGTGGTTGACAAGCGTCAGGAGATGCATTTTATTCAGGTATTCCGTTGTGCAAGAAAAGCAGGAATGGTGAAAGACGATACTAAGCTGACATTCCTTGGATTTGGAACTATGAATGGGAAAGATGGAAAACCGTTTAAGACCAGAGATGGCGGCGTGATGCGTCTGGAAAATCTGATCCGTGAGATCAATGATGAGATGTATAAGAAAATTGTGGATAACCGCAGCATCAAGGAAGAAGATGCAAGAGCAACCGCACAGATCGTTGGTCTGGCAGCCATCAAGTACGGAGATCTTTCCAATCAGGCATCCAAAGATTATATTTTTGATATTGAAAGATTTACTTCTTTTGAAGGAAATACAGGACCGTATATCCTTTATACAACGGTTCGTATCAAATCCATTCTCAACCGTTATCAGGAAGAGGGCGGAGATCTGATGGATACTATGATTCAGAAACCTGCAGGTGAAAGTGAAAAAGCACTGATGCTGGAAGCTTCCAAGTTCAACGGTGTGATCGTGAATGCCTTTGAGGAAAAAGCACCGCACAAAATCTGTTCCTACATCTATGAACTGGCCAATGCATTTAATAGTTTTTATCATGACACAAGAATTCTTGCAGAGGAGAATGAAGCACAGAAAAAATCCTATATCGGTCTGCTCATTCTGGTAAAAAATATTCTGGAATCCTGTATTGATATGCTGGGCTTTGAAGCTCCGGAAAGAATGTAAGATTCACTTTTATATGAAAAGTGAGGATTAAAATAGATGAGAAGAAAAAACAGACCATGGAAATGGTTGTTGCTATTGCTGAGTCTGCTGCTTTGGGTTGTACTGGGAATTGTGATTGCGGCAGGTATTTGTAATATCCGAAAGGGTGACAGCTCAGAGAAGCAGGAAGCACGGGTTTCCGATGCGGTAACTTCAGAAGCAGCGGAAACATCGTATAATGATACTGCCGCAAAGATAGATGATACAGCGGATGCAGAAGTACGGGCAGATGCAGGTATGTCATCGGATACAGGCGAACCGGTGGTGATGGAGGCAGATGTGGAGCCGGAATTTTTGGAGCCAGAGGAAGTAAATATTGAAAGCAATGGGAAAAAGATTGCAATAGATCCCGGCCATCAGGGAAAGGGCAATAGTGAAAAAGAACCGATTGGCCCTGGGGCTTCACAGACGAAGGCTAAGGTTGCCTCCGGAACAACAGGGAGAACTACAGGTGTTCCGGAATATCAGCTGAATCTGGACGTTTCTCTGAAACTGCGTGATGAACTGGAAGCCCGGGGATATGAGGTTTACATGCTCCGTGAAACGAATGATGTGAATATCAGTAATGCGGAGCGTGCGAAAGCTGCTGCAGATGCAGAAGCAGATTTACTGATCAGAATTCATGCCAATGGTTCAGAGAACCCATCGGTTGCGGGTGCACTGACAATGTCACCCACATCGGCTAATCCCTACATTGACAGTGAGACTGTCGAAGAATGTCAGAAATTGTCGAAAATGGTAATTGAAGCGTTTTGTGAGGCCACAGGTGCGAAAAATCAGGGAGTTTATCAGACTGATGAGATGAGTGGGCTGAACTGGTGTACCATTCCGGCAACAATTGTGGAACTGGGATATATGACGAACCCGGAAGAGGATGTCAAAATGCAGACGGCATCCTATCAGGACAGTATGGTTCAGGGAATCGCCAATGGCATTGATCAGTATTTTGCTTTAAAATAGTAATAGGAAAGCGGGATGTAATTTATGTCACAGGTAATATTATTTGATCTGGATGGAACGTTGACAGAATCCGGAGAAGGTATTATGAAAAGTGTGCAGTACGCACTGGAAAAACTCGGGATTATAGAAGAGAATCAGGAAAAACTGCGAAGATTCATAGGTCCTCCGCTGCTTGAATCTTTTATGAATTATTATGGAATGGATCAGGAAACAGCGGCACAGGCTGTTGTGTACTATCGGGAAAGATACACGGATAAAGGGATTTTTGAAAATGAGCTGTATCCAAAGATACCGCAGCTTTTGGAAATCCTCCAGATCAATGACAAGATTCTTGGTGTTGCCTCTTCCAAACCGGAAGTATATGTCAAACAGATTCTGGAACACTTTGGGATTGACCAGTATTTTCAGGTGATCGTAGGAAGTGAGCTGGACGGATCCAGAACAAAAAAGCCAGAAGTGATTGAAGAGGCACTCAGGCGACTGAATATGCAGACGGAACGAGATAAGGTTTTAATGGTAGGCGACAGGGAACACGATGTAAGTGGTGCCATCAGTTGTGGACTACAGTGCATCGGAGTTGCCTATGGATATGGATCCAGAGAAGAACTGGAGAGAGCCGGAGCTGTTTATGTGGCAGATACTGTGGAGGATCTTGGCATTCTTGCAAGTCCCAATGACGAAGAGACAACAGAGCATGTAGAATCTGTCAGAAAAGACCGGATTGGACGCAGGAACAAAAAAACGTATGGCATAAAAAAAGGAAAAGACAGAACCGGGCAGGAAGATATACAGCGGGAAGTACAGTCTGAAAAATTGCCAGGAGAGGTTCAGGAAGTAGACTATAAGATGCATCCGGTACGCCGGATATGGCAGGTAATATATCCCATTCTGATTCATCAGGGCATTGCAATTTTGTGCAGTATGATCTTTGCTGTTTATTTTGTATGGGATGCCATGAAGCACGGGGATTTCATGGATGCTGTGGGAAAAACCATGGAAACAAGTCTTTATCAACTCCTGATTTCCTCGGCGGCAGCCAGCGTGATTCTGTATTTCATTTATCGTGGTGATCAGAGAAAAAGAAAGGCGGGAATCAGAGGGCAGAAGCTGCCGCATGTCTGGAATCCTCCGATTATCTGGTTTTCTGTCGTGATTTTGGCTATCGCGGGGTGTCAGCTCCTGAATGACCTGATTGATATTTGCGGACTGAATGAATTATTCCCTGCATACTCTGATCTGAGTGAGAACCTGGTGGCAGGACAGCCGGTATGGCTGCAGCTCCTGACTATCGGTATTTTAGCTCCTATAGCGGAAGAACTGGTTTTCCGGGGATTGATTTTTGCCAGATTAAAAGAATGGATGAAACCCTGGCTGGCAATGATGCTCTCCGCCCTGATTTTCGGGGCCTACCATGGAAACATCGTACAGTTTGTATACGCTTTCTTTATGGGCCTTATACTGGCACTGATTTATTATCGAACCGGTACTTTATTAACCTGTATAGCGGCTCATGTGGTTGCGAATCTGTGGAGCCTCTTCGGATACACATGGATGAGCAGATGGATTCATGGACTTCCACTGGGAGTTTTGGTGGGAATTATCATAGAATTGCTTCTTTGTGTGATACCAGGATACTGGCTGGTTGCTGACAGAAGAAAAAAAGCCAATAATACCGCATCTTGACAGTGGTAAAACTCTATCATATAATAAAAAATATCAAATCTAATACAAATGAGAACCGGTACAAAACCGGTTCTCGTCATAAGTTTCACAGGAATTCTCCAAAATTTCCAACTTTTTGTAATTTGTTTATCTTGAAAGAAGATAAGACTCCCACCTCTATAGGTGATGAGTTACGACAATTTAGTCTTGGTGGGAGTTCAATCTCCTTCCAAGATAAAACTCCGGCGGATTGCAGTAAATATATGATTAAAATGTGAAAGGGGTGTTTGTTTTCGTGGAATCTTATCAATTGGAAACATCGATTCCGGAATGTCTGAAAACACGTTATCAGTTTCAGAATGTGCTCGGGCAGGGCGGTACCAGTGTGGTTTATCTGGTGTTTGACAAGGTGCTGCAGAGGAAACGGGCTGTTAAAATAGTAGATAAAACCAGGATACCCACATCTATGACAGGACAAAAGGAATGGAGCATGTTTCAGAAATTGTGTCATCCGGGTCTGGCAGAATTGTATGATGTGGTGGAAGACGATTCAGAAATTTGTTTTGTGATGGAGTATATAGAGGGAAAAACTTTACAGCAGATGCTTTCGTCGGGATATCGCTTTTCGGAAGAAGAAGCAGTTCAAATAGGAATACAGATCATTCAGATACTTACATATTTGCACAGCCGGAATCCACAGGTGATTTACAGAGATTTGAAACCGTCAAATCTGATGATAAGTCCGGACGGGTCGGTCAGGCTGATTGATTTTGGAACTGCCAGGGAATATTGTCCGCAGAAGGAGGCGGATACCGTGTTTTTGGGAACTGCCGGTTATGCAGCACCCGAGCAGCTGACCGGATACGGGCAGACTGGTCCTGGCACAGATATATACAGTTTTGGTATACTTCTTTATGAAATGGCGTATGGAAAACGGTTCCATAGAGATGCGGTGGAAAATCCGACAAAATCTGTGGAGATTATTGTAGAAAAATGCACCCGACTGATTCCTGAACACCGATACCGGAGTGCGGAGGAGGTACTGAAAGATCTGACAGGGTATCAGTGGCTGGATAAGAAAAAGAGACGGAAGTGGCATTTGCAGTGTTATCTGGTTTTGATTGTCTGGGTTATTACAACAGGACTGTTTTCTGTTTCCGGGATGCTGCTCCGTCAGTCCGAACGTCTGGTGGAGGAAGGATATGTGCGGTATCTGGAGGCCGGCAAACGGTCAGTGGAAGTTCAGGAACGTATAGGGAGCTTAAAAAATGCTATATTTTTAAATCCATGGGAAGCGGAGCCCTATCTTATCCTTCTGGAAGAAGCCGAAAAGCAGGAATTTCCGGCAGAAATGTACCAGGAAATTCTGGCTGTGCTGAACCAGCCGTCGTCTGATGGGACAAGTTGCGAGGAATGTCTGCGCCAGTCGGAAAAAGAATATGGAGCATTTTCCTATCAGATGGGAATTGCCTGTTATTTTCTCTGGGAAGGGTATGGAAATAAAACGTATGCGAAACCCTGGCTGGAAAATGCCATGAGCAATCCGGCGATTGATGAAAATGAACAAGAAGCTGCCCGGGTTTTGGTGAAAATTGCAGGGTATTACGAAAAACTGGATCAGGATATTTATTTAGAAAATGAAGAAAACACATATGCTGTATTTTGGGAAGATTTGTGCAGCCTCTCGGAATGTACAAGTAACCAGAATCTCAGAAAGTTAATAGCAAAAGAAATATTGGCGCAGATTCTGCAGCATGTCAGTCAGTTTCATAAGGCTTCTGTGCCGGAAGAGGAGATGCGGCAGATGATGCAGCTGATCGAAAGAGAAATGCCGGAACTGGCAGCAGAGATACAGAAGGGAAAAGAGATTATTACGCTGGTGTATCAGATAGGAGAATAGATGGATGGCAGAAACACTGGAGATTTGGAATGTGGCAAAAAGTATGAAAGAAATGGCAGAAATCCTGCAGGGTGCTGCCTGGATGGGTGTGGGAATCGGAATTTTTCTGAGTATGGGGATTTTGAGACAATGGAAACGAAGACAAAACAAGAGTTTGCTGCTTGTATTGCTGGTGGGAGTGGCTTTTTTGTGGATGCCTGGCAATGAAGCAGCGGTAAAGGCGGCAGAGTCTGCCGGTAGAATATATATGGAAAGAACAGACAGTACGGCTTCTGTCTGCAGAGAACGTCTGGAAATTTATCTGCAAATGACGGATTGTTTGTCTGGTATAAAAAATATCAGGCTGTGGCAGAATCATATTCTGATTCTGGATGAACGTATCTCTCCGGAATACACAGATGAAGGTGAAATCCAGAGGATTACGGAATGGGAGAGAACCGTTAGGCTTTTAATAGAAAATGAAGGCACAGTGGAAATCCAGGTCGAGATGGAAGATATGGCAGGAAATATCAGTCAGAAAGTACAGTACTGGGAGGCAGATTTTACAGGTCCTGTGGTAACGGCAGGTTGGAAAGGTACACAAAATCAGGGTTATTTTCTGGGGAAAGGCTCGTTGATTCTGCATGTAAAGGAAAAAAACTTCAGTCCAAATGACTGTCAGCTGGGATGGAAAGCATATCCCGATTCATTTCAGAAAGGTGTTACATGGACGAAAACCGGGTCAGATGAATATGCAGCGGAGATTCCATTTTCCCAGGATGGAACGTATGAAGTGGAAATCTGCGGGACAGATGTGGTGGGGAATGCACTGACAGTTGAGAATCAGGGAGCAATCGGGAGGTTTCGCTGGAAAGTGGATGGAACAAAACCGGAAATTATCGTAGAAGGAGTAGAGGATGGAGGGATATATAACGACACGTTACAGGTGAAGATACGATTGTCAGACAACAATCTGGAACAAAATCAGAAACAGGTGAATCTTGTGGGCAATAAAAACGGCAGGATAGAACTGGAGCAGCAGGATGGAATGATATATGTCTGGGAGCCTTCGATGGATATAAAAATGGATGATGCTTACTGTTTGCACATACAGGCTGTGGACCAGGCAGGGAATATTTCAGAAAAAGAGATCCATTTTTGGCTCAATCGAAGCGGCTCGCAGTACGAACTGGAGGGCCTGGAAGAAGATGGCTCTTACACGGGAAAACGTCAGCTTGTTCTGGAAGAGAGTAATCTGAATCGAGTGGAAATCTATACATTGATGTATGTGTGGGATGGGGAAACAAGAATTTTGGAAGAAGGGACGGATTACATACGAAGTGTCCTGCTGGAGAACTCGGGAATGCATTACCAGTATGTGCTGGACACAGGATTATTTACACGTGTGGGACAGTATACGGTAACGCTGCTTACGGAAGATGAAGCAGGAAATAAAAGCAGCAATCTTCAGAATGCATTTCATAATTTTTCCATAAGTTTTGAGGTCGAGAATCCGGTGACAGAGCTGAGCCGAAAACCGAAAGGGGATACCAGGGTGAAAACAGCAGACACCATGGAAAATGGAGAGACCGGGGCTGTAAATAAATGGATTTATGTTATGTGTCTGGTCATGTATTTATTACGAAAAAGTGCTTGTATCTTGGGATTTCCTGTGGTATAATGCAAAAGTCGCATAAAACACCCATACCGATTCCGAGATGGTGCCTGCATGACAGGTCTCGAAAAGAATGAGAAGTATGGGGAAGATTAAAACCAAAAAAGGAGATTGAAATCATGAGCGTTATTTCAATGAAACAGTTACTGGAAGCCGGTGTACATTTTGGACACCAGACAAGAAGATGGAACCCGAAAATGGCTGAATACATCTACACAGAGAGAAACGGTATCTACATTATCGACCTGCAGAAATCCGTTGGAATGGTAGATGATGCTTACAAAGCTGTAGCTGATATCGCAGCTGACGGCGGCACAATCCTGTTCGTAGGAACTAAAAAACAGGCTCAGGATGCTATCAAAGTTGAAGCTGAGCGTTGTGGAATGTTCTACGTTAACGAGAGATGGCTGGGTGGTATGCTGACCAACTTCAAGACAATCCAGAGCAGAATTGCAAGACTGAAAGAAATCGAAACAATGGAAGCTGACGGAACATTCGATGTTCTGCCTAAGAAAGAAGTTATCGCTCTGAAGAAAGAGCTGGAAAAACTTCAGAAAAACCTGGGCGGTATCAAAGAAATGAAGAGAATTCCGGACGCTATCTTTATCGTAGACCCGAAAAAAGAAAGAATCTGCGTACAGGAAGCTCATACACTGGGTATTCCGCTGATCGGTATCTGTGATACAAACTGTGATCCGGAAGAACTGGATTATGTAATTCCGGGTAACGACGATGCAATCCGTGCCGTAAAACTGATCGTTTCCAAGATGGCTGATGCTGTTATCGAAGCAAATCAGGGTGCTACCGGAGAAGAAGAATTCGTTGAGGAAGCA
Source organism: Oliverpabstia sp. (assembly GCA_051879355.1). Classification (GTDB taxonomy): domain Bacteria; phylum Bacillota; class Clostridia; order Lachnospirales; family Lachnospiraceae; genus Oliverpabstia. The sequence goes on from JBJELU010000126.1 coordinate 34,921, forward strand.
GTTGAAGAAGCAGTTGAAGAGTAATTCATACCCTGTTTAGGAGGAAATCACAATGGCTATTACAGCAGCAATGGTAAAAGAATTGAGAGAAATGAGCGGCGCTGGTATGATGGACTGTAAGAAAGCTCTTACAGCAACAGAAGGCGATATGGACAAGGCTATGGAATTCCTGAGAGAAAAAGGTCTTGCTACCGCACAGAAGAAAGCTGGAAGAATCGCAGCAGAAGGTATTGTTATGCTGAAAGTTACAGACTGCGGCAAAAAAGCAGTAGCTGTAGAAGTAAATGCTGAGACAGACTTCGTTGCTAAGAACGATACTTTCCAGGCATATGTTGCACAGGTTGCAGAGCAGGCTCTGGACACCACAGCAGCAGATATCGATGCATTCCTGGCTGAAACATGGAAGTTCGATGAGACCAAGACTGTTAACGAAGCACTGGCTGCTAAAATCGCAGTAATCGGTGAAAACATGAAGATCCGTCGTTTCCAGCAGGTAGAAGAAGCAAACGGATTTGTTGCTTCCTATACTCATATGGGCGGAAAAATCGGTGTTCTGGTTGACGTTGAGACAGATGTTGTTAACGATGCAGTAAAAGAAATGGCTAAGAACGTAGCTATGCAGGTTGCAGCTCTGAGACCTCAGTACACAGACCGTTCCGAAGTAAGTGCTGAATACATTGCTCACGAAGAAGAAATTCTTCTGGCTCAGATCAAGAACGATCCGAAAGAATCCCAGAAACCTGAAAAAGTTATCCAGGGCATGATCAAAGGTCGTATCAACAAAGAGCTGAAAGAAATCTGTCTGATGGATCAGGTATATGTAAAAGCAGAAGACGGAAAACAGAGCGTATCTGCTTATGTTGCAGAAGTTGCAAAAGCAAACAATGCTAAGATCGCTATCAAAGGATTTGTTCGTTTCGAGACTGGCGAAGGTCTGGAGAAAAAGAACGAAGACTTCGCAGCAGAAGTTGCAAAACAGATGGCTGGAAACTAAGTTTTTCATAAAGCTTTGTAAATGCTGATTTTGAGTGTGGTTAATCGCCACACTCTTTTTTTGATAAGAACAGAGGTAAAACTGAGGGACGTTTCTGATTGCAAACAGTATTAGCCTTTTTTACTTGGAAGATAGCAAAAATGGTCGAGAGAAATTGAGCCATATTGTTGTAAAATGGTTACACCCGGAGGTGAGAAAATGCAGGAACAAATTGAAGCGGTACAGCAAATGCAGGAGTATATCGAGAAACATCTGCGTGAGAATATTTCTTTTGCGGATGTGGCAAAGGCATCGCTGTTTTCTCCATGGCACGCAAGGCGGTTGTTTTTAGAGTATACAGGTGTTACGCCGTCTGAGTATATCCGAAAGCTGAGATTAAAACAGTCTGCCCTCAAATTACGGGATGAAGATGTCAACATCCTGGACGTTGCGCTGGATTCCGGCTTTGGAAGCGTTGACGGATACCAAAGAGCCTTTCGTAAAGAGTTCGGCTGTAATCCAAGCGCCTATGCCGCCGATCCGATTCCCCTGCGTTTGTTCACCCCCTACGGCGTGAAATTTCGTTATATGGAAAGGAAGGAAACGACCATGGGTGCAAGAAATGTGTTTATTCAGGTAATCGACAAGCCGAAAAGAAAGGTTATTATCAAACGGGGAAAAACAGCCACGGAGTATATGAAGTATTGTGAGGAAGTCGGCTGTGATATTTGGGGGCTGCTGGTGAGCATGAAATCCCTTTGCGGGGAGCCGGTATGCCTGTGGCTGCCGGAAGCATATATCA
>JBJELU010000127.1:0-36503 GCA_051879355.1 Oliverpabstia sp.
GCTAGCTGAGGAGGAACGGCCTGCTTCTGAAAAAATGATAGGAAGTTTCCGTCCCTTACCAAAATAACTAAAAGTATACATTTTAAAAAGGGACGGATTTTCTCCGTCCCTTTCACCAGATTTTGACAATTTCAGTTTCCTTTATCCCATATCGTTCCAGATATTCTTTTTTGTCTTCTTCGTTTCTCAGCACCATTACTTCTTCAAATTTACCTGTGCTTAATTGCTGGAATCCTGCGACCTGTTCACCGGTGCAGATGCTGCATCGTATTGCAGGTCTTTTTTCTGTTCGGTCAAATTCTTCCTTAATTGTCTTCTTTTTTCGAAACATGTTACGCCTCTTCTCCGGAAAATATCAGAGTAATGGTGGTTCCCTTGCCCGGCAGACTTTCTGTCCGAATCTCAGCATGGTGCATCAAAGCTCCGTGTTTGACAATCGACAGTCCCAGCCCGGTTCCCCCGGTCTGACGGGAATGGCTCTTATCTACGCGATAAAAACGCTCATAAATTCTGTCCAGATGTTCCGGTGCGATTCCAATACCGCTGTCAGTTACCTGCCAGAATACTTTATCCAGGGTTTTCCATGTACTCACTTTTACCCATCCATTTTCTACATTGTACTTGATTCCATTATCTAACAAATTGTACAACATTTCAAATAAAATATGACGAACTCCCTGAATTTCTACTGTTTCTCCGGTCATAGACATCTGGATATTTTTCTGACAGGCTGTATGTTCCAGACTGCTTATAATTTCTCCGGTCATCTCAGTAAGATTTACCCATTCCTCCGGTTCCCCGCAGTCACCTTCCTCCAGTCGGGATAACTGAATAATATCCTGTACCAGCGCAGTCAGCCGATTCGCTTCCTGGTGTATTCTCGCTGCAAATTCCGGAATATCCTGTGGTTGTACCATCTCATTTTCTATCAGTTCTGCATAACCGGATATTGACATCAGCGGTGTCTTCAGTTCATGAGAAACATTGGCAGAAAACTCTCTTCTCATCTGTTCTGCTTCTTTTTGTTCCGTAATATCCCAGATAAGAATAACCACACCATAAGGTTTACCGGACACATTCACCGGATTGGCCAGTATCTGATAACTGCGGTCATGGATGTTCCAGACAATTTCATTATATTCCCCCGCCAACGCACGCTCTGCCGCATCACGGAAAGCACTGTCTCTGCTGACACGGCTGATCGGCTTGCCGACACATTCTTCTGCTTTCACCCGAAACAGCTTCTGTGCTGTTTTATTAATGGAAAGAACTTCCGTCTGACTCGCCACCACAAGTCCATCTTTCATATTTTCAGTTATTGCCAGATATTCTTCATGACGTTCCCGCTGTTCCTGAAGCTGGGCGGCAATCTGCTTATTCTGTTCATGAACTCTCATAAGCAGTGGGCGAAGTTCTTCATATTCCACATGGCGGAGCGGATGTTCCAGATCCAGTTTATTAATTGGTTCTATCAAACGGCTTGTCTGACGCTGTACCACAAAGAAAGCTATAATAATGATAACAAATACAAGAATTCCCATCAAAGTAATACTGGATTGGAGAAAAGACAACACGGTATCCATCGTTCGCGCCATTCGCAGCACTTTACCATTCGCAAGTCTCACTGCATAATAATAAGTCTGCTTGGATAGAGTCTCCGAATATCTTATCATCTCACCGTTTCCATTTTTCGCAGCCTGCTGAAATTCCGGGCGATCACTGTGGTTCCCCATCGTATTTTCATCTTCCTCTGAGTCATATAAAACCGTCCCATCGAAATCCAGAAGTGTTATTCTGCTTGCTGTAGCTATCGTTTTTAACTCATCATTCAGATAACTGCCCTCTGACTGTTCGATAGCCATACAAATATACCCTGCCTCTTCTCTGACACTCTCTTTCATATAGCCGGCAAACTGCTCATACATAGACAGACTGACCACAAGAAATGTAACCAATATGGAACTAATCAGAAGAACACCAACCTGATTCAATATTTTCTGTTTCATCCCTCATCCCCCATACGGTATCCGACACCACGTACTGTTTCTATACAGGTGCCTGAGGCACCCAGCTTTTGCCTGAGTGTACGAATATGTACATCCACCGTTCTCGTCTCTCCATCAAAATCATAACCCCAGATTCTTGTCAGCAGCTGATCACGGCTCAGCACAATGCCCTGATTCTCCATCAGATAACGCAGAAGCTCGAACTCTTTCAGCGTAAGGTCAACTCTTCTCCCATGTTCCAGTACCTCGTGGCGACTGACACGGATACAGATTGGCCCATGCCGCAGTTCATCTCCTGGTCTTGGACCTCCTCTGCGCAGAACTGCCTTTATCCGGGATATAAATTCCATCATGCCAAATGGCTTGGTGATATAATCATCTGCCCCCAGATCCAGACCACGGACTTTATCAAATTCAGAACCTTTTGCCGTCAGCATGATCACGGGTATATCCCTTACTTCCGGCATCCGTTTAATTTTTTCCAGTATCGTGTATCCGTCTTCACCGGGGAGCATGATATCCAAAAGTATCAGTTCCGGCAATTCCTTCCCCAGTTCCCGGAAAAATTCTTCCCCATTCTCCATTCCTTTGGCCTGGAATCCTGTTGAATGCAATGTATACACCAGTAATTCCCGAATATTTTTCTCATCTTCCACGCAGTAAATCATAAGCAGTCACTCCTCAGTTATGGCAGCATATATTTTTCCTGAGCCTGTAGAACCAGGCCGCGATACACACCGCTGTCTTCATTTTTTACGCTGTCCAGATAGCTGTGTGTATCATACGTGTCTTCACGTACCTGTGTAACACAGACAGAAATGTTAGAACAATGATCTGCCACACGCTCCAGACTGGTTGTTATATCCGACAGTATAAATCCAAGCTCAATGGTACATTTACCATTTCTCAGACGACGAATATGACGTTTTTTCAATTCCTGATTCAGCTCATCAATCACTTCCTCTAAAGGTTCGATCATCTGTGCCTTTCTGAGATCCTGATTGATAAATACATCATAGGAACTGTTGACGATATCTCTGATCGCATCACAAAATACCTTTAATTCTCCCTCTGCCTTTTTCGAAAATGCCAACTGCTTCTTATTCATCTCCACAGCCGCTTCCATAATATTAATAGCGTGATCCGAGATACGCTCGAAATCTCCGATACAATGCAGTACGATGGAAAGAGTATGGCTGTCATGGCTGTTCAGATTTTTTCTGGAAAGCTTTACCAGATAACTTCCCAGCTGATCCTCATAATGATCCACCACAGTCTCCAGATCACTGACTTTCTGAGCTTTCTCCTCTGAAAAATCAGTCAAAAGTTCCAGTGCGGTAAACAATGTCTTTTTCGATTCCTCCGCCATAGCAGCTGCCACATGGAAGCTCTGCTCCATTGCAAATGCCGGTTTGTCAAGGAATCGTTCATCCAGCAGTTTGTATTCTTCCGGTTCCTCCTCGCTTTTGGAATCGCGGATCGTAAGACAGGCAAGTCTCTCCAGAACTCTGGCAAAAGGAAGCAAAAGCAGCGTTGCAAAAATATTAAAACAGCTGTGAACCACCGCAATACCAGCTCCATTTGCCGGATCAGCCAGAAAATCAAAATGTACAAATGCATTGAGTGTATAGAAAATCGCCATAAATGTAATTGTACCAATCACATTAAAATACAGATGAACCATAGCTGCTCTTTTCGCATTTTTATTGGCTCCGATACCGGACAACAGTGCAGTTACGCAGGTACCGATATTCTGACCCATGATGATAGGAATCGCCACGCTGTAGCTTACGGCTCCTGTCACGCATAAAGCCTGAAGGATACCAACAGACGCCGAAGAACTCTGGATGACAGCTGTCAGAACCGCACCCGCAATCATACCGAGAATCGGATGGGAAAATGCTGTCAGTATTCCGGTAAATTCCGGCACATCAGCCAGTGGTTTTACCGCACCACTCATGGTGTCCATACCAAACATCAGAATTGCAAATCCAATCAATATGGTTCCGATATCTTTCTTTTTTTCGTCTTTAATAAAAAGAATCAGAACAATACCAATGGCTGCAAGAACCGGAGAAAATGAGCTTGGTTTGCAGAGAGTTATGAAAAAATTGTCACCTTCCAGACCTGAAAGACTGAGAATCCAGGATGTTATCGTTGTACCGATATTAGCACCCATAATGATTCCCACCGCCTGAGACAGCTTCATAATTCCCGAGTTAACAAAGCCCACAACCATAACGGTCGTAGCAGATGAGGACTGAATCACCGCAGTCACGCCCGCGCCTAAAAGAACAGCCTTCACTGGATTGGAAGTAAGATTTTCCAGGATTCTCTCCAATTTTCCACCAGACACTTTTGCCAGTCCGTCACCCATAATATGCATTCCATACAAAAACATGGCCAGACCGCCGATCATCGTCAATATACTGAAAACGTCCATAGTTTCCTCCCTGAATTTCACTTGTAGTATTTTATTTCCGCTCCATTATATTAAATCTATGTAAAATATTCTGTCCTGTCTTTGTTAAATCTATGTAAAATCCAAACTCTATTTCCAGTTTTTCGCCATTTATATATGTTTTTCAGACCTGTTCTGCAACTTCTTCTCCGTATATCGGAGAATATCTGCATAAACTTTCCTTCGGTCACATTCGTTGAGAATTTCATGCCGCATCCCCGGATACAATTTACCTCTGGTATCTTTATATCCCACCCGGCGCATAAGCTGCACCGCCTGTGCAAACTTTCGTGCGCCTCCGATACAGGGATCATCGGAACCGGCAACAAACAGCACAGGAATTTCCGGATGATTAACTACCCAGTCTTTTTCACTGTATGTCTTCTCCATCAGTTCAAACAGCGCCTGATACCCATTTACTGTAAACGGAAATCCGCACAGCGATGACTCTTCATATGCACGAACCACATCGGGATTTGAACAGCACCAGGAAAATTTACTTTTTTCTTTTGCGAATTTTTTTGCAAAAGCTCCAAAAGACAGGGTTTCCAGTAAAAGACTCTTCTTTTGCTCTCCCATAACTTTTCCCTGCAGCCATGCAATTGCTTCTCCTGCCTTCAAACCATCGTTTTTCCCCGGAGAACCGCAGACAATCAACATATCGATATCTCTGTCATACTTTTTCGTATACGTCCGAACAACCATAGAGCCCATACTGTGACCGAAAAGAATCACAGGAATTCCCGGCCATCGTTCTTTAAGATATTCTGTCACCTGGTGGGCATCATCCACCAGCACATCTGCACCCGCCCCATACATATAACCATAGTCATCTTCGCTTTTTACACTTTTCCCATGGCCCCTGCAGTCATGAATGACCGTCACATAGCCTGCTTCTGTCAGATACTCCATAAACGGCAGATACCGTTCTTTATATTCTGACATACCATGATGAATCTGAAAAATTCCTTTAGGTGTTTCTTCCGGCACCAATACTAGCAAATCCAGTTCCAACCCGTCCCATCGTGATATCACTTTCCTCGTTTCTTTTTCGTAACTCATAAAAACTCTCCTTTCGATCATGGGTCCCCACAGGACAAAACAGCCTGAACTCATGAAATCAATCATTTCATCAAATTCAGGCCATCTGTCAGGTATATTTTTTTGTAAACGTTCCTATTGCAACCAAATCCACAACAACAATTCCAATGTTAATCATGAGTACCAGATTGTTATTCGGAAACAGTGCAAGAATCAGTTCTGCCAGTGCAAGAACACCGACAAACACTCCCATAGCTCGGCTGTAGCGAAGCTTTTCTTCTGCTGTTCGTTTTTTGTTTTCAATCATTCTTCCGCCGTTCAGAAGTTTAAGGACTTTTTCACCCTTTCCCAAAAGCAGCACTGCGGCCAGTACTCCAAGACCGACAGCAAGAATGGTATCAAATGTCTGTCCCAACATTACTCATTGTTCTCCTTACTTCTGCTCTGTTAACAGATCGCGAATCTCTGCCAGCAATTCTTCCTGTGTTGGTCCTTTTGGTTCTTCCGGAGCTGGTTCTTCTACTTTCTTCATTTTCTCGGTCACTTTGGAAACCACCTTCACCATACCGAAAATACATACAGCAATAATCAGGAAATCGATAACATTCTGAATAAAACTTCCATAAGCAATTGCTGCCGGTTCTCCATTTTCCAGAATTGCATTGCTGATCACAAACTTCATGTCAGTAAAATTAATACCGCCTGTGATAGCTCCAAGAATCGGCATCAGGATATCCCCAACCAGCGATGTAACGATTTTACTGAACGCACCACCGATGATTACACCGACTGCCATGTCAATGACATTTCCCTTAAAAGCAAATTCTTTGAACTCATTCCACATTTTCTTCACTTGATTTTCCTCCCTGTCAATTATTTCCCTTATTATATCTTTTTTCATCAAAAATGTCTATCATTCATGGTAATTTCCTGAAAATTTGATATAATAATGAAAGAACAAAAAGGAGGATTTTACCAATGAACATACAGACTCTGAATAAGGAGCTGTTTTCCTTTATACAAAACAGCCCTTCTCCTTATCATGCGGTTTTTTCCGCAGCACTGGTTCTGCAGGAACATGGATTTACTGAACTTTCTGAAAAACAGAAATGGAAACTTGATCCTGGAGGAAAATACTATGTAAAACGAAATGGAACTTCTCTCTTTGCCTTCCGCATGCCTGAGAAAACAGACGGGTTCCCGGTGACAGCTCAGATTATTGCCAGCCACAGCGATTCTCCCTGTTTTAAACTAAAAGGTCAATCTGAAGTTCAGGTGGAAGACCATTACACCAAATTGAATATCGAAAAATATGGCAGCGCACTCATGGCACCCTGGTTTGATCGTCCTCTGTCTATTGCAGGACGTGTACTTGTCAGGACTGAAAATGGGTTGAAACCCTGTCTTGTCGATTTTGATCGGGATCTTGTTATGATCGTCAATCTGGCTATCCATATGAATCGCGAAGCCAATAATGGGATAGCTTATCATACACAGTCGGATCTTCTTCCACTTGCCGGAAGCGGTCGGAAAGATTTTTCCATCAGAAAAATGGTCAGTGATCATCTGCAGATTTCTGAAGATCAAATCTATACGATGGATTTGTTTGTTTATAACCGGATGCCGGGTACTATCTGGGGTGCTGACAATGAATTCATATCCGCTCCACGGCTGGATGATCTTCAATGTGCCTTCTCAAGCATTCAGGCATTGTGCCGGGATGTAAGTCCTGACGTTCTGACTGCTGCCGTTATCTTCGACAACGAGGAAGTAGGAAGTCAGAGTTATCAGGGTGCAGGTTCCACATTCTTAAAAGAATGCCTGGAACGAATTTATCTTTCTCTGGGAGCCGACAGAGAAGACTTCCTTAGTTCCATGGCCTGCAGTTTTCTTCTTTCAGCTGACAGTGGACATGCTCTGCATCCCAATTACCGGGACAAATCGGACCCCTTCCGTCATCCCTACGTCAATGGAGGGGTTCTGGTCAAATATTCCGCCAACCAGAAATATACTTCAGACGCAGTTACCGGAGGACTTTTTAAACTTCTCTGTGAACAGAAGCAGATTCCATTTCAGGATTTTTACAACCATTCCGACATCCTTGGAGGATCCACACTGGGCAATCTCTCTATGTCACAGGTATCCATACCTACCGTAGACATCGGAGTAGCCATGCTTGCCATGCATTCTCCTTACGAAACAGCCGGAGCCAAAGATACACTTTCACTCTATCAGTCCATGTGCGCTTTCTATCAGACCAAATTTCAGGCTGAAAACGATGGAAGCTACCAATTAATTTAAGGAAGAATCCAAAAAGAATTCCCCGGGGATTTTTACATTTCCCCGGGGAATTCTTTTTAAACAGCAAAAAAGCACGAGACGGGATTCGAACCCGCGACCCTCGCCTTGGCAAGGCGATACTCCACCACTGAGCCACTCGTGCATATCTTTGTTCCTTTGAACAAAGATACTATACTAAAAAAATTCTGTTTTGTCAACACAATTCTCAAAATTTTATAAAAATGTTGATTCGCAACAACATCCAATAACTAAGGACGTAAAATCGCGCTGAGTACATATTGATTATTCGGAAAGTTTTTCTGACTGATTTCTTCCAGACGAATCAGATCCACATCAAGCCACAATTCTTCTGCCACTATCATCATATGGGAAAACATAATACCAAAGTTAGCTTCATTCAGACTTCCCATTCTGTCGTTGGTCTGTTTTCTGGAAAAAATATGAATCCTGCTGTCAAAAACCACAAAACGCCAGGGCTGGCTATTCATACTGGATGGTGCCATACGGGCAGCCTCCAGCAGCTGTTTCATCCACTGCCGCGGAGTCTCCTTATAAACACATAATTCACTGAGGCTCAGTCTTTTAGCTTCATTTGGCTTTCTCGTACAGCTCCCTTTCGCATAACCAAACGCCAGAACAATCATCAGTTTTTTATTATCCCGCCGCAGATATTTCTTTTTCAAAATTGGGGTGCCCACATAACAACTGCCCAACCCACAGGTTACCAGGTACAGGGACAGCTGTTCCATCAAATATCCGGCATTCATCATTGCTCTATCTTTTTCCTCAGAGTAAAGAACCAGATAATAAGGTGCTTTCACCCCAAGCATGCCAAGCATACGGTATTCGCCTTTTCGGTTATCAAATATAGCAAGCTCAGTCTCAATACCTCCAAATAAACCTTTGATTTCATCAAACTGTTTTAAAATACTCTCTAAAAGCTGGAGTGAAATCGCATTATTCGTATAGCTACGCACTGATTTCCGAGCAAAAATTGCTTCATATAAGTTCATGTTATCACCTTTAATTTTTTTGTAATACTATTGTAACATGCTTCCCTGATTTTGCAACAGTTTCCTGCAACTTTTTCTACAGATTTCGCATTAGTTCTTCTAATTGACCTAATCGTTCTTCGAACACTTCCAGAGCGGATTCCACCGGCTCTGTACTGGTCATATCCACACCACAGATTTTCAGCAGGTCTATGCAATCCATCGAACTCCCCCCACTGAGAAATTTTTTATATTTTTCCACAATTCCAGGTTCACCACTGAGTATCTTTTTGCTGATGGCAATTGCAGCTGAAAACCCGGTAGCATACTGATACACATAAAACGGAGTATAAAAATGCGGAATCCTTGCCCATTCCATTGCGATTTCCGGATCACTTACCATTTCCGTTCCAAAATATTCCTGATTCAATTGATAATAAATATCAGATAAAAGTTCCGCTGTGATTCCTTCTCCATGTTCCGCTCTCTCATGGGCCAACATTTCAAATTCTGCAAACATCGTCTGACGATACACAGTTCCTTTAAACTGATCCAGAAAATAATTCAGCAAGTATGCCTTCTCTCTGTCATCTTCCGCGTGCTTCAGTAAGTAATCAATCAACAATGCTTCATTACAGGTGGATGCCACTTCTGCAACAAATATGCGATACCCGGCATAAGGATAGGGTTGGTTCTGATCCGAGTAATAACTATGCAATGCATGCCCCATCTCATGGGCAAGCGTAAACACATGATTCAAATTTCCCTGATAATTCAGGAGTACATAAGGATGTGTTCCATAAGCACCCCAGGAATACGCTCCACCCCTTTTTCCTTCATTTTCATAAATATCGATCCAGCGATTTTCAAAGCCTTCCCGAAGCAGATCAGTATAATCATCCCCCAGCACCTGCAGTCCCTGAAGGACTATTTTTTTTGCTTCACCAAAGGAGTATTGACGGTCATAATCTTCAATTAACGGTACATATACATCATACATATGAAGTTCGTCCACATGCATCAGCCGTTTTCTCAAATTGACATACCTGTACATAGCCGGCAACTTATGATGAACAGCCTCAATCAGCCGAGTATATACCTGACTGGGAATATTGCCTCCATCCAGCGCCATATCCAGACAGGAAGAATACTTTCTGGCTTTTGCATAGAACATATCCTGTGCCAGACTTCCACTATAAGCCGCAGCCAAAGTATTCTGAAATTCCTGATATTTACTGTAGTAAAGCTGGAACGCCTGTCTGCGCACTTCCCTGTCACGATGTTCCAGACACCGGATATAATTCCCCTGTGTAAGAGTAACCTCTTCCCCATCAATCGTGATTGTTCCAAACTTCAGGTCCGCATTTTGAAACATGGAATAAATATTCTGTGGTGCCCGGGCCATTTCTCCTGTCTGTGCCAGAAGTTCTTCTTCTTTCTGTGATAACGTATGTGCCTTTAACCGCTGACATTCCTGAATCTTTCTGCGATATAATGTCAGTTCCGGCACCTCACAGTAAAATCTATCTAATGTTTCCTGCGGAATCTGCATCAGTTCCGGTTCCACATAAGACGCTGCCTGTTCCAACGCCATGGAAAGTCTGGAAGCTCTTGCAGATAAATCCTGATAATGACTGTTGCCGGTATCTTCATGATATCTCTGATTGGCATATACATATATCTTTTCAAACCTGCAATTCAAATTGTCCAGTTCCTGCAGCATTTGAAATAAAATCTGACCACTCTCTGCCAGATGTCCTTCATATTTCACAAATTCTTTTATCGCTTCAGAGAAATAACAAAAATCCTCTTCCCAGAGAGTATCCTCCACATACAAATCTTCTATTGCCCAGCAATCTTCCCATCGCTGTTCTTTTCTGGTCTTTTCACCCATCCTTTTCACCTTTCCCTTAACGAAAATTATCCCTAATTTCACATACTGTCCTGAACCGCTATGATTTTATTATTTACATCTGCCTTAAATTGATTCCATGCATCTTCATGTTCCACAAAATATTTGGGACAAATCTTACCAGTAACATCATAATGGCGAATCACATCATCACTGGTCAACCCAAACCTGGCGCAAAGCCATCCTGTCAATTCCACCATAGACTGGTAAGTAGCCTCAGCAAACTGCCCGGACTCATCCGGGTGGCAGCATTCAATTGACAGCGTATCACTGTTTCTGTCATTTGATGCATACGCAATTTCTGAACTTGGAATGCATTGAATAACCTCGCCATTAAGTCCAACAATAAAATGGCTGCTTGCACTTCTTTCCTGGCTATCTTTCAGTCCATTGAAGTAATCCCGGTTTGCTTTTGCGCTGCTTCCAGAATTTCCCGTATAATGAATCACCACACCATGAATCTGCTTCAGTGGAATTCCCGGTCTGGAATACTCATTGACATCCAACAGATCCACGATAATTTCCGGTGCTCCAGGCAAATCAGCCTCGGAATAGAACTGTTCCTCTTTCTGTTCTCCAAATAAAACTTTTTTCCCAAACTTTATACCGACCATCAGACAAATGCCAACACAGATCAAAACAATCAGTATTCTCCTGCGCAGCTGCCGCTGCCTTCTCCTGAGCCGCGCACGCCTGCGGTCTGCATCATCCATATGACTGTTGTTTCTCCTTTGTACCCCCATAAATACCCCTTGTTCTTTCTTATACTGTCAAAAAGGCAGTCTCATATCTGAGACCGCCTTTCTTATCAATCGTAATTACTCATCTACGCTATAGTTCGGAGCTTCTTTCGTAATATGGATATCATGCGGATGAGACTCTTTCAGAGATGCTGCGGAAATCTTCACAAACTTTCCTGTGGTCTTCAATGTCTCAATATCTTTAGCACCGCAATATCCCATACCGGAGCGAAGCCCACCAATCAACTGGAATACTGTATCTTCCACATGTCCTTTATAAGCCACACGTCCTTCAACGCCTTCAGGTACCAGTTTCTTCGCATTTGTCTGGAAATAGCGGTCTTTACTTCCGTTCTCCATAGCTGCGATAGAGCCCATACCACGATACACTTTATATTTTCTTCCCTGGTACAGTTCAAAATCTCCAGGGCTTTCATCACATCCGGCAAAAATACTTCCCATCATGCAGACATTTGCTCCGGCAGCAATGGCTTTTGTCATATCTCCCGAATACTTGATACCACCATCTGCAATAATCGGTACACCATATTCTTTTGCCACCTCATAGCAATCCATAACTGCTGTGATCTGTGGTACACCGATACCTGCAACTACACGTGTTGTACAGATAGATCCCGGTCCTATACCAACTTTAACAGCATCTGCACCTGCTTCAATCAGATCTCTTGTTGCAGCTCCGGTAGCTACATTACCGGCAATCACCTGAAGATCCGGATATTTTTCTTTAATCATACGCAGGGTTCTGAAAATATTTGCTGAATGTCCATGAGCGGAGTCAATAACAATAACATCCACATTCACTTTAACCAGTGCATCCACACGTTCCAGAACATTGGCAGTGATTCCAACTGCAGCTCCGCAAAGAAGACGTCCTCTTGCATCTTTTGCAGAAAGCGGATACTTAATCTGTTTTTCAATATCCTTAATGGTGATCAGACCTTTCAGATTATAATCATCATCAACGATCGGAAGTTTTTCTTTTCTGGCCTGTGCAAGAATCCTCTTTGCTTCTTCCAGCGTGATTCCTTCCTTAGCTGTAATCAGATTCTCAGATGTCATGGAATCTTTGATTTTCTTTGTAAAATCTTCTTCAAACTTCAGATCACGGTTTGTGATAATCCCTACCAGTTTGCGTCCTTCCGTAATCGGCACACCGGAGATACGGAACTTTGCCATCAGATTATTAGCATCTTCCAATGTATGTTCCGGAGACAGGAAAAATGGGTCTGTAATGACTCCGTTTTCTGAACGTTTTACCTTGTCCACCTCATCAGCCTGTGCTTCTATCGACATATTCTTGTGGATAATACCAATTCCACCCTGTCTTGCCATAGCAATAGCCATACGATGCTCGGTTACTGTATCCATCCCTGCACTCATCATAGGAATGTTCAGTTTTACTTTTTTCGTCAAATGCGTAGTCAGATCAACCATATTGGGAGTCACTTCTGAATACTGAGGTACCAGAAGCACATCATCAAAAGTAATTCCTTCGCCAATAATTGTACCCATTTTTGTTCTCCTTTCATTACTCTCTTCTTATGTTGTCCCTTAGTGTAACAAAAAAAATAACCAATGTCAATCAGCAAACTTAATCAAAAAATACTTTTCTCGGTGCTTTCGCTCTCAGATCGCGAAGCATCTGCTGTGTAGGCTCGAACAGGATTTTCTGAATTTCCCCTTCCTGAGATACAATCATTGCATATACGGATTTACTTCTTTCCGGATCACAGGATGTAAAATCCTTCACTTTTAATTTGGGATTATTATTGTAGTAATCCATCCGGTGGGAAGCAGCAGGTGCCAGAATCTCTGCATTGGAAATATCATAGCTTGCTACTCTTTTTCTCTTTGCTTTATTCAGGATTCTGTCCACATCGATTTCACCGTTTACATATTGATACTCCCACTCCGTCTGAAATCTCGGAAAGATAAAAATATCAGCAACGCAAATGGCAATAGCCGGAACAATGATCAGCATATTCCATGATAATAGTGCAAGTACTACCAAAACTGCAGTAAGTGCCATAAGGCCGATCCGCATCGCATTATCCTTTCCCGTTCTTTTTTTCTTGACCAGTTCCTCCAAATACAAGTCGCTCATGATTCTCCTCCTTCATTTATATATGAGATAAATGCTTTCGCATTCTCTTCATACTTTGTATATGCGAATACAGCCAGATAGACATCCTCTCCCGAATTCAGTCCATACTCTTTCAGTTTTTCACTGTCAGAGATACGAATTCCATACTCACTGACCCGATCCCCGTATGCTTCCTTCTGTTCCTCTGTCAGAAGCTCATCCATTGAAATAAATGCTTCCGCAGCCTGGTAACGTTCAAACTGATCTTCGGTAGCCAGAATCACATCCAGACTGCTGGCACCAATCAGCGTGGTTAATTTCATGACAGAAGTATAGTCTGCATTGTCATCACCGGTAAAATACAAACTGCTGTCAATCTCAATCTCATGGTATGGATCTTCATCCTGCATATAATCTTTAAAATCTTCCGCCATACCTTCTGTATCTCCCGCTCCGCAGTTAAGAATAGCGATTGATAAAACCGTATCAAATCTGGAACGATAAATTATATTTCCGATCAGGCAGCATACTCCAATAATCATTGCCGCCACCACCATATGAGGCTTATAATAAGCCCATATATGTGCAAATCTGTCCGGCCAGGACATGGCCTTAATCTTCCGCACTTCCTTCTGAAATTTTTCTTTTGGTGTCATATCACTTTCATATCTTTTTTCCATCTGTATACCCCTTGGTGCCTTTTATTGTCCTTTGTTGTCCCCCACTTTATCCGGGTATATAACACACCCAACTATTTCATTATAACACAAACAGGAGTTATCGTCTATCCGATAAACTCCTGCTTATAAAAATTTTATATTATATTACATCATTCCCATTCCAGGATTTCCTGCCGGCATTGCCGGAGTTTCCTCTTTAATAATGGACACTACGGATTCAGTTGTCAGCAGTGTAGAAGCGACACTTGTAGCATTCTGCAGGGCACTTCTGGTAACCTTGGCAGGATCCAGAATACCAGCTTTCACCATATCTACATATTCTTCTTTGTATGCATCAAAACCTGTTCCCACTTCAGATTCTCTTACTTTATTGATGATTACAGATCCCTCCAGACCTGCATTTGCAGCAATATGGAACAGAGGAGCTTCCAGGGCTTTCATGATGATTTTAGCACCTGTTTTCTCATCGCCTTCCAGACTATCTACCAGACCCTGCAGTTCTTTGGTAACATGAATATATGCAGAACCGCCGCCTGCGATAATACCTTCCTCTACTGCTGCTTTGGTAGCTGCCAGAGCATCTTCCATACGAAGTTTGGATTCTTTCATCTCGGTTTCTGTAGCGGCACCAACACGAATAACTGCAACACCACCTGCCAGTTTTGCCAGTCTCTCCTGCAGTTTTTCTTTATCAAACTCAGAAGTTGTCTCTTCAATCTGGCTTCTGATCTGACCGATTCTTGCCTGAATTTCTTCTTTGGAACCTTCACCATCAACGATGACAGTGCTTTCTTTCTGTACTTTTACAGATTTTGCACGTCCCAGCTGAGCCATGGTTGTTTCCTTCAGATCCAGACCAAGTTCATCAGAAATTACTTCGCCACCAGTCAGAATAGCGATGTCTCTCAGCATTTCTTTTCTTCTGTCGCCATATCCCGGTGCTTTAACAGCAGCAACTGTAAAAGTACCTCTCAGCTTATTGACAATCAAAGTTGTCAATGCTTCACCTTCGATATCCTCTGCGATAATCAACAGTTTTGCACCTGCCTGAACAATCTGTTCCAGAATCGGAAGGATTTCCTGAATATTGGAGATCTTCTTATCTGTAATCAGTATATACGGATTATCCAGAACAGCTTCCATCTTTTCGGTATCTGTTGCCATATATGCGGAAATATATCCACGGTCAAACTGCATACCTTCTACCAGATCCAGTTCAGTTTTCATGGTCTTGGATTCTTCAATAGTAATTACGCCGTCTTTGGAAACTTTTTCCATAGCATCTGCCACCAGCTGACCAACTTCCTCGTCTCCGGAAGAAACTGCTGCAACTCTTGCAATCTGCTCTTTACCTTCTACCTGTTTGCTCATAGCTGCAATCAGTTCAACAGCTTTGTCTGTTGCTTTCTTCATTCCTTTTCTCAGGACAATCGGATTGGCACCTGCTGCCAGGTTCTTCATTCCTTCATTCACCATTGCCTGAGCCAATACGGTTGCAGTTGTTGTACCATCACCTGCTACATCATTGGTTTTAGCTGCAACTTCACGAATCAGCTGTGCTCCCATATTTTCAAATCCATCTTCCAGCTCAATCTCTTTAGCGATTGTAACACCATCATTTGTAATCAGAGGTGCACCGTAAGCTTTAGCCAATACAACATTTCTTCCTTTCGGTCCAAGAGTTACTCTTACTGTATCAGCCAACTGATTAACACCTTTTTCCAGTGCAGCTCTGGCATCTGCTCCAAATTTAATTTCTTTTGCCATAATATCATTCCTCCTGATTTTTGAATTATTCTAACTATTACCTTATTTTACTACTGCAAGAATATCATTCTGTTTTACGATGATATATTCTTCGCCATCCAGCTTAACTTCTGTTCCTGCATATTTAGAATAAATAACCTGATCACCAACGGCAACTTCCATCTTAATTTCTTTGCCGTCTACAACACCGCCAGGTCCTACAGCAACAACTTCTGCCTGCTGTGGTTTTTCCTGTGCCTGTCCCGGAAGTACAATACCGGATTTTGTTGTTTCTTCTGCTACTAACTGTTTTAATACAACTCTGTCTCCCAATGGTACTAATTTCATATCTATTGCCTCCTTAAAAATAAAAACCTTACTTATTAGCACTCACTCTGATTGAGTGCTACCGATAGTCCTTATATTAGTGATTTTATGTTCATTTCGCAACTTCAATAATTTCCGATTTTTATCCATTTTTTTAGTATTATCTCATGATAACTTACGATATCTCTCTTTTTCTCATTTTTAAAGATTTTATACTTTATTTATTCTTTATCCGTTACGCGCTTTCCATGGCAGTTCATAAAATTTGTGAAATATCAAAATAAAGTCTCCGGCATCATTCTATGCATTTACAGGCAAAAAAATACTGCCCTTTGGCAGTATTTTATTCTTTTTCATAATTTTTATGATTTTTTCGATTTTTCAGTTCTTCCAGTTCATCGAAAATCACTTCATTCAATACCTTGATATAGGTTCCTTTCATTCCACTGGAGCGGGATTCAATAACGCCGGCACTTTCAAATTTGCGAAGTGCATTCACAATGACAGAACGGGTAATGCCCACACGGTCTGCAATTTTACTTGCCACCAGAATCCCCTCATCACCATCCAGTTCTTCAAATATATGAATAATTGCCTCTAACTCCGAAAAAGAAAGTGTACTGAAAGCAGATTTGACAACCTGCACTTTTCTGGCTTCTTCTGCATTCTCTTCATTGACAGAACGCATCATCTCCAGCCCAACAACTGTAGTCCCATATTCACTTACAATAATATCTTCGATATTATACGGAGCAGTACTGCGATACATAAACACCGTCCCAAGACGCTCACCGGCAATATCAATAGGGTTAATAATCGCACAATACTGCATAATATGGTCCCCTTCGAATCCCAGGGTCTGAAGATTAACATTCTCTTTGGTGGACAAAACACTTAAAAAACGGTCATTCAGCAAAGGATCCACATGACTCCCCACTTTATCCTCGATCAACTCCGTAATCTCTTCCACCCCCGGACAAAGACTGACACCAAGAACCTTTCCCTTCTTACTGATCACCAGAATATTAGAATCCAGTGTCTCCATCATAACTTTACAGATATCATTGAATACTACCTTGGTCGAACTATTATTATGCAACAATTTGTTGATTTTTCTGGTTTTATCCAATAACTGTACGCTCATCTTCTACTCCTTTCTTTTCATTCACATTGTCTAACGTCATTTTATCATGCATTTCCATGAATAGCAATACTATTTTAACGTATTTTATCATATTTTCTGAATATTTGATATCTTTACTATAAAAGTTCCACCCATGCTCTTCCTGAGCGGATTTTGTTTCGCTTGGGAAGAAACAGGAGAATCTCCGTCCCTCCCCAACTGAACCACAAAAGGAGCTGCCTGAAAGCAGCTCCCCTGTATTTATTTGGTTCGAACAGCCACGTACCCGCAATGTTCGTCCGCACACACAACTTTATTTCCTTTTTCCAGCATATATCCGCCGCATTTAGGGCATTTTTCTTCAATCGGTTTCTGCCATGTCATAAAATCGCAGTCCGGATTGTCTTCGCATCCATAATATCGGCGTCCTTTTTTGGTTTTTCTCAGTACGATGTCTTTTCCACACTTCGGACAGCTGACACCGATTTTCTCGAGATATGGCTTTGTATTGCGGCAGTCCGGGAAGCCCGGGCAGGCAAGGAATCTGCCGTGAGGTCCATATTTAATGACCATATGTCTTCCGCAGTTTTCGCAGATAATATCTGTAACCTCATCTTCCAGTTTTACCTGTTCCAGTTCTTTTTCCGCATCCTTTACTGCTTCATCCAGGTCAGGATAGAAGTTGCGGACTACTACTTTCCAGTCAACCGTGCCATCCCCCACTTTATCCAGAAGATCTTCCATCGTAGCAGTAAAATTCACATCTACGATACTGGGGAATGCTTTTTTCATCATCTGATTCACTACTTCACCCAGTTCTGTCATATACAGATTCTTCTGCTCCTTTGCCACATATCTTCTGGCTATAATCGTAGTGATCGTTGGAGCATAGGTACTGGGACGTCCGATTCCCAGTTCTTCCAGAGTTTTTACCAGAGATGCCTCTGTATAATGAGCCGGCGGCTGGGTAAAATGCTGCTGACTGTCAAAGTTCTGAAAAACCAGCTGTGTATCCAGATCAATACCTTTTACAAGAGTATTATTCTGCTCTTTTTCATCGTCTTCCTGTACATATACAGACATAAATCCATCAAACACCAGCTTGGAAACTGCCACAGTAAACAGATATTCCCCGCCTTTAATCTTAACAGACGTGGTCTCATAAACAGCCGGTTTCATTCTGCTGGCAACAAATCGTTTCCAGATCAGCTGATACAGACGGAACTGGTCTCTTGACAGGGATTCTTTAACAACAGCCGGAAGTCGGTTCACATCTGTGGGACGGATTGCTTCATGAGCATCCTGTACTTTTTTATTTTCCTTTTTGGTCGTCTCAGTTTCAGCCGTATACTGTTCACCATAGTGTGAGGTAATAAATTCTCTTGCCATTGCATCTGCTTCCTCTGAGATTCGGGTTGAATCTGTACGCAGATAGGAAATCAGACCGACCGTTCCCTGACCTTTTACATCCACACCTTCATAAAGCTGTTGCGCGATCCGCATGGTCTTCTGGGTGGAAAAATTCAAAGTTTTGGCAGCTTCCTGCTGCAGCGTACTGGTTGTGAATGGAAGAGGAGATTTTTTTGTTCTCTCGCCCTTTTTGATATCCTTCACCTGATACTGAACAGATTTCAATTCTTCCAGAATCTGATCCAGCTGCTCTTTTGATGAAATACAAACTTTCTGCTTCTCTTTTCCGTAAAACTTAGCAGTCAGCGGTTTCTTTTCTCCCGGAATCTGAAACACGGCATCAAGAGTCCAGTACTCTTCCGGAATAAAAGCATTGATTTCATCCTCTCTGTCACCAATGATTCGAAGAGCTACAGACTGTACTCTTCCGGCGCTGAGTCCCCGTTTGATTTTCTGCCATAGAAGCGGACTGATCCGATAACCTACCATCCTGTCCAGTACTCTTCGGGCCTGCTGTTCATTTACCAGATTCATATCAATATCTCTGGCATGCTTAATAGATTCTTTTACTGCTGTTTTTGTAATTTCATTGAAGGTAATTCTGCGCATTTTCTTTTCATCCAGATTCAATGCTTTGGATAAATGCCAGGAAATTGCCTCTCCCTCACGGTCCGGGTCAGTTGCAAGATACACTTTATCAGCTTTCTTAGCTGCCTTGCGAAGCCCTGCAAGCAACTCTCCTTTTCCGCGAATGGTTATATATTTGGGTTCGTAATCATTCTCAACATCAATGCCCATCTGGCTTTTAGGCAGATCCCTCACATGCCCGTTGGATGCCGCAACTTCATAATTACTGCCGAGAAATTTCTTAACCGTTTTTACTTTTGCCGGTGATTCCACAATCACAAGATATTTCGCCACTGTTATCCTCCCCAATTTCCGGTTAACTTCTGATGTAATAATTTTTCCCAATCTCCTGCGCCAGACCATTCATCGTCAGATGAACCAGCCCGCTCATCAGTCCGGTGGGTGACAACCCGGTTTCTTCCTGAAGCTGAGAAACCGATTTGGGTGTCAAATTGAGACAACTATACACCAATTTATCTTCTCTTGCAAGTACTAATCTTTCTTTTTCACCTGTATTTGACTTACACACTTCGTTTTTTCTCGACCATTTCATCTCTTCCAGAATAATTTCCGGCTTCCAGGCAGGTATTGCACCCTGGTAAATCAGACGATTACATCCCTCACTGAGCAGGTCACCGGCACGCCCCGGAAGAGCAAATACATTCTTTCCCTGTTCCAGTGCACAGTCAGCCGTGATCAGAGAACCGCTTTTTTCTTTTGCCTCCACCACCAGTACCCCATCTGCTATACCGCTGATAATTCGATTTCTTCTGGGAAAATGGTATGCCATCGGCGGAGTACCCGGTTCAAGTTCTGAAATCAGCCCTCCCTGCCCGGGAATCTGTTGATACAATTTCCGATTGGATGCCGGATAACAGATATCCACCCCGCATCCCAATATGCCATACGTTTTTCCACCACCTGCCATAGCACCCGCATGTGCTGCCGCATCCACACCACGAGCCATCCCACTGATAACCTGCACACCCTGGGCTGCCAGCATACGTGCATATTCATATGCCATATTTTTCCCATAACAACTGCAATTGCGGGCTCCCACAATCGCCAGTGAAGGCCTGTCATTCTCTACCATGTCGCCTTCTACATATAGTTTATCCGGCATATCCTCCAATATGCGTAATCTTTCAGGATACTCTCTGCTGTTTTTTCCGTAAATTTTCAAACTCTGTTTTCCTCCCCGTTCGTTTATATAACATCATGATTGTTTCTATCCAGTCCCCGATAACCAATTGCTTCTGCCATATGTTCTTCTTGTATCACTTCTTTCGCATCAAGATCAGCTGCCGTTCTCGCCACTTTCAGAATACGGCTATATCCTCTTCCTGTCAGGCCCAGTCTGGAGAAAGCCTGTTTCAGCAATTTCTCCGCATTCGCTTCCATAACACAATACTGCCCAATCTTTTCTGTTGGAATTTCTCCATTAAAATGAAATTCTTCGTTTTTATACCGTTCTTTTTGAATCTGGTGTGCAGCAACGGCCGCCTGTCTCATTTTCACACTGGTCCACTCATGATTTTTTGTATTTTTTCTGAAATCACTGTAGGTAAGCGCTACTGTCTCCGCACACAGATCAATGCGATCCAGAAAAGGCTGGCTGACCCGGTGCATATATCGACTGATTTCCTGCTCAGAACAATTGCATCGATTTCTGTCAGGATAATAACCACAAGGACAGGGATTCATGGCAGCCACCAGCAAAAACTCCGATGGAAAATAATATCTCCCTCCCATTCTTGCAATCATAATCTGTTTTTCCTCCAATGGCTGCCGGAGCAATTCAATAACAGACCTTCTCATTTCCGGAAGTTCATCCAGAAAAAGCACACCCCTATGAGCCAGAGTAATTTCTCCCGGTTCCGGTATCCTTCCTCCGCCCACCAGTGCCTGCGGAGAAATCGTGTGGTGAGGTGAGCGAAACGGGCGATATCTGATCATCGGGTACTCTTTCGGCAGCATGCCGGCTACACTGTAAATCCTGGTCAGTTCCATCGACTCCTCCATTGTGAGTTCAGGCAAAAGTCCGGGAATTCTGCCGGCAATCATGGTTTTCCCGGAACCCGGAGGCCCCATAAGCAGCAGATTATGAAATCCTGAAGCAGCAAGAAGCGCCGCCCTCTTTGCTGATATTTGTCCACAAATATCCGAAAAATCAGCACAATTTTCCTCCTGCATAGGCGGCAGCATTGGTCTTTCCACTGTTTCATTCCATTTCTTATGTCTTACTGTCTCCACAAATTCCTCCAGGCAGGAAACTCCCACAATTTTCAAGTCATCCATCATCATCGCCTCTGCCATATTTTCCATGGGAACAATACATGCATGACAATTCTTATCTTTCGCCATTTTCATCATGGAAAGGATTCCCCGTACTCCACGCACCTTCCCATCCAGACCAACTTCGCCGGTAATCATCACATCTTTTAAATTGGAAGCCGGAATTTTCCCCAATATTGATAAAATACCTCCGGCTACCGGCAAATCAAATCCTGTACCATTTTTTGGCACATCACCGGGAGACAGATTCACTGTAATACGGCTGGGTGGAAGAGATATTCCTGTATTATGAAGGGCTGTCCGCACCCGCTCCGCTGCCTCTCTCACCTGACTGCTCAGATTTCCCACCATGGAAAATCCCGGCAGTCCGCTGCTTACGTCCACCTCCACCTGAACCGGAATTGCCTCCAGTCCATAAAGTGTTGCTGATAAAATACTTGTATACATAAAAAACCTCCTTCTTGGAAAAGCACAATTTTATATTTTTCGGCATAAACTAAACAGAAATCTCCTGTGAGGAGCTATTGTGAAAACTTTTCAGAAACCCCTCACGATGGAAGAAGAAAAAATACATTTGTTAAGGTATTCTCAGGGAAATATGGAATCAAGAGATGTGTTAATCGAGCGAAATCTTCGCCTGGTTGCCCATATTATAAAAAAATATCAGGGACTTGATGAGGATCCCGATGATCTGATATCCATCGGAACCATAGGGCTGATTAAAGCAATCTCTACTTATGATATGTCAAAAGGAAGCAGACTGGCCACCTATGCCGCCCGCTGTATAGATAATGAGTTACTGATGATGCTTCGAAACAGGAAAAAGAAATCACGGGAAGTATCTCTTTATGAGCCAATCGGCACAGATAAAGAGGGAAATGAAATTCATCTGATGGATATTGTGGAAGGAAATGATACAGATATTACATCTGCCTGTATCCACAAGGAAAATGTCCAAAGGCTCTACCAGCTGTTGGAAGAAGCACTGACACCTCTGGAATATGATGTGATCCGCTATCGTTATGGTCTGTTCGGAGAACCCGAACTCACTCAGCAGGTGATAGCGAAACGGCTGAATATCAGCCGTTCCTATGTCTCCCGCATCGAAAAGAGTGCTATACTAAAACTCCGTGACAGGTTCTTTTCGACGTAAAATATCATACATTTCAAGCTCTGTTCCAAGATTAATATACAAAATCTGCTGGGGATGAGGGGCACTCTCCATAAAGTTTCCCTCTTCATCCTGAATACTTTTTACTGTCACTTCCACGTTTTCGCCATCCGGTTTCATCACTTCAATGACCTCTCCCACAGAAAACTTATTTCTCTGAGAGATACGATAACAGCCCGATTCATTCCGTTCTCCTACGATTCCCAGATACGTATATTCTTTGATATAAGTATTGCTGTCATAAATCTGAGCTTCTTCAGATGGCTTTCCATAGAAAAATCCGGTAGTAAACTGCCGGTAAGTGCAATTAGAAATCTGCTCCTGATACCAGGGCATATTCTTCTGATACAGAGCCGGATCTTTCAGATAGTCATCAATGGCTTTCCGATAGGTCCTGGCTACTGTTGCTACATAGAGTGCAGTTTTCATTCTGCCTTCGATTTTAAAACTGTCAATCCCGGCTTCTATCAGATCCGGAATGTGCTCAATCATACACAAATCCTTGGAATTAAAAATGAACGTGCCTCTCTCATTTTCAAAAACCGGAAAATACTCTCCCGGACGACTTTCTTCCATTATAGAGTATTTCCATCGACAGGGATGTGTACAGGCTCCCTGATTGGAATCACGACCAGTCAGATAATTGCTCAGAAGGCATCTGCCAGAATAAGAAATACACATTGCCCCATGAATAAAGGTTTCAATTTCCATATCCTCCGGAATTCTCTCCCGGATTTCTTTCAATTCTCTGAGAGATAGTTCCCTGGCTGACACAACTCTCTTTGCACCCATCTGATACCAGAAGAGATATGTGCCGTAATTTGTGTTATTCGCCTGAGTACTCACATGACGTTCAATCTCAGGACACACTTCTTTCGCAATAGCAAATACACCTGGATCCGAGATAATCAAAGCATCCGGGCCGATTGCTTTCAATTCTTCAAAATATCTTCTGACTCCGTCCAGATCATCGTTATGAGCCAGTATATTTGCGGTTACATATACTTTTACTCCGCGTTCATGGGCAAAACGAATTCCCTCTTCCATTTCTTTCATGGAAAAATTCTTTGCCTTCGCCCGCAGGCCGAAAGCTTCACCGCCAATATAGACCGCATCTGCGCCAAAGATGACAGCAACTTTCAACACTTCCAGGCTGCTTGCGGGAACAAGCAATTCCGGAATTCTCATGATATCATCAATCTCCTATCGTTTCGTACTCAGTGCCACACCATCTCCCAGAGGAATCAGGGATGTCACCAGCTCGTTGTTATGCTTCAATTCATACAGATACTCCCGCATCCGTTTATAAATTGTCCGGTTCCGCCGCTCTACTGCATATCGTGACTCAATAATATCACCCTCCTGCAGCACATTATCAGAAACCAGAACTCCTCCGCTCTTCAGCAGACGAAGAACATCCGGAAGGAAATGCAGATACTGTCCTTTGGCAGCATCCATAAAAATGAAATCAAAAGGTTCATCCAGTGTCTTTAACACTTCTGCCGCATCACCTTCCAGAAGAATAATCTGTTTTTCTCTTCCCGCTTTCCGAAAATTTTCCCGGGCCACAGGAATTCTTTTTTCATAGTTCTCAATGGTTATAATTTCACAGGATACCGGATTATACTCACACATTAAAAGTGCTGAAAATCCAACTGCTGTCCCGACTTCCAGGATTCGAACCGGCTTTACGGCAGCCAGAAGAAATTTAAGCAAGCTCTGCATTTCTCTGCGAATCACAGGAACCCCGTCAGACTTAGCCTCCCTTTCCAGCTGCTCCAGAAATGCAGTATGCCCTTCGTCCAGAGAATTGATATAAGTTACCATTCTTTCATCGACTATCATTTCCCTGTACCCTCCGCATCCGTGGAGTCTGCCACTGGCTGTCCCTCTGTATTTTCACCGGATAAAATGGCCAGCATCTCTTCCGTCACCTGATGAGTATTCAGGATATAGGTGCCTGGTTTGATTTTCCCATGATAATCTGAAAGTCTTTCCTGCATCCAGAATATGACAGGGCGTTCAATCAGCCCTTTCTTCTCCAGCGTCTGACCGATCTGGTATACACTCTCATCTTCTTTCACAATGACAGTCACATCCTGACCGGCTTCTTTTGTCTCTGCCATAGGTGTCTCATCAAAAACCAGATATCCAAAACTGTACGCAGTTTTACCGGCAAACACAATCGCCAACACCACACACAGGTAAATCAGCAGACGGAGCAGACCTTTTGCGCCGCCCACTGCCACACGGTATGCAGTACTTTTATTCTTTCTGTTAGCCATACTTCTCCTTATCTGTTCTTATACCTGGGGAATATGAATGTCTACTCCACTTTGAATCCGGCTGTTGATGCGCTGCATCATTTTACAGACATCCAGTTCTGCCTCCAGATATTCATTGACAATCGGATTTTTACGAAATTCCTGGTGCTCTTTCTCAAACCGGTCAATGGATTCATACAGATCTTCATTGCCGTTGTCATTATTTAAACGAAAAACAGCTACACGAAATTCGTCAATTTTGTCTCTCAATTCCGGTTTTTCCATCAATTTCTCTTCACATTTCCGATATCTTTGATATGTTTCACCTTCCCTGATTGCCTCCAACAGAGAATCTACACACATCTGTATTCTGTCCATCAAGCCTAAGCCTCCATAATTATTGGTAATATCATCGGTTTCCTCTTAGTTCGTTTCCACAAAAAGTCACCCAGAGAATCTTTAATCGCTGATTTCATCTTGCCCCAGTCCGATATTCTGCGGTCAAGGCAGGAATCAATAGCATCTTCTACAACACTTTTTGCCTGTCCCATCAAATCTTCTGATTCTCTCACATAGACAAATCCACGGGACACAATATCCGGACCGGCAAGAAGCTGATTGGAATAGCGTTCCAGTGTCAGTACAACAATCATAATTCCATCTTCTGCCAGATGCTGACGATCACGCAGTACAATATTTCCAACATCGCCCACACCAAGTCCATCTACCAGAATGGCACCTGTATGAACTTTTCCGGTAATCCCGGCAGACTCCGCATCCATTTCCATCACATCCCCGGATGACATAATAAAGATGTTCTCTTTGGGGATTCCAAGACTCTCTGCCAGATCTGCCTGTGCTTTCAGATGACGATACTCTCCATGTACTGGAATTGCATACTGTGGTTTTACCAGTGAATAAATCAGTTTGATTTCTTCCTGGCATGCATGTCCCGATACATGCACATCCTGAAAAATAACATCTGCCCCTTTTGCAGACAGTTCATTGATTACTTTTGAAACTGCTTTTTCATTGCCGGGGATTGGATTCGAACTGAAAATAATCGTATCCCCCGGTTTAATGGATACTTTTTTATGAATATTGGAAGCCATTCTGGATAATGCAGCCATAGATTCTCCCTGACTTCCCGTTGTAATCAGCACCATCTGTTCATCAGGATAATTCTTCATCTCATCAATATCAATCAATGTTTTATCTGGAATATTAAGATAGCCAAGTTCTGCTGCAGTCGTGATGACATTAACCATACTGCGGCCTTCCACCACTACTTTTCTTCCATATTTGTATGCAGAGTTTATAATCTGCTGCACACGGTCAACATTGGACGCAAATGTAGCAATAATAATTCTTGTATTCTTGTGTTCTGCAAAAAGATTGTCAAAGGTTTTTCCAACCGTCCGTTCCGACATAGTAAATCCTTTTCTTTCAGCATTGGTACTGTCACACATCAATGCCAGAACTCCTTTTTTCCCAATCTCTGCAAATCTCTGTAAATCAATGGCATCACCAAACACCGGAGTATAATCCACTTTAAAGTCGCCTGTGTGTACAACAATACCGGCAGGCGAATAAATCGCCAGTGCAGAAGCATCCGCTATGCTGTGATTCGTTTTAATGAATTCAATCCGAAAGCATCCCAGATTAATGGATTGACCATGTTTGATCGTTTTTCTTTTTGTGGTACGAAGTAAATTATGTTCTTTTAATTTATTCTCAATCAAACCAATTGTCAGCTTTGTAGCATAAATCGGCACATTTATTTCTCTCAATACATAGGGCAATGCCCCAATGTGATCCTCATGACCATGAGTAATCACAAAACCTTTAATCTTATCGTAATTATCTTTTAAATAAGTAATATCCGGGATGACCAGGTCGATTCCCAACATGTCGTCCTCAGGGAATGCAAGACCACAGTCCACCACAACGATACTGTCCTCATACTCGAAGGCAGTAATATTCATTCCGATCTGTTCCAGACCACCCAGCGGAATGATTTTTAATTTACTGCTGTTATTTTTTTTCAAATAGCACCTCCAGATTTCCGAACAC
The DNA here is from genome assembly GCA_051879355.1 of Oliverpabstia sp. GTDB lineage: Bacteria > Bacillota > Clostridia > Lachnospirales > Lachnospiraceae > Oliverpabstia. The sequence continues at coordinate 27,274 of JBJELU010000127.1, forward strand.
TTTACTTACATTTCGATATCCACATCTTCCATCATCTGTGCAAAAACTTTCGATACTGCTTCCAATTCCACTTCATCTTCAACCATCACATACTCTGCTTCCGGATCGGTATCCGCAGACAAATCTTTCAGAATATAGGCATCTGCTTCGTCTTCTTCAGAATCTGTCACCAGAATATAGTCAACACCATTGATTCTGGTCTGTTCCTCCACATAAAATTCCACTGTTTCTCCTGATTCTGTCAAAAATTTAATACTATCCATTCCTATTCTAACCGTCCTGTCTCTTCTCCATTCGAACTTTTTTCTTCGGCTGCCAAAAATGATGCCTATGCTTCCCTTTTTGAAGTGTTATGCAGATAATCCAGATATCCCTGCAGAATAAAAATAGCAGCGATCTCATCCACATGTTCTTTTCTGTTTTCCCGGCGTACACCTGTCTCCATCAAAACCCGATTGGCAGCAACTGTGGTAAGCCTTTCATCCCACATAACAACATCCAGACCTGTTCTTCTCTCTAAAGTCTCTTTAAGCTCCAAAGATTTTTCAGCCCTGTCTCCCAGTGTATTATTCATATTCTTGGGGAAACCCAGTACAATTTTCTCTACCTGATACTGTGCAGCCAATTCCTCGATTCTTGCCAGTGTCTGGCGCAGCTTATTCTCCGATTTTCTGCGAATAATCTCCACACCCTGTGCAGTCAGTCCAAGCGGATCGCTGACGGCTACACCGACCGTCTTCGATCCGTAATCCAGTCCCAGAATTCTCATCGACGATTCTCCCAGGCTCTGTTTTTGATATACTCTTTCAGAAGTTCTTCCACCAGTTCGTCACGTTCCACTTTCATGATCATGCTTCTGGCTCCCTTATAACTGGTAATATAGGTAGGATCACCCGACATAATATATCCTACAATCTGATTGACCGGATTATAACCTTTTTCTTCCATTGCAGTATATACAATATCCAAAACTTCCTTAACCTGCACTTCAGGCTCTGTTTTTACTTTAAAATACTGTGTGTTACTAATATTTGCCATCTTTTCACGTCCTTGACTATACTTAATATCTATTTTATTCTAATACAGAACTACATAAAATTCAATGAATAATTTATGAATTATTTATTTCATCCAATTTCTCCCACGAGAATTTCTTCCTGCAGGATATTTTGAATCTTTACCACTGCCATTTTATTTTCCAGGTTCTGATTGGTCTTCACACCGACTCTCAGGTACTCCTTGGTATGTCCAACCCAATATTCTTCTTCAGCAATTGTCTGTATTTCCTCAAATAATACTGTTTTTTCCTGCCCCAGGAAATGCTGCATATATTCTGTTCTGTGTTTTTTCCCCAATTCAATCAGTTTCCTGCATCGCTCTTTTTTAATCTGTTCAGGAAGCTGGTCAGGCATATCTGCCGCTTTCGTTCCTTCTCTCCTGGAATAAGGAAAAATATGGGTCTCGTAAAATCCAATGCTGTCCACAAAAGCACGTGATTCGGCAAATTCTTCTTCCGTCTCTCCCGGAAATCCGGTAATAATATCTGTGGTAAGTGCCGGAGCCGGATAGTATTTTCTGAGAATTTCACATTTTTCCCGATATTCTTCTGCAGTATATCTTCGATTCATCCGTTTCAATGTTGATGTACACCCACTCTGCAGTGACAAATGAAAATGAGGACACACTTTTGGAAGCTTCGCAATCGCAGCTGCAAATTCTTCTGTAATGATTCCCGGTTCCAGAGAACCCAGACGGATTCTTTCTATTCCATTCACCTGATGCACCGCCTGGATCAGACTGAGGAGATTTTCCCCTTCCTCTTTCCTGTCAACACCATACGAACTCAGATGTATACCAGTCAACACAATTTCCTGGCATCCGGAACATGCCAGACGTTCCACCTCTCTGACCACATCTTCTGTCCGTCTGCTTCTGACCCGGCCACGCGCATAGGGAATCACACAGTAGGTGCAGAACTGATTACAGCCATCCTGTACTTTAATATATGCCCTTGTATGTTCCTCCGTACGGTCAATCTCAAGTTTCTCGTATTCTCTGGTATGACCGATATCGATTAATCCCTGCCCGCGATTCCTGTTTTTTTGAAACTCCTCCAGCAGCGGAATCAGTTCCTGCTTTTTATTATTTCCAATTATCAGATCAATAGACATATCTGTCTCTGCTTTTTCTTTTCCGGCCTGTACATAACAGCCTGCCGCCACAACAATGGCATTCGGATTCATTTTTTTGGCCTTGTGAATCATCTGTCGGGACTTTCTGTCTGCTATGTTGGTCACTGTGCAGGTATTAATCACATAAATATCCGCTCCGGGGGCAAACGGAACAATCTCATATCCTGCCGCCTCCAGCATCTGCTGCATGGCTTCTGTCTCGTATGAGTTCACTTTGCAGCCCAAATTGTGCAATGCAACTTTGCCTTTCATTAGATACCTTCTTTCTTTTCGTTATTTCATAGGACTTTTTATAATTATTTAACAAAATCTTTGTATGCTTTCACCTTGACTTTTTATACTCGAAAAGGTAAGATAAGTTTTAGAAATAACAAAAATTATCTGAATTTTGGGAGGAACGTCTAATGAAAACAGTTAGTATTTCACTTAATTCCATCGACAAAGTAAAAGCATTTGTAAATGATATTTCCAAATACGATTTCGATTTTGATCTGGTATCCGGAAGATATGTCATTGATGCAAAATCTATCATGGGCATCTTCAGTCTGGATCTTTCCAAACCCATCGATCTGAATATCCATGCAGAAGGTGCAAATCTTGACGAGGTACTGAATGTATTAAAACCATACATCCTTTAATTGTCGATACGAAAAGGAGCTGTCACATAACGTGATATGCTCCTCTTTTATTACCGTATATGGATTACTTCTGCAGTGGAAACTGCCGTTTCCAGCATTTCTTCAATTTTTTCTTCCAGATTCTGTTCTGATTTTTTGATCACATTCAGATTCGGTTTTGTCACCGGATGTTTTGCCACAAAGATCGTACAGCAATCTTCATACGGCTGAATCGAAGTCTCATACGTATTGATTTTCAGAGCAATATCTACGATTTCCTGTTTGTCAAAACCTATTACCGGACGAAATACCGGCATGGTACATACTTCATTGGTAGCCGCAAGGCTCTGCACAGTCTGACTGGCAACCTGTCCGATACTCTCACCTGTGATCAGACCAAGACAACCTGTATTCTTCCCGATCGTCTCTGCAATTTTCATCATATAGCGGCGCATGATAATCGTCAGTTCATCATGAGGACATTTTTCATAAATATAAAGCTGTATTTCTGTAAAATTAACCACATGCAAATTGATGGGACCACTGTAGCGGGCAACCAACTTTGCCAGATCCACAACCTTCTGTTTCGCACGTTCGCTTGTGTACGGCGGTGCATGAAAATATACCGCATCAATTTTAACTCCACGTTTGGCGATCATATAACCTGCCACCGGACTGTCAATACCGCCGGACAAAAGCAGCATGGCCTTTCCATTTGTTCCGATCGGCATTCCGCCGGGACCTGGTATAGACTCTGAGTAAATATATATTTTTTCACGTATTTCTACAGTCAAAAGAATTTCTGGATGATGAACATCTACATGCATCTGCGGATAAGCGTCCAGAATCCGTCCGCCCAGATCCGCACTCAGTTCCATCGAGGTTCCCGGATATGTCTTTTTTGCTCTGCGCACATATACCTTAAATGTCTTGTTCTTGTCCGGATACACATGATCCACATACTCTGCCACATCGGCAGCCAGTTTTTCGAACCCTTCATCCTCACGGATAACAACAGGACAGATATAAGCAATTCCAAACACCCGCTTCAGTGCCTCCAGTGTCTCATCATAATCGAATTCACCTTCCGTCTGCACATAGATTCTTCCCTGTTCTTTTGTGACCCGGAAGGTTCCCTCCACGTCCTTCAGGACATACTCCATCTGGCGGATGAGTGCATCTTCAAATAAATATCTATTTTTTCCTTTAATTCCTATTTCTGCATATTTTACCAAAAATGCTTTAAACATTTTCCACCTCCGATTTTATCTCCACAGTTATCCATTCGCACATAGCTGTCTGTGGCGGATTTTTATTTTCGTGCGTATCTTCTCAACATAGGAAGTACTTCCCTCAGTACCTCCAGTGTTTTTTCCAGTTCCTCTCTCGTTGTATCTTCACAGAAGCTGAAACGAACCGTTGATTCCATCTGATTTTTGGGCAGACCGATAGCAGTCAGCGTTGGACTGCCGCTTCTTTTATGCGTAGAACATGCGCTTCCGGCTGATACGTAAATTTCCCGGTCTTCCAGCGTATGAAGCAATACTTCACTCCGTACCCCCACAAATGCCGCACTCACAATATGGGGAGCACATTCTTCTCCATCCGCACCGTGAACCACCACCTGATCTATTTTCTGCAGTTCTTCCGTAAAATAATCCCGAAGTTGCCGCATATGATTCACATTTTCTTCCAGATTTCTGTAGATTTTCTCAGCAGCAACACCAAGTCCTGCTGCCTGCGGCACCGCATCTGTTCCGGAACGCATTCCTTTCTGCTGTCCTCCCCCATAGATATAGGGGAAGATTTTAACTTTTTCATCAATATACAAAAATCCGATTCCTTTCGGGCCATGAATTTTATGACCGCTGACCGACAACATATCCACTTTCAGCTTTTTCGGAAGAATACGATATTTTCCGTACGCCTGAATAGCATCCACATGAAAATAAGTACCCGGATTTTTCCGTTTGATCAGATTACCGATTTCAGCTATTGGCTGGACAGTACCGATTTCATTATTCACATACATCACAGAAACCAGGATGGTCTCCGGTGTGATGGCCTGTTCCAGCTCCTCAAGGGAAATTCTTCCCTGACTGTCGACTCCCAGTTTTGTCACCGTAAATCCCTGTTTTTCCAGAAATTCGCAGGGTGCAGAAACTGCAGGATGCTCAATCGCTGTGGTTATGATATGTTTCCCTTTTCTCTGGTTTGCAAGAGCAGTTCCAATCAGCGCCCAGTTATCTGATTCTGTTCCTCCGGACGTAAAGTAAATCTCTTTTTCATTTACTTTCAGAGTCTTTGCAATACTTGAAGCAGCTTCTTTTATATATTTTTCGCTCTCCACGCCTTTCATGTGCATGGAAGACGGATTTCCATAATCTTCCCTCATTGTTTTCACCATGATGTCGCACACTTCCTGATAACAGCGTGTTGTGGCAGAATTATCCAGATATATTTCCAATGTTTTTCCTCTTTTCCACTATTTTCCTTCCAAAAGTACCATAAGCACCGACAGGATCGTCAGACCTGCCGTCTCCGTACGAAGGATTCTTTTGCCCAATGTGACAGGTTCTGTCTGGTTTTGCAGGGCTTCTTCAATTTCCTCCGGAGCAAATCCTCCCTCCGGCCCAATAAATACGGCAACTGACTGTCCCGGCTGAATCTGTGAGAGATAATTTCTTGTATGCTCCATGTCTTCTGCCATCTCATAAGGTATGATTCTTACATCCATCTCCTGTGCATATCGGAGTGCCTGGGAGTACTTCATGACCGGATGAATCCGGGGTATAATCATCCGCTTTGACTGTTTTGCTGCACTTTCCGCAATTCCCTGCCAGCGGCGGATCTTGCTTTCCTGTTTTTTGGCATCCAGTTTCACCACACACCGCCTGGTCTCCACAGGGATAATCTCATAGGCCCCCAGTTCCACAGCTTTCTGAATAATCAATTCCATCTTGTCACTTTTGGGAAGTCCCTGAAACAGATAAATACGAGATGGTAATTCTCTATCTGCTTTCATAATGTCATCGATATGAAGAAGAACCTGATCCTGAGATAATTGTTCCACACAGCACAAATATTCTTCATCTCCGCCATCACTGATCAGTACTTTTTCTCCCTGCTTCATGCGCAGTACATTTCGAATATGATTAACATCACCATTCATAATACGGATATTTCTCTGTTCCCGGTCAATCTGTTCTTTTTCCACAAAAAAACGATACATGTTATGCCTGCTTTCTGGCTGTTACTGAGACCCACTCTCCCTGATACGTGATCTCAACGATTTCAAGTCCCGCTGCCTTCACAGCTTCAACCACAGTTCTCTCTTTATCATCAATGATTCCGGAGGTAATATAGACAGCACCCGGCTTCATCTGATTCACAATCACAGGAGTCAGCGGAACCAGTACATCCGCGAGAATATTTGCCACCACGATATCGTATTTTCCATATCCCACTTTGTCCTGAACTTCTGTATCATCAATAATATTACCAATCATCATATCAAATGCTTCTGCCGGTATCTCATTTACTTCTTTATTTTCTTCCACCGCCGGCACCGCACAGGGATCCAGATCGGTTCCCACTGCATGTCTGGCACCCATTTTCAGCGCGATAATAGATAAAATTCCACTTCCGGTACCTACGTCCAGAAGTTCTGTATCCTCTGTCACATATTTTTTCAGCTGACGGATACAAAGCTGAGTTGTCTCATGCATACCGGTTCCAAATGCAGTTCCCGGATCGATATGAATGATCATTTTGTCTTTATCTTCTTCTTTTACTTTCTCCCAGGAAGGTATAATCAGAATATCATCCACATAAAACTGTTTAAAATACTGTTTCCAATTATTGATCCAGTCTATATCCTCAGTCTCATCTACAGCAATACTTCCTTCACCAATATCACAGAACAGACGAAGTCCGTCCAGTTCCTCCTTTACCGCATGCAGCACTTCTTCCTCAGTCACCGGATTTCCATTCATAACCAAAGTGCCGTTTTCTTCTTCCTCAACAAAAAAACTCAGATATGCAATCCCGTCATCTTCCGGTCCATCCGGGAGAATGTCCACAAACATCTGCTCTTTTTCCAGAGCTGTCAGCGGTACTTTATCCTCAATCTGAGCACCTTCCAAACCAATATCATACAGAGTACTGATAATAATATCCTCAGCCTCTGTCGTTGTCTTTATTCGAAATTTCTTCCACTTCATCTCTCATTCACCTCATACATGAACTCTAACTGTCACTCCCATCTAATATATCGCAAAAACAGAAAAAGTGCAATAAAAAGAAAAGATGGCTTTGCACTTTGCATTACCATCTTTTTGCTTTTAGTCTTCAAATGTTTCTTTCAATTTATCCATAAAGCTCTTTTTCTTTTCCTGTGCTTTTCCGGCAGGACGATTGCCGCAGGCCGCATCAAATGCACGAAGAGCCTCTTTTGCTTCTTCTGACAGTTTTGTGGGAACCTGAACCACCAGAGTCACATAGTGATCTCCACGCACATTTTTATTGCGAAGAGACGGAACACCTTTACCTTTAAGACGAATCTTGGTATCCGTCTGTGTGCCTGGTTTTACTTCATATTCCACTTCTCCATCCACAGTATTGATCCGAATCGTACCGCCCAGGGCTGCCTGTGCGTATGTAATCGGAGCTGTAGAGAAGATATTCATATCCTGTCTCTGGAAAATCGGATGACGGGCCACCTGCACTTCTACCAGCAGATCCCCTCTTGGACCTCCATTGGTACCCGGCTCTCCTTTTTCACGAATACGGATACTCTGTCCATCATCAATACCGGCAGGAATTGATACAGAAATTTTCTTTCTTTCAGATGTAAAACCTGTACCGCGGCATTCCGGACATTTTTCTTTGATGATTTTACCTGTTCCATTACAGTCAGGACACGGCTGTACATTTCTCACCATACCAAACATGGACTGCTGGGTATACACCACCTGACCGGAACCATTACACTTCGAACATGTTTCCGGAGATGTTCCCGGTTTTGCACCATTGCCGCCGCATGTCTTACAGGTATCTTTCAGCGTCAGTTCCAGTTCTTTCTCACAGCCGAATACTGCTTCCTGGAATGTAATATGAACAACTGCCCGCAGATTGGCACCTTTCATCGGACCGTTGTTGGCTCTTCGGCTTCCCCTGCCGCCGCCAAATAGATCACCGAAAATATCACCGAAGATATCACCCATATCTCCGCCGTTAAAATTAAATCCATCAAAACCGCCGAAGCCGCCGGCACCACCACCGCCGCCATTTTCGAAGGCTGCATGACCAAACTGATCATATGCTTTTCTTTTCTCCGGGTCACTCAGTATTCCATAAGCTTCTGTTGCCTCTTTAAATTTCTGTTCTGCCTCTTTATCTCCCGGATTCATATCAGGATGATATTTTTTTGCCAGCTTACGGTATGCTTTCTTCAGAGTTGCGTCATCGGCTCCTCTGTCGACGCCGAGAACCTCATAATAATCTCTTTTATCTGCCATCTTCTTCACCTTTTCACAACTTCAGGGACGGAGACACCTGGCGTATCCCCGTCCCCCATGGGTTTTGATTTTTTAAATTATACTTCTTTATAATCAGCATCTACGACATCATCGCCGTATCCAGCTTCATTGCCGCCATGAGCCGCACCACCCATATCCGGGCCTGCACCCTGAGCACCTGCCTGAGACTGCTCATATACTTTTGCGAACAGTTTCTGTGCACTCTGCATCAGTTTTTCTTTTGCAGCTTTGATATCAGCAACCTGAGCATCTGTCATATTATCTACAGGTGCTTTTGCAATCAGATCCTTCAATGCATTCAAGTCAGCTTCTACTGCTGTCTTGTCATTGGCATCAATCTTATCGCCAACTTCTTCCATTGCCTTCTCGGTCTGGAATACCATAGCATCTGCATCATTTCTGGTATCGATTGCTTCTTTTCTCTTCTTATCCTGCGCTTCAAACTCAGCAGCTTCTTTCACTGCTTTTTCGATGTCGGCATCAGACATATTAGAACCTGCAGTAATGGTAATATGCTGTTCTTTACCTGTTCCCAGATCTTTTGCAGAAACATTTACAATACCGTTAGCATCGATATCGAAAGTAACTTCAATCTGCGGAACACCTCTTCTTGCTGGCGGAATACCATCCAGACGGAACTGTCCAAGAGATTTGTTATCTTTCGCAAACTGTCTCTCACCCTGAACAACGTTGATATCTACGGCTGTCTGGTTATCAGCAGCTGTAGAGAAAATCTGGCTCTTCTTAGTAGGAATTGTAGTATTTCTTTCAATCAGTCTGGTTGCAATACCACCCATAGTCTCGATAGACAGAGACAGTGGAGTTACATCCAGCAGAAGGATATCGCCTGCACCTGCATCACCTGCAAGTTTACCACCCTG
>JBJELU010000128.1:0-2002 GCA_051879355.1 Oliverpabstia sp.
TTCTGCTTAATAATTCCGTCCACCAAGGTTGATATGGAGTCGAGCTGTGATTCATCCAGCTTTTTCAGTTTTTCAGTCAGCTGTGATAATTTCTCAGGATTGCGTGCATCCATATCAAAAAAAGCACTTGGAGTAATGTTAAGGTATTCACAGATATAGAAGAAATTGCCCATCGAAGGGAGGGCTTTTCCGGTCTCAATATTGTTGATATAACCGGCATTTTGTCCGATAGACAAACTCATGTCTCGGGCTGAAATGCCCTTCAACGTCCTAAGCTGCGCAAGGCGCAGAGGAAACTCCTCTTCGTACACAATATCACCACCTTTGTGATATTGTATCCGGCAGATAGTGAATTTATATTGGAACTGTTCCGTTATTTATCTTGAATTGTGTGAATATATCCTTTATAATTAAATCTATGTGGGAAACAAACTGATGCGGTCACTCTTTAAGCGGTTTTGCGTCCAAATTTTGGATTACCCCTTTCGGACTGCTTGAAAAAACGTGTCAGGATTCCTACAGTCCTGGCACGTTTTCAAAAAATGGAGGTGGCAGCCCTGACATGGAGATATTCACAGTCAGCTTTTTCGGGCACCGCAATGTCTCGCAGGTTTCTCTAATTGAAAAACGGCTGGAAGCTGTCATTCAACGCCTGCTGGCAGAGAAAGAATATGTGGAATTTCTTGTTGGCCGAAGCGGAGAATTCGATCAGCTTGCGTCCTCTGCTGTGCGCAGAGCCAAGCGAACGTTGTGGGATGACAACAGTGCCCTCGTCCTGGTGCTGCCGTATCCAACAGCGGAATACCAAAAAAATGAGGATAGCTTTCATCGCTATTACGACGAGATTGAGATATGCCAAAACTCTGCCGCTGCACATTTCAAATCAGCCATGCAGATTCGTAATTGGGAAATGGTTGACAGATCCCACTTGGTTGTCTGCTGCATTGAGCATGACAGCGGCGGGGCCTATCAGACAGTGCGGTATGCCCGAAAGCAGCAAAAGCGGATCGTCAATCTTGCAGATCTATCCATCAAATAAATAAAACTTCTCAACGTACTTTTCCCTCTGTGCGTCCTGTGCAAAAAAGGTTTGGAATTGGATACAATATGTATGAAAATCCAAATAACGCACTTAGGAGGGAACCAAAATGGCAGAACGAATATTATCTGAAGAAACCATCCATGCCTTTCGTGAATATCTGGTCCTGGAGGAAAAAAGCACGGCCACCGTAGAGAAATATCTCCGGGATGTCCGTGCTTTTCATTTGTTTGCAGGCCAACAGACTGTGACAAAAGAGCGGATGATGGCTTATAAGAAATTTCTGATTGAAAAAGGATATGCGGCCAGCTCCATCAATTCCATGCTGGCAAGCATCAACAGCCTGCTGGCCTTCCTGGGCTGGTCAGATTGCAAAGTAAAAAACATCAAGACCCAACGACAGACCTACTGTGCTGAGGAAAAAGAACTGACGAAATCAGAATATCTTCGGTTGCTGGCGGCGGCCAAGGACCGGCCCCAGTTGTATCTGATTCTGGAAACCATCTGCGGCACTGGCATTCGTGTCTCTGAACTGCGGTTCTTTACCGCAGAAGCTGTAAAGCGTGGAGAAATCACTGTCAGATGTAAAAGCAAAACCAGGACGATATTACTTCCGGGTAAGCTAAAGAAGATGCTTCTGGATCACGCAAAGAAAAACGGCATCCGTTCTGGAGCAATCTTTATTACCAGAAACGGGAAGCCGTTGGACCGGAGCAATATTTGGGCACAGATGAAATCTCTCTGCGAGGCAGCCGGAGTAAAAGCCAGCAAGGTGTTTCCCCACAATCTTCGCAAGCTGTTTGCTCGAACCTTTTATGGTATTGAGAAAGACATCGCCAAGTTGGCTGATATTTTGGGACACAGCAGCATCGACACAACAAGAATCTATATCATGACCACCGGTACAGAACACCGGCGAAAGATTGAACGATTGGGCCTTGTCGTTTAGGCAATAAAAAACAC
>JBJELU010000129.1:0-1969 GCA_051879355.1 Oliverpabstia sp.
ATCCGGCTGACATCGCCAAACTCACCGAGGCCATTGCAGGCTATGAAAAGGATGTGGCAACGGCGCAGGCACACCCCAAACCGGCAGAGGGCTTCATCGGCATGGAGATTAGGGATACCCACTATTCCGAAAAAGAAGCGGCTGGCAAGGCGGTCATCAACGCCTGCACTGAACTTCAAGGCTCCGAGCCTGTTCTGCTGGGACAGTACCGGGGGTTTTCCATGTCCCTCCAGTACGATGCTGCCCATACGGATTACAGACTGACCATGAAGGGTGCAATGTCCCACACCATCAGCCTGGGCGCTGACATTTTCGGCAATATCACCCGAATGGACAATCTGGTGGACGGTCTGGCAAAGGAGCTGGCAGAATATCAGGCAGCATTGCAGGATACCCAAACTCAGCTTGCCAACGCCAAGGTGGAGATGGAAACACCCTTTGCCAAGGAAGCGGAACTGGCGGAGAAATCCTCACGGCTGAAGGAACTGAATATCCTGCTGAACATGGATCAGAAGGATAAGGCGCTGATGGATGATGCGCCGGAGGAAGAAACACCAGAACACCCTCGTCCAAGAGAACCGGAACGATAAAAAAGCAGGAACGGGTCTTTTACGACTTGTTCCTGCTTGTTCAATCGTGATTTTCCATATCCGTGTTTTCTTGCTCACCATCAGGAATATGCTCTGCAATTTCTGACAGGGAACAATCAAGTAATCTGCACAAGTCATCCAGCGTATTTGTAGAAACAGACATATTTCTGCGCAGACGCTGTACGGTGCTGCCGCTGATTTGGAACTTGACTCTTAATGTATAAGTGGAGAGGCCCTTTTTCTTTAGTGTTTCCCAAAGTGGGGTATAAACAATCATAGAACACCTCCAATTCATCTTGCATAATCTTATTATGCTCGATATAATGGTCATATGATATGCTCTAATAAAGGGCATACCGACCCATTGAAGGTTCAATAAAAACTCGCACATTTGATATTCTTAGGAGCGAAGGGTATAGTAGGAGAAAAAAGGAGTGTTGGTCATGAGTGACACATATATTGATTTTGTTACCCGGCTGGAGGACGCTTTCCCGGAAATCGACAGCGATATTGTTATGAGCTTGCGAGAAAGCAACGAGGAATACGCCGTTGTCCATAAGAAGATTTCTGACATTAAGAAACAATTCCCGGTTATTGCAAAGGTCATGGAAGGAACAGGCGAAATCCACATGACCGCGGAAGAACACGCCGCATTTCTCCAATATCACCATCTGCTGCGAAAACTGGATGACATGGAGCGTATGGAGCTTTACTTCCACGGTCATATGGATGCGGTGGCATATCTCAAAAGGATTCATGCAATCTAACACTTTCGGCACAATTTTGTTGCAATTTGTTTGATTGTTGTTTATACTCCCGTCATAGTCCAAGATTATCCTATAACCAAGAAAGGCGGCGGAAGCCGTGAGCCGCTTCCTTTCAAACGACCTAGATCCTCTTTTCTACCTCTCTTCTTTCTATTGGAAAATGCCCGTTGTCGAGAACAGCGGGCATTTTTCTGTTTCAAGGTATAATTTCCCTCTATCTGCATATAATTTGGCTTGGTATATGCAGATACGAAATTGTTCTATTTGCTTTTCTGCATATTATATGATAAACTATTATGCAGAAAGGATTGGTGTATATGCGCAAATTCGACTATTCTTTTTTGAATAACGGTCTGCTGCCTGCGAATCTGGTCAATTTGACCGCCAGCATTGCCTCCCTCAAAACTATGGCAGGCGTTCGGAAAGAGGATCACATTAAGATTTTCACAGAACTGGAAGCCATTGCGAAGGTTCAGTCCGTGAAAAGCTCCAACGCCATTGAGGGCATTGTAACCAGCGATTCCCGTATTGCGGAAATCGTGAATCAGAACAGTGCACCCCTGAACCACAACGAAATGGAGATTGCCGGTTACCGGGATGCCCTGAACGAGA
>JBJELU010000130.1:0-35828 GCA_051879355.1 Oliverpabstia sp.
TATGGCGCAGTAGCCAAGTGGTAAGGCAATGGTCTGCAACACCAGTATCCACCGGTTCAAATCCGGTCTGCGCCTCTCAAAAGTCCAGAAAATTAAACTTTCTGGACTTTTTGTTATACTGACAAATTGTAATTTTTACGGAAAGTCGCTATACTAAAGATAAAACAGGGGAAGAGAATTTTATGGGAGGTTTTTATGGCGAGAACAGTAGGAATTGGAATACAGGATTTTGAAAAGATAATAAAAAATGACTGTTTTTATGTGGATAAAACTGACTTTATCCGGGAGTGGTGGGAAAGTAAGGATGATGTGACATTAATTACCCGTCCGCGCCGTTTTGGAAAAACTTTGAACATGAGTATGTTAGAAAAGTTTTTCTCCGTAGATTATGCAGGACGTGGGGATTTGTTTGAAGGACTTTCTATTTGGGAAAAAGAGGAGTATAGGAAGATTCAGGGAACATATCCTGTTATTAGTCTGTCTTTTGCGAATGTGAAAGAAACAAATTTTCAATCGACTAAAGAGAGGATTGGACACCTACTTACAGATTTGTATATTAGAAATAGTTTTTTATTGTCAAGTAACTGTATGACGGAAGCAGATAAAGAATTTTACAAATCTGTTCGGGTGGGAATGCCGGAAACAGTGGCAACGATTGCTATTTACAAGTTATCGGATTATTTGTACAGATACTATGGAAAAAAGGTTATCATTTTACTGGACGAGTACGACACTCCTATGCAGGAGGCTTACGTGGACGGATTCTGGGATGAGTTGGTGGCTTTTACAAGAAGTATGTTTAATTCTACTTTTAAAACAAACCCATGGCTGGAACGTGGAATTATGACTGGAATTACACGGGTAAGTAAAGAATCTATATTCTCTGATTTAAATAATCTTAAGGTTGTAACGACCACTTCTGATGAATATGCTACATCCTTTGGATTCACGGAACAGGAAGTGTTTGAGGCACTGGAGGAATGTGGACTGGAAGAAGAAAAGGAGAATGTTAGACAGTGGTATGACGGGTTTATCTTTGGCAGGCATAAGGATATTTATAATCCGTGGTCTATCCTGAATTTTTTAGATACCGGTAAATTCACAACATATTGGGCGAACACCAGCTCTAATAGTCTTGTGGGAAAGCTGATACGTGAAGGAAGCAGCGGCATTAAGGAAAAATTTGAAGATTTGTTGAGTGGAGAGTCTATCCTGTCACCTATTGATGAGCAGATTGTCTATAATCAGTTGAATGGAAATGAGAGGGCGGTGTGGAGCCTTCTTCTGGCAAGCGGTTATTTGAAAGTTCTCTCTTTTGAAAGTTATCAGGATATTCCTGAGGGAAGACAGCCCCAATACCAGCTTGCACTTACTAATCGGGAAGTGAGACTGATGTTCCAGAACATGGTGCGTGACTGGTTCTCGAATACGGAGTCAGATTACAATGACTTTGTGAGGGCACTTCTGTCAGGAAATGTAAAGGCCATGAATGCATATATGAATCGTGTGACACTCAGTACATTCAGTTATTTTGATACAGGAAAAAATCCTTCCGGTGCTGAGCCGGAACGTTTTTACCATGGATTTGTTCTGGGTTTGATGGTGGATTTGCAGGACAGATATATCATAACTTCTAATCGTGAGAGTGGATTTGGAAGATATGATGTAATGCTGGATCCCCGGGAATCGGAAAAAAATGATGCTATCCTTCTGGAATTCAAGGTACATGACCCGGAGGATGAGGAAAGTCTGAGAGATACAGTGAAGGAGGCACTGCGTCAGATAGAAGAAAAACAATATGATGCAGCACTTATTGCGGGAGGAATTCCGAAGGAGCGGATCCGTAAGTATGGGTTTGCTTTTGAAGGGAAGAAAGTGTTGATTGGTTGACTGATTAAGAAATAAAAGGGAGATATAAATGTGAATACCCCCAGTGATAAAGTAGTTATGGAACTGGCCCTTCAGGCGGGTCATATTCTTCTGGAAAACGGAGCTGAAATTTTCCGTGTGGAAGAAACGATGGATCGAATATGCAGGCATTACGGTGTGCAGTCAGGAAATGAGTTTGTTTTGAGCAACGGTATTTTTGTAACGGCGGGAAGTGAAAAGGAAAAGTTTTTTGCAAAAGTACAGCACATTCCGGTGAGCGGTACACATCTGGACAGAGTGACCGCGGTGAATCAGCTTTCCCGCGAAATTGAAGAGGGAAAGTATACGGTTGCGCAGGCAATGGAGGAAATTAATAAAATAAAAAATATGCCGGACAAACGAAAAAGTGTGCAGATTTTCGCTTCGGGTTTGGGAAGTGCAGCATTTTGTTACTTATTTGGCGGAAATATTTGGGACAGTACTGCGGCATTTTTAGTCGGGTTGATGCTCTATGGATATGTTTTGCAGATTAGCAGTCCGTATCTGTCTAAGATTGTAGGAAATATCGGCGGCGGTGCTCTGGTGACTGTGCTCTGTGGAATTATGTATCTGACAGGATTCGGAAAGCATCTCAACTATATGATTATCGGTTCTATTATGCCCCTGGTTCCCGGTGTGCCTTTTACCAATGCGATTCGTGATATAGCAGATGGTGATTATATTTCGGGGGCAGTAAGAATGCTGGATGCACTTTTGGTATTCCTGTGTATTGCCATAGGAGTAGGAATGGGAATTGCAGTTATGAGCCGATTGACAGGAGGGGGAATTTTATTATGATCATGCAGCTGATTGCAGCAATGGCAGGCACGATTGCTTTTTCTGTACTGTTCAGTGTTCCCCGCAAGTATTACCTATATTGTGGTCTGATCGGGGGAGCCGGATGGGGTATTTATTCTTTGCTGCAGGGAGCAAGCAGCCCTGCAATCGCTTCTATGTTTGCAACTATGGTGGTAATTTTTTTATCAAGATTTACGGCGGTATGGCAGCGATGCCCGGTTACCATTTTCCTGATATCCGGGATATTTCCACTGGTTCCCGGGGCAGGAGTTTACTGGACTGCTTATTATATTGTGACAGATCAGCTTCGCCTTGCGGTACAGACAGGGTATCAGGCGGTAAAATGTGCGGTTGCCATTGTATTGGGAATCGTATTTATCTTTGAATTGCCGCAGAAGATGTTTTTGACGATTTTGAAAAAGATTTCCCCGGGGAAAATGTAAAAATCCCCGGGGAAATTTTGATTAGTGATGATGTTTGATCAGTCCGAATGCCTTGGAGCATTCCATGACCACAAGTGGTACAAGAATCAGTCCCAATCCGATAAGATAGAGTTTTCCTGGAAGCAGTACCAGTCCGAATGGTATGGAGAGTGGTGTGAAAAGTACCAGTGCTACCATAATTAGGGAAATCAGCGCTGCGCCGTTCAGTTTGCGGTTGCTGAAGATACCGATTTTAAATAAGGAATGTTCAGAACGCATATTAAATGCCTGAACAATCTGTGACAGGGAAAGTACCATGAATGCCAGGGTCTGTCCGCCTGATACAGCGCCGGTGACAGTTTCTCCGGTTTTGTAAGCAATCAGAGACAGAAGACCGAACATAACGCCCTGAAGGAAAATGCGAACCCCAAATCCATGGGCGAAAATTCCTTCATTTTTCGGGCGGGGTTTCTGCAGCATAACATCGGATTCTACTTCTTCCATGCCAAGTGCTATGGCAGGGAGACTGTCAGTGACCAGATTGATCCACAAAAGCTGCATGGAGAGCAGCGGAGTTTTGTGCCAGAGAAGCATGGCAACAAATACAAGAAGCACTTCTCCAATATTGGTGCCGAGAAGGAACCCGACAACCTTCATGATATTAGCGTAGATGCCCCGGCCTTCCCGAACAGCATCTACAATTGTAGCAAAATTATCATCTGTCAGTGTAATATCTGCAGCCCCTTTTGCCACATCTGTACCGGTAATGCCCATAGCGCATCCAATATCTGCAGCTTTCAGTGCCGGTGCATCGTTAACACCGTCACCTGTCATGGAAACAATCTGATTCTTACGCTGCCATGCTTTCACAATCCGGATTTTATTTTCCGGTGAAACTCTTGCATATACGGAAATATGCTCCACTTCGGCATCTAATTGATTGTCTGTCATGGCATCCAGTTCGGCACCCGTGAGAGCCTTGTCGCCGGATTCTAAAATGCCAAGTTCCCGTGCAATGGCGGAGGCGGTTACCACATGATCACCGGTGATCATGACTGGTTTGATACCGGCTTTTCGGCATACTGCAACGGCTTCTTTTGCCTCCGGGCGGGGCGGGTCAATCATGCCCACCAGTCCAAGGAAAATAAGATTATTTTCCAGAAGTTCCGAGGAAGGATTTTCCGGAACTTCATCCAGTTCTTTATAAGCCAGTGCGAGGACACGAAGGGCTGAATTGCTCATTTCATAATTCATTTCCGCTGCTTTTTTAAAATCACCGCTGACACAGCGGCTGGTCAGCATATCGAAGGCACCTTTTACAATTACGATATTTTTTCCGTCAATCCGATTCACTGTACTCATCAGCTTCCGGTCAGAGTCAAAGGGAAGTTCTGCCAGACGTGGATAAGAGGCACAGAGATCATTTTTTTCCATACCATTTTTGTGTGCTGCCACAATAATTGCGGTTTCTGTAGGATCACCCACATGTTGTTCTCCGTCCGTGCCAAAAACTACAGAACTGTCGGAACATAAGGTTCCGTACATCAGAAGCTTGCGAATGGATTCGGAATTCTTTGTTCCGATTTCTTCCGTAGAATCCATACCTTCCAGATAACCTTTTACCAGGGTCATTCGGTTTTGGGTCAATGTTCCGGTCTTATCAGAGCAAATGACGGAGGCACTTCCCAGTGTTTCCACAGCTGGAAGCCGTCGGATAATGGCATTTTTTCGAACCATTTTCTGAACGCCGATGGAGAGGACAATGGTAACGATAGCTGGAAGTCCTTCAGGAATAGCAGAGACAGCCAGTGAAACAGCAGTCATAAAAATTTCCATGGCCGGAATGCCGTTCAATATACCGACAATAAAAATAACAGCACAGGCGGCCAGTGCAAGAAATCCCAGTTGCTTTCCCAGAACGGCAAGTTTTTGCTGCAATGGTGTCTGCCCTTCATTTTCACTTTCCAGAAGATTGGCAATTTTGCCCATTTCCGTATTCATACCGGTGGCGGTAATGACAGCAAGTCCTGTTCCATAAGTAACACTGCAGCCGGAAAATACCATATTGCATCGGTCTCCCAAAGGAGCTTTCTCGTCGATGACCATGTCGGCCTCTTTTTCAGCGGGAACAGATTCTCCGGTCAGTGCAGATTCTTCGACTTTCAGGCTGGTACTTTTTAAAAGACGCCCGTCTGCCGGGATAAAATCGCCCGCTTCCAGCCGTACAATGTCTCCCGGAACTATCTGAGACGCTTCCAGAATTTTTTCTTCGCCGTCGCGCAGGACTTTGGCATGAGGAGCTGAAAGACTTTTCAGTGCATCCAGTGCCTTTTCTGCTTTACTTTCCTGCATCATCCCCATAATGGCGTTGATGACAACAATGAGGAGAATCAGCAGAGGTTCAAAAAATTCTTTGAGATCGCCTTCTGTGCAGGCAATGATGAAAGATACAATTGCTGCCAGAATTAAGATCAGGATCATGGCATCTTTAAATTGGTCAAAGAATCGCTGCAGGTTAGTTTTCTTTTTTTGATCCCTGAGTTTATTCTCGCCATATTGCTGCAGACGTTCCTGAGCCTGTGGAGATGAAAGTCCAACAGCTGCATTGGATGACAGGGAATCGACAGTTTGTTTGCTTGTTAATGTGTGATAAGTCAAATAAATCCCTCCTTTGATATATAGTATAACAAAATTTTACGATATTTCCATCTTTTTAATACGATATTATACATGACTAAACATTAAATTACTATCCACTTCGTGACTAGTAGTATTGGAATTGGACAAAAACGCCGAACGTTTCTGCAAAATATTACACAAAACATGCAGTTTTTGACGTGATAAAAAATAAATCTAAGGAATATGGTATAATCGCCAATAGAAATGAGGAATTGAAAGATTGAAAGTGGAAATACGAGTTGGTATATGTGATAGGGATATAGAATGGCAAAGAAAAGTCACAGATATGCTAAGTGAATATGGAAGAGAAAGAAATATCCTGTTAAAAGTTTTTCAATTCAGGCATGAGAATATGTTGCTATCGTATAGAGGTCTGGCATTAGATATTCTATTTATGGATGTTACATTTGAGGATGTAAGTGGCATAGAATTAGCTTGTGAAGTAAATAAAAGATGGCCGGAGTGTCAGATCCTTTATTTGACAAATTATTTGGAATATATATTTGATGTTTACCGTTCAGAACATTTGAATTATATCCTTAAAAATCAATTTGAAGACAAGATTTATGAGATTATGGATGATGCGAAGAATCGGATGAAACAGATGTTTAATAAAATTACAGTGTCAATTCATGGAAGTAATAAAATTCTATTATCGCTGGAAGAGATGATATATTTTGAACGGGAAGAAAGAATTACCAGGGTTATTTCTTTAGAAGGTGAACATATTATAGATGAAAAAATCAGTGTTTTGGAGGAGAAACTTCCATCAGTAGATTTTGTCAGATGTCATCATAGTTATATAGTGTATTTACCGGCAGTTGTTAAATATACAAATAAAGGTTTTGAAATGTGTGATGGAAGTAAAGTCCTGATCAGTCGTGGGTATCGAGAACATACAAGAAGGGCATTTGAGCGTTGGGCAGGAGTTAACATGAATAATGTTTGATGAATGGAGGACGTGAATGATTGCGTATTGGTATATGTGATGGAGAAGAAACATGGCGAGTTAAAATAGAGAATCTGTTAAACGTTTATAGCCGGCAAGAGAAGATAGATTTGACAGTTATTGGTTTTTCTGGATTAAATGCGTTGAAAGCGCACAATGACATTGTTTTCCATATTCTTTTTATGGATATTGAATTTGGTGATAATCATGGAGTTGATCTGGCATGTCAGATAAGCGAGCAATGGCCTGGATGTCAGATTATTTTTTTGGCAAGAGAATTGACATGCGTACTAAATGTCTACAAAGTTCAGCATCTTTGTGTCGTGTTAAAACAACAACTGGAAGCACGACTCAGTGAAATTATGGATAAGGCGATGCTAAGATTAAGAAAATTGAAATGTAGAATTGTTTTTAAAATACACAGAAAAGCATTCTTGGTATTGCCTCCGGAAGAAATAATGTTGCTGGAAAGAGATAAAAGAATTACACGTATTGTATCAACCAGAGGAGAATTTATTACAAATGAAAAACTTGGTTCTTTAATTGAACGCTTACCGGTAATTGATTTTGTTAGATGTCATAATAGTTATATTGTGTATATTCCGGCGGTAGAATTATATGAAAAAAATGTATTTGTAATGAAGGATGGAAGAAGAATTGTAATTAGCCGCGGATATGAAGAAAAAACTAAAAAGGCATATGAGCGTTGGAAAAAACTAAGAGTTTAATGACATTATACAAAATATTACATAAAACGAGTAGTTTTTGTAATTAGAAACTAATTAAAATGAAATATGCTATAATCCATTAGACATGGTAAAAAGTACGATTTATTCTGTGGGGGACAGTATGGAAACAGATAATAATGCATTGTTTGAATATAAAGGTTGGCATATTGTTAGAAAAATCGGTTCGGGTAGTTTTGGAACGGTATATGAGATTGCGAGAGAGGATTTTGGTTCTCAGTATAGAGCTGCTTTAAAAGTAATCAGTATTCCCCAATCAGAACAGGATTTATCACAGATACGTAAAAATATTGGAAAAGATGAGGGAAGCCTGGAAATATATTTTAAAAGCGTTGCGTCAGAGATCGTAAAAGAATTCGAGATGATGTACAAGCTGAAAGGATTTTCGAATATTGTCAGTTACGAGGATCATGAGGTCAGGAAACATCAAGATGGTATTGGATGGGATATAATTATACGAATGGAACTTCTGACACCATTGGATGTTTATAGAAAAGAACATGTTATGGACAGAACAGATGTCATTCGGCTCGGAATTGATATTTGTAAAGCGTTGGAAAGATGTGAAAGGTATGATATTGTTCATAGAGATATCAAACCAGCAAACATCTTTGTGTCAGATCAGGGGGATTTTAAATTAGGAGATTTTGGTATTGCAAGAACAATTGAAGCTCATGATGCCATGATGGAATTGTCGCAAAAAGGAACTATCAATTATATGGCTCCTGAAATATACCGTGGTAATCATTATGATTTTCGTGTAGATTTGTATTCTCTTGGAATTATGATGTATCGTTATTTAAATCAGGATACATTGCCATTTTTTCCACTTCCACCTGCAGAAGTGACTTATTATGATGTAGAAAATGCGAAACAGCAGCGATTTGGCGGCAGCCCTTTGCCCTATCCATGTGATGATAACACACAGCTGGCAGATATTGTACTAAAAGCCTGCAGTTTTCTGCCGGAAGACAGGTATCAGAGTCCTGGAGAGATGAGAAAACATCTGGAAATGGTATTAAGAGGAGAATTCATTAATGATCTCCCATGGGCAGGAGGGAATTATGTTGCAGAAGATGATTCTGCTGATGAGCGTACCGTAAAAATGGATGGTATTATTAAGATAGATGCCTCAGGGTCGTACGAAAGTCAAGAAGAGAGCGAGGATTTGACGTGGAATGAATATTCAGAGAAGCCTTTGAGAAAAAGAATAATAAAAATACTTCTACGGATATTACTAATCATAATTGTAGCTGTAATAGTTTTTATTATTTCAATTATGATATTTGCCATGTTTCCGTCTGAATCGGAAGAAAAGAAGAAATCATCACAACAGCAGGTAACAAGCGAATTTAATGAAAATAATATTCTGGTTACACCGGAAGTAGTCGATTTGAAAAAAGTGATTGAGCAGCATGAATTTGTGTTAGCTTATAAGATGATTCAAGATTCAGTAAGAGATGGAGAAAATCTGGATACAGAAATTCAGTTATTTGTAAATGCATGCCAATCTGAGCAGGAATATAAGAGGGCGGTGGCTGCAATGAATTTGTTGTCTGAAAATGTATCGGATAATGAAACTTTTTATAAGGATACTGTCCAATGGTTCTATGAACATGATAAAAACGATCTTATTCGTCAGATATTGGTGGATTTGAGAAATCATGGGGCAGAAGGTGTGGTTCTGGCTGATGAAATCAGTTTAGGATATACTAATATCAATTCTAATGAGGAGGAGAAGAATGAAAATTAAAAGATTAGTTGCAACAGCAGTTATTTGCAGTATGTTGCTGCCAATGAGTGGATGCAGTAAAAAAGAGGAAACAGCACAGGCGGGGACACCGGATAATGAAGTGGAGACAGTAGTTGAAGTCGAGGATGTGTCTTCTGATAATACTGCAGAAAGCGAAGTAGAGACTGCAATAGGAGAATTTGAGTATTCATGTCAGACATTGGATGTAGATGCAATGCTTGATTGCCTTGATCCGGGATTTGCACAGGCTTTGAAATCAGGACGTCTGTTGCTGAACTGGATGTCTACAAAAAAGGATAATGATGAAATTATCATGGATACGATGCTTATTGCTGTTATGAATATTTCAGATGTAACAGTTGATTTTTCCACTATGAATATCGATATTGAAAAAATCAATCTGGAAAGTAATGTTGCTACTGTAGATGCCACTATGATCATGAATTGCAGTTCAGGAGAATATCGTGATAAAGTTGTGATTCGTATGTCTAAGGAAGCTGATAAATGGCATATTACAGGTGTAGAGAGCTGACGGATACAGAGATGTATAAGAAAGGAACAGGTGAAGTGAAATAATGAGAAGAATCGGTAGCTTTTGTCTGGGGTTGATGGTTGCACTGACAACTATATTGCCATATGAAGTAATGGCCGCACCGAATGGAACTGCCCCTATTGAAAAAGAGGATGAGGTTCTGATTACAACTGATGCTTCAGGAAATATTATAGATCAGAAAGCAAGTGTTGTGATTGCCGGTGCAGATAGTTCAACTCCGATTAAAGATAAAACAGTGTTGTCTGATATTAAAAATATCAGTGGTGAGGAAACCTTTACTCAGGAATCAGATGGGATGATTGTCTGGAATAATGAGGGTAAGGATATCAATTATATCGGAACTTTAGATGCAGAACTCCCGTTATCTATGAAAGTTTCTTATTATATAAATGATCAGGAAGTAACTCCGGAAGAAATAGCAGGCAAAACCGGTCATGTTAAAGTAGTGTATTCATTTGAGAATCATGAAGAGGTTGATGTTACTATTGATGGAAAGAAGTATTCTACATATGTACCTCTTTTGACAGTAACTACTATTTGTCTACCTATGGATGGATTTTATAACGTAGAATCACTGGATGGCGGGTTGATTGTTGAAGAATTTGGAAATCAATACTTTTTATTAGGTGTAGCAGCCCCAGGTACAAGTGAGTCATTGCAGTTGGATCTTTTGGGACTGGATCAGTATATTCAGTTTCCTACAAGTTTTGGTTTTACAGCTGATGTAAATTCTTTTGAATTGCCTTCCGCTATTACTTGTGTAACTCCTCATGTTTTGGATAGATTGGATATGTCATTTTTAGACACATCTAATGGAGTGGAGAATAAGATTGATGAGTTGGTAGCTGCAACAGAACAGCTTGTGGACGGATCTGATCTGGTTGCAAATGGCAGTGATCAGCTTTCTGCTGGAATCAGTCAGTTTATGAGTGCTTTTAGGACAGGAATGAAAAAACTGTCAGATGGTTCGATTCAGTTGGATAATCAGTTATATGATCTTGAATCAAAGAAGAATGCATTGAAGGGACAGGCAGGAGAACTGATCAGCCAGCTGGATGCAATTTTGGTTCAGTTAGATAGTATTGTATTACCTGATGTGAATAGTATATTCACTCCGGAACTTACGACAGCACAGGAAAAGCTGAAAGAAGATGCTGAAAATCTGAAGCAGGCATTGGAAGCTATGAAGACTCAGGTGGAGGAACTTCAGGCTCTTACAGATCAGGTGGATGCAATTCTTGCTCAGCTGAATGAATTATATCCGAAAGTGAATGGAATTGACCTGGATCAGATAGTTATAGACGCAACAGAATTGGCAAAAAATCAGGCGAAAGAGGCTGCCCAAAAGAAATTTGCAGAAATGGGTCTTCCAGATACCATGGTAGATTCTATAATTGATGAGATTCTGGCCAGCATTGATATCAGTTCTGTAGTGGAAGAGCCAAAAGCAGTGATTGAAGAAGCTAAACAAGTGTTAGATGAGGCTCTGAAAATTGAAATCCCTGAATTCAATGTAGAAGATATTGATCTGATAATCCAAATTCTTCAGGATATGGAGGAACAGTTTACAGTATTAGAAGCAGTTTCAGCTAAACAGGGTGAAATAGTTGAACTTTTGAACTCTGCACATGCATTTGTGGATTCTGTAAAAAGTAATTCTCCTGTGTTGAAACAGAAAAGTAAGGAGTTGCTTTCCGGTCTTGATTTTGCTGACAGTGTCATTCAGAGTGCACATTCCTATATCAATACATTGAAAAATTCTGTATCAGAAGCAAACAATGGAAGTGATCAGATTGTGAATGGTGCCAATGAATTGAGTGATGGTGCACAGAGGCTGGCAGACGGTACAGAGCAGTATTATGAAGATGGAATTTTAACTGCTGCAGATTTCGCAAGGGAAGCTACAATAAAGGCATTCATCAACAGAAGTAAGGCTCATATATCAGCTGCGGATCTGTACACGAATATTACAGGCATTGATAGTGAGACCAGAGGAAGCATTCGATTTACAATTCGCACGGAAGGTATTTCTATTGCGGATTAGTTAAAATATAATCTATGATAACTAAATTGTTAAATAATTACTAATAAGTAAGCCCGTGTAATGTATTTTCATTACCGGGCTTATTTGGAAAATGCAGGAAATGATGAAAACAAATTATGAAGTTCTGTCAGTAAAAGGTAAAATTCGTCCGGTAAATCAGGACAATTATTTTGCAAACGGTTGGACTAAAAAAATGGAAGATAGTGATGGAGAATCTTGTGGTTCTCTGGACAAAGAATATCAGATTTTTGCTGTATGTGATGGCATGGGTGGAGAAGAAGCCGGAGAAGTTGCAGCCGCTATTGCAATAGAACGTTTATATCATTACTCACCAACGTCTTTTGAAAACCATTGGTCGGATTATATTGATGAAGCAAATCGTAAAATATGTGAGTATGAAGACACTCATAATATGCAGATGGGAACTACTTTTGCCGGTTTATATATTACTCCTGACAAAGTAATATCCATTAATGTGGGTGATTCAAGAATTTATCAAATACGGGATGGGAAAATCAGGCAGCTTACCAAAGATCATAATGAGTATCAAACGATGTTGGAATCTGGCATTATAGCTGATGAGAAAAGAATGAAAAAAGCAAAAAGTAGATTAACCCAATGTCTGGGTATTTCGGAATCTACGTTTAAATTAGAACCATATGTAGTTGAACTGGAAGCTGCTGTTGAAGGTGATATATATTTATTATGCAGTGACGGATTATATGGTGTTTTATCTGAAGAACAGATTATAAATACGGTATTAAGCCATAAAAAACAGAAAAATTGTATTTGTAAAAATTTGGTAGAGATTGCTGAGAAATGTGGAAGCAGAGATAATATTACTGCTATGGTTGTATATGTAGATAAAAGTCGAAGTATATTCGCAAAGTCCCAAAATATGATAAAAAAATTTCTCAATAGTCGCAGATAATTCATTGTGATGAGGATGATATATTGTTGCAGTGGGAAAGAGAGGATTATGTCAAGATTTTCAGAACAATTAGAGTACTATATATTGAAATCGGGTTATACGGAAGTTCAACTTGCACAGGTAAGCGGATTTAATCGAAGTTACATTGCTTTAATGAAAAACGGGCAAAGAGTATCTCCGGATATAGACAAAATGAAACGTTTATTTGAAGCCTTACACCTGACTCTTTATGAATATGAGGAACTTTGGGATGCTTATTTGAGTGCAAGACTGGGGGATGAGGTATACCGGAAGAACAAAGAGGTTATTCGGTTTCTGGAAAGTTTTCAGAATCTGTCGGAAATCTCTGTGGATTGCTCCTATGAACATGTTATTCCTGAAATCAAAATCGTCAGGCGGCGTATGGATGTGGAGTATATCATGCAGGCAGTGATGGAACATGAAGCGGAAAAACAAGAGGGATATATCAAAATCATTATGCAGGCAGAAGATTCTGTTCTTTTTACTATTTTGCCTCATATCTGTAAAAAGAATAATAATCTCAAAGTGGAGCAGATTATTTGTCTGGAAAATCAAATTGGAAATGAGAAAAATGCTTTGTACAATATTCATCAGCTTCAGTACCTGATGCGGACAGTGATTTATAGTTTCCACTCAAATCTGGACATATTTTATTATTATGATAATGTGCAGGCACATTTCAACGAAATGTCTTTATTTCCATATGTAATTATCACAACAGAATATGTAATTTGTATTCATTCTTCCATGGAATATGGAATGTTGTTTAAGGAGAAAGAAATACAGGAGAACTTTATACAACTCTTTGAAAGACATAAAAAGAAATGCAGATCTTTATTCAAAAGAATAGAAGGAGACTATGATTGGGTATATCATTATGCGAATCCAGGAGCTGAATGTAATGTTTGTTATACCATAGCACAACAGCCTTGTTTGGGGTTCCTGAATATCGATAGCCTGATTAGAAAGTGTATTCCGGATCGATGGGTAAGAATACGCCATGCACTTCAAGTGAAAATTCGTGAGAATAATAAATGTTTAATAAATGGAAGTCTGAAGCCAGTCTCTTATTGTACACAAGAGGGAATTCGACGGTTTTGTCGGGAAGGCGTAATAGATCAGCTGCCTGTTGAGATTTACAATAGGTTAGGTAAAGAAGATCGGTTGGCTGTTTTAATCGAATTAAAGGAAATGATTCTTCAGAATAAGTATGAACTTTATGTATTGAAAGAACAGGCTGCAATTCCTAAAGAAATAAATTTGACTTTGATGGATATGTTTGATGTTACCCTCACCTATATGTCTGAAAAGAAAGAGATGCGTTTTCTTTTAGAAGAAGCCAGTCTGACTGGAATTATGTGGGATTTTTTTGAGAATTATAAAAAGACTCCACTGGTAATGGCAGGTGAAGAAGTGGTTGCTTATCTTGATATGCAAATGGAGGAATTGAGGTAAAAATTTTCTCTTATAATGACGTTACAAAAAGTGTTACAAGTTATAAAGTTAAAGAAATAAGTAAAGAAACGTTTTTTGTAACAAAATGTAGTGAACTGTACATTGTTCATGAAATTCGATAAAATTAGTTTAAGCCGCAATTGTTCAAACAAAAACTCCAAAAAAGAACAATTGCAAAAATATACGTATGGAGGAAAGAGAATATGAAGAAGAAAAGAGTAGTTTCTGTCATACTCAGTATATGCATGTTGTTTGCATTATTACTGGCTCCGATGGAAGAGACAAGAGCAGCTGAAACCAATGACACAATTCTGAATGCCAGAAACAGCGTACTGATGATTAAGTGGGGTGTCAAGACTGCGAAAGGAACTTATAAGGATGAATATTCAGGGACTGGTTTTCTGATCGGTACAGAAGATAATGCACAGTATGTTATTACAAATTATCATGTGGTGGCACCGCTGGAGTACGAGAAGCCTGTGGAAGAAAAGGAGAAAGTATTGGAAGATGCGGGAGTAGCCTCTTACAAAGAACTCAAATCAGAGATCCATATCATTCTGAAAAGGGATTCCTTTTACAAAGCAGAGCTGATTCAGTACAGTAAAATTGCTGATTTTGCCATCCTAAAGATGGAAAAACCGATTTACGGTGGAAGAACACCGGCTGTTCTGGGAGACAGCGCTACAGTGAAGGAGACTACAGAAGTATATGCACTGGGATTTCCAGGAGTAATGGACATTGGTCAGGCAGACACAACCTATACATATGATGATGTAACGGTTACAAACGGCAAAATTGCTAAGCTGCAGGAAAACTACATTGTAGGAGATAACAGTACACCGATTCCCGTTATTGTACATGGGGCTGCGATTGCAGGTGGCAATTCGGGCGGACCTCTGATGAAGAGCAACGGTGAAGTCATTGGAGTAAATTCCAATATGATAGATTCAAGCACAGATACGAATTATTCTATACAGATTAATGAGATTCGCGATATACTGGATATGGAAGGAATCAAGTATCTGACAGGAGCTGATACTACACCTGAAAAAGACCCTGCACCAACAGAGAATCCTGCACCAACAGAGAATCCTGCACCAACAGAGAATCCTGCACCAACAGAAGATCCTGCATCAACAGAGGATCCTGAACCAACAAAGGAAGCTGTACCGGTAGTGAATATCTCTTTGAAGGAAGATCTTGGTACAGAAATCTCAAAAGCCGAGGGCGTAGACAAAACTGCTTATACAGAAGAAACCGTAGCTACTCTGGAAAGAAAAATACAGGATGCTAAAGAAGTATATAATAATAATGAGGTGACAGAGAGTGAGATTCGGTATGCTCAGTCTGAACTTCAGAAAGCAATGAATAATCTGGAGGAAGTTCCGGATGCATTTCCGATATGGATCATAGCAGTAATTGCAGCGGTTGTAGTTCTTATTATTATTGCTGTAGTTGTTGCTATGATATACAGCAAAAAGAAAAAAGAAGAGGAAAGAAGACAGGCTGAAATGCAAAGAAGAGCCAGTCAGAGAACTTCTGGCAGCGGACAGAGGAATCCATCTATGCAGAGGCCAGTTACTACACCGCCGGTACATAATTATCCTGATGGATCAGATGAAACCTGTGTTTTGAATGATGGTGGTTCTGAAACAGTTGTATTGGGTGGACAGAATATGCCGCCAGCATGGCTGATCCGTGAAAAGAACGGAGAAAAAGTCACTATCAGCAAGGCGATTTTCAAAATCGGTAAAGAAAGAAGAAGAGTAGATTATTGTATTTCAGATAATGCTAATATCAGTCGTTATCATGCTGATATTGTATGCCGTGGCGGTGCATTTTACATCATAGATAAGAATGCAACTAACGGAACATCCGTAAATGGAGGCTCTGTATCAGCAGGACAGGAAAGGAAACTGGATAACAACGATATCATAACACTGGCAGATGAGAAGTTCCAGTTTAAGATGTTTTAATACGATTGAAATTGCACAGACAAGCCTTTTATAAGGTTTGTCTGTGTATTGCTATTGGCAGATTATAAAATAGATGTTGAAAAGAATGACGGAATGAAAAGCATGAGAGAGGGAATTGTTCTAAAGGGTACCTATCGTATTATTAAACCCATTGGTGCCGGTGGGTTGGGAGAGGTTTATCTAGCCTATCATGAAAATCTGAGAACCTATGTGGTTGTGAAACGGGTAAAAGATTCACATGCCAGTCTCATGAATTCCCGTATAGAAGTTGATATTTTGAAAGGACTTCATCATAGTTATCTGCCACAGGTATACGATTTTCTAGAGTTGCCGGATGGTATTTTTACTGTGATGGAGTATATATCGGGACATGATTTAAAGTACTACATGGATCGGAATTATCAGTTCTCGTTAAATCAGCTTTGCCGCTGGTTTCGGCAGCTATGCGAAGTTCTTCGATATCTGCATTCCAGGAGCCCGCAGATTCTTCACTGTGATATTAAGCCGGGGAATATTATGATAAATGAAGAAGGGGAAGTGTGCCTCATTGATTTTAATATTTCATTGGATGGAGAAAACAATAAGGAACTGGTAGGATTGAGCAGCTATTATGCTTCGCCGGAGCAGTATCAGAAAGCGGAGTATAAGAGGAGAGGTATGACAGAGGAGCGGATCAGGTTAGAACCGACATCTGATATTTATAGTCTTGGATCGGTTTTCTATCATCTGATCAGCGGTATACGACCGAATGCACAGAGGGAGGATTATATTCCTTTAAAAGCATTGTTAAAAGGCATAACAATTCCCACCGGATTTTTGGCGGAGGTATGCAGTGAAGAACTGATTAATATTGTAGATCATTGTATGGAAAAGAATCCACGGCGCAGATTTCAAAGTGCAGATGATCTTCTGGATGCATTCAATCACTGGGAAAAGTGGACAAACCAGGCAAGAAAAAGAAAGGTATACGGAGTCGTTGGAGGAACGGTTATTGTATGTGTTCTGGCAGTGACTCTCTGTACCGGTTATGTGTATCATGAAATAGGGAGAAAACAGGAATTCACGGAAAAGTATGAGGAGTATCTGGAGGCTGCAGATCAATGGATGATAAGCCCGGATGATGATAACGCATTTTTGATTCAAAAAAATGCAATTTCACTGCTGAATCATAAAGAATATCAAAGGTACCTGGAGCGGGACATAGAGAAAAAAGTGAATCTTTTATATGGAGCTGCCTGTACTTCCCTTGCAGTTGAGGATTACGAAGATGCAGTAATTTATTTGGAAGAAATTGTGCGATACGATTCAGATTATTGGGTATATTATCGAGATTTGGCAGTTGCTCGTTTTCATCTCAATCAATGGACACTGTCGGAGAGTGCTGTGGAAACTGCAAGGAATCTAGGAATGGATGACAATCAGAAGCAGTATGTGGATGCCGAAATCGCATATGCGAGAGAAGACTATGAAAACGCCTATCTATACGCAGTAGAAGGAGTAAAGAGTACTGATTCGATAGTTGCTGTGAGGTGTGTCAATATGGCGGTGCATTCTGCCAGAGAAATGAAAAACTACCGTGCATGCATAGATGTTGTTAATCAGTATATGGATTCTCAAAGTATTATGGAGAAGGACAGAGAATCTCGTGAATTCTGGATCAGGGTAAAGGGAAATTTGTGTCTGGAGGCGGTTCAAAGTGGGGAGAAAGATTATCTGAACGATGCTATTTCTTGTTATGAAGAATTATGTCAGGAGGAAAATTCAGGACTCGATGATCAGTTCTGTTTGGAAAGTGCCTATGAGTATGCAGGTAGGTACAAAGAGGCAGAGACACTTTTGAAAGATATGCTGTCTAAATATGGAGATCAGTACAAAGTGTATATGAAACTGGCATTTCTCTGTGTGAAACGGGAAAACGAAAAACCAAAAGAACAAAGAGATTATCATACATTGGAATATTATTATAAAAAGTTGGAAGAACTGTATGAAAAAAAACAGGGAGATGAAGAACTGGAGATGATACAGCTGAAACGAATTATTCATGAACTGAAAATGCAGGGATGGCTTTTTTAAGGGGAAAATTTGGAATGAAGAAGAATAAGGAAATCAAATGGATATTGCTGGCAGGTGGAATTGCCCTGACAGTTATTTTTACAGTAACAGCTTATTTTTTAAGAAAACAAAATATCCGTCAGGAATATGCACAACAGATGCGTGCAGCCAGAGTTGCTATAGAAAATTCCAGTTATGATGCTATTGTAACGGCATATGAGACAGCAATCGAATTGAGACCGGAAGACCCGCAAGCCTATCTGGAACTGGCAGATTTTTATCTGGATCAGGGGAAATATTATGAAGCTACCAGCACTATAAAACGGGGTATGACTTTGACATCAGACGGGCGGCTGGAGTCTATGCTGGATATTATTCAGGAGAAAATGAAGCCGCCGACCAGAGAAGAAGATATTTTCATTGGAGATGCCGGTGCTATGATTGAGGTTGTTGACAGTGACAGTCTTGTGCTGAGAATGCAGCTACTTCATGAATTGAGCAATTATTGTTATCAACAATATTTAAATGAATATGGTGATTCCGTGGTTTCAGTCGTTTCCGGAGGAGAAGGATATCAGGTTAAATTTAATGGCCTTAGTGCTTATGTGTACTATAAAAATACTTCCGAATATCCGGATGCAATTGATGAAATTAGACGTACTCCAACATCAAATTACAAGCCATACAAAATTGTGATTCAGGATCCGAATACTCTGTTTGTAGGATATAATGGAGTCATTAGTGCCGGGAGACTTTGCCAGATATTTGATCAGGAGACGCAGCCGGTTTTCAGTAAAGATATAAGTAGTACATACTATATGGAGTTTTCCTATATGGATTGTACGTTGTGGTTTGCGACAGATTCCAGAGGCAATGTCACGGGAACGAAGACTGAGATTGTTATTTGGCCGAAGAATCTTTGTACAAATTGGGAAGATGAGGAGGAGCCGGAAGAGGAATCAGAAGAGAATCTGGGTACTTTTGTTCTGGATGGAAAAACCTATACTTATGATATCAGAGAACTTATTATTGAGAATGGATCTTTGCCTGATCTGACGCCGCTTAGCCAGTGTAAAAATCTGGAATATATTTATTTTTATAACTGTTCGATTGCAGACTTGTCACCGATATCAGGCTGTACAGCTCTCACTGAATTGAATCTCAATGCCAGTTACGGAGGAATTAGTTTGGAATGTGTGAGAAACCTTCCGAATTTATGCTATTTGGGGTTCCATGAATGCAAAGATATCGATACGATAGCGCCGATTATGGATAAAGAACTGAAATTGCTTCATGTATGTGAATCTAGTGTGAGTTGGGAGGAAACGCAGCAGTATATTGCATTGCATCCATCCTGTGAGGTTTGGTTTGATTATTATATGATTAATGGGTAGAAGAAAGGGATATTCATGGATTTGCTGGAACATTATCACGTGACGAATTATTTCGATGGTTTTAATATGGGCTTTCTATTGATGGATAATACAAAATTGTCTATGACGGATTATCGTGTGATGAAAGCACAGATGAAGGACGGTTTGGTACGTTGTGAGAAGCTTTTGTTCAATGGCAGAATCAAGCTTTTGTACATGACGGAAAATTATCGTACATTGGAAGAAGTCTTATTGGAGGTAAATGAACCTATTTTCCTGGGACTTTTATCTGATGTCTTGCGTGTGATTTCAGATATTCGTGAGAACGGTTTTCTAGAAGTACGTAATTTATTGCTAAATCCATCATGTATTTTTGTGGATGAAATTAAGATGAAAGTGCAATTGATTTATCTTCCGGTAGAACATGAGTTGGAACATATTAGTGTATTTGAAGGAAGATGGAAAGAGATGATGGAATTGCTCATCACATCTAATGATAACTTTCCGCAAATAAAAAAGAAGAAGCTTCAGGAAATGTTTAGAAATGAAACTCTTAGTTTGAAAGAGCTGTCAGCTGAGTTGGAGAGACAGATATGGAAATTATCTCACGAGGTGCCGATACGTTCTATAACGGAACCTATACCCCCAGAATGTAATTCAGGCATACGGAATCTTGTGATGGTTTCTTCTTCACCAAGACTTAAGTTTCATATTGAAAAAAGAGATTTTGTAATTGGCAGAGAAGTTGTCAGAGTTGATGGTATTATTAGAGGCAGAAAAACAGTGGGAAGACAACATTGCAAAATTAAATATAAGAATGGAAAATACTATATGGAAGACCTCCGTAGCAAAAATGGTACATTTGTAGATGGAAAACGGGTTGTACCGGGGCAGGAGGTTGAACTGTCTGACCAGTCACAGGTACAGGTGGCTGATGTTAATTTTTTCGTTAAATATGAATGACAGAAGGAGATAAGTATGCAGCGCCCTACAATACTTTTGGCAGATTCAGATGGCCGGTATTTACGTTCTCTGGAATTTAAATTTTTGGAGGAACTTGGAGATAAGATTAATCTGGAAATTATTACAGATGAAAAATATCTGGAAGAGTATTTTGCAGAACCAAGGACATTGGAACTTTTGATGATCAGTAAGAAGTTTTACTTTTCAAATTTAGATAAACATCATATCCAATATATATTTGTGCTTACAGAGGATGTAAAGCAGAATAGTCAGGAAGGAAAAATCAGATATTTGTTTAAGTTTACCAGTAGTGCAGAAATCTATCAAATAGCAGTACGGGCATTAGCTGGACAACTGGAGGCACAGCAGCTTGCACAGAAGACGACAAAAATTGTTATGATTACATCGGCTAATGGAGGTGTTGGAAAGACTACGCTGGCTTTAGGACTGGCAGGAAGTCTTTCCATGCGGATGATGAAAGTTTTATATGTAGATGTGGAAATGATTCATTCCTTTCAACGATGGCTTACAAAAGCAAAGGTATTGCCAGATTGTGCATATATAGTCATGCAAACTGCGGGAACAAAAGCATACTCTTCTTTGAAACAATATATACAAAAGGATGATTTTGACTATTTCCCACCACTAAAGAATTCTTTTAATTCATTGGGAATTGCACCAGGTTTTTATCGGGATTTTCTTCAGGCGGCAAAGCAGTCAAATGATTATGATGTAATTGTGGTGGATACAGACCATTTTTTTCATGACGAGAAGGTATGGCTGATGACGTTTGCTGATGTGATGATTACTGTTCTGAACCAGACAAAAACATCCATGTTTGCTACAGAAGAACTCATAAAAAACATTCGGATACAGGAAAACGAAAAGTTTATTTTTATATGTAATAGTTTTAGAGAAGAGCGGAAAAATCTGTTCCTACAGGACGATTACCATCCGACTTTTATGATAAATGGATATGTTGGTTATATGGAGCAGTATGAAGAGCTTACGTTGAAGGAGCTGGAATTGAATCAGGATATCCGAAAAATTTCATATTTGGTGACTTAGAGAGGTAAAAGAATGAAAAAGACGGCAATCG
Organism: Oliverpabstia sp.; assembly: GCA_051879355.1. GTDB lineage: Bacteria > Bacillota > Clostridia > Lachnospirales > Lachnospiraceae > Oliverpabstia. The sequence goes on from JBJELU010000130.1 coordinate 21,723, forward strand.
TGATGATAAAAATATATTCGAAAAATGTACAGGAAGATCTGGAAATACCTCTGGATATTACTGTTAATGATTTGATGATTGCATTAAATTCGGCATATGGACTGGATATAGATGTATCGAATATTCGAAGTTGTTACTTGAAAACTGAAAATCCGATTGCTTTACTACATGGAAATAAGTTATTGGCGGATTATGGAATCAGGAATGGCACTGTACTATATCTCGCATAGTATCTGGCGGGGGAAGCAAACATGGAAAAGAGACATAAGCTGATTATCTACAATCGTCTGATGTATAAGGAAATCGATCTGTTAGCAGAATGTAAACAGATCAGTATCGGAACTGATTATGATAATGAGATTCGGTTGAAGAAAGACTGGTTTTTTTATGATTTTTCATTTCAATTGATGAATCAGGATGGACAATGGGAGATTTATTGTCGGAATGGAAGTTATATTGATCTGGGAGATATCCGAAGGCTTTTGACAATGCCTTTGTCACATGGAGATGTTTTTTCATTGAATCATCAGGATTCAGATTATGAACTCCTGCGGGTGGCATTTCAGATTGATTTTGATTATGAAGATAAAAAGTATAATTGTATTTTACAGATTCCTGTTGGTTTTCGATTTACAATTGGTGGTATAAGTAATTGCAATATATATTTGAATAGTCCGTTAATCCCTGGAGATATTATTTCACTGCAGAAGCAAAGAGATGGTTTGTGGCTTACTCCTGATATGGCGACTTATGGAGTGTATGTTGACGGAAACAGAATCGAAAGTACTGTCTTGATTAGAGCTCACAGTTTCTTTTCTGTCGCTAATTATTACTTTTACTATGATGGAGATAATCTGTATACTGATTTGAATCAGACGATGCGGATAAACGGAATTAATTATCATATCGATTTGTCTGAGCGAAAAATGGTTTATCCAAAATTCAATCGAAATACCCGTATACATTCTATTATTCCAGAAACACCGGTACAAATTCTGGATCCGCCGCAAAAACCAGAAAAACCAAAAAACAATTTACTGATGTCATTGATACCAACAGTCATTATGTTGGTTTTGATGATAGCAATCCGGGGGGTCATAGGATCGGGTGGGGTTTTTGTTATTTTTAGCACCTGCACGATGATTATGGGGATTGTGACCAGTGTAATTACTTATTGTCAGGGTAAAAAAGAATATAACCAGAAGATAGAACAAAGAGATATTTCTTACCGGGAATATATTAATCAGAAAAGGGCAGATTTGACACGATTTCGTGCGCGTGAGCATGATTTGCTGGAGCATATTTACACGGATTTGAATCATAATTTGAAAAAGATAGAAGATTTCTCTGGAGACCTTTTTGACCGAATTCCAGAAGATGAAGACTTTCTATGTGTACGTATCGGAAGTGGGATGATAGAAGCACAACGAAAGGTTCAGTATAAAAACCAGGAACGGTTTGTATCAGATGATGAGTTGACATATCTGCCTCAGTGGACGGAAGAAGAATTTCATTATCTGCAAAACAGTCCGGTAGTGGTTCCCTTGCGTATGTCAAACGTTGTAGGTGTGATTGGCGAACAGAATGACCGGCATGCGATGGCTAAGAATATGATACTGGATCTGGTTACACGGCATTATTACGATGATGTGAAACTGGCTTTTGTTATGGATGAAAAGCAGAAGAAAGAATTCGAGTGGATTCGTTTTCTGCCGCATGTTCAAAGTGAAGGTTCTATGGTTCGGAATATTGCCTGTGATACGGACAGCCGCACCAGCTTGTTTGAGGAACTTTACAAGGAGTTTGTGTATCGGCTGGCACATCAGAAAGATGGACAGTTTGCTCATCTTGTGGTTATGGTTCTGGATGCGAATAAGATTATGGGGCATCCTCTTTCCAAATTTATATGCCATGCATCTGCCATTCATGTGACTTTTGTGTTCTTTGAAAAAAATAAAGAGAATCTTCCTCTGGGGTGTTCTTATATCATACAGGTAAGTCATTCGAAGGGTATGCTCGTGGATACCCAGGATGAAAATAAGATAACGGATTTTCATTATGGAAGGGTTTCTAATGAAGCTGCAGAAAGGGCTGCCAATAAGCTGGCACCAGTGTTCTGTGAAGCAGTCAATCTGGAGGGAAGCCTTGTCAAGAGTATTACATTGTTTGATCTTTTGCAAATTTATAGCGTAGAGGACCTGAATCTGGAAAAACGATGGGCTAGTACACAGGTACATCGTTCTATGGCAGTTCCTTTAGGTGTAAAAACCAAAAATGAAGTGGTTTATCTTGATATCCATGAGAAGGCACATGGTCCGCATGGTCTGGTAGCGGGTACGACAGGATCCGGTAAATCCGAAATCCTGCAGTCTTACATATTGTCCATGGCAACCCTATTCCATCCATACGAAGTGGGATTTTTGATTATTGACTTTAAAGGCGGCGGTATGGCGAATCAGTTTCAGAATCTGCCGCATCTGTTGGGGGCGATTACCAACATCGACGGAAAGCAGATTGAACGTTCGCTTTTATCCATAAAAGCTGAATTATTAAAAAGGCAGAATTATTTCGCAGAGGCAGAGGTTAATCATATCGACAAGTACATTATGAAGTACAAAAATCATGAGGTTACAAAGCCGTTGCCCCATCTGATTATTATTGTAGATGAATTTGCCGAGCTTCGGGCAGAATTTCCTGAGTTTATGAAAGAACTGGTCAGTGCTGCCCGTATCGGACGAAGCCTTGGTGTGCATTTGATTTTGGCTACTCAGAAGCCTTCCGGTCAGGTCAGCGAACAGATCTGGAGTAATTCCAGATTTAAGCTGTGTCTGAAGGTACAGAGCCCGGAGGATAGTAATGAAATGATTAAATCTCCGCTGGCAGCAGAAATTATTGAGCCGGGACGTGCGTATTTCCAGGTGGGCAATAATGAAATTTTCGAACTGTTCCAGTCGGGATACAGTGGAGCACCGGAGAAGACGGCACAGGATGCATTGGCAGCCAGAGAATATAGTATTTCCAGGGTATCTTTCTCTGGTAAGCGAGAAGTGATTTTCAGCCAGAAGAAAAAACAGGATGATACCAACGTGCATACTCAGCTGGAGACCTTGGTGAATTATGTAAATGGATACTGTGTACAGAGCGGAATCAATCGTCTGAGCAGTATCTGTCTTCCGCCATTACCACAAATGATAGAGTATCCGGAACAGATTTCCACAAAAAAGGGTACGGATATCATAGCAGATATTGGTATTTTAGATGATCCGAATCATCAATATCAGGGTGTTACTTCTGTGAATCTGACAACAGAGAACACGATCATTATTGGATCCTCTCAATATGGAAAAACCAATCTTTTGCAGACAATTATCCGTGGACTGGCGGCTTCCTACACGCCAGAGGAGATTAATCTGTATATACTGGATTTTGGATCTATGGTACTTAAAAACTTTGAAAAGCTGAATCATATGGGCGGTGCCGTGTGTCCGCAGGAAGATGAGAAGTTCAAAAATCTGTTTAAATTGCTGCATGAGGAAATTCATACGCGAAGAGAAAAACTGGCAGTCGCAGGTGTAAGTTCTTTTAGTGCTTATCGTGAGGCAGGAAAAACGGATCTGCCGCAAATTGTATTGATAGTGGATAATTTTACAGCAGTGAAAGAGTTTTACCTGCAGGAGGAAGATATTTTCCTTCCTCTTTGCCGTGAAGGACTTGCCGTGGGTATCAGCGTGATTATCGCTAATCAGCAGACAGCTGGTTTTGGATATCGTTATCTGGCAAATTTTGCAAAGCGTATTGTTCTGTATTGTAATGAAAGCAGTGAGTATGCCAACGTCATTGATAAGTGTAGAATTGAGCCGGATCATGTACCGGGTCGTGCACTTACGGAAGTGGAACGTGAGGTATTTGAGATACAGACCTATCGAAGCTTTAAGGGAGAAAAAGAAATCGATCGGGTGGATCAGATGCGTGCGTTTGTAGCAAAATGCAATCACAAATACCCGGATTTTCATGCAAAGAAGATACCGGAGATTCCTTCACTGCTGACCAAAGAGATTCTGGAAAGAGACTTTGGTGTATCCGGAAAAAATTCTTATCAAGTTCCGGTAGCTTTGACCTACGAGAATATTTCTGTTATGCAGCTTTCACTTTTGCAGCAGGGTAGTTTTGCTATTGTCGGAAAAGTGGGAAGCGGAAAGAAAAATCTGCTCAAAGTAATTTTGGAGCAGATGTATCAGAATATGTTTACTTGCCCTGCAGAAGTTTACCTGGTAGATACAGTGGAACATGAACTCCAGGAACTGAGTAATTATGGATTTGTGCGGGAATATACCATAGACGGAGCGGATTTGCAGGAATATGTAGACCAGATATACGAAGAGCTTTCCGAGCGGCTGGAGCGTGTATCTTCAGGTGACGCTGTTTTAGCTGAAGAGGCATTGAAGCTGGTGATTGTGAAAGGGCAGGAAGCACTGCTTGCTCTAAATAAGAATACTGCTGTTATGAAGAAATATAAGGATCTGACAGGACGTCTGAAGAACATGAAGGTCTGCTTTATCTTTACAGATATTGAGAACGCAGCGATCAGTTACAGTGCACCGGAAATCCTTAAGAATATCAAAGACAATAAAAACTTCTTCTTCCTGGAAGATTTGCAGAATCTGAAAATCTGTGATATTTCCGGGGCAACTCTTAGAAAATTCAAAAAGAAGATTGGACAGGGGGATGGTTACTGGTTGGCCGGTAATGATATTGAAAAAATCAAGCTTGTAAAAAGCGGGAGGTGATGCGGATGGCGATAGAGTATCTTGATGTGCAGGGTATTACGGATGCGGCTAAGAAATTCAGAGATAAGGTAAAAACTTTTGATGACTGCGTGATCAGAATGGACAGGGCAACAAACAATGCACTGCGCAACTGGGCAGGAAAAGGAAGAGATGAATTTGAAACGCAGATGAAACTGATGAAGTCGCAGTTGGAAGATATTTCAGAGTCCCTTTATGATATTTATGATGCATTGGTAGATGCAGAACAGGGATACATTGATGCAGATGAAGAAGTGGCAAAGCAGTTTACGGTATAAGATACCTGATGGGAGGTGCAGATATGAGTAATCTGTGGGATTTACATAATACGAAATGGAATCGGCAGAAAGAATTGAACAGATACAAGACTAGAAAAAGACAGTTGGAGAAGATAAAATCTAATCTTTCCAGTAGTTTTGATGACAATGCATCTGATTTGAACTCTTGTTATGAGAAAGTAAAAGAACAGATTCGATCCGGAATCCAGTTCTCTCAGGGTGGATACAATGGTGCTGCGTCTGACTGGACCAGCCGTGAATTCGGATATGGTGACAGTAATTTGTCATCCAGCCGTTCCTGTATCTCATCGGAAATCATTCAGGTCAATAATGAAATCAGTAATCTGGAAGGTGAAATCCAAAGTTTGGAAGCCCGTATCTGTGCTGAGGAAGACCGCCTGGCAAGAGAAGCTGCAGAAAAAGCAAAAGCACTTATAAACTGACGGGAGGATCAATGAGATGGGCATGGTTGTTACATTGGATTATGGAGATATGAACAGGGCAAGTTCCGCTGCAAAGAAGGCTGCGAAGCATTGCAGTAATTTTGCAGCAGAAATTGAGAGGAAAGTGACCAATAAAATAGATTCTCTGGAAAAAGGCAGTACGGGAAATACATTACAGGCAAATTATTTTGCCCGTGCCAAAATCAGGGAATTGAATGAGAAGAAGACAAAATTTGAAAATTTTGCTTCTAAAGTGGATCATGCAGTAACAGTAGCAAAGGAAACAGATAAAAAGGTTGCTTCTTACATTAAGACGGAATCAAGGGATTTTCGTAAAGCAAATAATATGGAAGTAAATGTTGTTGTGGAATGGTTTACCTGGCTATCCACAAAGATTCTGAATTCCACAGAATTTGGTCTGTGGTTGAATACATTGTTTCGGGATATCAATAACTGGATTGATACGAAAAAAAGAGATTTCAAACAGTGGTATCATCTGGAGGGGGGAAAATATATTCTCAAGACTGCACTGGCTGTGATTGGAACCGTGCTTGGTGTGATATTTCTTGTTTGTGTGGCATGGCCGGCACTCGCCCTGGCGATTGAATTGATTGCTGTTTACGGACTTACAAGTGCAACGTTATGGACATTGGTTACAGCTGCTGCAGGTTTGGTAACAGCTGTAGTATCCATAGCTGATAGTGCGGCTAAAATCTATACCAATGAGATGGCAGTACTTATGCTTAAGGATGATCCCGGCTGGGCTGCAAGATATGGTTTGTACAGCTCTTTTGCTGACTATATGCGAAAGAATAATTTTAATAATGGTTTTCTTAATAAACTGTCCTACATCACAGCGAATGCGGTAGATTTTTTCAGTACAGTTGCAACGGTCATCAATCTGGTAGATTTTGCGAGACAGGGTTTTAAGGTGGTGCAGAAAATGCGTGAAAACGGTAGGATTACGATGTTCCAGAGAATGCATTTCCGGAATAAATCAGGAAAGGTTACCTGGTCCACTTTGAAGTATGGATTTAAAGCATTATCTCATAATCTTGCTTATATTAAATCGCAGTTTGGTGCAACGAATATCAGCCGGATTCATGATTTTTATAAAAATGATCTGATAAAAGCTTATGGAATTGTAGAAAAAATCAAGAAGGCACTGCAGCTGTCTATGGATTTTATGGATAAGGGTGCGTGGAAAATAATTGCTGATAAGCTGAAGGAAAAAACATTGATACCTGATTATCTGAGCCAAATCAAAGATGCATATGATGAAGCAAAGAATAATTATAAAAATATGGAAGAATACAATCATGTGGTAAATGCACATTAGAATGGTTATATAGGTATTCAGAATATAGGAAACGGTGGAAGAAATTTGCCGGAAGGAGGATGTATGATAGAAAACGGAAATAGGCTTGGTGAAGAATTTACAGAGGCACAGGAATATCTGCAGATGGGACAGGTGCTCCTGGGTGCAGAAAAATATGAGGAAGCAATTGTAATTCTGGAAAAGGCCGAAAAAGAAGATCCGATGAATTTGGATATTTACATGGCAAAGGGCATAGGTCACGCAAGCTTGGAGCAATATAAGGAAGCCAGAGAATGCTTTCATAAAGCAATGCTGATTGACAGGAAGCTCCCGGATGCTTATTTTCAGATGGGAAATATTGATTTTCTGGAAGGAAAATATGAGGAAGGTATGAAGAATTACAACCAGGCACAGATACTGGGATACCAGAGTGCAGATCTGTTCTATAATCTGGCACTGGTAAATGAGGAACAGGACAATGTGGATGAAGCAATTCGCTATTATACAAAGGCCAGCAATCTGGATGAAATGAATCCTGTATATATGAGCAGAAAGGCTTCCCTCCAGATTCTCTCAGGCAAATATGCGGAAGCATTGCAGACCCTGGAGAAGCTTCGCATGCGTTGTCCCGAACAGTTTGAAGGGTATCACCTGACAGCTGCAGCGTATACGATGATGGAAAAATATGAGGAAGCGGATGCTATTCTGAAACATGCTATAGAAATGTTCCCGGATGACAAAGATCTTCTCTTTGACCGTGTGCGTGTACTGGTTTCCAGTAACAAGCTGGATGAAGCAGTGAAGATTCTTCAGGATGCACGGTATATGAACTGTACACAGGCTGAGAGAAAAGAAATTTTGCTTAATGAAGCCAAGATTGTAGGTCAGAAGGAAGAACTGAATCGGGCAAACCAGCTTTTGGAACAGGCTTATGCGATTCCAGAGGGAGAGGAACTCAATGCGGAAATTCTGTATTTTCTGATGAATGGTTACCTGGTCCAAAAGGATTATGTCAATTTATTGAAAGTCACGAAACGAGTAGATACAGCTAATGTGGATAGTCCGTTCTGTCTGAGTGCTATGTATTATCAGGGAATTGCTTTGAAGTATTCCGGCAATCCACAGTATAAACAGCATTTCCATGAAGCAATAAAATATTATCGAAGTATTTCCATGAAGAATCCGTCCCGGATTGACACCTATCTGTTTCGTGCCATGTGTTATAAAGAACTGGAATTTTATGATAAAGCTTTAGAATCTGTGGACTATGTGCTTTTATTGCAGCCTGAAAACGGACAGATTCATCTGATTAGGGGAAATATGCTGAAGGAGATGGGAAGACAGGAAGAAGCAGCAAAGGAATATGAGCAGGCGAAAAATCTGGGCGTAAGTAGGGAAATGTTGGGAATGGTAATGTGATATGACAGATTTGAGATATGATACAGAGCAGATGAGGTCTTCTGCGAAGGAGTACAGGGAGACCGCAGTGGAACTGGCTAATGTAAGAAAAGAGCTGAAAAAGCAGATTGATGATTTGAAAAATACCCATTGGAAATCAGAAGCAGGTAAGGCCTTTTTGGAGGTTTATGAAGATGATTGGGCCAAAGGTGTGGATCGTTATGTTGCTGTTTTGAACAAAATGTCAGAACTTCTGGATAAAGCAGCCAGTGATTACGATGAAGTAACGAAAGAGCTTAATAAAATTGATGGAATTACGGCATAGAAGCAAAGATATTACAGGCTTGCCAGGCCTTAATATAAAAACCTGATAAAAAGGAGGATATTATTATGGCATCTATTAAAATGACCCCTCAGGAACTGAGGGATTCCGCAACTTTTCTCGGAGGGAAAAGAGAAGAAATCGTGGCAGCGGTTATGGAAATCAAAAGCAGAGTTGATGCAACAACCGCAGAATGGGAAGGCGCTGCACAGTCTTCATTTATTGAGTCTTTTACAGAAATGCTCCCTATTCTCACACAGAACTTTCCTGAGACAATCGAGGGAATTGAATCTATGCTGAACGGAGCAGCAGATGCTCTGGAACAGGCAGATGAAGAAATTGCAAAGGCATTTAAAGGATGATTTCGAATCGTTGACAGAACAACAGAAAGTTGTAGAAGAGGTGGATAGTGTCCTTGCGGCACTGTCTGCCAAACTACAGTAGCATATGCTTTGATAACAGAGGAATATTATCGAATGGAACAAATACGTTTTACAAATAAAGTATGGACGGGGAAAAATTCAGGAATTTTATCAAAAATTCTTAAGGCATTGGTTATCATTTATGCAGTACTAAATATAATAGTGATAGTATTAGAAGGCTTTAGTTGGGCGAGTGTGGCAGGCCTTGCTTTTGCGTTTTTTGTTCTTTTCTTTTCGGCAGGAAAGCATACGAAAGAAGGAAAATATGTGGAAAGTGAATGTATTCTGACTTTTTATCCCCAATATCTGGTGTGTGAGTATCCGCAGATGGATCTGCAGGATGGAAGAGGTATTATGTCAGTAAAGTATACAGTTTGGAATTATGCGGTGAAGTCTTTAGCATTGAGTCGGAAGATGCAGTCTGTCCGGCTTCGGTGCCAGCCTGTTATAGAATGTGTAGACAAGATGGGAAGGCAGGAAATCCGTGACTGTTCGAAAAGTGGTGGTGAGGTTAGCCTGATACTTTATCTGGAGAATCCTGAAAAGGTGTGTAAATTGATGGAGAGATATCTGGAGATTTCCGCAGATGATGCGGACTAACCTGTTATGCACCAAACCTCAACGGGATGACCGGACTCTACTGCAGATTTACTGGCTACCCATATATTGACTTTTAAAGTAAATCCTCGTATAATTAACTGGTACTACCAGTTAATTATGCGAGGATATTTATATTATGAAGTATGTGCGACAATTTTGTATTATTCTAGTATTTTCTTTTTTGGGAGAAATATTGCATACGTTGATTCCCCTGCCGATTCCTGCAAGTGTGTATGGTCTGGTACTTTTACTGATCGTTCTGTGTGCTAAGATTGTAAGAGTTGAACAGGTGAAAGCAGCTGCAAAGTTTCTGATTGAGATTATGCCTGTGATGTTTATTCCGGCTGCGGCAGGTCTGTTGACAGCATGGGGAGATTTGAAGCCTGTAGTTTTGCCCGTGGCTGTTATTACCGTTGCGACGACAGTTCTTGTGATGGCAATAACCGGCCGTGTGACGCAGGCAATGATTCGAAGAGAAAAAGAGAGGAAAGAAAGATGAAAGAATTTGTGACGGACTCTGTGTTTTTCGGAGCATTGCTCAGTCTGGCTGCTTATGAGCTGGGGCTGCTGCTGAAGAAAAAATTCAGGCTGGCGATATTTAATCCCCTTCTGATTGCTTCAGCCTGTGTAATCTGTGTTCTGCTGGTATTTGATATTGATTATAAGCATTACAATGCAGGCGGTCAGTATCTTTCGTATCTGCTGACACCTGCAACGGTATGTTTGGCTGTTCCTCTGTATGAACAGATGGAGCTGCTTAAGAAAAATCTGAAAGCAGTGGCAGCAGGAATTCTATCAGGAGTAGCAGCCAGTATCGTTGGGGTGTTTCTTCTGTCTCTTTTGTTCCGTCTGGATCATCAGCAGTATGTAACACTTTTGCCCAAATCCATTACCACAGCTATCGGTATGGGAGTTTCGGAGGAAATGGGTGGTATTGTGACGATCACTGTGGCCGTTATTGTGATTACCGGGGTTCTCGGAAATGTGATTGCAGATCTTGTATGTAAAGTATTTAAAATTGAAGAACCTATTGCCCGTGGTCTGGCTCTGGGGACATCTGCACATGCCATTGGAACGGCGAAAGCGATGGAAATGGGAGAGACAGAAGGTGCGATGAGCAGTCTTGCTATTGCAGTAGCCGGCCTGCTGACTGCGGTGACAGCGCCGTTGTTTGCCGGATGGATTTAGGAGATACATAGATGGAAAAAGCGAAAAAAACAAAATCAGACAAGACATATTATCAAGTGATTGCCTATATTATGGAAATGGTAAAAGAGGGAAAGCTGTCATTTCAAAGTAAACTTCCGTCAGAGAGGGAATTAATGGAGACTTTGGGACTGGGAAGAAATTCTGTTCGTGAGGCTCTTCGCACACTGGAAAATATTGGGCTGGTGGAAAGCTGCCATGGAAAAGGGAATTTTCTGGTAAATCATATGGGAGAGAGTCTTAGCAGTGTATTTTCGGTTCTCTTATTTACCGGAGAGAGTAATTATCTGGAAGTCAGCCAGTTGAGACGTGCCATAGAAGTACAGGCATTTGCACAGGCCGCTGACCGGATTGCCGAGGATGATAGAAACAGGTTTGCAGGTATTATGCTGAAAATGGACACGGGGACTCATGAAGAACGTGTGCAGGCTGATGAGGATTTTCATCAGTTATTGATTCAGTGTTCCGGTAATCATTTGCTGGTATTGTTGATGGATGCACTTTCTCATGTATGCAGGGAAGAAATTTTGATGATATTGGAAAATCAGGCGGTGGATCATGTGGAACAGTGGAGAACACTCCACAGGCGAATTTTTGATTATCTGATGATTGGTGACAAAGAGCATGGTGTAGATGCTTTACTGGATCACTATCGCTGGAGCGACAGTCTGTTGGAAGATAAAAGCTATTTACGCTAGTCTTTCGATTTACCGAGATAAAGTGTTGAAATAAAAAGTGAAATATGATAGGATGTTTTGGAGAAATTTATTCAGGAGGAACTGAACATGGGAAAAATCAGAATTGGAATTGCCGGTTATGGTAACCTTGGAAAAGGTGTGGAAATGGCAATTCGCCAGAATGATGATATGGAACTAGCAGGCGTATTCACCCGTCGTGCTCCGGAAAGTGTAAAACTGGCAACACCAGGCGTAAAGGCTTATAGACTGGAAGATGCAAAAGATATGAAAGACCAGATCGATGTAATGATTATCTGTGGAGGAAGTGCAACAGATCTTCCGAAACAGACACCAGAACTGGCAAAATATTTTGATGTTATTGACAGCTTTGATACACATGCGAACATTCCACAGCATTTTCAGGCTGTAGATGAAGCATGCAGAGCAAATGGCAATGCGGCACTTATTTCTGTTGGATGGGATCCGGGTCTGTTTTCACTGAACAGAATTTATGCGGAATCTATTCTTCCGAATGGAAAAACCTATACCTTCTGGGGCAAAGGTGTCAGCCAGGGCCATTCCGATGCAATTCGTCGTATCCCCGGTGTAAAACGCGGCATTCAGTATACAGTTCCGGTAGAAGAAGCTATGGAACAGGTACGTTCCGGAAAGCAGCCGGAGCTTACTACACGTCAGAAACATACCAGAGAGTGCTTTGTGGTTGCAGAAGAGGGAGCAGATCTGAAAGAGATAGAAAATTCCATCAAAACCATGAAAAATTATTTTGATGAGTATGATACCACAGTAAACTTTATCACAGAAGAAGAATTTGATGCAGTACACAACAAGATGCCTCATGGCGGATTTGTAATGAGAAGCGGAATGACAGGTGATGGGGAAAAGACACATCAGATGATTGAATACTCACTGAAACTGGAATCCAATCCGGAATTCACTTCCAGTGTACTGGTTGCTTATGCAAGAGCTCTGAAACGCATGAAAGACGAAGGTGCCGTAGGATGCAAGACCGTCTTTGACGTAGCACCGGCTTACCTTTCACCACTCAGCGGAGAAGAAATCAGAGCACATCTGTTATAGAAGATATTTTTTTGTAATTCTTCTGCATAGGGACGGAAACTTCTTATTATTTTTTTAGAAGCAGGCCGTCCCTTTGCAAAAGAATAACAAAAAAGTTTATTAGATATCCAATTTCATGTCTCCATTTTTGATGAATCCATGTTTTCTCATAAACTCAGATACAATTAATGTAATTACAGCCGGCAATATAATCTGAATCAACAGAATCTTAATCAAGACGATGACCGGGTCTTCGGTCTGGGTCATTACCTGCCATGTCATAATCTGTCCCACGAATCCTGCGGTACCCATGCCGGAACCGGTGGCATTGCTGGTCATATGCAGCAGCATAGTGGATACCGGACCCAGGACAGCACTGGATATAATTGCAGGAAGCCAGATCAAAGGATGGCGCATGATGTTCGGTACCTGCAGCATGGAAGTGCCCACGCCCTGTGCCAGAAGACCGCCCATTTTATTTTCACGGTAGCTAGCTACGGCAAATCCTACCATATTGCAGCAGCAGCCTACGGTTGCAGCTCCTGCAGCCAGACCGGACAGGTTAAGAATAATGCCCAATGCGGCGGAACTGATTGGCAGTGTCAGAATCATACCCATCAGTACGGAAACGACAATACCCATCAAAAATGGCTGCTGTTCGGTTCCCCAGTTGATCAGGCTTCCCAGCCAGGTCATAAAAGAGGAAATTGGCGGTCCTGCCAGAAGGCCGACAGCGGAACCGGCACCGATGGTGATCAGTGGGGTTACAATAATATCAATTTTGGTTTTACCGGCAACCAGATGGCCGATTTCAATACCTACATAAGCTGCAATAAATGCTCCCAGAGGTTCTCCAGGTCCGGCGAGCACGATTGTACCGTCAGCCATAAAAGTACCGGCAAGGATTTTGGAAGCGTAGCCGCCCACAAGACCACAGGTGGCAGCAGAAAGAACTACCATAGGGCTTTCTTTGAATTTATAGGCTACACCCACACCGATTCCGGCACAGGTAGCGGCTGCGGCAGCTTTTCCCACCAGGAAAATCAGATTTCCAACGGTTCCACCGGCAAAGGTACCGATTTGCTGAATGATTGTTCCGATGATCAGTGTGGCAAACAATCCCATAGCCATACCGCTGAGACCGTCAATAAAGACACGGTTCAGATATTTTTTTATCAGGTTCATTATAATAGACTCCTTTCTCATATGTCTGTGAGTTTTCGCTGATTGTTATCAGCACGTAACAAAGTCTAACACGGATAGAAAAGCTATGCAAGAGATTTATACAATTTCTGTAAAGAAAAATGTAAATATATATGTAAAGCTTATGTGTAAAGAAATAAGTGACTGGGGGGTGACTGGGGGTGACTGGGGGGTGACGGGGTGACTGGGGGACGGGTTCGTGGTCACGAAAAGTGACCACGAACCCGTCCCCCAGTCACCCCGTCACCCCCAGTCACCCAAAGAAAAAAAGCTTTTGACCTGTCAGATCAAAAGCTTTTTTAGAGTTGCGGGAGTAGGATTTGAACCTACGACCTTCGGGTTATGAGCCCGACGAGC
>JBJELU010000131.1:0-1940 GCA_051879355.1 Oliverpabstia sp.
ATGTGCCCAGCAGCCGGCAACTTTGAAATTAGTATCTTCACGGTTTTCGAGAGTATGATAGACCTGATATCCATCACATACCAGCTTGCCGTCAAAATCGGAAAGAAATTCATGTGGTGCATCAGCTTTCCTTGTCTTCTGATAATCATAGAGGACTGCCTGATTTGCTTTGCACATAGACCCGCTGCGGTACACCCACATGTAATTCTTGTGCATGCCTTCGCGGCCATCTTTAGTGACCATCACCGGTGTTTCATCTGCATGGATAACCGGACTGTTTAAGAGTTCTTCTTTCATGCGGTCATACACCAGTGAAATATACCGTTCAGCACTTGTGATCACCCAGTTCGCCATTGTCTGCCTTGAAATATTCACATCATTTCTGGCGAATTCCTGTTCCTGTCTGTACAGAGGAACTGCGTTAGTATATTTGCCATGGATAACTGCTGATACGATAGATGGTGTAGCAATACTTCCGTTCAGCATTTCTTTCGGATGCTCAGCCTTTACGATTTTCCCGTTCTTGCCTTTGTAGACTGCGATATGGTGTTCGTGTACTTCAAATACCGCAGGGATCAGTTCCAGCTTTTTGTACACCTCGTCAGGAAGTCTTTTGTATCCTTCCGGGAAGTGTTCCGCCAGTGCGTCTTCCGACAGTGTGTGTTCGATGATTTTGGTATCCAAATCCATCAGGTCTTCATCGAGTTTTCCTTTACGCTTGCGTCTTTTGTGTGCAGGAACTACCACTTCGTCCATAGAAGGTTCTATGAATAACTGTCCATCTATCATACTTTCTGCTTCATTAAAGATCTCAGAAAAAAAGTTGAGCTGATTTTCATCCAGATGTATCTTCTCGCTCTTTTTACCGAAAGTTCTGGTATTCATGAGAGCAATCTGCTCTGTCAGCTTTTCGATAGCGATGGTCTGCTGTGCGATCTGATCCTGCATACCTAACAGTAGTGTGACCAATATATCTTTATCTAAACTATTCAGTTGATCTCTGGTAAATTTCTCGTTTTTCATACTTAAATTGTACCATAATACTATGAACAAAAAAAGCTTTTTGTAAAGAAAAAGCACCTGTTATTTATTGAAATTTCAATGCTTACAGCATGCTTTCAGGTGGTGTTATCTTCTTGATACCGGGGTCGATAGTGAATCCTTGCAGCAGCCTCGAAAACTGTTCATATGTCAGATTCTTCAGGTCATCTTCTTTTCTCGGCCATTTGAATGTACCTGCTTCCAGGCGTTTGTACAGCAGCAGGAAGCCATCTCCTTCCCAGACAAGAGCTTTGATTCGGTCGCTGCGTCTGCCGCAAAAAAGGAAGATGGTGTTTGGTGAAAACGGGTTTAATCCAAATTTCTCTTTCACGGTAGTGGCAAGCCCATCGATGCCGTAGCGAAGATCTGTATATCCGCAGGCAATGTATATCTCTTCGAATCTTGATTCACTGAGCATGAGCGAGGACCTCCAGTACCATTTTCACATGGTCGGCATGCGCATCCGGAGCAATGTTGATCAGAGTATCCTGGAATTTAATGTTGATGCCTGAAGCAGTGTGATGTTCTGGCGACAAATCTACTTTTGCAAAGAACAGTTCAGGCTCCGGATCATTCACTGGCTTAACAGAGCGATCAGCAGAAACGATAGCTGCATTACCGGAGTTGTTTTCCTGCAGTTTTTCTTCCATTACCATGCGTACTTTCCTGCATCGATATTGGAATGTGGTTGCAGGGATTCCTTTCATTTTACACCATTGAGTTTGTGATAAACCGCTGTTCTGCTGTTCGGCCATGTCCTGAGCCCACTTGTGTAACTTCATTTCTTCATTGATATTCATATATTTTCCCCTCAAAAACCTAAAAAGCACTAAAAACCTTTAAAGGAATTTTAATGCTTTTTGTGTGCTCAATCTAGATACGGGCTATTTACCGTTTAC
>JBJELU010000132.1:0-1924 GCA_051879355.1 Oliverpabstia sp.
GTTAAGCATTGTTATGATTAATGTTACCGTATCGATTGTAGCCTGCATGGATAAGAAAAAATATATATCAAACTTTTCCAATGCGGATTTTACAATTGGGGATGCATCCATTATGAACTCTACTTCTTTTGAAAATATTTGTGATGGAGTTAGTCTACAGGATATGCAGGCATTGGAAAGCAGTCTGGAAGCAGAAGAATCCGGTGCCATTTACATGTCTGAGTCACTGCAGCATCTGGAAGGGGCGCCATATGAGAGTTTCGTGGCGCTTTATGAAGAACATCCGGACTGGTTTATCTATGATATGTCACAAAAGGAAAGCTATAATCAATTAGTTTATAAAAATAAGAGCATATCTTTACATATTTATGGAGTGGACCGGATTGCTTTTGATAAGATGGAAATGGATACGAAGGGTGTAGACTATGAAACCTTTTGCTCCGGAGACTATGCGATTGTTTCCTCTCCTGTGGAAGGAGGAAGTGATAACAGCGAATATGCCTATTATCATATTGGAGATAAGATAACGGTAAACTTTCCCGATGAGAGCAGTAAAGAGTATGAGGTGATTGGAATTGGAGATGTGAGCTATTCTATGGGACCCGGACATTCCCATGGAATGGATATCTATATTACGATTCCATCGAAGGAATATAGGAAAGTTATTCCGGAGTAGTTGATATCTCCAAAGCGGGAAATAATATGGTCAATAAAATATGCCGATTTTGGAATATATCTTGATTTTTTTCATAAGATATTCTATAATCGGAATTAGAAAGGAGGCTGCATACATGGTTATTCGTAAGGAATATTTGAGTAGGCTTCTGGCATGGAAAAATGAACAGGTCATCAAGGTTGTGACTGGTATTCGCCGCTGTGGAAAATCTACTTTATTGAAACAGTTTCAGGATCATCTGCTGGAAGATGGTGTTTCTCAGGATCAGATTATTTTCATCAATTTTGAAGATCTGGATTATGAGGATTTACTGGATTACAAAGCGCTGTATGCCTATATCAAGGAACGCCTCTGCCCGGATAAAATGACCTATATTTTCCTGGATGAAATTCAAAAAGTGGATTCCTTCCAGAAGGCTGTGGACAGCCTGTTTATCAAAGAAAATACGGATATCTATATCACCGGTTCCAACGCTTATCTGCTTTCAGGTGATTTGGCAACCTTGCTTACCGGAAGGTTCGTCGAGATATCCATGCTTCCCTTATCTTTTGCGGAATATTTGGAATGCTCCGGTGAGACTGGCGAACAGGCGCTGGCAAGCTATATGAAGTTCGGCGGATTCCCTTATCTATCTCAAATGGAAAACACTGCCGAAAAGGTTGATACCTATCTGGAAGGAATCTATAACACGGTTGTGGTAAAGGATATCGAGGATCGTCAGCTTAGAAAGAATCCTGACCCGAACAAGCGAAAAATCAAGGACATTACCTTGTTGAAAACGATAGCGCGGTATCTGGCCAGTGTGGTCGGAAGTCCGGTTTCTGTGAAAAGTGTCTCAGACTATCTGGTTTCCTCCGGGCGAAAGGTTTCACCCAATACAGTGGATGATTATATGGAGGCCCTTCAGGAGTCCTTTATTTTCTACCCTGTGGAACGCTTTGATATTAACGGAAAGCAGCTTTTAAAGGTGAATCGTAAATGGTATATCGTTGACCTTGGACTTCGCAATCACATTCTTCCAAAGAAACGGTATGATCTTGGATACTCTCTGGAGAATATTGTGTTTTTTGAGCTGCTTCGAAGGGGTTATAAAGTAAATGTGGGCAAAAACGGTGATACTGAGGTAGACTTTGTGGCACAGAAGCAGGGCCTTCTGCATTACTATCAGGTGACTGCTGATATGACAAACGAGGATACCTTTGACCGCGAAATCAGGCCGCTGCAGTCCATTAAGGATAATTACGAGAA
>JBJELU010000133.1:0-1921 GCA_051879355.1 Oliverpabstia sp.
CTCAAAAAAATCAAAGCAATCTGATTTTAACGGCTCGGAACAATCCGGGCCGTTTCTCATAGGAAAAATGACTGATAGAGACTGAAATGTCGAACAAAATCGTTTGAGGTAGATTTTATGTTGAAGAATTGCATAAAAACTGCAAAAATAAGTATTAAAACTTGACTGCCGGTTTTTTAGCTGCTATAATA
This sequence comes from Oliverpabstia sp., assembly GCA_051879355.1. Lineage (GTDB taxonomy): Bacteria > Bacillota > Clostridia > Lachnospirales > Lachnospiraceae > Oliverpabstia. The sequence continues at coordinate 192 of JBJELU010000133.1, forward strand.
AGGCTGGATAGTGAGAATACTGTAAACGAGGAGGTAGTCGTTTATGCTTATACAGTTTACGATTGAAAACCACAGATCAATCAAGAGCAGTGCTGTGGTTAGCTTTGCAGCTTCCAAGGATAAGTCTTTGGAGGAATACTTGCTTCATCCTGATACAAAAAAGGCACTGCTTCCTGCGATTGCAATCTATGGAGCAAATGCTGCAGGAAAGAGCAATGTACTGCACGCGATGCGCACGATGAGAGAAATGATTGTCGGAGATGCGGCAAAGTCGTTGAAGGGCCAGAAGTTACCATGGGAGCCATTTGGAGGAAATGCGGAGCCTACTTCCTTCGAAATCGTATTCATTTATCATGGAGTACGTTATGCCTATGGTTTTTCTTTTGATGAAAAGAAGATTTACACCGAATATCTTTATCATTGGCCCAATGGACGCGAGGCATTGATTTTTTCCAGAGATAATGGGGTATATGAATTTCGAGAGAATGTCAACGAGCAGACAACTCTGAGCAATCGAACCCCGGATAACAAGCTTTATCTGGTATCTTCTAATGACTGGAATCTGCCGCAGACAGAAAATGCGTATAAATGGTTTCTTGAAAAGCTGACATTTTTGATGGAGGAAGAACCGGCGACCTCGGAAACGATTGCACAGATCGTAAGTGGGGACGATAAGAAAGCCCGTATTCTGAAAGAGTTGATGCTGGCTGATCTCGGGATCTCCGATGTGAGCATCAAAGATATTACAGGGAAAGCACCTGTTATCACCACAACGCATCGAATCATCCACGAAGATGGGAGTGTAGAACATTTTCAACTTCTGATGGATCAGGAGTCAGCCGGTACACAGCATTTCTTTGCCCGTATCGGCGGTTGGCTGCAGGCACTCGAAAACGGTGCCCTTTTGGTGGTTGATGAAATTGAAGATAGCCTGCATCCCCTCCTGACCAAGAGATTGATTGAAATGGTACAGGATAAGAATGTGAATACCAAGGGAGCGCAGCTTCTGTTCACAACCCATGACGCAATGCTTCTTGACCTGAATTTCTTCCGTAGAGACCAGATCTGGTTTGCTGAAAAAGACGATAAGTCCTGTGCAACAGAATTGTATTCGCTTTCTTCCTTCTCTCCGAGAAAGGGAGAAAATGTACGCAAGGGATATCTCCAGGGACGGTTTGGCGCAATCCCCTTTATCGGAGGTGACGGCGCGTGGCAAAGATGAGAAAAGAGTACGACCCCAACAAAGCGGCACGGCGTAAACGCAGACCGATCATCTACATCATCTGCGAGGGCAAGGAAACAGAAACCTTATACTTTAAGCATTTCCGATCTCGGAATTGCCTGGTGGACATTATACCGATTTCATCGAAGCATAAGGCAGCAGAGCATCTGGTAAAGCACGCAAAATCCTTGATTTCTCAGGCAGATTACTATCCCAAGGATGGTGACCAGCTTTGGTGCGTGTTTGACTGTGATGACAATAAGGATCAGGAGCTTTATTCTGCTACAGAGTACGCAGAAAAGCATGGCTATCAGATTGCCTACTCAAATCCCTCTTTTGAGTATTGGTATCTGCTTCATTTCGAGAAACGGACCGGATATTTGCGGGATTGTGATACGGTCATCAATATCCTGAAAAGCAGAGGTTATCTGGAAAACTACGAAAAGAGCGTTGATGTTTTCGATGAATTACTGCCTTATCAGGCGGATGCGGTCATGAGGGCCAAAGA
>JBJELU010000134.1:0-1917 GCA_051879355.1 Oliverpabstia sp.
ATGGTACCGCTTTGCCGGGAGGACGCAGGGAAAGAGATTCGTGTCAATATTATTCCCGTGTACGAGAGTTTACGTAACAGTGAAGTTCAGTTTCTGGTGGGTTCCAGACTTAATGTCTTCCTGGATCGCCTGTGTCAGGACTGGCCGCAGCTTCTTCTGAGTGTGATGGCATTGCTTGTCGGTATCCTGTTTTTATGTGCTGCGGTATATAAAATAATCTGGGAACGCAGTGACGGAGGGCTTGTCGGTCTGGGTCTGTTCTCTGTGATGATGGGACTGTGGCGGTTGACTGATACAAGGTTTACGCCATTTTTGACACCGGAAAAGCCGGTACTTATGTTTTATATCTCGGTGGCTATGCTGATGATTGGCACGGTGCCGCTGATGAAGTCCATGGAGGCACGATTTCATAAAACCAGCCATCGTATACTGGATGGATACTGTATTGCAGCGGCGGTGGTCTGTATCGTACAGCTGCTGTTTCAGATTGTTGGCACTGTAGATCTGAGGGAGAATTTTACTATCATCCATCTTATGATTGGTTTTTCTGTGGCAGTCTTTGTGGGAAATGTAATTTATGACCGCATAAAGTACCCTAAAAGTCAGTATAGTAGCGTCAGTCCTGGATTATCCCTCATTCTGGTGGCTGGTGTAGTGGCGGACGTTATTGCCTTTTATGTGAGAGGTACATCCTCCGGCCTGCTGTTTTCGCTTCTGGGCCTGCTCATTTATATTATACTCACGGGTGTGAAGATGATGTTTCACTATATCAGGCAGCAAAAGCAGCTTGCAGAGCAGGAAAGGGTACTTGCGGAAAATGAAAGACAGCTTGCTGAGAAAGAACGGCAGCTCACGGAAAACCGTATTTCTACCATGATCAGCCAGATTCGTCCGCATTTTATATACAATACACTTGGCAGTATTGAACAACTCTGTGAGCTTCAGCCGGAAGCTGCCGCAAAGCTGGTGCATAATTTTTCCTATTATCTTCGCGGAAATTTCAGTGAGCTGGACAATCACGTACCGATTCATCTGTCAAAGGAGATAGAGCATGTTCGATATTATGTCAGCATTGAACAGGTTCGTTTCCCGGATATGGAAATCCTTTTTGATCTGCAGTCCGGTGACTTCCTTCTCCCGGCACTGTCCGTGCAGCCGCTGGTTGAAAATGCCATTAAGCATGGGCTGATGAAGCTGCCGGAGGGCGGCACAGTGACGGTTTCCTCCTATGAAACAGATACCCATTACTGTGTCAGCGTGGAGGATAACGGCGCAGGTTTTGAACCATCTATTTTACTTGATGAGAGAAAGCATATCGGTCTGCGAAATATCCGCGGACGGGTGGAAGCCATGTGCGGCGGTACGCTGACCGTGGAAAGTACACCGGGGGTTGGAACGAAAGTGGTAATCTCAATTCCGAAAGGAGTAAAAGAATGATTGCAATCACAGTAGATGACGAGCCTTTGATGCTGTACGCACTTTCCAAGGCGGTAAAGGCATCTCCCGATATTACATCGGTTACAGAATTTGCTTCCTGTAACGAAACACTGGAATGGGTGCGGAACAATTCCGTAGATGTGGCATTTCTGGATATTGCTATGCGCGGAATGGGCGGTCTTACCCTTGCGAAGAAAATCATGGAGATTCACCCCGACTGCAAAATCGTATTCTGTACCGGGCATGAGAAGTATGCGGTGGCAGCCATCAAACTCCGGGTATCCGGTTATCTGATGAAACCTATTTCCCCGGAGGAAGTACAGGAGGAAATTGACCATATCAAGAGCGTCAGAGCAAAGGAGAATCGACTGACCGTAAAATGCTTTGGCAACTTCGAAGTGTATTTCCATGGGGAAAGACTGGTGTTTAAGCGAACAAAAACAAAAGAACTTCTTGCGTTCCTTGTGGATCGGAAAGGCG
>JBJELU010000135.1:0-35231 GCA_051879355.1 Oliverpabstia sp.
GGATTCTGTGAGGGGCGTGCTCAGTAATGGGTGCGTCTACTCGACCTATTAAATTTCAGAATCTGGTACAGATGATCGTGAAGAAAGCATACGGCATGGCAAAACAGATGAATATTCCGGTGCTTGGTATTGTAGAGAACTACAGCTATGTAAAATGTCCGGACTGTGGAAAAGAACTGAAAGTATTCGGGGAAAGCCACATTGAGGAAATTGCGGCAGAACTTGGCGTGCCGGTATTAGGCAAGATGCCAATCGACCCGGCAATCGCAGAGGCAGTGGAAGAAGAGCGGTTCTATGAAATGGAGAATCCGTATCTGAAAGATGTGGAATTGTAAAAATTATATAATTGTGTTACAAAATTATAATAATAAATTTATATTTATAATACGGAATACTCTTCAACTGTTAGAATAGTTAAAAAATGAACAAGCTGCATTAGGGAGGTCCGTATGAAAAAAATATCTTTAAACCAGGATTGGCAGTTTGCCAAAGGAACCATAACAATGATGGAGTTAATGATGGGAGACGCAGGAAATATAGAAAATATTGATTTGCCCCATGATGCCATGATTTATCAGGAAAGAACTCCGGCAACTGCGAATGCACATCAGACAGGATTTTATCCGGGCGGTGAATATACTTACATGAAAAAGTGGGAGATTCCGGAAGCGTGGAAGGGATGTACAGTTGTTTTGGAATTTGAAGGTGTTGCAGATACCTGCCGTATTTATATGAACGGGGATCTTGTAACAGAGCATGTGAATCCATATACAGGCATTTTTGCAGACGTCAGCGGTTATCTGAAGTATGGACAGGAAAATGAACTGAAAGTAGAAGTATGCAGTATAGAGCAGTCCAGCCGCTGGTATAGTGGCGCGGGGGTATACCGTCCTGTGTATGCATGGGTGGGAAAGACTGTGCATATTCCTGCTCAGGGGGTGCGTGTTACAACAAGAGAAGCTGACTGTGAGGCGGCAGTCGTGGAAGTAGAGGTTCCAATCTGTAATCGGGGAATGGTTTCCGAAACGGTACAGGTGGAAATTACATTGACCGGACCGAATGGGGCGGAAGCAGCCGCAGAACACATACCGGTAACTGTTTTTGGAGAAAGCACGCAGATGTGCTGTCAGCGTTTGCTTGTAGAACATCCTGCATTGTGGAGTGATGAAACACCAAATCTATACTCCTGCCGGATTACAATTTCTGAGGATGAGAATCCAATAGACAGTGTAAATATTTCAACAGGAATCCGTACACTTCGGCTGAATGCAAAACATGGGCTGTTAGTGAACGGTAAACCAACGAAACTGAGGGGAACCTGTATTCACCATGATAATGGGATTATCGGAGCGGCAACATTTCCGGATGCTGAGTATCGGCGCTGCCGCCAGATGAAGGAAGCCGGATTTAACGCTCTTCGAAGTGCACATCATCCGATGAGTAAGGCAATGCTGGATGCCTGTGATAAACTGGGGATGCTGGTGATGGATGAACTGAGTGATATGTGGACTCGGACAAAGAATCCTCATGACTATGCAAATTATTTCCCGACACATTGGAAGCAGGATGCATGGGACATGGTGGAAAAAGACTATAATCATCCATGCGTGATTTTGTATTCGACCGGAAATGAGATTCCGGAGGCGGGCACTTCAAAAGGGGCAGAATGGAATCGGAGGATTCATGCAGAAATGAAACGGCTGGATGCCACACGCTATACGACGAACGGAATCAATGGTCTGATGGCAGGAAATGACCGAATGGGTGAAATTATGTGCCAGGCTACAGGGATGACTCCGGAGCAGCTTGAAGCGATGCAGCAGCCGGATGAGCAGAAGCGTGGAGGCGCAGATGAAATCAATGGGATGGCTGAGGTTATGGTGGGACCGCTGGCAGATGCGATTGCCACCAGTCCGATTCTGGAAGAAATGATAGGAGAATTTGCTGCGGCAAATGACATTGCCGGATATAATTATCTGACGGCATTACATGAAGAAGATCACATACGTCATCCGAATCGGGTTGTGCTTGGCACAGAGACTTTTCCGGCGGACATTGTTCATTTGTGGGATATCGTAAAGCGCAATCCACATGTGTTAGGAGACTTTACATGGACCGGATATGATTATCTGGGAGAAGCCGGATGCGGTATATTCCATTATAATGGAGGAGTGAATTTTTCAGCGCATTGGCCGGACAGACTGGCAGGTATCGGTGACATTGATATTCTTGGTGATCGTAAACCAATCAGTTATCTGCGGCAGGCAGTGTTCGGAATTGGTCATGCACCGTCTATCGGTGTACTTCGGATGGATAAGGCAGGAATTGAAGTCGGAAAGACACCATGGATGTGGAAGGATAATCTTGCAAGCTGGACATGGCCGGGATATGAAGGGGAAACAGCAAGTGTGGATGTTTATGCCAATGCAGATGAAGTAGAACTGTTCTTGAATGGGGAAAGTCTAGGACGAAAGTCGATTGGCGGAGTATATGTTGTGACGTATGAAGTACCTTATCATCCGGGAAAGCTGGAGGCAGTCAGTTATCTGAACGGGGCGGAGGCAGGTCGGACTGTCTTACAGACAGCAGGGAAAGCGGTGAAGCTTAAGGTTGAAGCTGACCGGAATGAACTTCCTGCTGACGGAGAAAGTCTTACTTTCATAAAAATCAGACTGGAAGACGCAGCAGGAAATTTCAATCGTCGGGAAAGCGCAGCAGTTACAATGAAAGTAGAGGGATGTGCTGCATTGCAGGGATTCGGAAGTGCAGATCCGAGCTGCGAAGGAAGTTACCAGTCTCATACATGGAATACCTATGACGGCAGTGTAATGGCAGTAATCCGGGCTGCAAAATGTCCGGGGGAGGCAGTCGTAACCATTTCAACAGTAAATTTTGCAGAAGAAAAACTCGTTCTGAACATCAAATAGAAAGATGCCCAGTCTGGTATATTAGTAGATTTTATGGGTCTGATTCCGATACTGTGTCGGAGTCAGACCATATTTTTTCTTAAATACAGTCTGAAAGTAAGCCTGACTGGAAAAACAAAGATAGTTACTGATTTCGCTTAATGTCTTATCCGAATACGTCAGGAGACTTTTTGCCTCTTCCAGCTTACACCGCATAATGAAGCTGCAGACATCGAAGCCGAGCTCTTTTTTGAACTTGTTTGTCAAATAAGAGCGGCTTCTTCCGATATGCTCAGCTACATCGCCAACCCGAACGGATTCGTTGATGTGGTGAGTAATAAACTGAATACATTCAAATATTTCCAGAGACATTCCCTGAGGAATTTTATTTTGCGAAACCCGTTCCGTAAAATCAATCAGCATAGAATAAGACAAGGTTTCAATGTGGGAAATATTCTGCAGCTTTTCACATTCACGGATATATACATCGGCAAGCTGGTAAGCCTGTTCCATATCCATTCCTCCGGCAATGGCACTTCTTGTAACAATTGCGACAGTTGTAATGAAAACATTCTTTTCCTGCCGGAGGGCGTTGTCAGCCATAAGACCACCTGATAATTTGGAGGGGGTGTTTAACAATGTTTTCATTTTTTCGACGTCTCCATTTTGAATATACTGCAAAAGTTTCTGTTCAAAATGGTAGGTATTATGAAAATGCTGTTCTTCCTTTGCATTCATCACCTGATTGGAATGTACATTGGAAAACTCGCTGATGATGCTTGTGTTTTCCAGGTTAAAATGCTGTCCAACAGAAATATATTCATCGTTGAAACACAGGTGAAGCCAGGCAAGTGTCTGGAGAAACTGGTTAAAGGAAATCTGAGGAATATTGACCAGAAATTGGAGTATATCCGGTTTGTGTTCCTGACTGATTGCCCATTCCTGCATGAAAGTGCGAAGTGTAAGATCTGAAATAGGTGTGCTGAATACAGGGCCAATGATGATTACGCAATCAGCATGCTCCGGCTTTATATAACCATAATAGCCGAAGGACTGCGCGATAAAATAGTCCGGGTTTTTTGTGAAATGTCGGAAACCGGACAGGATGCCTTTAAAAACAGACGGGTCTTCCAAAATCGAAGGAAAGGAACAGTCATCGTCGGGTGAAGCGTGGTAATAGCCAATCGGTATGGAGGTTGATGCATAAAATAATTCACAAAATGCCTTTAAATCAGTAATCATGGAAGACTCCTTTCCAGGTAAAACCGTACTTTTAAACTCTCTTTGAAATGGATGTAATACTAATTATAAGGCGTTCTATTTATAAAAACAAGGAGAAAATTGAAATATTGTAATCAATATTGTAATACAAAAATCATATGATTTGATATTTTATAGATAACTCAATGAAAGTATTTAAAAGGAGGACTCAACATGGGAATGGAAGATTTTTGGGAACAGCTTCCGACAGGAAAAGAAGATAAACCATTGCTTTTTGAAATGGGACCGCTGGAGTATGATTTCCATGATATTGATGGATTGTATTTTATGCTGGATCGTCGCTTATCCGGCTGTCTGCTTATGATGTGGGCAAAGCCGATGAATCCGGATATTCAGGGAACCGTCACATTAGATAGCAGGGTGGTATCCGGCTGTATCAACCAGTATATGGAAGTTATGGGGAATATGTGGGTGCTTGGAATTCCGCTTCGGGGACTTGTGACAGAGTACGGTCGGGAATATCAACTTCACGTGGAAGGTTTTGTGGATATGGATGGGAATGAGATGAATCCGCAGGATTTTACGGTCAGAGGTGTGGAAAAAGTGAAACCGAAGCCGGAAGATGCAACACATGAACAGATTGCACTGGAAGCCGCCAGGGAGGGAATCGTTCTTTTGAAAAATGCGGCGGAAGTTCTTCCGCTGAAGAAGGGAACGGTATTGAATCTGTTTGGCAGAGGTATTCACGAATTTCGTATCGGAGCAGTGGGGGCAGGCAAAATCAATCCTCGCTACAGTGTTAATTTTGTGGAGGCTGTCAGGGAAGGAGAAGCTTATTCACTGAATGAAGAACTGGTTGAATTTTACGGCTGCGACAGGGATGAGATACCGGGGGACGAGATGTTGATGCGTGCAAAGAAATTGTCCGATACGGCAATCGTGTTCCTGACACGTGCAGCAGGAGAAAACCAGGATGCTTCCACGGCGAAAGGGGAATACTATCTGAGCGAGGATGAAGAAGCACTTATTGCAAAAATAACGGATACATTTGCAAAGACAATTGTGATTTTAAATGTCGGATATCCGATTGATGTGACATTTGCAGAAAAGTATGCAGTTGCAGGACTTATATATTCGGGATTTGGTGGAATGCTTGCAGGACCGGCACTTGTGGATATCCTGAGCGGGGCTGTAAATCCGTCAGGGAAGCTGCCGGATACATGGGCAAAGGATTATTTTGATATTCCGTCGTCGAAAAATTTCTATGACTGTGTGGATAAAATACGTCTGACAGCAGATGAAAATATATATGTGGATACTTGTTACGAGGAAGACATTTATGTGGGATATCGTTATTTTACAACATTCAGGAAAAAAGCGGCGTATCCGTTTGGCTACGGATTAAGTTATACGGAGTTTTGTATCAGGCAGGAGAATATTCGATTTGACGGGGAAGTACTGGAACTGGATGTATATGTGAAGAATGTCGGGGAAAAAGCCGGAAAAGAAGTTGTTCAGGTTTATGTAGGCAAACCGGAATCAGAATTGGAGCAGCCGGAAAAAGAACTGGTATTCTTTGAAAAAACAAAGGAACTGCTTCCGGGAGAGGAACAGAAGATTTCGGTTCATGTTCCGGTGAAAGTATTGACTTCATATTCGGAAGAAAAAGCGGCGTATATTTTATCAAAAGGATATTACCGTATTTATGTGGGAAACAGTATTGAAGCAGCGGAATGTGGCGGATTCGACGAAGAAGAAACAAGAATAATCAAACAGGTAACCAATCTGCTTTGCTGCGATTGCAAATTTACAAGATTATCCAAAACAAATCCGGATGATACATGGCCGACAGGAGCGCATTCCGGAGTGGTCAAAAATAAGTTGACATTTTTGCCTTATGAGAAGAGGAAACATTATCCCGCAAAGTTTGATATGGAGAAACCAAAAGAGAAGGTAACATTTGATGCTGTAAGAAAAAATCCGTCACGTGCGGCTGAGTTTGTGGCACAGATGTCACCGGAGGAACTTGCCCGCATCAGCGTCTGTGCCTCGGCTGGGTGGGGAATGGAAGGTATTGGTGAGGCAGGTCGTGTGTTTCAGACAGAAGGATATGATTTGCCGGACTTTCCGGTGAGCGATGGAAACAGCGGAGTCAATCTGAACATCAAAAATATTGGAATGCCGTCAGGCGTTACAATCTGTGCTTCGTTCAATAAAGAATTATCGGAAGCAATCGGGTGTGTAATCGGGGAAGAAGCGAAGGCATTGGGCATGCCGCTGGTTCTTGCCCCGGCATTTAATATTCACAGAAATCCGCTAAATGGACGACAGCCGGAATATTTTTCGGAAGATCCGTATTTGTCCGGTGTCATGGCTGGATTTTATGCAAAAGGATTGGAAGGAGCCGGGGTCGGAGGCTGCTATAAACATTTTATCGGGAACAACTGTGAATCTTCCAGAAAGCGAAATCAGAGTCTGATTTCTGAACGTGCAATCCGGGAAATTTATTTTCGGACTTTTGAATATGCGATGGATGTTCATATGCCAGCTAGCTTTATGACGGCGTATAATGCGGTAAACGGCTGCCCGACAGCAGCGGATGAAGAACTTCTACAGGGGCTTCTCAGAGAAGAAAATGGGTTTGCCGGTTTTGTAATGACGGATTGGACAACCTATGATAGTGTAGATGTGGCAGCAATGGTACAGGCGGGAAACTGCTGGATTACACCGGGCTCTAATGATGATACATATACCGGTCAGATAAAGAAAGGATTGGAGAACGGTACCATAGACACGGCAAGACTTCAGGAGAATGTTACCGCTCTGATTCGTACAATGGCAAAATTTTCATAGAATAGAAAGAATCAGAAAAACAAAAAGAAAGAGAGGAAATGTATATGATTCGTGATTTGACAATAGAATACAGAAAAAATCCGATAGGAATCGATGAGAAACCACGTTTCTCATGGAAGCTGGAGAGTGAAAAGCAGGATGTTGTGCAGACAAGCTACCAGATTCAGGTTGTCAGCGGAGGCCAGCTTATGTGGGACAGTGGCCGGGTGGAAAGCGACCAATCCGTTCTGGTGCCATATAAGGGTGCTGCATTGAAAGAGATGACTGTTTATCAGGTGCAGGTCAGTGTATGGGATAATTGCGGAGAGCTGGGACAGGTGACAGGAAACTTTGAAACCGGTTTGATGAGAGAAGAAAACTGGAATGCAAAATGGATTACCCATACACTTCCGGCTGAAGAGACTGCATGTCCGGTATTTGTCCGCAGCTTTTCTCTGGACAGACCGGTGAAGAGAGCAAGGCTGTATGCGACCGCCTGTGGTGTATATGAGGCATTTATTAACGGAAGGAAAACAGGAGACTTGTTCATGGCTCCGGGCTGGACATCTTATCATCACCGACTGCAGTATCAGACTTATGATATTACGGAACTCCTGGAAAAAGATAATGAGATTACGGTTACTGTAGGAAACGGGTGGTATAAGGGAGAACTCGGGTTTGATGCAAGACCGAATCTTTACGGCGACAGAACGGCTTTGCTGGCAATGGTGTGTATCGAGTACGAAGACGGGGAAACTATCTGCATCGGCACTGATACGGACTGGCATGTGGAAACAGGAGAAATTCTGTTTTCCGAGATTTATCACGGTGAGATACAGGATTATACAAAAGAAAGAAGGCAGGTGGGAAAGGCAGTTCTGTTTGAACATACGGATGATATCGGGCAGATTGTGGCGCAGGAATCCGAGCCGGTCCGGGTAACGAAACGGTTTGATGTAAAGGAAAGGATCGTGACTCCAAAAGGAGAATTGGTGTTTGATTTCGGACAGAATATGGCAGGACTGGTAGAAATACGACTTCCAAAACTTATGGAAGACAGATTAGTTATTCGATATGCAGAAACACTGGATAAAGATGGAAACTTCTATACAGAGAATCTGCGGACGGCAAGATGTACAGATACATTTATATACGGAGAAAAGCAGGTGGGAATGCTTGTGATGCCGCACTTCACTTTCCACGGATTCCGTTATATTTGTGTGGAAGGCGCAGAAACGGAAACAGAGGCATCGGATTTTACGGCATGTGCAATGCACACAGACATGCAGCCGACAGGAACATTCACATCCGACAACACGTTGGTTAACCAACTGCAGAGTAATATACAGTGGGGACAGAGAGGCAACTTCCTCGATGTTCCGACAGACTGCCCACAGAGAGATGAACGGTTGGGCTGGACCGGAGATGCACAGGTATTCTGTGGTACAGCCTCCTACAATTTTCACACAGCACTATTTTTCCGAAAATGGCTGCGGGATATGGCGGCAGAGACCAATCCGGAGTGGGGCGTACCTCATGTTGTTCCGAATATTCTCGGAAATCAGGCGGGAGCAGCGGCATGGAGCGATGCTGCGACAATCATTCCGTGGACGATTTATAAGGTTTACGGGGATAAAGAGATGCTTGCGGAGCAATTCCCGATGATGAAGAACTGGGTGGATTATATACATGCGAGAGTCTCGAAAAACGGATTGTGGCAGAGTGGATTCCAGTATGGAGACTGGCTGGCGCTGGACATAGAATCCGGAAGCACTGACCGGACAGGCGGAACGGACAAATATCTGGTGGCAAATGCTTATTACGCATATTCGACCAGGATTGTGCGGGATGCTGCGGATGCATTGGGGTATGCAGAGGAAGCAAAAGCATACGGTGACTTATATGAAGAAATAGTAGAAGCCATTCATGTGGAATACGTGACAAGAAGCGGACGAATGGTCAGCGAGACACAGACAGCCTGTGTGCTGATGCTGTACTTTGACTTGATAAAACCGGAATTTCGTAATCGTATTTTGGAGACATTGGAGTTGAATATCGGGGCACACCATAATCATCTGACGACAGGTTTTGTGGGTACACCGTATCTGTGTCATTGTTTGTCAGAAAACGGTCTTCATGGGTTGGCGGATGAGATCTTTATGAAAGAGGATTTTCCGGGCTGGCTCTATGCAGTAAAGAAAGGCGCAACGACAATCTGGGAGCGTTGGAATTCCATTCTGCCAAATGGGGATTTTGACGAATCAGGTATGAACTCCCTGAACCATTATGCGTACGGTTCGATTGGAAGCTGGCTGTACGAAAAAGTTGCAGGAATACGCTGTATGGAACCGGGATATAAGAAAATACGGATTCAGCCGACGCTGACAAAGGGAATGACAGAGGTGTCCGCAACTTATGAATCCATATATGGAACAATCGTAAGTGCATGGAGCTGCAGAGAAGGAAAAATCTGCGTGGACGTGCAGATTCCGGTGAATACAACGGCAGTTATCCAGCTTCCGGAGAAAGAAGCGGAATTTACGGTTGGTTCCGGCAGATATCATTACGAGTACAAGACGGATACAAATCTGAAATTCGAGAAATATTCGTTGGAGTCAACACTCGGAGAGTTGGTCGCCGAAGAACTTGGCCGCAGTATGTTTGAAGAAATGGTGCCGGGAATGCTGGAAGACCCGCTGATTAAGTTTGCATTGTCCATGACCATATCCGATCTGCTTATGCAGGATGCGCAGGCAAAGCCAATGTATCTGGCAGTCATTGATGCGCTGAACGCTGCAAATTCAAAATTATAAAAAATAAGCTAAAATTAAAATACGGACAATTAGGAATGTGATATTTTAAGCTTACAGGATATCAAGAAAAAATGTGATACGAAATGAAGGAGGAACACAATGAGTAAAAAACCATTAGGAAAGGACAAATTCGGCGTTCAGAAAGTAATGCGCGTGAAGGATTACTTCGGAGATGCTACGGGACAGTTCGCATTGAATGCGATGTCCACACTGGTAGGACAGCTTACATACTTCTATACGGATAAGGTTGGTATGGCTGCCGGGGCGATTGCAACAATGTTTATTGTCTGTAAGATTATTGACGCATTTACAGACCTGATTATGGGAAATATCATTGACCATACAAAACCGGGAAAAGAAAAATATCGTCCGTGGCTTTTGAAAGCGGGAATTCCGGCAGGTATTGTAATGGTTCTGATGTTTACGGTGCCGAAAATAGGAGATGTGGGACAGATAATTTACGTGACAATAACGAACATTCTTCTGACAGCAGTATTATATACGGCAATGGCAATCCCTTATAATTCGCTTATGACCGTTCGTACGAACAGCCAGGAAGAACGAGGCATCATGGGAACATGGAGAGCGGCAACCGGTTATGTGGCAGGTATGATATTTGCAATCTGTATGATTCCGATTACGAATGCACTGGGCGGAAACCAAAACGCATGGATTAAATTTGGCTTTATCATGGGAATTATTGTAATACTGGCAGCCTTGATTTGTTATGCAACAAGCCGTGAGACAGCAACAGAGGCAGGAGCGGTAGTAGAAGTGAAAGAAGAGGATGAAGAAGTGATTCCGTTTAAGGAAGCACTTGCAAAGCTGTTCCACAACAAATACTGGGTGATTGTTCTGGTGGTGAATCTGCTCTCATGCATTATATATGGTCTTGCAGCGGGTGCGGGAGTATATTACTGTAAATGGATTTTCGGCAATGACAACCTGGTCGGCGTTCTCGGAGGAATCGGAATGATTCCGACCCTGTTAGGATTCATACTTGTAGGACCGATGATTAAGAAACTTGGTGTTGTGAAAACGCTGCTGGTGAGCTTTGCAATGGGGGCAGGAGCAAATATACTGCTTCTCTTCACAAAAGACATCTTTATCTGCTACGCATTGTTCGGAAGTATTACAACATTTGCAACCATTCCGATGATGTGTCTGGTTGGAGTTATGACGGCAATGTCAATTGATTATAATGAATATAAATATGGTGTAAGAATGGTAGCAATCTCCAACAGTGCATCCAGCTTTGGTGGTAAAGTGGGAAGCGGACTCGGAACATCTATCATCGGCTGGTTCCTTGCGGCAGTCGGCTATGATGCTGCACAGACTGTAGCGCCGGCAGCTACAAAAATGGCAATTTACGGATTCGCTATTGTAACACCGTTAGTGATATTTGTTATTATGTTTATTCTTGTAAGCAAGTTTGATCTGGAAAAAACACTTCCGGCAATGAAAGAAGAAATTGCAAAAAGAAAAGCACAGAATGCCTAAAAAACGCCAAAAAGCTTCCTGAATAATTTAAATAGGTACTAAGAACGCTATGGAAACGCTGTGTTTCTATGGCGTTTTTCTTTTTCTGCGGGTGTGTTTGGCAAATCTCTGTCTTTATCGTGGAAGAAAGCGAAAAGATGAATAGCAAGCATAGGAAGCGGGTACCCACTTCCTATGCTTGCCCTCACGCACTATGCTGATATGGGGCTTCCAACAAGTGTAGCAATTGTTACAGAAGGAAATACAGAGACAACAGCAGAAGTTGCATGGGATACAACTTCACCAGCCAGTGGAAGTTATAATCCGGCAGTATTAACAGAACAGTCAGTTACCTTAAATGGAACAGTAACCTGCCCTTCTAATATAGATCAGAATGGTGTAACACTTACCACGACGATTCCTGTAACAGGAACAGCAGGAAAACGCATATCAACAACCATTAAGGCAATTGCTGTGAAGTCTGGTATGCAGAACAGCAGTGTTACAAGTGCGACCTATGTAATAGAGTTACCAGCACCGGCTCCAAGCACCTATGCAGTAACGGTAAACAACGGAACAGGTGATGGAAGTTATGCAGCGGGCGCAACTGTAACTATTACAGCAGATACAACACCAACTTATACCATCACGGCAGGTGCAGGTGGAACACACGAGTTAAGTACAGATGGAACTTTATCGATTACATGTGATGGAGCGCTTGATAAATTAACCGGAATCTATGTGGATGGTAAACTTGTGGATGCAGCAAACTATACACTGCAATCTGGAAGTACAATATTGACATTCAATGCCTCTTATCTGACGATATGTATCATTGTTATGGCAATACCTAATGCGTGCTGATTAGTATTTTATTATATTGCTCCGCAAGCTCTTTCCTTCCCCATCTCATATACAAACTATACAAATAACGAGCAGTACTTTTGGAATAATCATTATCCGGGTTCTCGTTCATAACATCATGAAAAACAGCATCTGCGTTAAGCAGGTGCTGTTCTGCTATTACCGGCTGAGAACGAGTGTAGGCGATAACACCACGGTAGAACTCACACAGTCCATAATCGAGATTGTTTGTACCAATGACTTCCTCAATGGTAGATTCGCAGAAATCAATGACTTCAAGAGCTGAATCATATTCCTTATTCTGCACCAGCATGTTAGCAAGTGAGAGTGTCTGCTGCAGGGTATCATTATTCTCTATCAATCCAAGACTGGCATATTCCCTGCGTACTGTGAAAGCTGTCTTTAATTCTGTTACAGCTTCTTCACGTTTCTTCCGGAACAGATAAGCAGTAGAGAGGTTGTTGTGCAGGTTTGAAAGCAGATTGGCGGAACGGGCATCCGCAGTATTGGTCTTATGGTAATTTTCCATGAGGACAATCGCCTTTTTATATTTCTTAATGGCATTATCATATTCCTTGCGTGGGAACAGAAGCTGTGCCTTGTAATCTAATAATAATGCTTTGTCACAGGCAGAAATGTGGTTGGTTTCTTCCGTAATATCTGGTGTGATTGACTCATTTGAATTATATGGTTTATTCGCTCCATCCGACTTGCCTGCTTCATACATTAGATTCATTACATATTCGATTCGCTCCACCAGCTCCGGCAGGTAATCAGTATCCAGATACTTGTCAAAATAAGGGAACATATCCTGTAAGAACAGCAGATAGTAAGCCCTGTTATCTATGATGATATGTCTATTGATACTTTTCAGACATTCCATGACAGTCACTGGTCTTTTTACATCCAGACCGTGAGCAAGGCAAATCAAATGCAGGTGATTTAACATCACATGGCAGTCTGATACGGTTGGGAAGGTCTCTGCAATTGCCACTTCCTGAATGAGTGGGTGCAGTGCAATCGTCTTGTTTTCGGTATCTTCACTGATAATACCATAGCGTATCAGCTCATTTACATTTTTGAGAGAATCCAGTTCCAGCCACATTTTGAACGCACTTTTATACACTCCTGATACCGGCAGGAGCGAGAGGTTACGGAGGATATCAATGCAGTCCTCATTTAATCTGTTGAGTTTCATCAACATGCGAAGGTGTCCCATCATACTGGCATAGGAGAATTCATCATCCTTGAATACCTCGATTTCTTCTGTATTCTGCCCGATACCGCAGGAACGCAGCTCCTGTAACAATTCTTCCGGTTCCATGCCGCTGGCTTCTAAGGTAAGAGCAGCCATGCAGACAGTCAGGGTATGACAGTTCACTTCTTCTATAATGGCAGACACACTGTCCGGATCACGTTTTGCAGAAGGACAATGCTTGTAGAACAGTTCTGTCAGCTCTTTTTCTTTATCCAGTTCCTTTATTTCTATAGAATCATAATTCTTAAGTCTGCATCTGCTGGTAATCAATAGCTGCATATCATTCTTCATCAGTTCCTTTAAGAAGGGTTCGTCCTTTGGAAGCACATTGAAGTTGTCCAGAATCAGCAGTGTATCTGTGTGGAGTTTCTGCATCACCTTATAGTGATTCTGAAAACGGACTTCCTCATTCATTTCTACGGAATCATCTGCAAATGTAAGGTTTGCGATGTCTTTTCTCAAATCACCGGTGTAATACAGATAAATGATATTGGTGTACTTTTTACGGTTCTTCTGTGCATAGGCTTTGGCAACTTCGCTTTTTCCAATGCCTGCCATACCGGTAATGAATAAGACGGATTGATTGGAAAGATGTGATGCGATTGCTTTTATCTCATCCTTTCGTCCAATGAATGCCTGATTGCAGGAGGGAAGCTTATTGCAAAGAATCACTTCCGAAAGGTCGGGAGAATAGAGCGCACCTGTGCTATGGTCATTCAAAATCGCATATCTTACCACAGAGCAGAAAAAGGCTGCATTATCCGGCTCCTGAATCAGCGCATCAGCCATTTCCTGCCCGATGGTTTTTATACTGTCTGTAATCAATTCCTCCATCTGGATTCGAGCCTGTGCTTCGTTCAACAGGTTCGGAATAATCTTATCTCTGAAATCATCCTCCATCGTATCCCATTCATCCTCATCTTCATAAGTCTTTAGGATATCTATAGGAATCGGGCGGGCGCCATTGCACCAGCGGCTGTACATCGTCGTGTCATCTGCGATTAATTCCGAAGCTGTCAGAGTATCATCCAGATATGCAGAGAACAGACTGCGTACAAGCTGGTGCTGCGGGTAGGTTTTCTTTTTATTTTCCAGTAATACACCAATCACATTGGCGAAGGTCAGTCTGTTTCTCATCTGCGTGCTCCTTTCAGAGAAGATGTATCAATCCATCTATCTTATCTATCTTATTTGTCTTTCTATATTTTCAATCTTTGAAAAATTTCTATGTCAAGTTCCGGTCAAGTGACCGTCAATTATTTTATTCTCTATATTTTACTACAATTAACTTACAAAACGTAGCCGGGCGGCATCAGAAATGAAGCAAATCGGCTACAACAATCATAACACAAAACAAACAGATGTTCTACAAGAATATCGAAATGTTTTAACTGTACATTGAAAACTTCATGAGTTGTATTCACAGTCAACGGACTTTGCGATGATGCTTAAAGCAATTTAAGCGGAGCAAAGAACAGACACTTCCGTCAAGGGTGGGAGATGATCTCGCGCAGGAGAGGCCCACAGGCAGGTTTCAGTAGTGAGAAATCGGTGCTAAAGAATCCAGACAGTGGATACGTAGAAAACCAAACTAAGAGTACTGGAACAATCTTACTTTAGGAACCGCTTATTGCGGGTAGGAAAGAAGGTGGTTAATGAGAATATTACGAGAGGAGGCAGGACTACCATGAAAACAGAACTTGATACAAGAGCATTATTAAATGTAAAGGAAATGTGTGAGTACCTTGGTATTGGACAGACGAAAGCAAGAGAATTGCTTTCCAATCCGGCCAATGGTTTCACGGTAAGAATCGGTAACAGACTATATGCTCATAAGGGCAGATTAGACCACTGGTTATTGAATCAGATTCTTTCATAATAAGAACACGGAGGGTTTCAAAATGAGAATTCAATTTTTGAAACGGATTGATAATTTTAAGGTTTTATGGTAAAATAGGGACGATATTTGGAATCTTTCCTATTCTACACTTAGGAAGGAGGCACAAATGGGTAAATCCCTTAATGGTAAAGAATTAGGTAAAGGCTTATCACAGAGAAAGGATGGTCTTTATCAGGGAAGATTCGTGAATCGTTTTGGTAAGAAACAGACAGTTTACGCAAAGACGCTGAATGAGGTAAGACAGAAGCTTAGAAACGAACAGTATGAGGATGAAAAGGCACTCAATGTTGTTACGAAGGACGTAACGCTTGACGAATGGTATGAAATCTGGATGGATACCTGCAAGAAGAATTGCAGAGCCTCCACCAAGGAGACATACGCAGGTCATTATCGCAGAATACAGAAGGCTCTGGGATGGAGAAAACTCACATCCCTGAATTTACTGATTATGCAGCAGGCGATTAACGAACTGGAAACAGACAATGAGCGTAAGAATTCAAAAAAGATACTGGTCGATATGCTGGAGAAAGCAATAGACTCTGATTTACTTATCAAAAATTCTGCTAAGCAGATCAATACTGTGATTTCTAAAGAGGTTAAGAAAGAACGTAGAGTATTAACGGTAGGTGAAACGGAGCTTTTTTTTAGCTATGCGAAGGACACATTCTACTACAATTTATATGTAGTGGCAATCGACACAGGAATGCGTATTGGTGAGTTGATGGGGCTTCAGTGGTCTGATGTAGACTTTGAACAGAAGGTTGTACACGTCAGACGTTCCTTATGCTATTTCCGCAAGGATGGCAAATATGTCTTTGAATGGCATGATACCAAGACGCATAACAGCAAGCGAACCATTCCATTAACAACAAGAGCTATGGAAGCTCTGAAAAAACAAAGAGTTCGCAGGCAGGAGATTCTGTTTAAGAACGCACAAACAGCACAGGACGAATACAAGAATCTGGTTTTCGTAACCAGAAACAATCGACCTACACAGCAGTTCATCGTACAGGAATGTATGGATGTAACAACGAGACGAATTAAGAAGGAACACCCGGAATTTGAGAGGTTCTCTCCCCATTGTTTCCGTCACACCTTTGCAACAAGGGCAATCGAGAACGGAATGCAGCCTAAGAGCGTGCAGAAGCTTCTCGGACATGGCTCCTTACAGCTGACAATGGATTTGTATTGTCACGTAACAGATGATACCTTGTTTGACGAGATGAGGAAGATGGAAGCGGTGTAAAGTGTGTAAAAAGTGTGTAGTAAAGCAATTTGAGACAATAATAAAGGCGTGAAAGCCTTATAAACAGGAGGTTTTAAGAGATATGGAACAGTATAAGAAGGAATTCATTGAATTTATGGTGGAAAGCCAGGTACTGAAGTTTGGAGAGTTTACATTAAAAAGCGGACGTAAATCCCCGTTTTTCATGAATGCGGGTGCTTATGTGACAGGAACACAGCTGCGTCGTCTGGGCGAGTATTACGCAAAGGCTATCCACGATAATTACGGACTGGACTTTGATGTGCTCTTTGGACCGGCTTATAAGGGAATTCCGCTGAGTGTGGCTACCACCATGGCAATCAGTGAACTGTACGGAAAGGATATCCGTTACTGTTCCAACCGTAAAGAGGTGAAAGACCACGGAGACACAGGAATCCTTCTGGGAAGTAAGCTGAAGGACGGAGACCGTGTGGTGATCATTGAGGATGTGACCACTTCCGGAAAATCCATTGAGGAGACTTTCCCGATCCTGAAAGAGCAGGCAAATGTGGAAATCAAGGGCCTGATGGTATCCCTGAACCGTATGGAAAGAGGGAAAGGTGACAAGAGTGCACTGGAAGAAATTCAGGAGAAATACGGTTTCCCGGCAAATGCGATCGTAACTATGGAAGAAGTGGTTGAAAAGCTTTACAACCAGGAGTGCGGCGGGAAAGTAATTATTGATGATACCATCAAAGCTGCTATTGATGCATATTATGAACAGTATGGTGCAAAATAGGATAGCATAGGAGTGTAAAATATATGAACAATGAAAAATTGTATCGCGTGATTTCCGGCACAGGTGCCGGAAGTCTCGCCATTGGTATTGTGGTAATGGTGACTGGAATTGCCTGTGGAGTGATGATGATCGTGAACGGCGTCAGACTTCTGAAGCAGAAATATCAGATCACGTTTTAGTATCCCAGAGGAACTGTTGTGAAGAATGAGACAAGGAAAAGGATCCGCAGAATAAGCTGGATTCTATTTGTATTGTATTTGTTGCTGCTGATTTATTGTCTTTTCCTTTCAGAAGGATTTGGAAGAAGGAATTTTTTTGAACTGCAGTACCGGTATAATCTGGTTCCCTTTCGGGAAA
This sequence comes from Oliverpabstia sp., assembly GCA_051879355.1. Taxonomy (GTDB): domain Bacteria; phylum Bacillota; class Clostridia; order Lachnospirales; family Lachnospiraceae; genus Oliverpabstia. The sequence continues at coordinate 17,634 of JBJELU010000135.1, forward strand.
TTCGCAGATTCTGGGTACACCGGGCAAAAGTCGGCAATGTGATAGCATTTGTCAACCTGGCGGGAAATGTGATTGCATTTCTTCCTTATGGTTGTTTCCTTCCCATTTTGAACCGGAGATTTCGGAACGGCTGGCTGACCACACTGATGGGGCTGGGATTCAGTCTATGTGTGGAAATTACACAGCTTATATGCAAAGTAGGATGTTTCGATGTGGATGATCTGATGTTGAATACCCTGGGGGCTGCATTGGGTTATGCTGTATTTTGGATTTGCAGCAGGCTAAGGAGATGGATTTATGAAAAAACGGTATAGATACGCATTTACAAAGAAAGAGGAGACGGAAGGCGGCCGGGTTTCTGTGATATTTGGCACAATTTCGCTGTGTCTGTTTCTGATTTCTGCCTGTCTGTCATTTGCATGGGAAGGAAATGCCGGAAGCTGGATCGGTGCATTTGGTATCATGGCTGTTTTATTCTCCGTCTGCGGTTTTGTGGAAGGTATTAAAAGCTTTCAGGAAAAGGGGAAAAACTACCGGTTCAGCGTGATTGGAGCCATGGCAAACGGCCTTTTTTGTGTAGGATGGCTGGCATTGTTCCTGATAGGAGTATAATATGAACGAGAGACTGAAAAAACAGAAAGAATTTCTGCTTGAAGTGGATAAGATGAAGCAGATTTACCGCCAGACTCATATTGCCGGCGGCAGCAGGCAGGAAAATGATGCGGAACATTCCTGGCATCTGGCATTGATGGCATTTTTGCTCAGTGAGCATGCCAATCAGCAGGTGGATGTGCTGAGAGTTATGAAAATGGTTCTGATCCATGATCTGGTGGAAGTGGATGCCGGTGATACGTATGCCTATGATGAAAAAGGCAATGCGACAAAACGGGAGAGAGAAGAAAAGGCCGCTGACAGGATTTTCGGTATTCTTCCGGAAGATCAGTGCCGGGAAATCCGCAGTCTGTGGGAAGAATTTGAGGCGTATGAGACACCGGAGTCCCAGTTTGCTCATGTACTGGATAATTTCCAGCCATTGTCCCTGAATGATTACAATGAAGGGGTGGACTGGAGCCGTCATCAGGTACATAAGCATCAGATTCTGAAGCGGAATGCGAAAACTGCGCAGGGAAGTGCGGCAATCTGGGAATGTATGGAAGAAATCATTGAAAAGAATATAGAAAAAGGAAATATCATTGACGATTAAAGGGGACAGTTACATGGATGAATTATTAAAGGAACGATTTGAACTGGCGGCAGGTCGAATCATAGAAATTGCAAAGGAACCGTGTGTTCAGGAGCCTTTCGGTGATTATTTTCAGAAGACCGCTGCATTTTTACAGGAAATGACTGCTCTCTATGATGAGATTACGGAGGGCAGATACCGGGAGTATTCTCTGGATGTCCTGCGTCAGAAAAACCGTGACATGTACCGGGATATCCTGCCGGAAAATTATGATACTTCCTATGGCAATCCTGCATGGGCGGCAGATAAACTGGGAAATGATTATGGCCAGATGCTGAGCTTTCTGTATACGGAGCTTCGCGGGCTGATTGTCTATGCCTTTGAAGACCGTGTGTGGGATATACTGGTGGGCATGGAACTTTTTTTGCAGGTTTACGGGGAATTTGAAGATGGAGATATGCCGGCAGCGGAGAATATCCGAAAGATTCTCTACTGGTATGTGAATGATTACTGTCAGGAGATGGTAGAAGAGCGGGTGGCAGCAGGGATAGATCCCGCCAGAGATTTTGCAGTCCGCCTGATCATGGACTCCGATCTGTCTGATCTGAGATATCTGTATCAGTTTGGAGAATATGTGACAGATCAGGAAGAGAAAACAGCAGCATTTCTGAATACCCTGCCGCTTGATGAAGTGCAGGCCATGGCACGAACCTATACAGAAGGATACCGGATCGGTTTTGAGGTGGGAGGAAAAGATATTTCCAAAAAGAAAACCGTTAATATCCGTTACTGTCTGGGATTTGAACGTATGGTTCGGGAAGCTGTCTTACAGTTTGAACAGATGGGACTGCAGCCTGTGATTTACCGGGCAGCTACCCATGCGGTCAATAAGCGGCAGCATATTCGTGTGGGCTATTATGGAGCGATTCCCAATCCTCAGTATGATTATGACCACCGCAATGATGCGGCTCTGTTTTTAGATGAAGAATTCGTCAGCAGAAAACTGCGGGCACTCCGCGGAGCTTATGAGAATTATAAAGAACTGGCGGCACAGCATGGTGGTCCGGCAGTGATAGAAATATTCGGAATGGTGCCGTTTGTGCCGAAAACCTGCCGGGAGTCTGTCTCCATGACGGAAAAACAGCAGAAGCTCCAGGTGCACCTGAACAATGAATCCGGTCAGATCACCAACCGTTACATTAAGGGAGATGAGAGAAGCTTTACGATCATCGCCTATCCGGTTCCGGCAATCGGTGAGCAGTTCGAAGAAATCTTTCGGGAAACCGTAAAGATTAATACACTGGATTACAACCTTTACCGGGAGATTCAGCAAAAGCTGATTGATGCTTTGGATCAGGGAACTTCTGTGCATATCCTGGGAAATAATGGCAATCACACAGATCTGCGGGTACAGCTTCATAAGCTGCAGAACCAGGACAAAGAAACCAATTTCGAAAACTGCGTAGCTGATGTGAATATACCGGTGGGTGAAGTATTTACTTCTCCGGTACTGGAAGGAACTGATGGTGTTCTCCACGTGACCAGCGTCTATCTGGAAGAACTTCAGTATCAGAATCTGGAACTGAAGTTTGAGAATGGCCGTATCACATCCTACAGCTGCACCAATTTCCCGGAGGAGGCAGAAAACAAAGCCTATATCAGCGAAAATATCCTCCATCATCACCAAACCCTTCCGTTGGGTGAATTTGCCATCGGAACCAACACCACGGCTTACCGGATGGCAAAAGACTATGGAATAGAAGACAAACTGCCGATTCTGATCGCCGAAAAAATGGGCCCGCACTTTGCGGTGGGAGACACCTGTTACAGCTGGTCAGAAGACACCCCGGTCTACAATCCGGACGGCAAAGAAATCATTGCGAGGGACAATGAACAATCCCTTATGAGAAAAACAGATCCGGGAAAAGCATATCTGGGATGCCACACAGACATTACGATTCCCTACGATGAACTGGGACTGATTGTCGTGGAAAGAGAAGATGGCAGTACCGTGGAACTGATCAGAGATGGAAGATTCGTATTGCCGGGAACAGAAATACTAAATGAAGCATTGTCATAGACCAGAGGGCGGTTCTGTGTCCGAAAGTATTTTCGGACACAGAACCGCCCTTTTCTCTTTTGAAAATCATAATCCAAAGAAAAAATAGATTGTGTGGCAACAATAAAATATGGTATAATATTCCATTGTGTAGATTAATTATTTGCTGTTGACAGAACGTGTTGTATATAGTAAAGGTAAGGAAGAAAACAGGAGGTCATTATATTGGGGATAACCATATTTGAGCAGCAGATTGAAACTTATAAAAGGAAAATAGAAATCATGGAGCATGCACTTTCCGCAAGTGCAGGAGCATATTACAATATCAACATCACACAGAACCTTGTTCCGGGAACAATGTACCAGGTAATTGATGATGTGGAATACAGCATTAATGAGGCAATTGGATTCCCGGATGACTGCAAATATTGGGACGTTATCAAATATTGGGGCAATCAGTTAACGGAAGAACAACAACCGGCTTACTTTGCATTTTTTGATATTGATCATCTGACGGAATGTTATGAAAAAGGCGAGGATCATCTTTCCCTTCGTTACTGGACAAAGGATTCTTTTGGCAATCCAATGCTGGCAGAACAGCACATTGTGATGTATCGTGATTTGACCAATAATGATCTCCTGGCAATCACTTATGTCCTTGATCATACGAAAATAGAAGAATTGCATATCAGGGATGCAGAGCAGAAGCGGCTTCTTGAGGATGATATAAAGAAGATTGAGGGACTGGCCAGTCAGTACTCTACGATATATTTCCTCGACCTTGAAGCGAAAGAGTGTTCCCGATATAGTATCAGCGGAAAAGTTCCGGAAGAAAATATTGAGACTGGCAGTAAAGATATGGAGCACTATTTTAACAGATTCAGAGAATTAGTGCTTGCCTATGCACATCCGAATTTTCGTGATGAATTACTGAAGTTTGTCAATGTGGATTATTTAAGACAAATACTTCGCGATAAGAAAAGATATGCTTACAGATTTTTGAATACCGGGAAGAATGGTGAATATCAGTGGCTGGAACTGGCACTGATTAAGTTTGATAAAATAAATGAAGAAGCAACAAACATTGCTTTTGCCTTCTTAAACGTTGATGAAGAGGAACGTGCCAATGAGGCACAGAGAAAAGCGCTTGTGGATGCTCTTGCCGCTGCGGAGCACGCCAACAGGGCAAAGACGGCTTTTCTGAACAATATGTCCCATGACATTCGTACACCTATGAATGCTATCATAGGATTTACCGCACTGGCGGCAGCCCATCTTGACAATGAAGAAACTACCAGGGATTATCTCAATAAGATTTCCACATCAAGCAACCATCTGCTCAGTCTTATCAATGATGTCCTGGATATGAGCCGTATTGAGAGCGGACGGGTTAAGATCGAAGAAAAAGAGGTGCATCTGCCGGATGTGCTTCATGATCTCAGGACGATTATTCAGTCAAATATTTCTTCCAAACAGCAGGATCTGTTTATTGATACACAGGATATTCTGAATGAAGACATCATTACAGATAAGCTTCGGCTGAATCAGGTACTTTTGAATATTGTCAGCAATGCGATAAAGTTCACGCCGGTTGGCGGAACCATCAGCATAAGAGTTTCTGAAAAACCATGCAAACTGAATGGGTACGCAACTTATGAATTCCGTGTGAAGGATAACGGAATTGGTATGTCCGGAGAATTTCAGAAACATATATTTGAATCATTTACAAGAGAACAGACGTCAACGGTAAGCGGAATTCAGGGTACCGGACTTGGGATGTCGATTACAAAAAATATTGTTGATATGATGGGCGGAACCATTCGTGTAAAGAGTGATGAAGGAAAAGGAACAGAATTTGTTGTGGTACTTGACTGTAAGCTGTCGGATAATGTGGTAAAATATGAGCCTGTTCCGGAGCTGCAGGGTGCCCGTGCACTGGTGGTTGACGATGATACGGATACCTGTATGAGCGTAAGCAAGATGCTCAGAACCATTGGTATGAGAGCTGACTGGACGGTTTCCGGAAAGGAATCCATTGTCAGAGCCAAAGAGGCTTTTGATGAAGGGGATGAATTCAAAGCCTACATCATTGACTGGCTGATGCCTGACATGAATGGTATCGAGACGGTCCGCAGAATCCGCAAGGTGATTGGAGACAGTACACCAATTATCATTCTGACAGCATATGACTGGTCAGATATTGAGACGGAAGCCAGAGAAGCCGGTGTAACAGCATTCGTATCCAAACCGCTGTTTATGTCGGAATTAAGGGAAGTACTGACAAGACCGATTCGTACAAAGGCCTTACGAAAAGAAGCAGTGAAGACTGTTGATTTTACCGGGAAGAAAATTCTTCTGGTGGAAGATAATGAACTCAATCAGGAAATCGCAACAGAGATTCTTCAGGGGGCCGGATTTGCCGTAGATGTGGCTGAAGATGGTATTGCCGCCGTTGAGAAGATGGTGGCAGAAGCTTCTGATACCTATGACCTGATTCTTATGGATATTCAGATGCCAAAGATGAACGGATTTATAGCCACAAGAGAAATCAGAACCTTAAGTGATAACAGAAAGGCTAATATTCCGATCATTGCCATGACGGCAAATGCTTTTGAAGAGGATAAGAAGAAGGCATTTGAGTGTGGAATGAACGGATTTATTGCAAAGCCAATTAATATCAAAACATTAATGAACACTTTATCAGAGATATTTAGATAATGGGCAGGGGGAAAAAATGACACAGAAGAAACAAATTTTAATTGTAGAAGACAACGGGTTTAACCGGGCAATGCTGAGCGAAATACTGTCCGATGAATATCAGGTTCTGGAGGCTGAAAATGGTCAGGAGGCCCTGGATATATTGCAGCAGTATAAAGACAGTGTTTCTTTGATTTTGCTGGATGTTGTGATGCCGGTGATGGACGGGTATACTTTCCTGGACAACGTAAAGGTTGATGCCGAGCTGGCACTGATTCCGGTTATTGTGATGACCCAGGGTGACAGTGAGGAGGACGAGGTAACAGCTCTGTCTCATGGGGCTACGGATTTTGTGCCCAAACCTTATCGCCCCCGGTTATTCTTCACCGGATGGCAAATCTTATAAAGCTGCGGGAAACAGCAGCCCTGGTCAATCAGTTTCAGTATGACCGGCTCACCGGACTTTACAGTAAAGAGTTCTTTTACCGGAAGGTTCGGGAACGTCTGGATGAGAATCCTGATAAGGAGTATACGATTGTCTGTACGAATATCGAAAATTTCAAGCTGTACAATGATTCCTTTGGCCGGGAGGCGGGGGACCGCCTGCTGCGTGAGGGTGCCGCAAATATGATGCTCCGGTTTGGTGAAGACGGTATTTGCGGGCGGTACAGTGCCGATCGTTTCATGTGCCTGATGGAAAGAAATCAGGAAAAGTCGGATCGTGAGTCTTTCTTTAGTGAAGCTTATTCTGAACATTCCAAAAATGTGGATAATGTGGTTGTGAAATGGGGAGTCTATGAGATTATTGACCGCTCTGTTCCGGTTGAACAGATGTGCGACCGTGCCCTGCTGGCAGCGGACAGTATCAAGGGACAATATAACCAGTTCTACGCTGTGTATGACGACAATCTTCGCGGAAAGCTTTTGCGGGAAAAAGCCATAGCTGATGTGATGGAAACTGCATTGGCCAAAGAGCAGTTTATCGTTTATCTCCAGCCCAAATACAGCCTGTCTGACAATCGTATGGTTGGTGCGGAAGCTCTGGTTCGCTGGATTCATCCGGAGTGGGGATTTATGTCTCCCGGAGAGTTTATTCCGCTGTTTGAAAAGAACGGCTTTATTCCCTGTCTGGATCGTTATGTCTGGGAGAAAGTATGTGTGTACCTCCATGACTGGAAGGAGAAGGGATATCCAGTAGTGCCGATATCTGTCAATGTGTCCCGCGCGGATGTTTATCAGTCACATCTGGTGGATACTTTGTCAGGACTGGTTCAAAAGTACGGCATTGATCCTGCCTGCCTTCATCTGGAGATTACGGAGAGTGCCTACACCGACAATCCGGATCAGATTATCAGTACAGTAGAGGAACTGCACAGACGGGGATTTGTCATTGAAATGGATGATTTTGGAAGCGGATACTCTTCTTTGAATATGCTCAGTCAGATGACACTGGATATTCTGAAGCTGGATATGAAGTTTATCCAGAATGAACTGGCCAAACCGGCAGAACAGAGTATCCTCAATGACATCATCAGCATGGCCCACAGAATGCGTCTTCGCGTAGTGGCAGAGGGCGTGGAGACAAAGGAGCAGACAGAGCGGCTGCAGGCAGTGGGATGTGATTATGTCCAGGGATATTATTTTGCAAGACCGATGCCTGTGAAGGAATTTGAGGCATTGTTTTAAGGTACGAAAAAAAGGGGAAGTGAACTATGATACTGCGGAAAAAGGTTTTAGTTGTCGAGGATAACGAATTAAACCGAACCTTGTTGAGCGAGATTCTGTCCAGTGAATATCAGGTACTGGAAGCCGAAAACGGTCAGGTGGCACTGGACATTTTGAAACAGCATAAAGACAGCATTGCTCTGATTCTTCTGGATGTCAGGATGCCCGTGATGGATGGATATACTTTCCTGGACAAAGTAAAAGCAGATGCCGAACTGGCACTGATTCCGGTCATCGTAATGACCCAGGGTGACAGTGAGGAGGATGAAGTATCTGCACTGGCCCATGGGGCTACGGACTTTGTTCCAAAACCCTACCGTCCCAGGGTTATCCTGCACCGGATGACCAATCTCATAAAGCTGAGGGAAACGGCTGCCCTGGTCAATCAGTTTCAGTATGACCGGCTCACCGGGCTTTACAGTAAGGAGTTCTTTTATCAGAAAGTACGGGAACGGCTGAATGAGAATCCGGAGAAGGAGTATACGATCGTCAGTTCCAACTTTGAAAATTTCAAACTGTACAACGATACCTTTGGTATAAAAGCGGGAGACCGGCTGCTGTGTGAGAGTGCCTCAGCTTTGCGGATGATGGTGGGCGAGAAGGGAATCTGCGGCAGATACAACGCAGATCGTTTCCTGTGCCTGCAGGAGCGGGAACAGGAAGCGAAGAATCGGGAAAGTTTCTTTGAAAAAGTTCATCAAGCTCCATCCGACAAAATGCATCAGGTTTCTATAAAATGGGGTATTTATGAAATCACTGACCCCTCCATTTCTATTGAACAGATGTGTGACCGTGCATTATTGGCGGCGGACAATATCAAGGGTCAGTACAACCTTCACTTTGCCGTTTATGATGATGCCCTTCGCAGTAAGCTGCTGCGTGAACAGGCGATTACAGATGCCATGGAGACAGCTCTGAATGAGAAACAGTTTATTGTCTACTTCCAGCCCAAGTACAGCCTGAATGAGGAATGTATGGTGGGTGCCGAGGCCCTGGTGCGCTGGATTCATCCGGAATGGGGATTTATGTCGCCGGGAGTATTTATTCCCCTGTTTGAGAAAAACGGTTTCATTCCTCACCTGGATCGATATATCTGGGAGCAGGTATGTGCCCGTCTCCGGGATTGGAAAGATAAGGGGTATCCTCTGCTGCCGGTATCCGTCAATGTGTCCCGGGCAGATGTTTACCAGATGAATCTGGTGGAGACCCTTGTGGAAATAACACAAAAGTACGATATTGATCCTGCTTACCTTCATCTGGAGATTACCGAGAGTGCTTATGCTGAAGATCCTGAGCAGATTATCAGCACAGTGAACAGTCTGCGGAATCTGGGCTTTATCATTGAGATGGATGATTTTGGCAGCGGTTATTCTTCCCTGAACATGCTGAATCAGATGAAGATGGATATTTTAAAGCTTGATATGAAGTTCATTCAGAATGAAATGGAAAAGCCTGTGAATCAGAGCATTTTGAATTATGTGATCAGTATGTCTCATGGCATAGGGCTCAGTGTGGTGGCAGAGGGGGTAGAAACCCGGGAGCAGTTGGAACGTCTGCGTGAGATTGGATGTGACTATGTGCAGGGATACTATTTTGCAAAACCCATGCCCGGCACGGAATATGAAGAATTGCTGAAAGCTCAGCCTTCTAAAAATATCATTTCCGAGAGAAAGGAATCAAGGACGGAAGACGGCAGGAGGAGTCTGCTGGTGGTGGACGAAGATGCAGGGTACCGGCGTAAGGTGCGCAGTACGCTTGAGAAGCAATACCGGGTACTGGAAGCTTCTGATGCAGGAAGTGCTGTCGCCTGTATCGCAGGTCAGGATGAGAGTATTTCTGCTATAATCCTGAGTATGACACTTCCTGAGAACGGTGCGGCTACTCTTCTGAAAAAAATGAGGCAGAACCCTATATTTTGGAGAATTCCTGTATTGGCCACCATCCCCGGGGGAGGAAAGATCAATATTACGCCGCTGGCATTGGAAACGGACGATTTTCTCTGCAAATGTCATCCTCAGTGCGATTTACAAAAACGAGTCGAGAGATTGATGGTCATTGCGGCATCGCATGAGCGTGAAATGATTCTGCAGGATGAGGCCAGCCGGGATTATGTGACAGGATTGTTCAACCGCCGGGGCCTTCAGGCTGCTCTGGATTCTCTGCGGAAAGAGGATCTGCCGCTGGCAATCTGTCTTTTTGATCTGGATGACTTCAAAATAGTCAATGATACCTGTGGTCACGATGCGGGAGACAGACTGATTCAGTCCTTCGCAGATTTGCTGCGGCGAAAGACCAGGGCAAAGGATATCCTCTGCCGTTATGGAGGAGATGAATTCCTGGTATTGCTCAAGCATATGAACGATGAGTCGGCTGCCATAAAAAAAGGTGAGGCCATCTGTCAGGCATTCCATTCCTCCTGTTCCGTGGGTATTGCCATGTGCTCATCGGAGGAGAAAAATGTTTCCAGGCTGATTCAGTGTGCGGACCAGGCTCTGTACCGTGTAAAACGGGAAAATAAGGGCGGCTGCTGCCTGTGGAACGAGGCGGAAGGTTTCAGATTGGCAGGAAATGTTACACTAAAAAAATGATGTGATGTATGGAGAGGGTACATGATGAATGTAAATGAAATTTCCGGTCAGCGTCAGCTGGCTTTTATGAAACAGTTTGATTATATCCGTGAAGCCGGTACGGATGGGGAGTTACAGGCTGCACGGACGATACAGAAGGAACTGGAAGGCTTTGGGGTGGAAAGCCATCTGGAAGAATTCGAATTTGATACATGGAAGATTCTTGAAGCTTCTTTTTCGATAACTGAACCTTATAAAAAGGAGTATCATGTTGCCGGATATGGATGGTGTGGCAATACCCCTGATGAGGGTGTGGAGGCTCCGTTCCTGTATGCGGAAAATGGAGATGACATCAGTCTTTCCTGTGCAAAAGGGAAAATTGTTCTGGTCAATCAGCCCATGACACCGGACATGTACGCAAAACTGGTGAATGCCGGTGCCGCAGCATTTTTGACGATTACCGGAACGCCAATTGATCAGGAAGAGGATCTGATACCGGCAGAGCGCGCCCTGCGCAAGCCTGAAGAAACACCGATTCAGGGCGCAGTCCTGCATTTTGTGGATGCCACGGAAATGGTGGAACGGGGAGCTTCCCGTGCCCGTCTGACGGTAAAACAGGAATATGACAAAGCGACTTCCCGCAATGTAGTTGCCCGTATCCAGGGAAGTGATCCGGATGCAGAGATACTGACACTGACAGCACATTATGATTCTGTACCGGCAGGAAAGGGTGCCTATGACAACATGGCAGGTGCAGCTATTATTATGGAATTGTGCCGGTATTTTAAGGAACATCAGCCTCGCCGCAGCATGGAATTTATCTGGTTTGGTGCGGAAGAAAAAGGACTGGTGGGAAGCAGGAATTATGTTTCTGTTCACGAAGATGAACTGAAAAAGCATGCCTTCAATATGAATGTGGACCTTGCCGGTCAGCTGGTGGGAGGAACTGTGATTGGTGTGACAGGTGATGTGTCAATCTGTCATATGATTGAGTATATGGCACATGAAGTCGGCATCGGAATGGTAACAAGAAATGCTATCTGGGGCAGTGATTCCAACAGTTTTGCATGGAAGGGAGTACCTGCCATGACTCTGAATCGTGACGGATTCGGCATGCATACTCGTCATGACACGATAGAATACATATCACCCTGGTCGCTGCAGAGAAGTGCACAGCTTCTGGGATATATTGCAGAACGACTGGGTAATATTGCTGTGATGCCGTTTAAGAGAGAAATTCCTGAAAATTTTATGAAAGAGCTGGAACAGTTCTTTTCCAGATTTTGAGAATTACTATTGAAAGGAGAAACCAATGGCAAAACATGTATTGGATATGGAAAAATATAAACAATTGGCACGTCAGGCGTCAGCAGAAGGCTGCGTGTTGCTGAAAAATGATAAAGATACTCTTCCCATCAGAGACAATCAGGTAGTCTCTGTGTTCGGACGTATCGCCTTTCATTATTATAAGAGTGGTACAGGGTCCGGAGGGCTGGTAAATACAAGTTATGTGACAGGAATTCTGGATGGTCTTCGCGCCTGCGAAAATATCAGACTGAATGAAGAACTGGTTGAAATCTATGAATCATGGATCAGCAAACATCCATTTGATAAAGGAAAGGGATGGGGTCAGGAACCCTGGAGCCAGAAAGAGATGCCTCTGGAGGATTCTGTTGTGGCACAAGCGGCAGCATCCTCCGATCTGGCTCTCGTTGTGATCGGACGTACAGCCGGAGAAGATCAGGATGCCAGAAACGAACCAGGCAGTTATCTGCTGACAGATGATGAAAATGCCATGCTTGAGAAAGTCTGTAAGGCATTCGATAAAGTAGCGGTTGTTCTCAATGTGGGCAATATTATCGATATGAAATGGGTGGAGAAATACCAGCCTCAGGCTGTGATGTATGTCTGGCAGGGTGGTCAGGAAGGCGGCAATGGTACTGCCGATGTTCTGACCGGAAAGGTAAATCCCTGTGGCAAGCTGACAGATACCATAGCACGAAATATAGAAGACTATCCATCCATTAAGAATTTTGGTGACGCCAAAGTCAATCTGTATCAGGAAGACGTTTATGTGGGATACCGTTATTTTGAGACATTTGCACCGGAAAAAGTATTGTATCCATTCGGCTATGGATGTTCTTATACAACTTTCAGCACTCAGGTTACTTCCTTTGTTCAGGAGGATGATCTGGTAAAATTATCAGTTGCCGTGAAGAATACAGGAACTTGTGCAGGAAAAGAAGTGGTTCAGGTTTATTCTTCGGCACCTCAGGGACTGCTTGGAAAACCGGTGCGGGAATTGAAAGCTTATGAAAAGACGAAAGAACTGGAGCCGGGAGAAGAGGAAATCCTAACAATTACCCTGAACATGGCAGAACTGGCTTCCTATGATGATGAGGGCAAGACAGGAAATAAATCCTGCTATGTGCTGGAAAAAGGTGATTATAGAATTTATGCGGGCACAGATGTGCGAAATGCGGAAATTGCCGGAACCATCTGTATCGAGGAGACCACTGTTGTTGAAAAACTCACAGAGGCACTGGCACCTGTCACTGCATTTGAACGGCTGAGACCGGTGGCAGATGCGGGAAAAGACGGAACAGCGTGCGGCATTTACAAAGCAGAATACGAAAAAGTTCCGCTTCGCACCATTACCCCGCAGCAGAAAATCGATCAAGCCCGTGAAAATCAGAAACCGTATACATATACCGGAGACTGCGGATATAAACTGGCAGATGTCTATGATGGAAACATTGATATGGACACGTTTATTTCCCAGTTATCAGATGAAGATCTGATGTGCATCGTGCGAGGCGAGGGTATGTGCAGTCCGAAAGTCACCGCAGGTACGGCAGCAGCCTTTGGCGGTGTGACTGACCGTCTGCAGGCCTTTGGTATACCGGTAGGCTGCTGTGCCGACGGTCCTTCCGGAATCCGCATGGACTGTGGAACCATCGCATTCTCTCTTCCAAACGGAACCTCTCTGGGCTGTACATTTAATAAAAAACTGGTGGAAGAACTCTATACGATGACCGGTATGGAACTTCGAAAGAATCATGTAGACACCCTTCTGGGACCGGGAATCAACATTCACAGAAATCCGTTAAATGGTCGTAACTTTGAATATATTTCCGAGGATCCCTATGTGACCGGTAGCATGGCGGCTGCACAGATCCGTGGTATGGGACACGCCGGCGTCACCGGAACCATCAAGCATTTTGCAGGAAACAATCAGGAATTCCATCGCCACGACGTAGACTCTGTAGTTTCCGAGCGTGCATTGCGCGAGATATATCTGAAAGGATTTGAGATGGCTGTCAAGGACGGAGGGGCCTACTCTGTCATGACTACCTATGGTGCGGTCAATGGTATCTGGACCGCAGGAAGCTATGATCTGGTAACCACAATTCTTCGCGAGGAATGGGGCTTTCAGGGAATTGCCATGACTGACTGGTGGGCAAAAATCAATGAGGACGGTGCAGAAGCATCCATGCAGAATACCGGGATCATGGTGCGTGCCCAGAATGACCTGTATATGGTTACACAGAATCCGGAGAAGAACAGTAATCGTGATAACTCCGCAGCTGCATTGAAAAAAGGAATTGTTACCCGTGGAGAATTCGGCCGCTGTGCAGCCAATATCTGTCAGGTGCTGATGCGTTCTCCGGTAATGGACCGGTTTCTGGGAAGAACACCGGAAGATGATATGGAGATTATCGGCACTGATGCAGAAGATGCCGGAACGGTGGAAGTAGCTGCATATTACGATATCGGTGATGATACCCGGATTGATATGACAGGTACCTGCACAGATATGGGACACAGCGAAGTTATTGGAATTACAGTGGAATCTTTTGGAAAATACGAGCTTTCTGCTGATATGAGTGCCAAATCCGGAGAACTGGCACAGCTCTCTGTATCTGTGTTCTTTGACAACCAGTTGAAAGGAACTCTGGTCATCAACGGAACAGATGGAAAAATTGTGACTCAGACCGTAGATCTCGGTCTGATCATGGGGCCAAACCACTATATCAAGTTGTATTTCTCCATTAATGGAATGAAACTTCACAACATTCGTATCAGAAAAACAGAGGCGGTGGAGAGTCCGTTCTGAGAAAGGTTTATATGGTATAAAACCCTCTGGGGGATGGGTAGTTGACTTTGTTATACGATTAGAAAGTATTGAGTATTTATGTATAGAGAAAAAATGATTCAAACACTGAAAAGTCCCGCACTCACAGATATCTGGGTGTGGTCTAAAAAGAGCCACTGGTCTATTTTCTGGATGTGTATTTTTAATCTGATAGTATCTGGAAGTTCCCTTGTTATCACGATTGCGACGAAGGGTCTGATCGATGGGGCGACTGCACATGTGGGAAGTCAGATCTTGTTTTATGCAATCGTGCTGGTTGTTTCCGTGCTGATGATTCGGATTGTGTCTTTGTTGTCCGGAATGCTGTCTGTCAGGACGGGTGCAGTACTATTGAAAGATATACGCAGTATGCTGCTGCATAAATTACTGAGAAAACAATATTCATCTCTCAAAGGTTACCACAGTGGGGAATTGGTAAACCGGATGTTTTCGGATGTCAGTGTGGTCAGAAATGGAATTCTGGATATCGTGCCTGGACTGGTAAGTATGACGGTCAGCTTTGTCGGTGCGGCAGTTATTCTGATTTCGATGGACTGGAGATTTGTAGCCGTTCTGATTGCCGGAGGGATGCTTGGCCTGTTTCTTCTTGTTATATTCCGGCGTCCTATGAAGACAAGGCATAAGGCGGTACAGGAAAGTGAGGGCAGGCTGCATGCGGTTTTACAGGAGACCATTGAGAATCTGCGGATTATCAAGGCTTCTGTTTCTGAGGAAAGAATGGAACATCAGGTGGCGAAGAGACAGGAGATGTTTCAGAAGGCACAGCTGAAAAAAGGATATTTTTCTTCTTATATTAGTATGGGATACAATCTGATTTTCCAGATGGGTTGGCTGTTTTGTATGCTCTGGGGTTGTATGGGAATCTATCAGGGACATCTGACCTATGGAATGCTGGCGGCAATCATTCAGCTGGTTGGGCAGATTCAGGGCCCGATGGCCAGTGCGGCAGGGGTTGCCAGCCAGATCTATGGCACCATCAGTTCCGCAGAACGGCTGAAGGAAATTCTGGATCTTCCGGAGGAAGAGGATTGCGAGCTCGTAGATCAAAGCGTACTATATCAACAGTTATCAGAGATACGAATAGAGAACATGGATTTTTCTTATGAAAGAGAAGAGCAATACGTGTTGAAACAAGTCAACTGCAGCATCAGACCGGGGGATTTTGTGGCAGTAACTGGAATATCCGGTCGCGGAAAAACCACGTTATTCCAGCTGCTGCTTGGAATTTATCAGCCATGCAGCGGCCGGCTGAGCTTTTGTTTTAAAAGCGATTCCGGGGTGGTTACAGAGGAAGCAGCATCACGAAAAACAAGAGCGCTATTCGCCTATGTACCTCAGGGAAACACTCTGTTTTCAGGAACACTCCGGGAAAACTTCACGATGTTTACGGATACTGCCACAGACGAAGAAATATGGCAGGCTGCCCGGCTGGCATGTATCGACCATCTGCTCACAGAACTGGAGGATGGTCTGGACACTGCTATCGGTGAACGCGGCATCGGTCTGTCGGAGGGACAGGCACAGCGTGTGGCTGTGGCAAGAGCACTGTTGAGCAAAGCACCGATATTGCTGCTGGATGAAAGCACCAGTGCACTGGATGAGGAGACAGAAGCAAGACTGCTGGAAAATATCGCTTCTTTGAAAGACAAAACATGTTTGATCGTCACTCACAGAGCGGCAGCACTTGGGATCTGCGATTACAAGATACATATAGATTCAGACATGGGAGAGGTTACTGTCACGAAGTGAACAGCAACCGCTCCTATGTCTTAGTGTCATTACCAGTATTTTTGCATATAAGCCGAGGCTTCTTCGGAAGAAAGTGCATATTTTGATACGATTTTATTAGTTGTTTGTTCATAAGTAAGACTGACTTCTCGGCAGGTTTCAATAAGAACCTGGATTCCCTTCTGGATAGCTTGCTGCATTCCTTGTTGTAATTCTTGTTGCAATCTCTGTTCCATTTTCTCTTCGAGCTCATCCTTCATCTGTTCCATTAGTATTTCTTTCAATGGTTCACATATCATTCCGGTTACCTCCTGAAATTTTTCTTTGTTTGCCTGTACAATGATACTCATGACAGATTGATACAGGCTGTTATCTACATGTTTTTCATATTCGTCAATCAGTTTTTTTACACTGTCTGTTCCCTGCATGTTGTCGGTCAGGTTTTTCAGCCACAGATTTTCATTTTCTGAAAGCTTTGAAGTGACAAGAATCTGAATAGGAATATAATCGCCCTTTATGTAATAGATCCCGTCTTCTTGTTTTTCGACTGTGAAGTCTCTTTCCTGAATCAGATGGCGGATGAGTTTGGCAGGGTATCTGGAAGAAACCAGGGTTATCGTCAGCTCATCGGATGGAATCTCGTTCACTCCTCCTGTATCCGACTTGTAAAAGCAGGTGTACCCATAAACTTTATAGAAATCATCAATACTCAGATAGTCTGTGGGGCTTTTATACTCGATAATGTTGTACTTCCGGAATATTCTGCCAATATTCTTTCTGACGGGAATATCCTTCTCCTTTTTAATGACCAGGACATCTACCTCCATGGGTTTGGTACTAAGCTGATGTTCGTTCTCAAAGATCAGGTTTTCCTTATCTTCTTTCAGCTCAATCTGAATCCCTGCATAAAATGCAGGATGCCATTGAAATACTTCTTTTTCAGCTGGCATTTCTTTCATCTGCATTCCTCCTTATGATATTGCAGGAGGATTCTTTTTCGAAAACTCCTGCTGTGTAATGGAAATTAAGCATGAATTTTCTAAAAGAAACAGAGAAGATTCTCTGTATATGAAATGATTTCCAGATATTCAAAGCAATGCTTTGATATAGAAAGAATAAAAAGAAAAATATGCTTTGTTTGATTATAACAGACATCAGAAGATTTGTAAATGATAAATTATAATTTGCAAATTTCGACAGAGATTTGTAAATTTTTCTCTTGGTAGGCTCCAAAACTGTTGAAATATATTTTATAGCCTACCATGAATAGTTAGACATAGAATAATTTGACAATATGAAGGATTTTATGGTATAAAGGATTTAGAGATTTGGCAAACCTGTCGAAAGGCAGAGACGCAAAGCTATGGTGTCTAAACAGTGATGTATGATTGACCGGCTGCAACTTCTGTGTTGCAGTCGGCCTTTTTATATCATAGGAGCGTGCCCAGCGAAGCTGGGTCACACCAGTCGGTGTAAGTCCGAC
>JBJELU010000136.1:0-1875 GCA_051879355.1 Oliverpabstia sp.
TGTTACTTCTTCCTGCATGAATTTTCCTCCTTTCAGCGTATTACGTGCTGTCCCAACCTAAGACCATCGGTATCACCCCTTTCATCAAAGAAGGAACCGATCAGCCACTGATCAGACTCTGCATCCGACCGAGCTTTTCCGTTCCTTCTTCTCTTCGCTTATCTGCCCCGCCACAATAGACAGGCACACACATCTCCAATATTCTGCTGTAAATTCGCTTATGGGCTACATCCAGCGATTCATCTTTCATATCATTCAACCCGAGATTCGTTGTGATGATGAGAGGCTTCATTTTACAGTACCTGCTGTCAATCACGTTATAGATCTGCTCCAGGGCAAACTCTGAATTGCGTTCTATCCCCAGATCATCAATGATCAAAAGCGGGTAATCCACCAGATTCTGCACAATCTGGTTTTTATCTGCCTGATAGTTTGTCATTTCATTCAGGATACGGGAGAAGTTCGTCATCATCACCCGCTCCCCCTGTTCCAGAAGGGCATTGGCAATACACCCGGCAAAAAAACTCTTCCCAGTCCCCACCGGACCCATCAGGAGAAGCCCTACATTTTCTTTTTTCATCTTCTCCCAGTTTTTTGCATACTGCCTGGCAATGAGCATCTTATCATTCGACCCGTTATCATTTTCAAACCGCCATTCCCAGAACCTCCGGTCTCTAAGTCCCACCGATTTTCTCTGGTAAAGCTCCCTCTGGGCTTCCTCCCTGCGGAGCTGCTCTTCTTTTTCTTTTCTTGCCTGAACCTCGCAGTCACACAGGCAGCCCACTACACGATCCCTTCCCATAAAATTGATCCTCAGCTGTTTTCGTTTTCCGCATACACCACACCGGAGGCATCCGTCTTCCCCAAGAAAATCAGCCACATTCCTGCAATCTGTCATAGACTCTCTCCTTCCTCAAAGTCATATCTTCCAGAACCGGTTTTCAGTTCTTCCCTTCCTGCCCAGAGAAGAAGCGTTGCGAAATGATCCTGATAGGTTTTCCCAGTTGATTTCATATAAGCAGAAAGCTGGTCAATCATCCTCTGGCAGTCATACGGATACATTCTCCGCAGTTCGCTGTATTCGTCCACGGAAAGCCGGACATTTCCAAACCGTCCATACAAACAGGTGCTTTCCTTTTCCGAAGAGCGTCTCTTACTCCTGTCAGTATCATTCTTATCAGTCTTATTTATATCAGTATTACTTGTGGCAAAATTCTTGCACTCCGGACTTCCATTTTTTTGCGTTCCGGACTGCAAGTTTTTTGCATTCCGGACTGCCAGATTCTTGCGTTCCGGACAGCAAATTTCTTGCATTCCAGAAGGATAATAAACTGCCGGTTTTGCCCGGATACGTTTCACAAAGTTCTTCACATATATCACCGATGGACGGTTGCAGCCCTGCCGGTACCGTTCGATCAAACCGATGCCATGTACACTGTCAAGCTCCCGGAGAAGCTTTGTGACCGTTGTGTGTGACATATGCAGCACTTCCTGAAGTTCAGCTACCGTGTAGATGATATACACATAACCATCAGCATCCACCCAGCCATTTTTCTTTGAAAGGTTGATCCTGTCCAGCAGGATGCCATACAGAAGCTTTGCATCCGTGGACAGTCCTTCAAATTCCTTTTCGGTAAACAATGCCTTGGGAATACGGAAAAATGAAAACTGCTCGGATTCTTCTACCCGGAAGTATTCATAATCCATTTTTTCATCCTCATTATTCCATTTCTTTGTTCTTAAACATATCCAGATACATGTTAAACACATTTACCAGTTCCTTCAGGTAGATACGTCTGGCACCTTTGTTGCAGGCATGCATATCTTCAATCCATTCCGGGGAATTTCCACAGATCACAGCCGTTGTCTCAACGA
>JBJELU010000137.1:0-1856 GCA_051879355.1 Oliverpabstia sp.
CCCCACGGGTAACAACTGATTCTTATGGAAGTTGAGAAAGAAAAGATGGGCTGCTCTATTTGGGTGAACTGGGAAGAACGAGTAATCTCATTTCAAAGGGCGGATGGGTTTGAAGAACTGCAGTATCCATCCCATGAGGAGATGCTCCGTTTCGCCATTGATAAAGGCTCCGAAGGATTTGGAATCCAATAAGAGGTAAGAATATGAAACTCTACATAAAAGAAAAGGTCTTTACCTGGGGTGATCAGTTCACGGTAAAGGACGAACGCGGTAATGATAGGTATGTGGTGGAGGGTGAAGTTTTCAGCTGGGGCAAGAAGCTCCATGTCTACGATATGACCGGCAGAGAAGTGGCCTTCATCAAGCAGGAAGTATGGAGTTTTCTCCCCAGATACTATGTTTTCTGCGGCGACCGACAGGTTGCAGAGATCAAGAAGGAATTTACCTTCTTCTTCCCGAAATACAGGATTGATGGCCTTGGCTGGGAGATCGACGGCAGCTTCATGGCCCATGAGTATGAGATCACACAGTCTGGTCGGACAATCGTCAGTATCAGTAAGGAATGGATGACCTGGGGTGACAGCTACGAGCTGAACATAACAAATCCTTCTGATGAGATCGTTGCACTGGCTGTAGTTCTGACAATAGACTGTGTGATGGAGGCCGCCGCTACTGCCGCATCCAGTAGCTAAAATGCGCAGCGGGCAGTCTGGTAAATAGGAATCCAAAATAGCATAAGGAGAATGCCGCATGACGATGAAGAAGATATATATGGTTGCCAGCATCGTGGCATTCTTGCTGCTTATTAGTAGTTGGATATGGTGGGGCAATACTGCACTGGAACTAAATGAGTATGAGATGATAAGTAACCGGATTCCGGAAGCCTTTTCAGGCTTCCGGATTGCCCAGATTTCAGACCTGCATAACGCGCAATTCGGTGAAGGTAATGAAGGGCTATTATCCTTTCTCGCTCAGACTGATCCCGATATCATCGTGATCACAGGCGATCTGATTGACTCCCGTCATACTGATATTGAAATCGCGCTTGAATTCTCTGAATCAGCAATCGAAATCGCTCCAGTCTATTATGTCACCGGCAATCATGAGGCCTGGGTGACAGAATATGAAGATTTGAAAAAAGGTCTGGAAGAAAATGGTATCATGATTCTGGAAAACGAGAAAGTCCAGCTTGAGCGTGATGAGGTATATATCACTCTGATGGGTATCCATGATCCCAGCTTTACGACGGATTATTTATTTGGCGACGCCGAGTCTGTAGCTGCAGCTACTCTCAGTGAACTTCAAAATGAGTCTGACAGATATACGGTATTATTGTCTCACCGGCCGGAGCTGTTCGATGTGTATGTTGATTCTCAAATCGATCTGGTGTTCAGCGGCCATGCCCATGGTGGTCAGTTCCGGCTGCCATTCATCGGCGGTCTGGTGGCTCCGAATCAGGGATTCTTCCCGGAGTATGATGCAGGACTTTTCTCCAAAGAAAACACGACTATGGTCGTCAGCAGAGGAGTGGGCAATAGTATCATCCCATTGCGGTTCAATAATCGCCCGGAGATCGTCGTTGTTGAATTAATTTGTCAGTAATTACACCACTTGTTTTTTCAAAACGATATGATATAATATTGGTGGACCAAGGTCTGCCCCCTCTTTGGTCCACCAGATCCTGCAGGAATAAAAGCAAATGAGAGAACTGCTAAAGGAGGGGGAGCGCTGATGTCTAAAATTATCATGTACGCTAATAAACTACTTGTTAAGGTCACTGGTCATAAATACACAAGCACAACCGTTAAGTTGCCATTCATCAATATCTCATTTGCCCCTGCACAAACGACAGCTCC
>JBJELU010000138.1:0-1834 GCA_051879355.1 Oliverpabstia sp.
CTTGCCTTTGCATACTCCCGCTTGATACGCTGTTTCTGCAATCGTTTCTGCATCTGCTTTTTCAAGGTTTTTTCCTGCATCTCAGGGTTTTCTTCCAAAAACTTTTGATACCGGAAATTGACCTCTTTCTTAAACTGCTTTTTCTCCAGCTTTGCGACTTTCTCTTTTTTCCTTTGCAATCCGCTTTTATGGTTGCGTTTCACAAAATGATAGACATCCTCTGCTGTCTGCTCTGTCTTATGTGCTCCTTCCACGGCAGAATTTTCTTTCTCCACTTCGGCAACCTTGCCATGGGCAAAATTGGAATATTCTGCACCGACCCTGCCTGCAACCACTTTTACCGGACTATCCGGTTTGAATTGCTTTTCTTTTTCCACGGCAGTCAGCACATACTTTGCCTTTCCTGTCTTTTCATCAAAGACACGCTCAAAGGAATACTCCTTTGTCTTTGGTATCTTCTTTCTTGCAGCTTCGGTCTTTTTCCCGGCTTTCTCTGCCTTATTTTGCAGTCTGTCTAATTTTTTGCTTCCATGAAACTCTGGCTCTGCTCCTTCCGTAAAGGTTTTGTCCTTCGTCTGGAAATCACGTTCAAAATCAGATTGTTTTGTCCGTTCCCTGTTCTGATACTCCCGTCTGTGGTATTTTCCTTTTTTCTCGGATTGGTGGTAGGTATCCCTGCGGTGGTAATCATCCTTTTGCTGATGTTCCTCCTGCTCCCTGTTACCTTCCTCTGTAAAAGTATTGTTTTCCTGCGAAAAATCGCTTTTCTTCTTACTGTCCGCATCCGTATTCTCAGACTTCTGGTCATTGTGTCCAAAAGTGTCCTGCTTCTGATACTGCTTTTTATTTCTGCGTTTTGCTGACTGCCCCGACTTCTGGACATTCTGTCCAAAGGTTTCAGACTGTTCCTTTTTCTGAACATCTCTGGAAATGTCATTTGCATCTCTTGGCTGATGTATTCCGGAATGCTTATGCTGTGCTTTTTGTGAAGCAGTTTTCTTTGTAGAACCATCCCCGGCAAAAGTACTCTTATCCCTTGCGAACTCAGCCGACTTGTCTTTTTTATTCTCTGCCACTAATCAACATCCTCCTGTTTTACGCTTTCTTCCGGTTTGGTATTCATAATCGCATAGGTCTTTGTGTCTGTCGGGTATTTATCCACGAAAGGAATAACCACGTTATCAAACAGAATCAGACCGGAACCCGGCTCTGAATTGGACACATGGGAAAGCTGCTTTTCCGAAAGCCCCAGCTTATCCGCAAGTATCGCCTGATCCTTTGCATTCTGGTTCAGCAGATAAACAAAATCGGAGTTACCAAGAATACCCTCGATTTCCTCCGACTTTAAGAAGTCGCCCACATTCTGTGTCAGACCTGTCGGAATACCGCCCCATTTTCTGAAACGCTTCCAGATTTCCACCGAATAAATGGCAGTCTGCCTCTCCTTTAAAAGAAGGTGGAACTCATCACAGTAATAACGGGTAGCGATTTTTCTCTCCCTGTTCTGCGATACCCTGTTCCATACGGCATCCTGCACGATGAGCATACCCAGCTCTTTCAACTGGTTTCCCAAATCCCTGATATCAAAGCACATGATACGATTCTTACTGTCCACGTTAGTGCGGTGATTAAAATAATTCTGCGAACCATGCACATACAGTACAAGGGAATTGGCAATACGCTCTGCTTTTGCATTTTTATGGTCTAAAAGTGCATTATACAAATCCTCAAGGATAGGCATATTCTCCGGCACCGGATTTTCAAAATAGGCATCATAGATATGACGGATACATTCGTCAATGATACCCTTCTCATCATTCTCCAGACCGTCCTT
>JBJELU010000139.1:0-1833 GCA_051879355.1 Oliverpabstia sp.
CCACATCAGCTGTATCTGCAAAATCCCTGTTGCCGCATCAACGGTTCCCAAAGGCATGCTGATACACAGGATCACATCTTTCTCCGGAAATACGTTACATGTACTAAGCCTTGTGGCAGAAACATAGGCGCTGCCATCAGAAGTTATATATCCTATACTGGTGTTGCCGGACACCAAAAGCTGTGCAATCAGTTCCATATGACTGTAGGGGAGATTCCGAATTGCTCCCTGTTCCCAACTCATGGAGCCTTTATCCGAACGATAGGGATTTTTGCTGCTGTTATTTTCATCTTCTACAGCACTATACAGTGTACTGTATTCGTCCACGCTGTATAAAACCTCACCGTTTTCATCAGTCAAAAAGATTAACAGCGAATTTTTCATGGCTGTTTCATCAATTCTTGCAAGGATATCCGCCCCATCCTGATGGCTGATAATTTCCTGAGCCGCCTTATTCAGATTTGCAATAGCCATCCTGGAATAAAAGCTTTGCAGAAAAACAGTTTGAATTAGCCACAAAATCACAAATATAATTGCAGCAAATAAAATAAAGTATGACCACAATTTGATTCCGAAAGATTTACGCCTGATCTTCAAATTTGTACCCCATTCCACGCAACGTAACAATATTGCTGCGATATTTCCCGAGTTTATTCCGAAGCAGCTTGATCTGCCAATCTACTGTCCTGTCCTCTCCCAGATAATCATATCCCCATATATCGTTCAGAATTTGTTCTCTGGACAGGGCAATTCCCTTGTTCTTTACAAGGTAGAGCAGTAGTTCATACTCTTTGGCAGTCAGCTCTGTTTTCCTGCCGTCTATAAAGACGCTTCTGCCCAATGTGTCTATTACGATACCGTTCAGGCGAATTTCTCTTTGCGGCTTCCTTTCCTGTTTCTGATGACGTTTTACCACAACATTTACTCTTGCCAAAAGTTCCTTTGGGGAAAAGGGCTTTACCACATAATCGTCGATTCCAAGCTCAAAACCCATCAGTTTATCATATTCCTGACCAAGTGCAGACAGTATAATGACAGGGATATCCTTCCGTTCCCGTATCTCTTTACAGGCTTCAAAGCCGTCCTTCTCCGGCATCATGATGTCAAGGATTGCAACATCAATGTCGTTATTGCAGCATACTGCCACTGCCTCAAAACCGTTTGAAGCAGTCCACACCTGATGCCCTTCGTATTCCGCAAACCGTCTCACAAGCTGTACAATATCCTCTTCATCATCTGCAATACAAATATTAGCCATGATACACCTCACTGATTTAAGGAAAATGGCAGACTGACACAAATTGAGTCGGTCTGCCATTCCACCTGTTGTTAGAGCCTTTTACTTGTGATAGCTGGAGCCTCTCTGCTGACCAGTCACATAGCTGTATGAACTCATATTCGAATTTTCATTGTCAGTCGAGTCATCGCTTCTGTAGGATGCGCCCCTCTGCCGACCAGCAACATAACTGAAATTCGCTGCTGCCTCCTCAGACCACTCTGTATCATTGATACCATTCTCGGCCAGGAAAGCATCCCGTTCTTCCTCAGACTCGATCTCTGCTGCCTGTGCATAAAGATCATTGCGGCTCTGGCTTCTCTGCTGACCTGCCAGGTAGCTGTAAGAAGTCGCCGGTTCCTCGCTGGTTGTCTCTGCTGCAAAAGCGGTGACGGTTCCCAGAGAAAGCATTACCGCCAACGCACAAGCAAGCATTGCCACTCTTTTTTTCATGATATATCACCATCCTGTATTTATTCTGGCTTTCACCAGTAAGGATAGTATACATCGCAAAAATGGAATAGCCGTGGAGCTTAATAGGAATTTATGTGGAATTT
>JBJELU010000140.1:0-1810 GCA_051879355.1 Oliverpabstia sp.
GCTTAGTGCAGAGTTGAGGAGGAGCGGCCTGCTTCTTAAAAATACCAGAGATTCTTCGTCCCCTTCCATAACGAATTACAAAAAAGTATATGTTTTAGTATATCATGGAATGGATGGTTGTCAATTGTCCGGCATGGCATTATAATGTAGGTAATAACTTTTGGGGAGGTTTCTGTATGATTATTGTGTATGCAAAGTGTGTGGTCACGGGTCAGAACCGGGAGGCGTTTCTGGAGCTGGCCGGTAAGCTGGTGGAAGATACAAGAAAAGAACCGGGTAATCTGAGTTATCGTCTGGTGCAGAGCCGGGAATCGAAAAATATTTACGCGTTTGTGGAAGAGTGGCCTGGACAGGAAGCACTGGATATCCATATGGCATCAGAACATTTCAAAAAACTGGGGGCAGAAATCGGTAAAGTAGTGGAAGGATCCCTTGAAATTACCACACATGAACTGATTCGATAAAAAAGTGATAATTTTAACAAATTTTTTCTGGACTAATCTGTCAGTTTATGCGAAAATAGATATAGTATGTAGGCATTAAATTAATGCCTGCATGAGATACATAATCTCAGAATAAGTATTTCAAGTTTGAAAGGAGTCTTAACATGATTTATTCACATGAAGTAGAAATGATGTGTCCGGTTACACAGGGCGTTAATCACGGCGCTGCTCCAATTCCGGAAGAAGCAAAATGGGTACAGTCCAAGGAAATCAAAGATATTTCCGGTTTAACACACGGTATTGGTTGGTGTGCACCACAGCAGGGTGCCTGCAAACTGACACTGAATGTAAAAGAGGGTATTATCCAGGAAGCACTGGTGGAGACAATTGGATGTTCCGGTATGACTCACTCTGCAGCTATGGCTTCTGAGATCCTTCCGGGAAGAACTCTGCTGGAAGCACTGAATACTGACTTGGTATGTGATGCTATCAACACAGCTATGAGAGAACTGTTCCTTCAGATCGTTTACGGACGTACTCAGAGTGCATTTTCTGAAGATGGTCTGCCGATCGGTGCTGGTCTGGAAGACCTTGGAAAAGGCCTGAGATCTCAGGTTGGTACTATGTACGGAACACTGAAAAAAGGTCCTCGTTATCTGGAAATGGCAGAAGGTTATGTAACAGGTATCGCTCTGGATGAAGAAGGATGCATCATCGGTTATCAGTTCGTAAGCCTTGGCAAGATGACCGATTTCATCAAAAAAGGTGATGATCCTACAACTGCATGGGAAAAAGCAAAAGGACAGTATGGACGTGTTGCTGACGCAGTTAAAATCATTGATCCGCGTAAAGAGTAATCAGATCTCTGCATAACGCAAACATTTATAGGAGGATGAAATAAATGGCTTTATTTGAATCATATGAAAGAAGAATAGACAAAATCAATGCTGTTCTGAACAGCTATGGAATTGCTTCTCTGGAAGAAGCTGAGAAAATCACAAAAGATGCAGGTCTGGAAGTTTATGATCAGATCAAAGGTATCCAGCCAATCTGTTTTGAGAACGCTTGTTGGGCATATATCACAGGTGCAGCAATCGCAATCAAAAAAGGATGTACAAGAGCAGCAGATGCAGCAGCAGCAATCGGAGAAGGACTTCAGGCATTCTGTATTCCTGGTTCTGTAGCAGATCAGCGTAAAGTAGGTCTGGGACATGGTAACCTGGGCAAGATGCTTCTGGAAGAAGATACCAAATGTTTCGCATTCCTGGCTGGTCACGAATCTTTCGCAGCAGCTGAAGGTGCTATCGGTATCGCTGAAAAAGCAAACAAAGTTCGTAAAGAGCCTCTGCGTGTTATCCTGAACGGTC
>JBJELU010000141.1:0-1798 GCA_051879355.1 Oliverpabstia sp.
TGCAGGCACGGGCAAATGAAAGATTATCAAATCCAATCACAGATATATCATCCGGAATGGAAATCCCCAGTTCGTTAATCCCGATCACGGCTCCCATGGTCATCTCATAGTTACTGGCAAATACAGCTGTCATATCCGGATTGTCCTTTACCAGTTTTTCCACGCCTTCCACTCCTGACTGTATGGTATAATTACCATGATAAATCAAACTGTCTTTTTTTCTTATTCCGGCAGCCGACAATGCATCTGTATAACCCAGCAGACGCTCCTGTGCTGTAAAAATATCTTCCGGTCCGGTAATGATACCGATTTTATCATGACCATTCTTTATAAACAGTTCAATAGCCTCACGGGAAGCGGTTCGATTATCCACAAAAACACTGTCACAGTGCAGATTCTTTATTTTCCGGTCAATCAATACCACCGGTTTTCCGGCCGCACGGAAGGCTTCCAAATGTGCACCCGTAGTGTCCACGGGCATATTGATAATCCCATCGACACGTTTCTGCATAAGAAATGCAACTGCTTCTGCTTCCAGCTGCTTATCTGTGCGGCAGTCACAGATCATCGTCGCATAACCATGACTGCGCAGCACATCTTCCATCTCTGTAATAATCTCCGAACAGAACACACTGTTTAATTCCGGAATCACAACACCAATCGTTTTCGTCCGATTTGTTTTCAATCCCCGGGCCACTTCATTAATTTCATAATGCAGTTCTTCGATTGCCGCTTCAATCTTAATCCTGTTTTTTTCTCGGACATTGCCGCCATTTAAATAAGAAGAAATTGTAGCCAGGCCAAGTCCGGTCTTTTGAGCAATATCTTTTATCGTTGCCGCCATAACTTCCTCCTTCTTTCACTGTCTGCCTGGTGACCTGCACCACATCGCTTATTTTGCCTTACCGTCACATCCGCAGACTTTCATTCGTCCCTTAACCAGTTCTTTTACCGCAGCCATACCAACTTTACCAAATGCCTTTGGATCAAATACTGACGGTTCTTCTGCAATCAGTTTTTTAACAGCATCCGTATAAGCTTTTCGAAGTTCAGTAGCAAAATTTACTTTACAGATTCCTCTCTTTACACAGTCAGACACATCCTCATCGGTCAGACCGGAAGCCCCATGCAGTACCAATGGAATAGAAACAACTTTTCTGATTTCAGAAAGACGTTCTTTATCAAGAACAGGAGTTCCTACATAAAATCCATGAGCAGTTCCAATCGCAACAGCCAAAGAATCAATACCGGTACGTTCCACAAATTCCACCGCTTCTGCCGGATCGGTATTCGTATCAGCCTCTGCTTCCAGATCATCTTCTTTGCCGCCCACTTTTCCCAGTTCTGCTTCCACAGGGATGCCTTTCAGCTTCGCCGCTTCAACCACCTTTGCAGAAACTGCAATATTTCCTTCCAGATTTTCCTTGGATCCGTCTATCATGACAGATGTGTAACCATTCTCCATACACTGCACTGCCAGTTCATAACTGCTGCCATGATCCAGATGCAGACATACAGGTACAGAAGCTTTCTTAGCCTCTGCCGCTACGATTGCTGCATACGTTTCCACTGTACCATACTTAATCGTAGATGGAGTTGTCTGAAGCATAACCGGTGCCTTCAGCTCTTCCGCTGCTGCAATCACAGCTTTCACCATCTCCATATTCTCTACGTTAAAAGCTCCTACAGCATAACCACCCTTCTGTGCGTCCAAAAGCATTTCTTTTGATGTAACCAATGGCATATCCTTATCCTCCTTATTTTTCAAATCCGAAACGTTTCGGTTTTTGTATATAAT
>JBJELU010000142.1:0-32855 GCA_051879355.1 Oliverpabstia sp.
ATGTAATCCATCATCATAATCGCACCACCCTCCTTTCTGATTGGAGGGCTTTTATAACATCCCTCCTTATTCAGAAGGGCCAGCCGCCTACCGTTATGATAACACCTTATCTCTTATGAGACTTTTTTATCTTATCATAGTTCTTCTTATCAAACAATAACAAATATCCGAAAATCATGGGCATTACAAAGTAATCGGGCTTCCTAACATACAATACGGTTCTTTCCCCATTCTTTGCCTCATACAGTTTTTTGTCTGTACTGCGGAAAAGTTCGTCTATCTTTTCCTGGGTTCGGCATTCATCCATACCGCCGCTGAACATAATGGTAATCTGTCTGGTCTTCATGGAGTACGCTCCCAGCCCTTTCTTTATCTGCTCCAGAGTATCGAGAGCCATCTGGCGGTCTGGATTTTCAAAAAGAATCATAAATTCTTCACCGCCGTATCTGGCAGCAATTCCTTTTCCGCAAATCTCCTGCTTCATCAGCCTTGCCAGTTCTGTCAGTATTTCATCTCCGTACACATGACCATAGGTATCGTTAATGCTTTTAAAATCATCTATATCAATCAAAGCCACGAGAAAATGCTTGTCTTCCGTGGACATCCACTGTTTCAGCGTATGAATCAGATATCTACGATTATATACTCCAGTCAGCGCATCCCGATTGGTCGCATATTCTAAATCACTGCTTGCTTTCATCAAATGCATGCTCTGCAGCATGTATTCACTGATCAGATTACAAAGCATAGAGGCCACAGACACCGCAACAATCAAATAAGAACACAGCAGGGTTCCCAACTGGCTTCTCCTATCCATTTCCTCTATTGTATGTGGGTAAAGAAAAGATAAAATGATAACTGCAGCATCAATCAAAATCGTAAATGCAATTACCGGTACATGGTAGGGTCTCGGAAAAAAGATTGCCAGTGCAACAATCCCAAGCACTAAATACACTCCCATATTGGCACCATATATATAAAATAAAAATGGAAATTCAATCTGGGAAAACATCAGTACCATAACAACAGCCGCCGTTCTCTGTTTTCCGAAACGGATACCTACTACTCCGCAAAGCACTATCATAATCACACACACGCCACAGACAATCGTTGGCAAAGTCATGCCAAACAATACCGCATTGGAAAGAAACCCTACCGTATTGGCAATACATCCGGTAAGCACCAGTTTCCAAAACAATCTGTTCTTCAATCTCGTATTAAGTTCATCCTCATCGATCTGTATATTTTTAAACATTTTTCTTCAGTTCTTTCTAATTGATCATTTTCCAGAAATCTTCCCGCTCCTTTGCATCGTCACAATTCTCCCACAGCAGAGAGCATTGATACCGGACACAATAAAGCACGTATGACTCTGCCGAATGATTTTGACAGTTTGAATCCCGGATGACACAACCTAAACTCAATACACATCAGTAGTACTGCTACCTGGTTTACAAAAGTTTCACAAAACTTTCATTTGCTGTTTCTTGTGTCAGGCACTCAGTACCCCATATGCAATACCGTTACCATAAACATAGCAAGCATTCTTAATGCATCAATTCCACAATTTCTTTCAAAACACTTTCCTCTTTTGCCAATTCACTTCGACTGCGCATTTACCATATCCAAAATGCAAACGGAATATATATCTTGTATTTTATCATACAAAACAACAGTTTTTCAAACAATGTACACTGCGATGCATCTGCAAATCTTATTCCCTCTCTAAACTGCTTATCATTCATACAGGCAATAAACTTCGCATAAGATGTACTTTTTCTAATTCGCATACTATTTTGTGCATATTCTCGAGCAACTAGCCTTTTATAAAACGTATCCTCCAATTTATGTTCTTTACAAAAACTATAAATATTCTCAACTAACTTCATATAATCTGGTATATATTTTTCTGAAAAAAAGTGACTAGTCATTGCATTTGCATTATCCCGTCTATAGAAATATAATACTTCATCCAAAACGGCCATTTGTCTGCAATTCCATGCACAATCCCGGATATAACAGAAATCCTCTGCAAAACGTATCGGTGCAAACTTCTCTTTTCTTGCTATTTCCGATTTAATCATCATATTACACATAAAATGATTTTTGGAATCAGAAATGACTTTTTTAAGTATATTGTCATCACTTATTACAATTCCATGTGTTCCACTCGCTTCTTTGATATTCAACTTCCCCTTGAATTCTTTATGTCTGGAAAAAACAATATCACAATTCATATACTGTTCAAACACTTGCAACATTCTTTTCAATCGTTCTGTATGATATATATCATCACTATCAATAAAGGTCACATATTCACCGAATATCTGATTCAAAGCAAAATTTCTTGCTATAGAAACCCCTTCATTTTTTTTATGGAATACTCTTATACGAGAATCAATTTCCGAGTAATTATCTATGATTTCTTGAGAATAATCTGTTGAGCCATCATTGACAATCAATAATTCCCAATTTTCATAACTCTGGTTACATACACTTTCAATCGCTTCTGAAACGTACTTTTCCGAATTATATACTGGCATAATAATACTAATCATTCTTTTATGTCTTTCCATCAAATGTTTTCTCTCACAAATACCGTTATTTAGAATTGATTATTCAAAACATGAATTAACATACAACGCTTTGCTATATTACAATTACCATCTCGCAATATGCTTCCCTTGATTACATGTTATAATTTCACCTGAAATACAGGCAGATGTATCTGACAAAAGAAAATTCACCACTTCTGCAACTTCTTCTGGAACAAAGTACCTTTTTCCCGGTTGACATTCAGTACGAAGCCGTTCTCTTGAAACTCCTGTCATATCTGACACAGTCACACCTGGTCCAACACCATTTATTCGAATTCCCTCAGATATTACCTTATGAGCAAAACTCTGTATAAAGCTACTTGTAGCTACTTTAGTTAATCCATATGGAATATCATCTGAACGTTTCGCACGCTCAGACGTTATTACAACAATATTACCTTTCTTATCTTCCTGTTTTTCTAAATATTCAACAAATTTTTTAACAAGAAAGTAATTACCTTTAAGATTTGTATTCATTTGAGCATCCCAATCTTCTTCTGTTACATTACGAAAATCACCTTCATGTAATGAAATACCGGCATTGCTTACCAAAGAATCAATTTTACTTCCATGAAAACATTCTTTTGCTCTTTCAAAAAACAAATCAATTTCTTTTACTTTACTCACATCTGCAACCAAATAATTTGCTTTCTCTCCAAGCTTATCAACTGCTTCTTTTAATGTTTCTTCATTCCGTCCTGTTATCAATACATTTGCACCTTCATCGATAGAT
Source organism: Oliverpabstia sp. (assembly GCA_051879355.1). Classification (GTDB taxonomy): domain Bacteria; phylum Bacillota; class Clostridia; order Lachnospirales; family Lachnospiraceae; genus Oliverpabstia. The sequence continues at coordinate 3,331 of JBJELU010000142.1, forward strand.
TTTTTTGCAATATAGTATCCAATTCCTCTTCCACCACCGGTAATGATAATATTTCTTCCATTCAATAAGTTTTGTGGTTCCATAATCTGTATATTAACACTTGTTTTATATTCAGGAACACCGAACAGTACATAATATGCTCCTCTTTTTAAATATTCTACAAAGCCCATGTTATAATTCACTCACTTTTCTTGATAATAATGTAAAATAATCGCTTTTCACCCAATAATTTTTTTCCCTATATCTAATATACTTTTTATGCATTTTTCCCGTGGACTGATTATTAAATTTCTGATTATTTGTAATGCCTTACTTTCTTCTTCTGAATCAGTAAAAACTTCAAATATAATTGGCTTATCCGCTTTTTCTTGCATCACAAAATAATCTAATTGTGAAAGATATTCTTCCTTATTTTCTGCACTTAAGTACTCAAATCCCATATCTATTGCATAGTGCCGAATCAAATCTCGTGATTTTTTTCCATAATGACCTGCTGCAGCAATATATTCATCTGCACTGTCCCCAAATTTTGCTCCTATATGATTATAATTTCTAAATTCAGTTCCTTTTCCATTATTTATCAATAAAATACGCATGTTCTTTCCAATGTGACGATTTCCAAGAGAGTTCAAATCGTAAAAAAATGCCAAATCTCCAATTACACAAAAGACTGTCTTTTGTAAATATCCTAATGATGCTCCAATTGCCGTGGAAAGAATCCCATCAATTCCAAATCCTCCCGTATTACACGTTACTTCAACATCTGATGGAATTTCAAAAAAATTCCATGATCTCAAAGAATTCAATATTCCTAAATGTAAAATAGAGTTTTGTGGAAGTTTTTTAGAAGTTTGTTCAGCAATCCATATGTTAGAAAATGGAATTTCAGGAATACTTTTTCTAAGCTTTTCTTCTTCTTTTCTCCATTCATCTAAAAAAGTCTGATTCCCTACATACTTTTCTTTGTCTTTTGCATAATACTCAAAAAAATATTGTTCTTCCATTTCGAAAACATATTTTAAATTCTTGAAAGTATCTCTAATTTCTCCATCTGGATTTACTCTCCACACTTGCTTAGATTTAAATACAGGGTATGCTCCTGAAATATCTCCAATATGAATAATCAAATCAAAATTATTACATGCCACATGATACATATCCTGATCAGTAATCAAACTAAATAATACTCTATATTTTCCATAATAATTACTTGTTTGATCACACAAAACCACTGCATCATAAATTTCACAGAATTTATCTACTGAATCTGTTAATTTCCGCGACCATTTTTTATGAGCACCAACAAAAATTCCTATGCGCCCTTTTTCTATTTCTGGCATACTATTTTTATAGCTTATTCGAAAAATAGGATTTACTTTTGGAAGATTTTCTACAGGAAAATTTCCGCTACATATTGTCTCAATATCAATATGTACTGGCCCACCTCCATCCCGATATAATTCCAATATAGCTTGGTTAACCTTAATATTACACGCCCATATATCTTCTTGGGTATGACAAACTGATATTTGTGTACTATATCTTACAATGTCTTTCTGTTGCATTGAACGATCAATAATTTGGGGAAGGTTTTGTCCTATTCTACCTCTATGTAACATTGATGTTATAGCCAAAATTGGTAATTTTCTATAATATGCTTCTGTTAATGCTGGAATATAGTTTCTTGATGCAGTTGCACCAGTACATGAAAGAACAACTGCTTCTCCCGTTTCACCGGCCAAACCACATGCTATATAAGCAGCTGACCTCTCATCTGCAGCTGAATACAATTCAAAATAGGGGTCATGTTGCATACTTGCAACCAATGCAATATTTGTTGTTCCTGGACTTGCAATTACTTTTCTTATCCCATGCTCTTTTAGTAATGCTAATACAATTTGAATATTTTTTTCATCTGTATACTTCATTTTTCTCCACCTTATTAACCCATTCAACCATTCCTATATTTACTTTTCTATTATACATAGTAAATCAAAAACTGATTTTTCTTCTCTTTTAAAACTAAAAAGAAATAGAAACACCATACTTCTCTGTACATAATATCAGCTAGAATAAAACACCTTTTCTTTAAAATTTCAAATATAATATGAAACAGAACATCCTCAAAGTATTTCTTAAACCATCATTATTGCCTGTTTTAAAAATGAAATAGATTGATTTCGTCTATACTCTAACATAATATCAACTTCATCCCAATTTGTTTCTATATCATGAAATTCAATCAACTTATTTACATTATGATTTTCTAACCCAAACATATTTAACAAGGAATCCGTCCTTGCACGATACTCAGGATGCGGAACACAATGAAATTCTTTATGAAAAAGAATTGAAAACACAGTTCCATGAAATGACGTAGTAATAACATGCTTTGCATGAAAAAACAGTGAAAGGAATTCTAATGGTCCGCAATCGGTTTTTACTTTCATTCCATGCATTACACTCTTTTCTTTGTATGCCACCACAATAATCTGGAAGCCATGATTTTTCGCATACTCTCTTGTTAAATCATATATTTTTTCATCCTCGTCAAATGAATACAACAATAGATAGTTATTTGAATGTGCCTTTGTTTCTTTTGGTATGATTTTTTGCCAGTCATTCGATGTCAAAAGCAGTGTCGGATCCAAGACACTTTTCGCATCATATCCATTCGAAATCAATGTTTTACAAAAACTCTCTTCACGAACACCTATTGCATAAAAGTCTTTCAAATAATCATAATATACTGTTCTACTATCTTCCTGGAAGTCTGATTTCCCGCAACTTGCTGCATAAGCAATTTTTTTGGTTCCGGGCGAACACTCAAATCCACCGATGTATTCTTCCGCAATTCCATTTGTAAGTGCTGAATTCCAAATTTGATCGCTCCCAAACAGTATAACATCATATGGCATATTATTTAGTTCAGCCTTACTTCTATAGATTGTTTCTGAATGTTGAATAATATTCCTTTCAAACGCATCAAATTTGATATGCATATTGTGTTTGGAATAATAACCATGAATCAATCTATTCATAAATCGCATTCCACCCCAAAAAATCCCATATTTTTCAACTAATTCATTCCATCTTTCAATACGACTCCATGAATCAATATAGGGAAACCTATAGTCAATCACTTCACATTCAAATCCCATTTTTTTTACCGCAGTTGGAAGTGCATACGCTTGAAGCATAGCACCGTAATTATGCGCAATATGAAAGGTAAGTATTCCAATTCTTTTTTCCATTCCATACCTCATAAATTCACTCCCATAATTTGCATATATCCTGATTACGTTTGTCATATAAACTTTCTTTACTATAATATTGCTCAATATTCTGTCTATACTCTTTACACAAATCGGGATTCATAATCAGCTTCTCCATAGCATCATACAATGCCGAAAAAGAGTTATCCACCAAAAGACCAAATCTGCTATCAAACACTTCTTTAATAGCAGGACACTCTGTTGTGATTACAGGCACCCCCAATACTAACGCTTCCTGAATTGCTAACCCATAACTTTCACAAGTAGAGACACTAATATAAGCATCTGCTGCCTTTATATATGGGTATGGATTATTCTGATTTCCCAGAAGCTTAACATTAGAAATCGACAGTTTTTGTATTTCTTCTTCAAGTCCTTGCCTGTCTGGTCCATCTCCAAGAATCCATAATTCAAAATCGTTTTTTTTACCAAGCGCAGAACAAACATCCAAAAGCAAAAAAAAATTTTTGGGAAATGCCAATCTGCCTGCGGAAACAAACAAAAATTTTTCACTACTTTTCTGTTGTTTGCAAGGTTGCTTTGAAAGTCTCATAATTCTATCCACATTGATAGGATTATACCTTACACATAGGTTTCCCGGGTCACCGACAGTAGCAATAATGGCATCTGCTACAGCTTGCGAAACACAGATCACTTTGTCATACTGCTGCATACATTTTCGTTCCTTATCATTTGACCTAAAGAAACTTTTTGTCCAGTGCATAAATTGATAGTCAACATGAATCCATGCATACTTCTTTCTCGCATATATCCATGCCAGTTCCTTCATAACCGGACCTTCCTTTAAAGCAATCGCCACATCAAATCTCATACTAGATAAACGGGCCCTAAATAACGGTTTTTGTAAGATATATAATCCTCTATCAAAAAACCAACGAAAAGAGTGTTTTTTTATATCCTTTAAATTACGCACTATTGGATATACCTTAATGTCTGTACTAAATAATTTTTTTACTTCCTGTTCAGAACAGTTTGGAATCATTAGTGTTATTTCATTTCCATGCTTTAATAAGTAATGTATTAAATTTTCCAGAACATTTTCGACTCCGCCTCCTTTAAGAAGATCATTAGCAATTAATATTTTTTTCATTTCTTTAGTTTTCTGAATTTTTCTCATATTTTACCAATCAATTTCCTTTTTTCTTCCGTATTTAGTATCAGACAAATATTTGTTATCAATCCAAGAACACCCGCAACAGTAGCACCGAAGAACCACATTACCCATGATTTCTCAAGTGGCAGTATAAGATTGGTAATAAAGCCCAAAAAACATTGCACAAACATAGTAATCACACCTTTTAATACTTCCGGGAAAAATGAATACCAAGGGAGTCCAATATATATTGCAGCAAACGGTAAATGATAACAAAGTGCAACTACCAATGACCCAATCAAACTTACCCCAGCAACAGCAAACAAACCTAAATTTGTATATTTTAAACATATAAATGTAACAAATATACTACTAAACCCATATACAACCATCACAATAGAACTCTGTTTGACCTTATTGGTAATTGTAAAAATCTGATATAATGGTGTTAATGGACCAGTAACACAAGAATTGATTACTGTCAGTACTGAAAGTACACAAAGCAATTCTGCCGGTTGACTAGGTACCCACAGTTTAAAAAATTCTTTCCCCATTGTAATCAAAATCGCATTCGGAATTGTAACAAACAAACACATAAACTTCATCGCAGATTTAGCAGTTTTTCTAAGGAGATTCATGTCACCTTTTGCATAAAGTTCCATCATATTAGGACTAAATACATTTGCAATTGTCGTATTGAATGATACAATAAGCTGAGGAACTGTTTTTGCGACTGCCAAATACCCCATTTCTGTCGATCCGATAAACAAATTTGTAACAATCAAATCAAGACCTGAAGAAAAAATCTGGCTTAATTTCGTAACACTATTCCATATTCCGGACGATAGAACTTTCCATAATTTTCTCCACTCAAAATCTATAATATGAACAGTTAATTCAGGCGTCAGCTTTTTAGTATAAATGATGTTGTATATTACTGCAAATATAGTTGATATCAGACCGCCAATCGCAACGTAGCTAATTCTCGGTGTACTCAGCAAAAACAAGAAAACAATTACTAATACTCGCAAAATATTCGTAATTGCATCTCGTATTGACCCGATACTAAGCTTATTGGTGAGATAATAGCAATTGCTATGTGTAGAAAACACTAAATTTACAAGGAAAGACACAAAAGTCACAGCAAATGTCAATTTTACCTCTGCAACCAAAATAACTGGAATCTCTAGTAACCGTTCCAAAAAAACAACACTCAGCATTGAAGGAATGAATAAAATTATCGACAAAACTACATTTGCAAAAAAAATAGATGAAAAATACTTTTGAGCTTCTACCTGATTTTTTCTCGCTCTTTCTAACATAAGGAATCGACTCGCCATTGAATTCAACGCTATTGAAAAAAGCGAAGCATAGTTTGAAACATCATTTGCCAGTTTTACAAAACCATAAGCATCTGATCCAAACTGACTTGTAATATAAGGTGTAATAAAGAATCCGATTCCCAAATTTAATACAAATGCAACAACACTAAAAATCATGTTAATTGCAAGTTGTCTTGTATTTATTTTGTCATTTTGACACTGTTTTTGGCTCATGTAGTTTTCCTTTATTTATGTATTTAACTTGTTCTTTCACTTTCCCTAAAGGATAAATGATTATTTTCAAATACTTATCAAAAATCCATGGTGACATGCTAAATAAGTGCAACTCAAACTGTGTTCTCCTGCTCAGTTTCTTTTTCTTCTCAAGAGTTCTTAAAAAAGGATTGCTTCTTCCTTGATTGACTATTGAATCATGCAGACAATAATAAAACAGTTGATCCCATGCGGCTTGCGCCAAACATTTTTCATTCTGTTCTTCAAAAAACATCGCTCGATGTTCCTGTGTCCAAATTGCATCAAAGTTTGTAGAATCACTGATAGTATGCATGATGCTGTTAGGATTTTGATAATATGCATATAAACAATGATTTCCTACAATAACCTTGTTTGCCGCATAAAAATATTTACAGGTTGTCGCTTCATCTTCATGCTTCCTTCCAAACGGAAATGGGTATTTCTTTACGATTTCACTTTTATATAATTTCCCCCATGCAGTAACCAAAACATAATATAAACTTCCAAACAACTCTTGACATGCTTCTTTACCTGTTAATAGCTGTTCTTGCTGAATTGCATTATTTGTACCGTATGAAACTGTATTTTCGGTCGTTCTTATCATGCAACAGCACGATATATCTGCATCATATTTCATCACAAGACCAAATAAATACTCAACGTAATCTGGGGCAATATAATCATCAGCATCTATGAATGTAATATATGTTCCATGTGAGCGTTTTACACCGTAATTACGTGCATCTGATAATCCACCATTCTTCTTATGATACACTTTAATCCTAGAATCTTTTTGTGCGAAGTATTCACAGATATCACCACACCGATCCGGACTGCCATCATCTATAAGTATAATCTCCAAATAATGATAGGTTTGTATCATGACACTATGAATACATCTCTTCAAATATGTTTCAACGTTATAGACAGGTATAATAATACTGATCAACTCATTCATCATATGTTCTTCCTTTTCTTCATCATCAACTTATTCTCCATTGACCAGCCTATAATACATCGATCCAAACAATAATATCATTCTCTCAAGTCGATATTTTACGAGCATAAATTTCACCTTGATGAGACCATGCTGCATTTTTAAAGGATATAAGTTGCGATATTCATTAAATCCCATGTTTTTCTCTAACCTAAGCAATTCTCTTCTTTTTTCTCGATAGGTCAACGGACAGAACCTCGAACCCATTTGATAAAGTGCCCAACTATAATCATCATATGCCACTACAGCATAGGCTAATGGATCCATATCTTCCTGAAATGATTCTAAAAATCTACGTTGATGATTCCACATCAACGTAAGACACTCTATCGTAGCTTCAACCCAATGATGACTGGTAGAGCCTTCTACATAACGATAATGATAGAATGATTTTGGTATGAACGCTATTTTCTCTGTCTTACACAAGACATCCATCATATAACAAATATCTTCACCGTTTACGATGTTTTCAAATCTAATTGTTTTTATCTTTTCGTGCCGAAACAAATGCATTACCAGGTATTTTCCACTTTCTTTCCAAAACTGTAGAAAATCTCTTTTAATCTCGTCTTTTGTAAGTAAGTCCTTGCCTTTCCAATAATACTGATGCCCATCATTTCCGTCATTCCATTCGTTTATCAAGCCAAACTCCACAATATCCGCATTAGTTTCCTGCATGCGATTAATGGCACATTCTAATAGCCTATGATCAATCCAATCATCAGCATCCATGAAATACACGTATTCTCCCGTTACATACTCCAGTCCAATATTTCTTGTTGGTCCAGGTCCATGACATTCCGAATTATTCTCTAATAAAGCAATTCTTTTATCCTTTTTACTGTATTCCATGCAAACTTTTTTACTACTGTCCGTAGACATATCATCTATTAGAAGTAATTCAAAGTCTTCATATGTCTGATTCAAAACGGACTCGATTGCTTCACCTAGATATTTTTCTGCATTATAAACTGGCATAATAATCGATACTTTTGACATTTCATTCCTCTTTTATATTTACCTACTCCAATATTTTATATATCGTTTCAACAAAACTCTTATAATAGATTGCTTCATCATATTTTTCACTTTGCATTTTAGCATACTCTGACATCTGACTTTGTACATCTGGATGTTCTTTCATATAGCATATTGCCATTTTTAAATTCGCTATAATATCTTCTTTTTCAACAATCAAAGTGGTATCCTCGTTTACATATTCTATCATTCCACCAGAATTCGTCACAATTGTCGGAATTCCTTCAGCCATAGCCTCAATGACTACTAACCCCGCTGCTTCTTCCCAAAGAGAAGGTACACACTGTACATCAGCCAACAAACTATATTTGTATAGTTCTTTATTATCTATATATCCGGTAAATACAATACGATCTTTATTATCTTTCGCTAACCTCTTTACTTTTCTTTCATAAGATGAAAATGCCCATTTTCCAAAATTTACACTGCCAATACAAAGCAACTTTACATGTTTATCTTCAATGGAAAGAATCGCCTGCATCAATTCTAGTATACCTTTTACCTGTATCAATCGTCCCACATACAAAACAACAAAATCGTCTTCTTGTAGTCCCAATTTTTTTCTTAAATTTGCTCTTTCTTTTTCTGAAATTGTCTTGTTAAATCTACTTACATCTACTGCATTCTTCAACACATGTGTATCTACCGGAATCTTACACGCCTTCTCATATTCCCTGACAACAAACTCACTCACTCCAATCATATGTCCAAAGCCTTTGACCACTACTTCTTTCGGGATATAATGAATATGAGCATGAAATACAAGCTGTTCCCTTGTATAACCTTTCGCTATATCGATAACCGCCTGCTCATCTCCGCCTTCTACAATCAACAAATCAAATTTTTCCTTCTGGATAACCGGAGCGATTTCATTATAATGCCGTTGCAGTACTCGAATTGTTTTCCCGGTTAATTCTCTTACTGTCAAAAATATCGCATGCTTGGACAAATTCCAAAATGTATTGGTATGTGTCCACACAAACCTGACATCCGGATATTTTTTTGCTGCTTCTACAGCAGCTTTATGATACACAGAAAAAATTGTCAGACGAAGTCCATCTTCCTTTGAATACTTTTTTACGATACTTGTGATCAATGTCTCAATTGCTCCACCGCATACTGCTGGAACAGGCATAACACCGCCCATTATTATCCCTATGTTATACATAATATTTTCCTTTCAGATCACTCTCGCTCCACACTTTTATAAAAATCTCTCCAACAACCTCCGAAATCGAATTCCCACAATAAACACAAGGCATGGATTTATTTCCATAAACAGCAATGAAACTCTTTGAATTACTGACAGCCTTCTTTTTTTCAATTGTTTTATAATGCCTTTTACATTCTTTTCTGCCTGATTATATTTGTTTTTATCATCTTTATTCGAAATTAACTTTTTACTTTCCGCCAGATATTCTAAAGAGTAAACCAAAACTTTATAGGTCTGCCCCGTATATTCTGGATTTTTTAAATAAATATGCAATCTCTCCTGAAAAGCCTCAAGAATATCCAGATTTCTCGCAATGCTTTTCTTTCCCATAATACTGTTATCACGTTGCCGATAATAATACAGACATTCCGAAATCATTACCACCATAATATTCATCTGATAAATATCGTTTGCCCAAAATTCATCCTCATGGTATTTTCCAAAACGAAATCTTATATTTCCAAATACTTCGCTTTTATATAATTTGTTCCACGCAACTGTCCAGATACCATAATTACGTTCATTTTTTCGATTATAAAATATTTCTGCTCCGGATAAAACTTCTGATTTGATATTAGTAGCAAAATTCTTTTTTCTGTCATTTTCAAAGTAATATAGATAATTACATACAGCAATATCTGCATTCTCATTCAAAATACTTTCATACAGGCATTCTATCATGGTTGGTGCAATATAGTCATCACTATCCACAAACATAAAGTAATTTCCTGATGCCTGATCCATCCCTTTATTTCGTGCATCAGAAAGACCACCATTTTCCTTGTGAATCACCTTCACCCGTTCATCCATCCTGGCATATTCATCACAGAGCTGCCCGGACTTATCCTTAGATCCATCATCCACAAGAATCAACTCAAAATCGGTAAATGTCTGTGCCAATATGCTGTCCACACATTGTCTGATGTATTTTTCCACCTGATATACAGGTACAATGATGCTTACCTCTGCCATTCTTTCTGTCCTTTGTTTCCTATAACAATTCCAAAATATCTTTCCACTGCTTTGTGATTTTTTTCAATCCAAATTCATCCATGTGTAAGTATGCCTTCTCTGCAAACTGACTTCTCAGTTCCGGATTGTTTATCAATGTTTCAATTTTCTTTATCATCTCATTACAATCAAATGGTTGAACAAGATACCCATCGATTTCATGATGTATCAACTCCCGGGGACCCATTTTTACATCAAAGCTCACACACGGCACTTTCATTGCTCTTGCTTCCAGCATGCTCAATCCCAGTCCCTCATATTTGGAGGTTACAACAAGAATACTGGCCTGCTGTAAGTATTCATCCACATTTTCAACATTTCCTTTGAGGATGAGCCGTTTCTGAAGATTATTTTCTATAATGAACTGTTCGAGATCGTTTCTCTCAACACCATCGCCCAGAAGTATCCACTGCCATTCCGGATATCGTTCCAATATCTTAAGCGATACTTTTTTAATATACTCTATTCCCTTTTCCGGAGCAAGACGCCCCACAGTAAGGATGATTTTTTTCTTTTCTGTTTCTTTTTCTAATTTGTAAGCAACAGGATTGTAAATCCGACAAATCTTATGTTGTCTTCCCAGTCGATTCTGATATTCTTTAAGGTCACCATCTGTAAGTACAACTACATAATCTGATCTTGTCACGGAATATCTGAGAATAATTTTTCGATACAAAACAGATAATTCAAAATCTGCTGTAAAGTGTTCCCACGACACCACCTTCGTCTTCAGCCCTCTCGATGCCGGTATCGCAAGCACATCCAGCACAATATCTATATCTATGATAATATCAATCTGCAAGTCTTTCAACAGTTTTCGCAGTTTTCCGATCAGCGGAAGATATCCCGGTCCAGGATTGAGCCACCTCTCTCCCAGCCGATATCTGTCAATTTCGGGATGTAACGGATAGAACGGCTCCTTCTGCTGTTCGGTCAGACTGACAAAACAGATATCATACTCAGGGTCTTCCCTCAGTGCATTGGCAAGCTGGACTGCCACACGCTCTGTTCCCCCGCTTCTCGTTATATCACCTGAAAAAAAACAGATTTTCTTTCTCACTACTTCCTCCTTAGGCCGTTCTGTCTATATCATAATGAAGTGATTCTCTGAACTTTTCTATATCGTTCCTTACGCTCTTTCTCTCGCAAAACCATTGAAAGAAAAGAATGGAAGAAAGCACTCTTACCATATATTTCGCTGCATTCACCGGATTCAGGTAACTTTGACCGGTTTTTCTTTCTTTCATCTCCACTTTGACTTCCTGTACATTTGCTCCCATCCGAATCAGGTATGCAAGGGTGTCCGGCTCAGGTGCATAACTGGTGCTATTTGCAAAAAGACGAATGATATTCTTTCTGTAAAGACGCATACCGCTGGTTGGGTCTGTCAGGTACTTTCCTGTTGTCATCCAGATGGCAGCAGATATCATTTTACCACCCACTGTTCTCATACGAACCGGCATTTTTGTTCCATAGAATCTGGAAGCAATCACAATATCACAGCCGGTTTTTACCATACACGTTACCATATCTTCTATGTATTCCGGCAGATGCTGACCATCCGCATCAAACTGCAATGCCATATCATAATTATTTTCCAGCGCATACTTCATCCCTGTCTGCATGGCTCTGGTCAGGCCCTGATTTATAGGGTGATGGATCACATGATACCGATTTTTCCTGCATATTTCTTTTGTGCGGTCGGTTGATCCATCATTTACGATCAAATAGTCATACTGCGGACAGGTATTTTTCAGATGTTCGATCACTCTGTTTAAGCTTTTATCTTCATTGTATGCCGGTATGATAATTAGTACTTTCATCACTTTTTCCTCTTAAGTAATCATTTAATCCAACAGGGCAAGAAATTGTTCCAGCCCTTTCGTATGATACAGCACTTTTTTCTTTGCTTCTTCCCCGTATTTTCTGCTTTCTTCCGGATGTTGAATCATCCAGAGAATCTGTCCACTGACAGCCTCCGGCGTCAGCCGACACAGACATCCGTCTACCCCGTCTCTGATCTGTTCTCTGTTCCCGCTGCAGTCCGTGGCAAGGATTGGTTTTCCAAGGGTCTGTGCCTCCTGTATGGCAATGCTCTTCCCTTCATATCCGGTGGCATGCACATAAAAATCACAGTTTTTATAGTAAGGGAAGGGATTTTCTTTTACGCCCAGCAGGATAAAATCCTTTTCCAGACCAGCCTTTTGAATCTGTTTCTCAAGACTGACCCGAAGGTCACCCTCTCCCAGTACGTACCACCGGACCGGTACGCTGCATTTTTCTTTCAATAAGGCCATCGCTTCTATGGCGATATCATATCGCTTTTGCTGCGTCAGTCTCCCAGTCGTCAGAATCCGATACCCCTGGAAACCATCATCGAAACCCTTTCCCTGATCAGCCATCTGCCGGATTCTTTTCTGGTTAACCAGATTGTGAAAGACGGAGACTTTCTCTTCATATTCCGGATATATTTCCAGAAAATGTTCTTTCACCTCGTCGGAAACGGTAAAGATTCTGTCATATGTCCCGTAACAGTTCCGGTCTAATTCTCTCGTGTATCCGGCTTTTCCATAGTCAATATGTACAAAGGCTGCCTTTTTCTTTGCCCTTACATGTTCTGCCACATAATAGGTTGCTCCACCTTCCAGATAAGCGACTGCCAGATCATATTCTTTTTTTATTCGCGGTGCACCATCCGCAAGCAGACGCCAACATAACTTATCCGACAGGATTTTCCCACACTTCCCCATGTACCAAAGGTTTTTCAACAGATAGGGTGCACGCCTCAGGAATAGCCCTTTCCCGATTCCCACTCTCAGTACACTCTGTGTCAGAAGCTTTCTTCCCTCTTTTGTGAGTACGGATACATCTTTATAATCATGATTAAGCAGATGCACATGTTTTGGCAATGCATGGTTCAATTCTCCCTGGCCCGTCAGGACAAACAAAGATATCTCGTATTTTTCCGGATTCAATGCATCGAACAGGTCCAGCATGGCACGCTCGGCACCGCCATATCCCAGTGTATTGATGACAAATAAAATTCTCTTTTTCATCTCTTTGTTTTTCCCTCCCCTGTCTCCGGTATCTCAATTTCCAGGCTTGCCTCTGCCTTTTTCTGTTCTCTGAAATCAAATACTTTCGGAGAAGGCTTGATTCCTTTTGCCTGTTTCATAATATTTCCTCTGCAGAACATATGCTCATCCAGATGTTTCTCCATCCACCGAAGCCTCAGATAGGCCACCACAAACCCGATCACAGAGCCGACCCAGATCCCGGTTCCATAAAAGATAGAACTCAGATGCACAGCCACCAGACTGGCAAGAAAGGTTCCTGTACAAAAGCTTATGGCAGTGAGCAGCGCACCCTTCAGGTCTTCAAAATAGTACAGAAAGATAATCTCTGCGTACATGAGAAAAAGGACAAAATATCCGGCTGCCACCATGGGATAGATTCGCATGACCATGCCGGCATATCCCATGCCCGGAAGGAAGATCACAAACAGCAGGTAAATGACAATGGACACGATAAACTGCAGTCGCACCAGTGTCATCAGTTCACTTCCCAACTGCCGGAACATCCTTTTTTTTGTATTTCGAATATCGATACCTCTTCCGCCAAACACTGCATCCGCATAAGCCCGGTACCGTTCATGGAAATACATTTCCACTCTTGAGATAAAGATAACGCTGGCTGATATATTGGTGAACATTGCCAGGCAGGTTGCCATATCATAGGGCTGGTTACACACGAAGGTGCGAACCAGATGCATGGCCATATCCGTTCCCCAGAACACAAAGTTATGTACAAACAGTCCCAGTGTATAAAGAAAATTAATCAGTATCAGATGCCAGTATTTCCGAAAATATTCAAATACTCTTTTGTATTCTTCACTGTTATCCGGGAAGAACTGATGAATCTTTGCCCATTCCAGCACAGCCGTAAGAAAGAATCCCACTGTCAGTGCCAGAAGCATACTGTAGGTAATGCTGACTTTACACACATACCGCAGAAAGACTGAAAGTAAAAATGCAGTTACCATTCCCATCAGGAAATAGAAGGATATCAATCGGTATTCTTTGCAGATGGAAAGATACAGCATATTGTAAAATACCATAACCAGACTGACAAAACAGCAGTAGCCTGTGAACACGTAATATATCGGTACCCCACCCACAAGATGCTCCCAGAAGCAAAAAGGGATAGCGAACAGACAGCTAAAACAAAGATTGGTCAGCAGACCCACTCTGTGGCATGGCTGCACATCCTCAAACCGTTCTTCAAAGATCACATCTGACAGATAACGAGACAACACCGCATTGAACGGTGACGTTGTCAAGAGAGAAAAAATAAACACATATAATACCGTACAGGAAAAGAGTTCCCGGTCGAAGAAACCAACTGTATTGAACTTCAGTACCTTCTGCATCAGCATCAGGTTGATAATCACAACAAGAACCGGTGCGATGGTTACAACGGTACTATAGAAAAATCCTATAATATTGGTGGTTATCGTATTCTTATGATAAATCCGGTTTAGTTTTACACCAATTCCAGCCATGTTCTTCTCCTTGTACTATTATATCAAATTGAATTGGAAAGAAATTGGAATTCACAGATTTGGCAGTGTGAACTCGCCAAACGTATATTGTGTCATATATTCCATTGGCTTTTCTTTTATCTTTCCATCCTTATATGCAAAATAATCACAGTCCACCGCATCTCGATTGATGGCCAGACCTCCATGGGTCACACTCAGACAATCCATAATTCCAAGCTCCGTGAATTTTTTAATCAGGTCACCCCGAATCTTGTGGTAGTAGAAATTGTTCAGTTTATCCTCAAAAAGCACTGCACAGATTTCCGCTGCACGACATTCTGCCCCATTTCGGTCTACCAGATAGGCAAGCAGCTCCTTCGTTCGGGACAAACCGAAACAAATCGGCTTTCCATCGCAAAAGGCTTCAAAATTGCCGAAGCAACTGAACTTCACCCTCTTGCTCTCTTCCACCGGATGTCTTAATTGCTTCATTGCCTTTTTTATCGCCTCCGGCGATATCGGTTTCAGCAGATAATCGCTGGCATAGGCATCAAAAGCATCCAGTGCGTACTCAGCAAACCCTGTGCAGAACACGATATTGGTATCCGGACGCATTGCCACCAGTTCTTTCGCCAGGGAGAGTCCATCGATCCCCCGCATCTGTATATCCAGAAAGGCAACATCTACTTTTTCTGTTTTGGCGTATTCCAATCCTTCCCTTGCTTTTACAAAGCTGTGAATCTGTGCATCTGGTAATGCCTCTGTGACAGCACATTCCAGGCTTCGAAGCAGAAGTGGTTCATCATCTATCAGTAAAAGATTCATTTTACATTTTCCTCCCATACCAGATTCTGCCTCTGGGCTGCTTCCCGATAAATTTTATCATACGTTTTTTTCATATCTTCAATCTTATACTTTCGCATCAGCCGCCGATAACCTGCCTCACCCATCTGTCTGCGGGTGTCCGGCTCCTCTGCCAGACGGACCATGGCACTGGCGATTTCTTCAATATTCATGATGTGGGTCAGGATTCCGGCATTTCCAAAATCATCATCTTCTCCATACAGCAGACCCTTGCAGTTTCCCACATCCGTGGCGATCACCGGCACACGGGCAGCGAAGCTTTCCAGAATTGTCAGAGGCTGTCCCTCACTGATACTGGTAAGGATCGTCATATCCATCCAGCCCAGATAATCTGTAATCTGAATTCTCCCGGTAAATTCCACATCCGGAATGTTCATGGTCTCCACCATTTTAAAACACTCTGCCGCATACTCCGGGTCCTCATCAAAAGGTCCCATGATCCATAGCTTCAGCCTGGAACATCGTCTTTTCGCATAGGCAAAGGCCTGTATCATAGTCTTAATATCTTTGATCGGTGTCACCCGAAGAATGGCACCCACATGGACATGTCCTTCATTTTCCGGAGAAATCCCCGGAAGATTTGCCAGTCTCATATAATCAATTCCATTTGGTGTGATTGCAGTCTTTTCTTTCGGACACCCCAGTTCTATCTGCAGTTCTTTCGCATGCTGATACAGGCTGGTTACTAAATCGGCCTTGTCGTAGGCTACCTGAGACATCTTTTTAAACTGCTGGATCCAGATTTTCTTGTAGAGGCGCTGCACCCATTCTGCCTTGATCAGTTCTTCTTCTCTCTCTCTGGTGTATATCCCGTGTTCCGAAACGATCAGCTGCCCGTTATGAAAATGCTTTCCCATACTGCCCAGAATTCCCGCATATCCCGTTGCCACTGCGTGATACACATCAGCTTTGGGAACGTCCATGGACATGGCAAGGAAAAGCGGCAGGTACATGGAGCGCATGGTCCACAGGAAATCCGAAAATACAATATCCGGATACTGCAGATTATAGCAGTCCAGCACTGCATGGTAAAAATCTTCTCCCATCAGAAGGTGATTGATTGATACATTATTATCCCGGAAGTAGTCAAACATGGCATCCCACTCTACCTCATGGTTCAGGATCAGGCTTCGCAGCGCGTGATATTCCTCCTTCTTCAGCCGGGTTTTATGCCGTTTATTTACACTTCCCCAATCTGCATCTTCCAGATAAAGTTCATGAACCTCTGTCACATTCTCCGGCAGATCATAGGCAAATTTGCCGCTCAGTTCCCGGTTTGCTATGATAGTAAGCAGGATAAATTCCTGCTTCGGAAATGTCTGAATCATACTGTGAACCCAGCCGGACACTCCTCCGACCACATATGGATAACATCCTTCTGCTATAATACAGATTCGCATGGCTCCACCTCTTCTCTGGTTATTATTTATAATAAAGGTCTATCTCCTGTTTCAGCGTAACAAAAGCCTCCGCCGCTGTAAGCTGCAGAAGATACGTGTCTTCTTCCACCTGTGTCCAGCTGCCTCCGGTCATCGACTCCGGTTTCTCCCCATGTGTCCTGAGAAGAAGATACGCATCCCCGGTAAAATCTTTTGTCTGTATAGTAAGCTGATCCCCTTCTCTGGTGCTTTCTATACTGCCGTTCAGGAAATTCCGGACTCTGCTGTCACTCTGACTGATCGTCGTCTTATCAAATGCGGCAAAGGGCTTCCAGTAGGTATCGATATTTGCCGCCATCTTCTCCGCTACCTTTTCCCATTGGTCAGCTTTGCTTTCCGGCCATAATACCCGGTAAATATCTACCTGAATATTGCTATATCCCAGTGATGTCTCCAGACTTTTCAGCCACAGACTATCTTTGTAGCTGTGTCGGTAAGCATCGGTTGTGGCATTTTGGAGAGTAATCTTATCTGTTAGCCAGGATACTATCTGCTGATCTTTTTCGTATTCTCCCACCACTGTACGGATATCCTGAAAATACTCCATCTGTCCATTCCCATCGATCAATGATGCAAGCTTATCCTTATTTTCCTTGCGGACATATCCGCCGGCAAACACATAATCCATATCCCAGCTTTTCAATGTCTCCTTCTCATCTGACACTGACAATCGGATATCTGAACTGTCTATTCGCCCAAGGGAAACACCCGCCTCCGCTGACTCTTCATTAAAATACTTCAGATAATCAATCAGATCATCCTGATTCGGTTCCTTCTCCGACTCATCCCTCTGCTTCACAGACAGATATGAAGTAATCTTCCAATTGTTTTTCTGTGCTGCAGCCACAAAGGAAGGCCAGAGAATATCCCTGCAAAACTGCTGGTTGGTCATTCCATAGGTTTCTGCCATTTTTTCTTCATTTTCCACCGTCAGATCCGGAAATCCTGCGATGGACAGGTTCTGGGCATTTACCACCGGATAAAGAGAATACTCTTCTGTTTCATAGACCATAGCATCCATAATTCCCAGAGAAGCTTCCCCTTCCATATAGTCTCCATTCACCGCAAATACAGAACCGGTTCCCATATTGCTTCTCCATATGATGGCCGGCATATCTTCATTATTCAGACTCATAGACTCTTTTTCCTTTTCGGAAAGGAATCCCACCATGTATGATTTTGTTCTGGCGGAAATATCGTACCAGGGCACTTCCCGCTCCATGTCAATCAGTTCCGGCTCTTCCACTCCTTCAAAGGAATAACAGGTTTCACCTCCCAGAAGGAATCCACTGTAGATACGGATCTCATGTAATTTTACCGATTCACCCCGAAGATGCTGGATACCAAGCAGATTTTGTAAATTTCCGCATCCTTCTATCGTCTGATAGGAAGGCAGACGATAAAAAATAACAACCCCGCCCTGCTCAACATACTCTGATAACTTTGTCGCTGCATCTTCCGGATTCTTTTCAATCAATTGTCCATCTATAAGAATATATGATTTTTTCTCCTCCTGAATCCGGATAATTTCATCAGCCGCCTCTAAAGATCCGAACACCCGGAAGGATTTCTTACGGTACCCTGACCATTCTTTCATTACACGATAGTAACTGTTATCCATGGTACCGATATACAGAACCTGCTGGTCTGCCGGGAGAGAATCCCATCGGGTATCCGTATTTCCATCCTCATCAATCTTCTGGTCTATTTTATCAATCAACTCCGTCTCTGCTGCATGATTGACATCATAGTCATTAAAATATTCTTTTAATACTGCGGAAAGTAGAAAGAGTACAAGCACAACCAGATTCATGATCATCATCATGGCAAAATTACGTTTTGACAGCATCACTCTTTCTCCTTTCCCTACCTTTTATCTCTGAATCATACGAATCAGTTCCAGTGTTTTATTGTCAACCACCACCGACGAAGCCCGCAGCTGATCCAGCACTGCAAAAAATTTATCTTTCCGGTTCGTCTCAAAATACAGTTTTAACCGGAGCGTGTACGAAGACAACTGATCCGGATACTGCTCACAGAAACGGTCTCCCCACAGTTCTGCCTGTTCATATAATCTCAGTTCCATCATTCTTCCCAGAATACTTTCATAACAGACCGGCAGCATCCTGCCTCTGGCTTCTTCAAACAATTTGTCACAAAGCAGTTCCATCCGGGTTACATATTCCACCTGTTCGATTTTGGTAAATACTTTCTGTTTCAGCATTTGATTCATATAGTTAATTAACTCCAGAATCTGCTCCTGACATTCTTCGTCTTCGATATCGCCCTCTTCAATCTCCTCCTGCATCTTTCTCACGTTTTCACGAAAGCTATCCATCTTACTCTGCAAAAAAGATGCCGCATAATGTGCCACTTCAGAATCATCACTGTCCAGAGCAAGGGCGATTGCCGCATAGGAATCCTCAGTCTCCCCCAGAAGTACATTCAGCATATTGGTTCGTTTCTTTTCCTGATCCGATATAAGAATCGCCTCTTCTACCGCCACAATATTGCGTTCCCGTTCCTCATCGGCTTTTACTCTCGGTGTTTGCCTCTTTTTACTGAATTCTACATCCGTCAGGTCTCTTTCTCCCAGTTTTAGAAAATGATATTTCAAAAAAGCAAAAAAGAAATATAATATTCCCACAATCGGACAGAGCAGCATAATCATTGTATGCATCACATACTGTTTCCGGTTATCTTTATCCTTTTTAAAAATCAGATACCAGAGCAGGTAAACGAATGCCAGCAGTGCATTCAGAATAAGAACGATGATAAAGATGATTCCACTGCGTGTCATAATCCCATCTCCTCACTGATCACGGTGAAAATACCTTTCTTCTCCAGGTTCTTCTGAACAAAACCGCATCCTTTCCTGTCTGTACTGGTAAGAAGGATATAGAGATTACCGTCATTACGATATCCAATATAGTCTGTCTGGCGAAGGATTTCGCCAATGATGACTCCGGCTTTCTCCATACCCATTTGTGCCGAAAAAACCTGCAGTAAAATATATTCTGTCAGGTTTTTATGACCGGCCTCATGGTAAGTATAAACCACTTCCTCGAAGGCCTCTGCCCGCAGTGCCGGGCTGTCCTTCTGATACCGTTCATTCCGCAAAAGGTCAAGATACGTTGCTGATCGCTTAACAGACTTCTGAATCAGCTTACTGATGACGGTCAGACGGTTCGACTCATCAATGGTCATCCGTTCAAAAGGAATGCTCCACAGCAGGATCATCATATCCATTTTATCTCCATCATAAATACAGTATGCCATCATGGGATAGTGGGAATCCATGGTCCGGTTCAGATACACTTCCTGTCTGGAAAATGACTCATAAAGAGCATCCTTATCCGGCAAATGAACTGTAAATCCCATGGAAGCGGCTTTTGCAGAAGTATATCCGAACAGTCTGGCATATTTCTCCTCATTGATACGGTAAAGGGACACATCCTGACAGTCCATAACATTCCGGATCAGTGTAATCGCATGGAAAAGAATCTGTGCCGGCTGGTCTTCTTCCAGCTGTTCTACCAGGTCATACACAGTACCAAGACTGTAATCATAGTTTACAACCTGTGTAATCAGTCCTTCCTTTACACGAAGGTTACTGTCGTTAATGTCACCGATATCTGTCACACGTTCTGAGAGGAATTCCACTTCCTGTTCTTTCTCTTCCTGCATAAATTGCAGCTGATCCTTCATGTAGCCTACCACCAGACCCACAATGAAGATTTCCGCAATCCACACATAGGTATTATAATCTGTTACTACCGTAAGTCCCGACTGATTATACATCTGTCTGAATAGATAACCTGCCGTGGCAAGCAGCGCGGAAAATGTTGCCTGTCTCTGTCCATGGACCACAGCAAATAACAGCACATAGATCAGATAAAAGTCAATCTTTGAGAAATACTGGCTTCCTGTGGCACGGTTATTCAGCATAAAAAACGGGATAAAAAGTATCAGATTTTCTATGTAAGGCACCAGTGCACCTAAAAAACCAATGGTTTTGAAATATATCCTGTGCCAGATATCCCATCCCGGATGAGAGCTGTCCAGAAACCGTCCGCTATGATTCTTCATATACTGGATTGTCTTCCGGATGGTCTCTTCCGGCTCACACCAGATATGAAACCCAAACTCCTCTTTAAGACGTTCATTTGACAGGATCACCGACCTCTGACCTTCCAGCGTATTATCAAGTTTCTCCAGCTCTTTTCCCAGATTCTCTTCGATGGCATCTGCAATCTGCAGTTCCGAGTAGGGCTTACTGGAAGAAATATGATAAAGACCATGCTTATGTTCCTCACTGGAAACCAGCTTATAAATACTCTCCACCGCATCTCCCATATAAGTAAGACCATACTTATAATTTCTCCGATAAGAAACGACCCCCTCCTGAAAGGCATCCAGACACTTACTCTGGCAGATTCCAAATGCTGCTTCTCTTCTGTCTTTAGGAACATCATGCAGTCTGTCCAGACGCAGAATCACCACATCTTTTTTCAGCTTTTCCTGATAAAACCGACAGCTTTCTTCTCCCTGATACAACATCAGCGGGCGGATTCCTCTGGGAACCGGCTGAATCGTTTCTGTCACCGGAATCTGATAAGAACTTCCATACACCTCTGCGGAAGATAAATAGATCAGCCGGCCTTTCTCCAGTGCAGACCAGGAAAGCAGGATATTCTGTAAACCCGCTGCGTACCGGATTGCCTCTCTCTTGGGATCTTCTCCAGACAGATTTCCGTCAAATGCCCCCAGCAAAATGGTCACATCCGGGTTCACGCTCCGAAATACCTCTTCCACGGAAGCATTTTCATAGGGAAAATCATACCGTTCAAATGCATATTCAAAATGATTGGATGGATTCCGGCTTCCTGTCAGCACATAGATTTTGTGCCCTTCCTTATACAGTTTTAATGAAAGTTTTCTCATCATAGGCGATACGCCACCTACAAGCATGATATCCATAACTTACTCCATCTTCTCTTTCGTGTCACTAGTTATAGCCATAATAGATTGCAAAATTGTACAGTCGATATACATTCTGCTCAATATAATAACAGACAAACCTGTCATTTTCAAAATAAACTTTCAGTTCATTGGGATACAATTCCATAAACTTCTGTGCCCAGTAATACATGCGGGACATGGTGATGGAACGGCGGGGACCATTATACGCAGCCAATCCTGAGTTTGGCGGAAGCTCCTGCTCAGCCTGCTCTTCTGACACTTCGGGAACCACCCCTCCATATCCATTGGCATAATTGAGGGGCTTCTTTTCAATATAGAAGTAAACCTTTTCCGTGGGAATCGTCACTTCCTTGGTGCGATTCCAGTATTCCATATCTTCCAGAAACTCAATCGTCTCTGTATGACGCCCATATTCTTCTATCATACGAAGTTCATCATTGGCAGACACGATAGTCCATTTGTTATCCTGTCCTTCGTTTTCCTTCATGATATTGGTGGTGCAGAGGATTGCCTCGTTCATTTCCAGCCCACCGCCTCCGAAAGACCCTCTGATCCAGTCATACCTTGTACTGTAGAACAGTACCAGCACCGTCAGGATCAGTCCTACTGCCTGCCGTGTCTCCGGCAGACGATCCAGAAAAAGGAGATTCACGGCACCGTCCAGTGTCATGATAATTACCACCGGTATCAGATACGCAAAATAGATACTTGCCCGGTAAGGCTCCATCAACATCGGCCAACCGAGAGCACCACTTACAAGGATTAAACCCATAATCACTTCTGCGATAACCATTGAAAAAATTCCGGCTCCCCGCATGGGTGCAATGATATATCTCAGAATCAAACCTACACCCAAGGCTCCACCGATTCCATACAGAACCCAATTCATATCCGCTACGGCAAATGCATTCTGCTGACATCCCCATAATACTGTTCCTCTGTATTTCCAACCAATAAGCAATATTGCTGCCAGGGGCAGAAGATTGAAAATCTGAAGGATCAGTTTTACTGGTATGGAATACTTTGGTATTTTCTTATCTTCAAAGGAAATCTTTCCACTTTTCACACCACGCACGATCAGTACGATTCCCCCTGCCGTCATGGCCACAACACCGATACAGAGGATTCTGAATATGAGAACCGTATAATCTCTCAGACCGATAACATTCATCGCCCAGTACATGGAACCCTGCAATTCTTTACCGGTGAGAAATGCTGCCGCCATCGGAAGAAATGCCATCAATATACTTAGAATCCCTGCCAGCAGGATCCGAAAGAAATATTCTTTTCTCCAGATCCAATATCCGTAACCAACGGCAACACCGATGCAGATCACCCCTGCAATGATCGTATCATAGAAATGAGATGCCAACGTCAGCGAAAAGCTCATGGCAAACCCAAGCAGATGCCAGGATGAGGTACAGCGAATCCTGTTGATTCCTTTCTCCAGTTCTTCTTTTCTTGTCTTAAAAAATTCCATCACAAAAAAGATGGACGGGAGAATGTATAACATTCCAAATTCCTGAGGAAGTACTGCCCCATAGCGGGAATAGGAAATCCCATTAAAATATTTGGCACCCACAAACATCATGATTCCCAGATAGGGAAGAAATCTTGTTTTACAGTGTCCTTTCAAAAACACAAGAATCATCACAGCAATCATACTGTACTGAACCAGCCAGAACAAACGCAGAGTCACATACACCGGTATCCCCAGCATCGTAGACAAATAGTACAGCATACAATGCATTCCCATGGGATAAATTCCCGCAACATAGATATTATTCTCAACAAGTCCATTGATCCAGTAGTTGTGTACCGGGATATCCGAAGCTCCATAGCCCCAGTTATGCAAAATCCCCGGTCCGCAGACTTTCCACACAAGGAATGCAAAAATCACCAGAAATGGAATATCCAGAAAATTTTCTTTCGTGAGACGCCATAGATTTCTTATGACCACCCGGAGAAACACTTTGACTTCCTGCCATCTGTGTCTTATAAAACTCTTGAATCCCAGTTCCCGCAGAATATAATGTCGGCACTCTTCCAACACTTTTTTCACATATGAAATTACCGGGATGTGATAAATATTTACAATCAATACTACTGCCGGAACAAAGGTAAACAGGAAGAGTGTGATTCGATATGAGATATGGAGCAGTTCCAGAACCTGCACCAGATTGATCACATAGAAGTTACCGATAGTAAAATAGATCAGAAAACGTACTGACGCAGGAAATCGCTTTACTTTACGGTAAAAAACAAGAGCAGGAAGCCCTGCCGTAAATCCAAGATATCCAACAAATAACTGTATAAACTGAATGACATTTAATGTCTCCATAGACATAGGCACTTCCTCCTCTCTTAGTTACTTTAAATTTTTTCCAAACCGCTCAATCTCAAAAATGCAAGGCAGCATCTGCGTACCGTCAAGTTCCCGACCCAGAACTTTTTGTATAACCGGTACCACCACGTTTTTTCATCTATATAATGTCCATTTCTAAAAAATCCCTGCGCCACGGCAAGGATCTGTTCTTCCTGTACCTGTTCCATCTGCTTCCACTGGTGATCCCCGCACACCAGAAAGGTATCTTCTTCAACTTTTATAATCCGGTGCAGAACCAGTGTGCCGTCTTTTCTCCGATAGAGAACTATGTCGCCTTTTCTTACTTGCTTTCCCTCTTTTGCCTCCACCTGCACCCGGGTCTTTCCTTCTTTCAGAAGCGGCCACATACTGGTTCCTCTGACAGGCACAACTGCATACCCCAGTTCCTGCAGGCACTGTTCAATATTCCCTGTCTGTATCATCGTATCAGCATATGACAGGAATCCAGTTCTGACAGAAAGGCATCCACATCTGCTGCCACCTGCTCCGGCTCCATCTCGTATTCCTTTGCAAGACTTTCGATCAGACTGTCTCTGTCTGTATCCTCCTGCAGCATCCTGCAGACAAACTCACCGGTATGATTCAGTGCAATCATACCATTAAAATCCGTTTCCCTGTCGGAAAGCGGTACAAGTACCACATTGCCGTGTACCTTTCTTAAAATATGATCTTCTATCAGACGCATAGGAATCCTTTCTTGCTTTGGTTTGCTTTGCTACTGTTATTATTCTATCGTTGTATTGGTTCCACCCATAAATTTGTTCAATGCATTTGCTGCATAATTAGGAGTTTGTGCTGAGGGCGGATTCACATCTCCACTCGCGGTCAATATCTGATCATTATCATCGAATCGATAAATCTTTGCTTTCGGTGGTTCATATACTCTTACATTCTTACTCATTGAAGTCACTTTCCTTTCATCACTCTATAGGAGAGTTTTGCAGCCTCCAGTTCTCTGGTGCAGCTCATCTCATAGATATTAACCCGTGACACTACCTGTTCCATCATGTCCAGTAAACGATTCATTTCTTCATTACTCCTGGGACGCCAGGTATTGTTCAGCATCAACGCCAGTGCCTGATCCTCTGTCACCTGCTGAATCTGATTCTCACTGCCCTGCTTTAAAAAACAGATTCCCTTCAGTGGAACTCCCCGGTTCACCTGCAGATTCGTCTTCCCTGCAAAGGGGGTACCCCACACGGTAATCTGTTCCCTCTCCGGCCAGATCACCGGTTTATCATCATTCAGAATATAGCTTCCAGGAAAGAGTTCTCTCCAGAAAGCCGTATGTGTCGATTTCCCTGTGCCGGAAGGTGCAGAAAACAGATAGGCTTCTCCCTCATAGACAACTGCAGAAGCATGAAGGAAAAAACGGCCATGTCGCACAATACTCCGGCAGAATGCTGCACTGCAGCAGATATACTCCCGTTCCTCCTCCGAGGGACTGCTCATCACCACCCGGGATTCGTCATTGGGATCCGGTGCTATCCTAATCACAGGAGCACCGAAAGATTCATAAGATGCACTCTGCCGCATCAGACGCTCATACTTCGGATCCATCTCTACTTTCAGATTGGCAATCTCATAAATCATCTTCGGAATCCTTCCTTTTATGATAAAGTTTCATAATGCTACAGTATATACCAAAATCCGCAATAGGACAACAAAAGACAAGAAGAAAAATTTATGCACAATGGTTATTTTTGGGTAAAGGCTGTGTAAATTGACCCTTTACACAGCCTGAGTGTTGAGATAATGATTGCACTTATTTTGAATAATGGGATTTGCCCCTGTATTCTCCTGATGCTGTATTGACTACACCATTGTTATTGGTTACTTTCGTTCCTGCTGTACCGTTGACCGTAATCGTCGCTGTAGCTCCCGGGGCATAGAGGTTGTCGATGATGAAGCCGTATGTTGTATTGGCCTGCAGACCTGATGCATCCCAGTAATAGGTGAGTGTTGTTGCTCCGCTGATCTGCTGGATACTTCCTTTGTTATAGGTAACGCCAGCACTGTCTGTCAGGATGGACGTTCCATTACCTGTAAACTTTCCGGTACCGCCTACTTTTACGTAAGCAGAAGCTGGTACAGTTACCGTTATCTGGACGGTGCTTACATCGGTCATGGTATTGAGAGAGTACTTAAAGCCGGTGGCGATTGTGTTGCCGAATTTGTTATCAAGACCATAACCTGCTGCATTAATTCCGGTTCCTGCGTTGCGACCATCGAAAGCTGATGGAATCTGAGTTCCTTCACTCTCTGCAATGAAAGAGAGATATACCTGACTATCTACCGTAGGGTTATACACAATCTCATATCTTGCGTAATAAGTGACATTGTTTGTTGCTGATGTCGTTGTGGTCGAATATGTGGCATTTGTGCTTAATCGATTGCCGTTTTCATCATACCAGCCGAGGAAGCTATAGCCTGAATTTGCTGTTGCTTTGGATCTGGCAACGGCACCGTCTACATCTGTGACGGAGGCTACAGAAACTTTTCCACCTACGGTATCTGTCTTAAAACTTCCATCAGCCTGTTTTGTCTGGGCTGCAAAATTGACTGTGTAGACGGTTTCAAAACGAGCATAGTAGGTGGCGTCACCTGTTGTGGTATAACTGATAGTTGCTCCGGCGTTGGTCAACATAGAATCGGCTACTTTATTACCTGTTGAATCATACCAACCCACAAATTTATAGCCTGTTCCGGCGGTTGCTGTGGAACTGATTGACATTCCAGCTGCATCGGTATAGGTGTAGCGGCCAAGGGTTCCAATTTTATCATCTGTCGTATCTTCCCAGTTATCTCCATTTTTTACCTGACGGATGTAGGTTTGGGTTACACTGCCGGAAAATCTTGCATAGTAGGTATTAACACTTTCTTTGGTTTCGGTATAACTATAAGTGGGATTTGTTGTAATTAGGTTCCCGCTAGCATCATACCAGCCTTCAAATGTATATCTATCTTTTGCTGTAGCTTTAGCCGTTATTGTTTCATCAGTTGTGGCATGGTAGGATTTTCCGCCGTTGGCATTGTTGGCATTATACGCAGCATTATAATTCTCATCCGTATCTTTATCTTGAACACTTGTAATATCAACGGTTCCGCCACTATCAGAATCTACATATCCGTTAGCACTGTTTACCTGAGGGATAAATGCCTGACGCCAGCGCCACTGGGCTATCATGGTAAGACCTTTATGGTCATTTGCATACGCCCTTTCTTCTCCATTATCTTCCCAAGTCACACCATCAACCTCATTACCCGTTTTATTAATTGTTTTCGTCAATGACACGTTTCCATTATAAATGTTAAAATGCTGTGCTGCTGTCTCTTCTGTCGCTCCAGCGACAGAGTAATTACATGCTATGGTATGTTCGGCTGGAAGTATTAACTTGCCCAACTGATCCGCATTTACATGTGTTTCTTTTTCGCCAGTCTTTTCTAATTTATCTCCGGTCAGTAACCAGCCCATAAACTTCCAGCCGTCATTCTGACCTTCCGCCGCGTGGGATACATATGGGGGAATAAACTTCTCCGTAGGTTTGTTTGTCGGTGTTGCACCAGTCGTTGTGTCCACTTCGCCCGTATTTTCTGTGAGCACAGCTGGTTTGAAGCTGTACACATTATCTGCTTCATTTTTGTTAAATTCTCTTTCACCTTCATAAGTTTTATAAGATTTTCCACCATTCGGATCATAGGTGACGGTGGGATTCTTGATAAAAACAAAGTGTAAATCCGTTGCCGATGTTACATTATTCAGATAATAGGTATAAATGGTATCACCGGCATCATTCGTCGATTTGATCCATTTTCCCTTTTTCTGCTCGTCTGTTAAACTTCCAGTATCTTTAATTTCGTTTCCTGCCAGCTGCAAAAATTTAGTCACCGGATTTCCATTTTCATCCTGTGTTGTATAATAGACACCGACAAACTCGCATCCGGCCTCATCATCTGCTTTCTTTACAATCGCCTGAATTTTCAGCGGCTCTCCATCCGTCACATAGGTAGCCAGCTTGTTGTCCACCGTGACTGTATGACCACTGTTCGCTGTCCCCCCGCCCGCGGTCGTTCCGTCGCTGCCGCCGACCACGGCGCTGCCGTGGGTGGTGGAGCTGCCTGACAATGGATGGTAAAGCTGGAAGTTAATATTATCCAGAAAGTTGCCATAGGTCTTTGCTTTGTCAGCAGAAGTCGCAGGCTGATCAAAGCCAACGGAAACAAATGCAAACAGCGTTTCCGTCTGCCCCGCAGGTACGGTGTAGAGGTAATATTTGCTTAGATCCACTTCCGTGCTGCCAGATCCTGTTTCACTTCCAGCAGAACCTTCAGCATTGGAGCCGTAAGAATTCCATGGATTTGTGCCGCTTGTGGCTTTACTGCTCGCCATAATCCAGATATGCCACTCTTCCGTATAAATGGTACTCGGCGTCAGACTAAATGCATTATTTCCTGCATTGTCTGCAAATGTTCCACTGGCTGCAAACTTTTTACTGTAAACAGTAAGCCGTTCACCTAATCCTGCACTGGTTTTAACAGAAGTTTGTCCCTGAGCAATCAACCAGTCTACCATCTGCATCAGCTGATCTCTTCCATTCTTATTGGGTTTTGACGGATCAACACTCTGCTTAGGTCCGATCACCAATGCCATGGTATCTGTACCATTCCGGGCACCGTGATCAAGTCCCCACTCATAAATACTGGATGGTGTTGTCTTTACATTCTGATATAAGGTACTTTCTTCATCCGCATTCAGTTCTGCAGCGTAGGTTCCTGCTTTGGGTTCTAATATTACACCAGAAATGTAAGTATTTGTATTCTTTCTGAACAATTCAATCTTTCCCTCAAAAGCTGTCGTATTCCATGAAGGTACAGCACTTTGATTCGGCTGTGAATAATCATTGGTAAATGTCTGCCCCTCTTCAAAACTACCATTCTGCAATTTTCTATTATCCGTTGTTGTTGTATTGCTCGTTGCATTCTCCTCCGCATACGCCAGCCCAACGCCCACACCCGCAATCAGACAGAGTCCCAGCAGAAGTCCACGTACTTTTACAAGTAATTTGCTTTGTTGTTTCTTTTTATCGC
>JBJELU010000143.1:0-1776 GCA_051879355.1 Oliverpabstia sp.
ATGTGTCCTGTTCACCATTCCGTGTGCCGATCGCAAGACTGGCAGCAGCACAGGCGGCTATCGCGGAAAAGAGGAATTAGGCAACAATATATTTATTTCTGTACCCTGACGGTAACAAGAGAGGATGTTAGAGCTTTTATGGCTGAACGTCCGGAGTACACAAAGGCTAACAGATTTAAAGATATTGTGGTAAAAGTCTATATATAAAGTTCTGCTAGGGAAAGCATTTTGCTTTCCCTAGTTTGATGTTTGGGAATAGACCCTATTGATGGGTTTGTTCCCTTTTTTTATTCAAATATCTTTAAAGAAGGAGGTTCTAAACATGAACAGTACAGCGTTAGGAGCAGAAAACACAAAGAAAGAGAGCATTATTTTTATCAGTGAAGCACATGAGAAATTCTACTACGAGAAATTGAAAGAAGTAAGGTATCAGGATGTGTACCACAAGGCACTTTGCTATTGTCTTGGCATTAACGATGATACCAGAAGAAATGCGAACCGCATTTATGATTTTAAGACAGGCTGTGTAAAGACAGAATGTTTACATGAAGGCTGGCAGACCAGCGGAAGCGTAAAAGTAGTCAGAATGGCATTTAATCTATATTGCAATGCCACACCAAGCGTGGGTGATTACACGGACGCAGAGGAGCAGATTAACGAGTGTAGGCAGTACACAGTGGAGGAATTATTCTGTTGTGCCTATGCACCATATTTTTGGCAGGCGATACAAATCCGGTATCCTGAGTATGCAACCTATAACCGGAAACTGTATGCCCTGTTTGGAGGAGCAGATTGATGTTAAAGGTCCGATTGATGGGAACAAAGAATGATATTAAATGGTTTGGGAAGATTTTGCAGAGAAATCCCAAGATTGAAGTAACAGAGTTTTCAGACTTATACCCGAATAAAGGGACAAAGAAGTTTTACAGAGCGTATGTAGAAGTGAAAAAGACTAATGTAGCAGAAAGTTAGCAAAGAGTAAAGGAGAATGTATCATGTGTAAAATAATAGCAATCGCAAATCAGAAAGGTGGAGTCGGAAAGACCACCACAACAAGCAATTTAGGAATTGGATTAGCAAAGCAGGGCAAGAGAGTTCTGCTGATAGATGCCGATGCACAGGGCAGTTTGACTGCAAGTTTGGGATTTACAGAGCCGGACAAGCTGGAGGAAACTCTTGCGACTGTGATGGCGAATATCATCAATGATGTGGAAATGGAAGATGATTACGGGATTTTAAGGCATGAGGAAGGAATTGACCTTATGCCTGGCAATATCGAATTATCCGGTCTGGAGGTATCCTTGGTAAATGTCATGAGCAGGGAGCTTGTGATGCGTTCCTACATAGAGCAGGTGAAAGAGCGATATGATTATATCCTGATTGACTGTATGCCTTCACTTGGCATGATAACCATAAATGCATTTGCCTGTGCAGACAGTATCTTAATTCCGGTACAGGCGGCATATCTGCCAGTGAAGGGGCTGGAACAGCTTATCAAGACCATTGGCAAGGTAAAACGGCAGATTAACCAGAAGCTGTCTATTGAGGGCATATTGTTGACCATGGTTGACAGCCGGACAAATTATGCAAAGGACATCAGTGCATTACTGATTGAGAATTATGGCAGCAAAGTAAGGATATTTGAGAATAGTATTCCGATTTCCGTAAGAGCTGCTGAGATTTCGGCAGAGGGTGTCAGCATTTATCAGCATGACCCGAAAGGAAAAGTGGCAAGTGCCTATCAGTCTTTGACGGAGGAGGTGCTTGGCAATGAGT
>JBJELU010000144.1:0-1774 GCA_051879355.1 Oliverpabstia sp.
GCCAGTCTGATCGGCGTTGCTGCATTGATTCTGCTGTACTTGGTATTGCGGTAGGAAATACTGACGGGACGAAGGATACGAGAAAATACAATGATTCTCCAGAGCAACGAAATCAGTTCTCAATTCTTTGTCCGCACACGGGAAAAGAGGAGCCAGAAACGTATGCTTCTGTATAGAAGTACCTGATAAAAATCAAAAGAGGAATCCAAAAGGAAATTGAGAGGAATATCTGCTGCTTTTGTGGCACAGATGGATGAGTTAAAGGAGTTTTTTATGTGTACTTGGAAAGAACAGAAACGGAAGGCAGTTACTTTCAGCTATGATGACGGCGTGACACAGGATATCCGTCTGATTGAAATGCTGAACCGGTACAACCTAAAATGTACATTCAACCTCAACTCCGAGCGATTGGGGAAAAATGGATGTCTCATACGGGAAAACCAGCGGATTGCACATTATAAGATCTGGCCTCAGGATGTACGGGAAATATACGCCGGACATGAGGTGGCAGTTCATACATTGACGCATCCGAATCTGACGACTCTCGATGAACAGGAGATCATCCGCCAGGTGGAGGAGGATCGTCTGAAGCTCAGTGATCTGGCAGGCTATGAGGTGGTTGGAATGGCGTACCCCTGCGGCGGTGTCAACAATGATGACCGGGTGGCAAAAATCATCCGGGAGCATACCGGTGTCCGGTACAGCCGAACCATTACCAGCACCCACAGTTTTGAATTGCAGGAAAATCTGTACCGGTTTAATCCCAGCGTTTATCATCTGGAATGGGAGAAGATGATGGAAATGGCTGAGCAATTCGTGGTGATGAAACCGGAAACGCCACAAATTTTCTACATATGGGGCCATTCCTATGAAATGGATTATAACAACACCTACTGGGACAGACTGGAGGCACTTTGCAAACTAATCAGTGGCCGGGAGGATACCTTCTACGGAACCAATCGGGAAGTTCTTCTTTGATTTAGCAAGAAGTAATAATTTAGAAACGCACTTGGTAGCTTTTCGAAAATATACCAATCCTGGCGACTGAATTTCAAACCATATTTTCGTATCTATGGGGGCTAAAATGAACTTAATAGATAAGAAACATAAACTGATCTGAATTTGAGGTTGAGGTTGAGAATATGCGATGTGAGAAAATAAACCTAACGGACGATTATCCCTTTTTAGGGAAAGAAGGCTGCAGACCGGTACTGAATACTTATCTGCCCGACAATCTGGGTGAGATGCATCGGGGGAACCAACGCAGACCCGCTATTTTAATTTGCCCAGGTGGGGGTTATTCGATGTGCAGCAGACGGGAAGCTGAGCCGGTGGCTCTGCACTACCTGCGCGAGGGATACAATGTATTTATCCTTTGGTATTCGGTCGCGCCGCACTGCTTTCCCCAGCAGATTTTGGAAGTGGCAGCCACCGTTGATCTGATCCACCGCAATGCGGAAAGTTGGAATTGTGACGACAACCATGTAGCAATCATGGGATTCTCTGCCGGAGGACACCTGGCGGCCCATTATTCCACCAGCTTCGATTGCGAGGAAGTGCGAAGCGTATTCCCGGAAAGCCATCCCGTTGCCGCGTCGATTCTTTGCTATCCGGTAATCACAGCGGATCCTGCCTATGCACACATGGGAAGCATTGAAAATGTTTCGGGCCACAAACCGATCACGCCGGAAGATGTAAAGCGTTTCTCCTGTGAATTGTTGGTGACGGAACAGACACCGCCAGCTTATATTTGGCATACGGCGGAGGATCAGTG
>JBJELU010000145.1:0-1750 GCA_051879355.1 Oliverpabstia sp.
CGTGAATAGTAACAATAAAATATATTTTATTTTAGGAGGTATTAGGAATAATGGCAGAAAGCAGATTAATTGGCGATTACCCGGTAATTGGTATCAGACCTACGATTGATGGTCGCCGCGGAGTTTTAAAAGTACGTGAGTCTCTGGAAGAGCAGACCATGAATATGGCAAAATCCGCAGCAAAACTGTTTACAGACAATCTGAGATACAGCAACGGAGAACCGGTAAAAGTTGTAATCGCTGACACAACCATCGGACGTGTTGCAGAAGCTGCTGCATGTGCAGACAAATTCAAAAAAGCAGGCGTTGATATCACACTGACTGTTACACCATGCTGGTGCTACGGTGCAGAAACCATGGATATGGATCCAAACACTATCAAAGCTGTATGGGGATTCAATGGTACAGAAAGACCAGGAGCTGTTTATCTGGCATCTGTTCTGGCAACACATGCTCAGAAAGGTCTTCCGGCATTCGGTATTTACGGAACAGACGTACAGGATGCAGATGACACATCTATCCCGGCAGACGTAGAAGAGAAACTGCTGAGATTCGGACGTGCAGCCGTTGCATGTGCAACCATGAGAGGAAAATCCTACCTGCAGATTGGTTCTATCTGTATGGGTATCGGCGGATCTATCATCAGCCCGGAATTCTTTGAAGAATATCTTGGCATGCGTGTAGAGTCCGTTGATGAGGTAGAAATCATCCGTCGTATGACAGAAGGAATCTATGATCATGCAGAATATGAAAAAGCTCTTGCATGGACCAAAGAAAAATGTATTGAAAGTTTTGATAAGAATCCGGAAGAACTGCAGAGAACCCGTGAACAGAAAGACAGTGACTGGGAATTCGTTGTTAAGATGATGTGTATCATCAAAGACCTGATGAACGGTAACAAGAATCTGCCGGAAGGCTGTGAAGAAGAGATGGTTGGACACAATGCCATCGCAGCCGGATTCCAGGGACAGAGACAGTGGACAGACTTCTATCCGAACTGTGACTTCCCGGAAGCTATGCTGAACACATCCTTTGACTGGAACGGAGCAAGAGAGCCGTACGTTCTGGCAACAGAGAATGACGTTCTGAATGGTATGGGTATGCTGTTCATGAAACTGCTGACCAACCGTGCACAGATGTTCGCAGATGTTCGTACATACTGGAGTCCGGAAGCAGTTAAGAAAGCTACCGGATATGAGCTGGAAGGTGTTGCAAAAGAGGCAGGCGGATTTATCCATCTGATCAACTCCGGTGCATGCTGTCTGGATGCTAACGGCGAAGCAAAAGACGCTGACGGCAACGCAGTTATGAAACCGTGGTATGAAGTAACAAAAGAAGATCAGGATGCTATCATGGCAAATACAACCTGGAACTACGCTGACCTGGGATACTTCCGCGGCGGTGGATATTCTTCCAGATTTGAGACAAAAGCTCAGATGCCTGCAACCATGATTCGTCTGAACCTGGTGAAAGGACTTGGACCGGTTCTGCAGATTGCAGAAGGCTGGACAGTAGCTCTGCCGGCAGAAGTATCTGACAAACTGTGGAAACGTACTGACTATACATGGCCATGTACATGGTTCGCTCCAAGATGCGACGGAAAAGAAGGCCCGTTCAAGACAGCTTACGATGTAATGAACAACTGGGGAGCTAACCACGGAGCAATCTCCTATGGACATATCGGTGCAGACCTGATCACCATGTGCTCCATGCTGAGAATCCCGGTTTGCATGCACAACGTTCCGGAAGA
>JBJELU010000146.1:0-1735 GCA_051879355.1 Oliverpabstia sp.
GGACATACGGACGCGGTGGCTTACCTCAAAAAAATCAAAGCGATCTGACATTAGCGGCTCGGAACAATCCGGGCCGTTTTTTCATAGATGGCCTTGACTTTTTGATATGCGGATGTATAATATAAACGAAATTATCATAAAATATCTTATCATAAGGAGGCGCGAGTATGAAATTTATAGGTCGAAAAGCGGAACTGGCAAAGCTGAACACAGAATATGAGCGCGATGGCGGTTTCGTGGTCATCTATGGACGACGCAGAGTTGGCAAAACAACGCTGATCAAAGAGTTTCTGAAAAAGAAAACAGCCTTCTACTTCCTTGCAACGGAAGAACTTGAATCTCAGAGTATGAAGCGTCTGGCTGGCGTCGTTGCCCGTACAACAAAAAACTCATATCTGCAGAAAGCGGCATTTACGGATTGGCTGGATCTGTTCCAAGTGATTGCTGATTATAAACCGGAAGAAAAGAAAGTGCTGGTCATTGACGAGTTTCCGTACCTGGTAAAGACCAATCCGGCTTTCCCATCTATCTTACAGAACGCTTGGGATGAAATTCTGAAAGGCAGCAATGTGATGCTGATCTTGTCGGGTTCCCTGATCGGTATGATGCAGAAACATGCTCTGTCCTATGACAGTCCTCTGTATGGCCGCAGAACTGCACAGATGCGTCTGGCTCCGCTGCCGTTTACGGATATATATGCCGTTCAGAAAATGCCGTTTGAACAGGCAGTGGAACAGTATGCTGTGACGGGCGGTGTTCCCAAGTATCTGGAGTTTTTTGAGGATGAACGGGGACTTGAAGAACAGCTCAAAGATGCGGTTTTATCCAAAAGTGGATTTTTGTATGAGGAACCAAACTTCCTGCTGAAAAGTGAATCTGTTACAGCAGTGAACTATTTCTCCATCATCAAGGCAATTGCAGACGGAAACCACAAGCTGGGCAAGATTGCCGGTGTGCTGGGACAGGAAACTTCCGCTTTGACGCCATATCTGTCTACACTTGCGGATTTGGGCTTCATCGAAAAGAAAACGCCGGTAACAGAAAAGAACCCGGAAAAATCCCGTAAGGGACTGTATTTCATCTCGGATAATTTCATTCGGTTCTGGTTCCGCTATGTTTATCCCTATAAGGGTGAACTGGAACTGGACAATATGCAGATTGTTTTGGATGAAATCAGAAAAGACTTTGTAGAGAAATTCGTAGCATTTGCTTATGAGGACATTTGCAAAAATATATTTGCAGAGTTGTGCAAGAATGGGGAGATTTCTTTTGTGCCATCCCGTATCGGCTCCTATTGGCAAAATGATTACGACGGCGACACGGAAATCGATGTAATGGCGGTAGATCATCAGAACAAGCGGATATTTGCCGGGGAATGTAAGTACCATGCCAAACCGGTGGATGCGCCGGTTTATTTCAGCTTGAAAGAAAAAGTATCAAATGCTGCTGAAATTGGAAAAGCATTTCCAGGGTATGAAGTTATCTATGGTATCTTTAGCAAAAGCGGCTTTACACAGCGATTGCTGGATACCGCCAGGGAAAGTACAAAACTGCTGTTGATTAACGAGGATCATATTATGGGAGAAAGGATGTAATAAACTTTCCAAAATAAAAAGTTTTTCACATCAATTCTACAAACTTCTTTTCTGCATATAAACCGCACTGTTCATATGCAGAAAAGGTACATAGCCGATTGGTTTTCTTCGGAGAATCAGTCGGCTTTTTCTATGTCAGA
>JBJELU010000147.1:0-28531 GCA_051879355.1 Oliverpabstia sp.
ATCGACGGGGCTAATGTTTCAATTATTTTGGGACATTTTCAAAAATGCTTGACACCCATTTCCCTTATTTATCAGTTAATTATTTCTCGTCACACACCTGGAAAATGTAGAACTTCAAATAATACGATTCATCTGCCGCCCAAAGAATCGGATGATCCGGCGCCTGTGTCCTGAATTCTACCTGCCTGAGCCGCTTGTGCACATTTCTCGCAGCCTGCCCGATGGTCTGTGTAAATAGTTCGTAAGTCATGAAATGAGAACAGGAACAGGTAGCAAGATAACCGCCGTCTTTCACCAGTTTCATTCCCCGCAGATTGATTTCCCGGTAACCTTTTACTGCGTTTTTAACAGAATTTCTTGATTTGGTAAATGCCGGCGGATCCAGGATTACCACATCAAACTTTTCTCCCTGCTCTTCCAGTTTTGGCAAAAGATCAAACACATCCGCACAGATGAATTTTACTCTGTCTTCCAGACCATTCAGCTTTGCATTCACAGTGGCCTGATCTACGCCCAGCTGGGAAGCATCCACGCCAAGTACGGAAGAAGCTCCTGCAATGCCCGCATTCAAAGCAAAGGAACCAGTATGTGTAAAGCAGTCCAGCACTTTCGCACCTTTACACAATTTGTGAATAGACTGCCGGTTATACTTCTGATCCAGGAAAAATCCGGTCTTCTGACCGTCTTTCACATCCACCTGGTACTTCACACCATTTTCCTCAATCTCCACCAGCGTATCAAACTCTTCCCCCAGAAATCCTTTCACACGCTCCATGCCTTCCTGTTCCCGGACTTTGGCATCACTTCTCTCGTAGACTCCACGGATTATAACACCATCCGCTGCCAGTACTTCTTTCAACAGCCGGATAATCGTCTCTTTCAGCCGGTCAATTCCCAGTGCCAGGGACTGTACCACAAGCACATCAGAAAACTTGTCAACCACCAGACCCGGCAGGAAATCCGCTTCCCCGAAAATCACCCGACAGCTTCCCGTATCCACGGTTTTCTTCCTGTAATCCCAGGCATTTTGCACACGCATGCGAAGAAATTCCTCATCAATTTCCTGATGAATATTTCTGGTCATCATACGGATTCTTATCTTGGAATTGCGGTTGATAAATCCTCTTCCCATGGGATATCCGTCAAAATCATGTACCAGAACCATATCACCATCTGTAAAATCACCTGTAATACTTTCGATTTCATTATCATAAATCCAGGCACCGCCCGCCTTCAGCGTACGTCCTTCCCCTTTTTTCAAGGTCACTATCGCAAAACTCATATATTACCTCCATTATTCCCACTCGCTAACGCTCATTATCCCACCGGCTACTCCGGTGGGCGCCATTCGCCGCTCGCGATGAATAAGCTTCGCTTACTCCCACTCGCTAACGCTCATTATATCATGGCTAACCGGGTGGTAAAACAGTTTTTTTACTTCTTCAAATTGATGTGTATGAGCCAGTATCCACATCAGTTTCACTGCCGCCGCTTCCACAGTCATATCATATGCCTGCAGGATATTGTACTGATTGACAGCTTTAAAGCCAACCTCATAGACTTCCGCATCGCTGCCCTCCAGCATTACCTGTGTGGCAATCACCACGATTTTTCCACTCTTAGTCAGCTGTTTCAGTTCCTCCAGGAAATTTCTTCTGTTGTAGAATGGAATTCCGCCCACCCCATAGCTCTCGATAATGATGGCATCACACCGCTCACCGATATAACGGAGAATATCCGGTTCCATGCCGGGAATCAGTTTCAGCAGGAATACTCTTGGATTAATTTCATGATAAAAGGCAACCCGGCTGTGGTTTTCATTTTCCTCCACATACTGCAGGATTCTCCTGTCATCGATAAATGCTGCCACCGGATAATTGATACTTTCAAAGGCACTGTAGCTTTTAGAGCGGACCTTTCTCGCTCTGGTCCCCAGAATCGCTTTTCCGTCAAATACAATATACACGCCGCTTACATTATCCCGAACGGCAAAGCGGATGCTGTCCATGAGATTTTTCTTCGCATCAGTAATAGGGGCACTGATCGGTTTCTGTGCCCCTGTAATAATAATCGGTTTTGCGGAATTCTGAATCAGGTAGGATAATGCCGCTGCCGTATAAGCCATGGTATCGGTTCCGTGAGTGATCACAAAACCATCGTACTGGTCATATACTTCCTGAATTCCGTGCACAATCTTCAGCCAGTGCTCCGGCTGAAGATTGGTGCTGTCCAGATTCAATATTTGTTTTACATCGATATGGCAGACAGATTCTGCCTCAGGTACATAAGAAAGGATTTCTTTCCCACTTGTTCCGGGTACCAGTCCATGGTCGGTACTGACAGAGGCAATGGTTCCTCCAGTTGCAATCAGCAATATATTTTTCATGTCTTTTCCTCAGTCTGTTATTTATACCACTGACCGGAATGCATTATTTTTTCAGCACACCTTTCTCCGTGAGAAATTTTATCGTCTTAACGAAATGCTCATTCAATTGATAATCCCCAGGAATATAGTGCTCATTCTCCCTGTATCGAAAATACATACCATAGAGATTTCCATCTACGATCTCGTCATAACTCAGACTGCTCAGTTCTTCCTGATAAATAGCAATCAGGCGGGTCTGTTCTTCGCCGGTAAGTCCCTGCAGAGAAATGTCATCACTTCCCCACTCATACATCGGATCATTTATTCTTACATTTTCCGGTTCCGTCAAAAGTAAAGGATACAAGGTTTCACGATAAAGCTTCTGTTCATACAATTCTCTCTGAGTCTGAGCAAACATTTCCTCAGAGACCACATAGTTTCTCGCTTTTATTTTCCCGTCTTTCATCCGGAACAATGCCGTCACACTGGTTCCGCCATCCATCTGCCATCCGTCCGGTCCCAGGTTTTCCACAGATTCCCTGACCATCTCCAGCACGGTGTCGCTGTTGAGTTCTTCCATATGGTTTTTCAGATATTCCTGACTGTTTGTACTGCCATCCGGATAGTCATTTCCATAACTGATCCAGTCGAAGACAATGGCATTGGTCACCTCTTCCTTCTCCGGTATCCAGCTGTCATAGCCAATCAGGTCAAAATCGAAAAATGCAGCTGTCGCCAGTACAGCCAGGGCACAGATACCCGTAGCTTTCTTGTGAGCAAATATCATTTTCCTGTCAAAATGGTATATTACTTCAATAATAATACTTCCAAGCAATAAAGTAAATACAATTCCGAACCAAAACCAGCCGGTTCCCGGTGTTACATTTCCTCTGAAATCACCGAGTGCCTGAAAGAACAGGCCGCCTGCCAGTGACAGCGGGTAAAGAATAATTGCTTTAATCATTCCCTCTGTTGCTGGAAATGCCATGGAGGATTCTGCTCCTTCTGACGGACGTTTTTTAACCAGCCAGAAGCAAAGAATTCCCATCACGATTCCAGTAATCAGCACGGTCACCATGGGAGCAGTGATATTCAGCTCTGCACCTTCTGCCGAAGCCCAATAACTGATACGATTTTGCACTGACAGAAAACCTGCGGCAGGGGAAAGGTCAAGCAATACATTCATCCAGTCAACTTCTGTACTGATATAAGTCTTCCAGAAAACCTGCGGCAGGGTGTAATATAATCCATATATTGCAGGTCCGATTACCAGAAACACCAGTGTTCCCAGAATTCCGGTCAGTATTTTTCCCGTCAGAAGCATGGCAGCCGCTGCCGTCAGATATAATACCACATAGAAAAACAAATAAATTCCCATACCAAGGAATATATTTCTAACTGCTGTTCCTGTCAGAATCTCTTTGGAAGCCCCCA
This sequence comes from Oliverpabstia sp., assembly GCA_051879355.1. GTDB lineage: Bacteria > Bacillota > Clostridia > Lachnospirales > Lachnospiraceae > Oliverpabstia. Next base: position 3,800 of record JBJELU010000147.1, read on the forward strand.
CAACCAGGGCAAGAAGTACATTTACCAGATAAGGGATAAAGAACAACAGCAAAGTGGAAATACTTTCAGCGAGAAATATTTTCTCACGCCGTACCGGCAGGCTTCCGATCAAATCCATTTTCTTTTTTGAATGCAGCCAGTACAGACCGCTCCACGCTCCCAGCAAGGCCACTCCCAGTACAGCAATAAATGGAAGTGCCTCACCTCCCGCCATAAGCCGCTGAAAACGCAGGCATACATGATGCAGCTGATACTGGATTTCTTCCGCATTGTAATACGGTATGTTTTCTATCTCTGATTTACTTGCAAACTGCACCATGGCATTCAGCGGATATGCCAGAAAAAACGCCAGAGCTGCAATCGCGCCGTACCACACTCTCCGTTTCATTGCATTTGTAACCATTTTATACCAAGAGACTCTTGATGTCATAACCGGCCACCTCCGTTTCACTGATAAATATTTCTTCCAGCGTCAGCGGAAGGATTTCATAAAAGATAGGCTCCTTTTCTTCCACTTTCCGCAGAACTTCTTCTCTGGTTCCTCTCACAGTCAGTGTGAGAAGGCTTCCCCTCTGCTCTGACTGCATAATATCCAGTTCCTGAAAAAGCTCTTTTCGTTTTTCCTCATCCAGCACACACTGTACTTTCTGAATATTAATCTTCATATCTTCCAAATCCCTGGATACCAGAATATTTCCCTTATGCAACAGCCCCACATGGTCACAGATATCTTCCAGTTCTCGCAGGTTATGAGAAGCAATTACCGGGGTAAAATCCCGATTCAGGATTTCCATGGCAAAGATGCTCTTCACCGCCTGACGCATCACCGGATCTAGTCCGTCAAAGGTCTCGTCACACAATAAATATTTGGTATTGGCACAGATACCCAGAATCACCGAAAGCTGTTTTTTCATTCCCTTGGAAAAGGTATGAATTCTCCGGTTCATCTCCAGTCCGAACTTCTGAATCAGATCTGCAAACCGCTTCTCATCAAAACAGGTGTAAAATATCCGATAATACTCCATCATATCTTTCGGCGTGGCATTGGGCAGATAATACTGATCATCAGAAATAAAAAACACCTTACTTTTCATCTCTGCATTTTCAAATACTTCTTCTCCGTCAATCAGGATACTTCCCTCATCCGGTTTCAATATTCCGGCCATCATCCGAAGACAGGTACTCTTTCCTGCCCCATTGGTACCCACCAGACCAAATACACTTCCTTCCCGGATGGTTCCGCTCAGTTTGTTCACTGCCCGGATTCCGCCAAAGGACTTGCTGATTTCCCTGCACTCAATCATGATACTCCTCCTCCCAAAAATAATCTAATTTCTCTACAAATTGCTGTTTGGAAATACCTATTTCTTTTCCTCTTTGCAGCATATTTCGATACTCTTTCCAGTACAGCTTCTGCTTTTCCTGAACCAGAGCCGCCTTATCCGAAACAAAATTCCCCCGTCCCTTCACCGGATAAATATATCCCTGCTGTTCCAGCATACTGTAAGCTTTCTGAATCGTATTGGGATTGATCGCCAGATCCATTGCCAGCTTTCTCACAGAAGGCATCTGTTCTCCCTGCTCCAGCACTCCTTTTAAAATCAACATCTGAAACTTCTCGACAATCTGCTCGTAAATCGGTCTTCGATCCTGATAATCAATGACAATCAAAACTACTCCTCCTTTCCCATGCGGAATCATGGCGAATGAACAGCAGCGCCACGCCGCACTATGTGTACTATTTCATATAGTACACTTGTAGTATAATAAAAGTTGACGATTATGTCAACTTTTTTATTATACATTTTTCTTAAGAATTTCTTTCATCAATGCGAGAAACTCTCTCACCAGATAATGCGGCTGAAGAATGGTTCTGGATGGAGCGGCAATCCCGCATACATTCAGATACCCGGCTTTTCTTGCAAGCGCCACACTTCGGTATACATGAAAATTATTAGTGACGATTCCTGCCGAACACGTTTCCTTATCCAGAAAGCTCTGGCTGTTCTGAAGATTTTCCAATGTAGTGGTAGAGGTATCTTCCATCAACAGCCTCCTGCTGTCAATACCGGCATCTACAAGATAACGGTACATACATTCCGCTTCCGTAATCATCTCTCCCGTTCCCATGCCTCCGGACAAAATCGCTTTCGTATCAGGATTCTTCGCCAGATAATCTTTCGCCGTATCCAGTCTTTCCTTCAAAGCCTTACTGGGCCGTTCTCCCTTCACCTGACATCCCAACACGATGATATAATCCAGATCCGGTCTCCCTTTCTGCAGCATCCCTGAGAAAATCAGTCCCTCTCCAATCAGGAAAATCACAGCCATACAGGCAATCGCCGTCTGAAATAAACACCTGACCGAAAATGGTATCTGCAAAACGATTCCATGTTTCCTGCAGACAAGCAGCGTGCCGCCCAGCACAATCAGGGCCAGACCGCCGACCAGCCAGATCCAGACAAAGGAGGCCCCCATTCCTGCATACAATACACAGGCAATATAATAGAGGATAAACACAATCCCCATAATCATCAATACACTTGGCATAATAATTTCACCCCTTAAAAAAGAGGGCGACAGACGCCCTCTTATCACTCTTATCTGCCGCAGCAGAACTTATACTTTTTGCCGCTGCCGCATGGACAGGGATCATTTCTTCCGACTTTAGAACCTTTGATGATCGTGCCGGATTTCTTCTGCTCCATATAGAGTGTTTTCTTCTGTTCCGGAGTGAAAATCTCATCCCACATCGGCAGTTCATACAGCCAGTCTGCTTTCGCATCAACCATATTTTTATAAAGGAGTTCCTTATCAAATCCAAGGTTAACCTCGGTATCCTCTTCCATCTCTTCGATCGGATTCTTAACTTTCAAGCTGTCATTGATACCATCCAGGAAACCGGTCATCGTCATGACATCGACCTGATACTTATCTGCCAGTTCTTTCACTGTTCCTCTCACGATCTCGTCCGGATTGGTCAGAAGCTGTTCATAAATACCTTTTTCAATCATAAAATAATTAGCCCAGAACTTCTGAAGTTTCCCTTTATCTGTCTGCTGTGAATAAGCAATGTCTCTCCACTGTTTTAATAATCCCATTATACTGTACCTTCCTTTGATTCTTAATCGTATAACGTATATAGTATAAACGAAACCTTCCCTTTTTTCAAGAGAAAAGGGAAAAGTGAATAAAATATAAAAAAAGTGAGTACCGAATATTTACTTTTCGATACTCACTGTTAATTTGTAGGTTCTATCATTGGGTAACCTTCCTTTCTTAAATTATGAGGTATTACTTTACGTTTTCGGCGGTCTGTACCTTCCTTTCATCAGATTTGTTTTTGAGGTGTTACTTTAAGTTCTTGGTGGTCCGTACCTTCCTTTACTTAAATTTTCTTTCTTTGTATTCCTCTTTTGTTTTGTTGAGTTTATATTACACTATTATTTTTGATTTGTCAATATGTTTTTAGAATTATTTTTATTATTTCTGTGATTATTTTTTATTCATTTTTATTTTCTGAATATTTTGCACATTTTACCATTCATTTTATTCACGTATGACATACTGTGCGAATTATTCAGGGGAAATCGGACAGACGGCAGGGTATATACAGGAAAAAGTTCTGCCAGTACCCCGCAAAATCCAAAATTCGGGGTACTGGCAAATCGTTTTTCTTGTATAAACCCTGTTAGACTTTATTTATAATCGTTTTATAGGATACTCTAAGGAAAGGGAAATTTTCATATCATTTACTTTCTATCGATTTTCTCACCGTCAGTTCTGAAATATAATTTCATCCACCTGCACATTTCCCTGAAGCAGACCAATCTTTATTTTCCACTCACATCCAGTGCATACGGTGCCAAGCCCATATGTTTTTGTATCCCCTTCCGTAATGATCACAGTGTGTTCTTCCCTTTCTCCCTGCAGGTTCTCCATCGTTACCAGCAGCACACTGTCTGTTTTCTGCATATTCCGCACTGCTGCCTCTATCCGGCAGCTCTCTTTTACATCACGGATGGTATAAGTAACTTCTTCTCCTTCCCGAAGTTCCAGGCAAAGATCAGTCAGCGGGTTGGATGGACGAATTTGTTCTCTGGTGGGTACTACCACTCTTTTCGGTGGTTTCACACCGGGTCTCAATACCAGCTTCATTCCTTCCTCGGTTCTATAGCCAAAAGGATTACCAAATAACCAGCCATTTCCTTTTCCGCTGCCCTGGTCAAATCCTACAGCCGGAAGTGTGATTCCCGGCTGTCGCAGATTGTAACAGTTGTTTTGCCAGGAAATCCTGCAATGTTCCAGCCGGATATTCTCTATCATTTCATCAAATATTTTCTGGGATTCTCGATAAGAGGGACGGGGTCCTCCATTTAATATATACTGTCTGACCGGTTCCCATCCCTGAGGAAGCGGATAACGAACGGTTCCCGAACCCTCTCCTTTCGGATCTTCCGCAGATTTCCATGTCCAGAGAGCATACCCGATATCATATGTCGCTGCTATTTCATAGAAAATACTGTTATCTACAGGGGCACTTCCTCCCTCTCCAATCCAGACAGGTACATTACACCGCAGACTGGAATCCAGAAAACGATACAATTCCCTCACTTCCGGAGAAAATCCATAAAAATGTGTGTGTATACACCAGTTATGGCATTCCGGATCGTAATCATGATCGAAAATATCCATATCCATGGAAAATACGGCACCTTCCAGTGTCAGCATATGATTTTTATCATATCTGCGGATCTTCGGAATCAGTTCATCATAAAATTCTGCCAGCTGAGGAATCAGATATGCACAGTCAGGTCCTGACAGAGGTTCGTTGATCAGATCATAACCTCCGATAATCCAGCGTTCCGCATATCTGCGGGCAAATTCCTCCCACAGCAGCATCGCCCGTTCTCTGCTTTCTGGCTCTGTAAACATATGAGGACGATTATCCAATCCATCATCACAGGCCAGAGCTGACTGTCCGCCGGGTGCACCGTGCAGATCAAGAATTGCATAAATTCTGTATTTCTCACACCAGTCAAGAACCTTATCCAATATTTGGAACCCTTCTTCTTTCCACTGAATTTCCGGCTCCTCTGCCAGAAACAGGCGTGCACTGACCGGAAGCCGCACACTGTTATAACCCATCCTGGCCATCAGACGGATATCATCTTCTGCAATGTAGCTTTCTGCCCATCGTTTCCAGTAATCCGAAGCATACAATGTTCCACACAATTCTCTCACTGTTGTCTCCATCGTTCTGCCCCGTTCGAACCTTCTGGGAAGAGCAAAATCATTAAAATCCGCATTCTCCACAAACAAAGGCACGCCTCCAATCATAAATCCTTCCGGATTCATCCAGTTACCTGCGCCCCAGCCGCGAAGAACTACTGTTTTTCCTTCCCCATTTACCATTTTTCTTCCGTTGGTGTGTAAAAAACCTTTCACACGTTCTCTAGAAAATTTGTTCATTGTTTTCTCCTCGTATGCTTATCATCATGTTTTGATACTTCCAGTTTACCTCAGTCCACAGACAGATTCCATGTAATATTTTTCCTGCAATCCGACGTTTTTTCATATTCTAATCTTGTTACCTCATACAAATTTTGTTACAATAAAAAAATAAACGTGTAACTTTTCCGATTTGTACAAAGGAGAATTATATGGCATATTATATGACTTACGGGGAATTTCAGGAACATATGAAGTCTTACTGGCAACGTACAGGCAACCGTATGCAATTTCCGGAGATGAGTAAATACCTGCACCAGAAAGGTCTGCTTCATGAACATATCGCACTGCCTGATTTAGAAGAAGATTATGGTTACATGACTGATGAAGAATTTGACAAAATTGTGGATTCCCTTCCACTGACACTGGAATTATATGATGGTGCCCCACTGGCATTTAAGGTATCCGAAAATGATCTGATTCCTAATCTTCGGGACGTCTTTGTTATCCAGCATCCCCGATATACCCGCCTAAATCCCCACGTGCATAATTATTTTGAAATCAATTTTGTTGCAAAGGGACAGGGGAAGTTTTTCTTTGAAAAAGAAGAACGAATCATGCATGAAGGTGAGCTTTGTATCATTGCACCATCCTCCAGACATGATTTTCTAATTGAAGATGATTCAACTGTTTTTACAATCTGCATCCGACAAAGCACTTTTGACACTACATTTTTTTCCCTGATGTCTCGAAAGGATGTACTGTCCTATTTCTTCCGCACGATTCTTCAGGGGAATCATCATGCCAACTACCTTCTGTTTTTCACAAAACAGAACCAGCGTTTAAAACAATGCATTCGAAATATGTTGATTGAATCCAGTAAACAGGACATCTACAGCAATACCTGCTGCATCAGTTATGCGAATCTGATGTTCTCCACACTGCTTCGAAACTACAGTCAGACCATTCAGTTCTATAACTATCAGATGGGGGCTGATTTTTCACTGATGCTTCAGTATATTCAGCACAATTATCAGTCATTAACACTATCGTCTCTGGCAGAACTGTTTCATTACAGCGAACCACATTTATCTACTCTCATCAAACAAAATACAGGATTTACATTCACAGAACTGATAAAACGACTACGGCTGGCAGACGCTACTGACTACCTTCTGAATACCAATCTGAAGATTGGTGAGATTGCAGAGAGAATCGGGTATAATTCCGCAGATCATTTTTCACGGATTTTCAGGGCGACCTACAAAATGTCACCGCAGGAATATCGAAAACAAAACCAGAACACGGATACGGCTTTTGTGCCGTTTGCAATAAAGTAGATAGGACAGGGAACAGTTCTCTGTCCTGCTCTTTGATTTTCCAGCCTTCCATGATAAAAAGCAGACGGCAGAAAAACTTCTGCCGCCATAACTCACCTACTAATCAGCTATCTTAGACTTGCAATTCCGGACCTACCTAATTCCGTTCTGTTACTCAATTCTCTAATTGTGTTCCCATTGCCTTTACTTTATCCACAGAAACTCCAACCAACTCCGCAATTTCTTCATACGTGAAGGTTCCTCTTCTTAACATCCGAAGAATAATATCTTCTTTTTCTCTTTGTTTTCCCTCTTGTTTCGCTTCTTCTCTTATATCCCGAATTGCCTGACACATATCCACATATTCCTCACTTTCATCCATCTCTATTTCTGCTCCTGTTATCACATTAATCACTCTCCCTGCTTTTTGCTCTATCCTATGAAATTTGGGATCATTTTCCACCATATGATAGAGTTTTTCCTTATCTTTTGAATACTTTATGAACTTCAGGACTTCTCTCAGACTTGTATGAAACTGATCAAGCTGATTTTCTTCCAATCCCTCCGGAGTAATCAAATTAATTTTATAGTCCGGGATGAAACACAGCATCTTTTTATCTGTAATTTTCAGCATCTCATGCAGACAGACCGGCCCATCCCAATGGTCGGCTCCAAAATATACTACCAGAGTAATGACCGGCAGCAATCTGTCTTCTCTGTAAAATCCTGATAAATACTCTCCACTATTTGGTTTCTTTTCACTTTTTCTGACTTCCGGCGAAATGTTTTTCCTTTCATTCCGATGTGATTTTGCCGCTTCCTCCACCTGTGCAGCATATTGAAGGGCATCATATACCATATCTTTCACTGGCATTGCATAATGAACTTCTGACTGCAATTCCACGCCAAGAAGAAGATACACAGCTTTTTCATCTGACATCCCCGAAAAAATCTTCATTCCATCCCTATATTTCTGTACGGGAACCCCTGCATCATCTGAACCATACGGAACGCCAATCACTGTGGTATCCAGTGGATGTAATTGTTCCGGTTTAATCACCAGTTCTCCACCATACAGGAAATAATTGAATGCATCCGCAAATATGTAAGGATCATTCATATAATCTTTTGTAATTGTGTCTTTCTCTCCCATTATCATACACCACCTTCTTAAGATAATACAGCCTGTTCAGAAATCATTCTGAACAGGCTAATCAATTTACTCATAAATGCAAAATAATATATGAGTTTTATCCTAAGTAAGTGTTAACACAAGCATATTATAACACAATATATGCAGTATTACAATATGCATTTTGTATTTTGTCATACTCTGGCAGAAGTGACCGGGTCTCTTACCTTTTATTCTGAAACAAATTAAATACCATTCAACACCAAAGCGAACACTGAATACACTCCTACTTTACTCAAGGTGTTTAATTATAATTCCTCTCAAATCTCTGCGATAATTTCTCATTCCCATACAGACACTCAAACAGATTCTCCAGCACTCCCGGTGCTTCCTTGAGTGCTGCCTGGTATCGTCTCACCAGTTCCCGTGTAGACTCTTCGCAAACCGGATTTGGTGTACGGCTCATCACCTGCCCCTTCATCGACCGATAACATCCCAGCAGTTTCATTCCTCCAAAGATAATTCTTTCACGAGCAGGACGCCTGCAGGTCAGCATTTTATCATACCATTTCTGCCAGTTGATACATTGCTGAATCCGCTTCACACTGGTCTGGGGAAATACTTTCTGAATCACCTGACAGTTTTCCTCACTGGGATTCAGAACCCCTGCCGGAAGATAATGATACAGTTTCTTCTTCTCCCGTATCATAAAATAACGATCTAGCTCTGTTTCAATTTCTGCATGTGTCGTTCCCGTTTCCCTTTCAAATTTTCCCACATACCCATGACAGGTACTGTCCAGCACAAAATGACACGCAAAGCCCAACAGATAGGCTGCCAGCGGCTCCGATGGTTCTTTCCGAAATGTCTCAATCGCCCGATTGAAAAATTCAGAAGCATTTTCTTTATGCATCCGATGACCAATCTGGTTCGTTTTATTTTTCATAAATGGATAATAATAAAAGAAAATATCCGGCCCATGAAGCCCGATTCTATAAACCTCCTCATTCTCACGGATTATCCCTTTCAACTGCTTCGGCAATAATCTCCATACATCCCTTCCAAATACATCATGCGTAAACGTTGTTGGCATAACAAACTCCCCTTTCCATTTTTTCACACTATCCATCAAATCTGACATGATTATATACCGAATTGCCGGTAACCACAAGAAATTCTTGTGATAAAATCCCAACACACACTTCCCATGCACGCTTTGTTTCGTTGGGAGAAACAGGAGAATCTCTGGAAGTTTTCAGAAGCATTGGGGAAAGTGAGTCCGAAAATATGCACTTAGCAAGACTTTGGCGCGAAGGCTCTCCTGAGCGTCAATTTAGTCGCGCTTAGTGCATAGTTGAGGAGGAACGGCCTGCTTCTGAAAACTTCCAGAGATTCTCCGTCCCCTTTCCACAACAAACAAAAAATTTTTTTCCTGTATAAACTTCTTTTTTCGTGTAATACTATAATTAGCCGGTGGGGAAACGCCACATGGATGGCGCTCCTCACTGGTGCAAAACAAAATAAAAGACCGGATCCCCCTCCGGTCTGAATAACGAAAGATAAGAGAAATACTTATCCTCCCCTTTATAGCCCCGCAGCAGTGTAACACTGTTGCGGGGTTTTTTCTCCAAACGGTAAATCCTGCAAAGCAGGATTCTTTTATAAGCTTACGCAAAGAATTTGTCGTAAATACCAAATCCGAATATAAACAGTACAATCACCGGCAGGATATAGGTCAGATACACCCTCATCCAATCCTGCACCTTTGCACCTTTTCCTTCATTGGCTTCTTTTTTGAAGTTCTTCCATCCCCATCCGTATCTGGTCACGCAAAACAGAAGGTATACAAGAGAACCCAACGGCAGCAAAATATTGCTTACCAGGAAATCTTCCAGGTCAAGGATTGCTCCTCCGAACACCGCAAAGCCATCCCAGGCCCACACATTATATCCCAGAACGCACGGCAGGGAAAGCAGGATGATCAGCACCAGATTTACATAACTTGATTTTTTCCTGCTCCATCCGGTCAGTTCCATACCGCAGGATATAATATTTTCAAATACAGCAAATACAGTGGAAAATGCCGCAAATGACAGGAATATGAAAAACAGGCTTCCCCACAGACGTCCCATGGAGATGTGATTGAAAATATTCGGCAGGGTCATGAAAATCAGACTGGGACCGGAAGTCTGGTCCACACCAAACGTAAAACATGCCGGGAAAATAATCAATCCGGAAGTAATTGCCACAAAGGTATCTAACAGTGCAATATTGATGGATTCTCCCAGCAGCGTTCTTTCTTTGCCAATATAACTTCCGAAGATTGCCATTGCCCCGATACCAAGACTCAGGGTGAAAAACGCCTGATTCATGGCTCCTACAATAGTACTGATCGCACCGACTTCTTTCATTCTTCCCCAATCCGGAATCAGATAAAAACTAAGACCTTCTTTTGCCCCTTCCATAGCGAAGCTGTTGAGAGCCAGAACAATCATAATCAACAGCAAGGCTGTCATCATCACCTTTGTAATTCTTTCCAGCCCATTCTGCAGTCCCAGTGAACATACCAGGATACCCATTACTACAACCACAACCATCCAGAATCCCATCACCAGCGGCTGCCCCAGCATCTCTGAAAATACACCGGTAACTTCTTCTGTGTTCATCCCTACAAACTTTCCGGTAGCTGTCAGATAAAAATAATGGAGCATCCATCCTGCCACTGTTGTATAAAACATCATCAGCAGATAACAGCCGATCAATGTAATGTATCCATGAATATGCCATTTCTGTCCGGGTTTTTCCAGTGCCTGGTATGCTTTCACCGGACTTTTCTGACTGGCACGGCCAACCGCAAATTCCATGGTCATAATCGGAAGCCCCAGGATCAATAAGAACAAGATATAAAACAGGACAAAGGCTCCTCCTCCGCCCTTTCCTGCCATATAAGGGAACTTCCAGACATTTCCGATTCCAATGGCACAGCCCGCTGAAATCAGAATAAATCCCAGACGGGATTTCAGTTTTTCTCTTTCCTGCATCACTTTCTTCCTCACATTCGTTGTATTGCTCTTTCTTCCGGACATCTGAACCCTCGATTCAGACCTGGCTGACCACTGTGTCAGCACGGAATGCAGCAGCAGCCCGGACAACACATATTCATCAGACAGCACTGGCAGCAGCAGTTGCCCATACCACTGGCCTGCGGTTCATACCCATAACCTCTTCCGGTATCCTGATACCACTGACCGCCGGACTGGAGCTGCTGATATAATCTTTGATACTGCAGATTATCCGGCTCCATCTCCATGGCGCGTCTGACGTCCTGCAGTGCATTTGCCGTATCACCCACTCCGGCACTGGCCACCGCATGGTAATAGTACCACTGTCCATTTCTCTCCTGCATCCGGTTCAGCACATTCAGAGCTTCACGGTAATGCATCGCATTGATATAATTGGCAGCCGCACGCATTTCCACAGACTGGGTGTCATCCTGAGCCTGATATCCACCGGATGTACCATATCCGCCAAAACCGCCATAATTGCCGGACGCCCGCTGCTCCCTTTCCTTTACAATCTGATCGTATGCCTGCTGCACCTGTTTGAACTTTTCTTCTGCCTGATCCTTGTTCGGATTGTTGATATTGGCATCCGGATGGTACTTGCGGCTCAATGACCGATATGCTTTTTTAATCTCGTCCATGCTGGCATCGCGGGATACCCCAAGGACACTGTATGGATCCAACATTATTTTTTCTCCTCATTATTTCATCTCAGATGTATGATTTTTTTCTTTCTGTGAGATAACTTTCTGATATCTTACCCAGATACCAGAATATAATATATTTCGCAAAATGTCCACATATTCCAGTATCGGCAGTTTTTCAAATTCTCTGGAACATTCTGCAGCCGTCAGCATCAGAATCTCGCCTGCACGCTGCTGAAAATCATTTTCCTCTGACATGGCTTCCCATGGATTATAATTACCACTTTTTTTATCTTTCTCCACATCTTCAAAAGCATCCATCAGATAAATGAATTTTCCCAGGAAAAATCCGATTCTCCGCATATGAGATTCCCAGTGGTCTTCCTTCCAGGCAAAAATTTCTTCCAGCATTTCTCCTGTATACCCGGAAGCCCGGTCAAGATCCGTACTTCTTTCTTTTTCACAGGTACTGAGTTTTTTCAGATATTTTTTAATTGCCGCTGCCTGGCGGGGATATTTTTCTTTTAACTCTGCCACATCTTTCTGTAATGCCCTGGCGCCTGCCAGTGAGACGGCCTTTTTCTCGTCAATCCAGTCATCCAGCAAATTATAATAACTGAGCAATACATTCATATCTGCCACATAAGCTGTGATCTCGTTCCTGTAACACAGATGCTTCTTCAGAGGATGAGGAGCACAAAAATGCTTTTCCTCTGATATTTCATTTTCATAGAGGCCATTCAGAAGCACCGCCAGAAATGTCATATCATACGTCAGGGTCAGCCGTGAAATCTGTCCGTGATGTTCTTTTAAATCCTGACAGACACCACAGTAAAATGCCCGATATTTCCTGTAATCCTTGATTTTCATCTCTTCCATATTGGTTGTCACATATCCGAACATTGATACACCCTCTTAACTTCTTTTGATAAAATCAACTCCACATTTGGGACAGTGTATGGAAATCTTTCCTTTCCCTCTGGGAACCCGCACTTTCTGTCCACAGGTGGGGCATTTAAATATTCTCACTGTTTTATCAGCTCCTCTGCCGCCAAATGTCTGGTTTTTCCAGCTGACAAACCGGTATTTCAATTTCAAAAACTTCTGATTTTCTTCGTATCTGCGGGAATAGTCCCGGGACATCATCCGATAATAACTGAAAATCAGTCCTGCCAGAATCAGAAAATTCAAAATTCCGCTGTGCAGGAAAACATTAAAAAGGATACAGACAAGAAGTGCATAGGACATAAATCTGCCCAGTTCGTCTACTCCGTATCTTCCCTGCATAAACCTGTAAAACTTATCACGCCATCGATTCATCTTTTTTCTCCTGTCTTTCTTCTCATTTGTTTTAATAGTTTTTAAAGGATTTTTCTATTCATGTTAATCCTTTTTTTCCAAAAAAACAAGAAACAGAATCTAAATATATTATGAATTCTTCTTATCCTCTTTTGCCATCTGTTTCGTATCTCCACGGTTTTTCAGTACTTTATACACCAGCATATTGGCATACAGAAAAACCGGCACAATGATCGTACACACTATGGATGCCTTAAACCATCCATCCGACTCCGGACTGCCTGAAAGGGCAAAAATCAGTGTAGCGGAATACATGCCCACTAACAGAACCACACCGGCAATAGCCAGGATTCTTTGCAATTTTTTCATTCTCATTACCTCCTTCCCTTAATTATACAAATTTTTTGCTGTATTACAAGTGAAATCTTATTTACACCACCAACATAGCCATGATATAATTTAACGATATCATTTTATAAAAATTTAATAGCTGACAAAAGAGGAGGGATTTTTTATGTCAGGAACAATCTGGGCCTTAGTGCCTCCCATTGTAGCCATCGCTCTGGCTCTTTGGACAAAAGAAGTGTATCTTTCACTTCTTATCGGAATTTTGTCCGGCGCTCTGCTTTTCACAAAATTCCATATTTTGAACGCTGTTGAAACTGTTGTAAGTGTTATGAACTGGAAAATCGGAGATAATGTCAACATTTTGCTCTTCCTTGTATTTCTGGGAATCCTTGTTGCTCTGATTACCAAATCAGGTGCCTCCCGCTCCTATGGAGAATGGGCTTCCAGAAGAATCACCACAAAAAAAGGTGCTTTATTCTCCACCATGTTTTTGGGCATTCTGATTTTTGTAGATGACTATTTTAACTGTCTGACAGTAGGAACTGTTATGCGCCCCGTGACAGACAAACACAAAATCAGCCGTGCAAAACTTGCTTATATCATTGATGCCACAGCTGCGCCGGTATGTATCATCGCACCGATTTCCAGCTGGGCTGCTGCTGTCGGTTCTTCTCTTCCGGAAGACTGCGGTATTGACGGATTTTCTCTGTTTTTACGAACCATTCCGTTCAATCTGTACGCACTGCTGACATTGCTGTTTATGGTAGTTCTGACTGCTACAAACACTGACTTCGGAGCTATGGCCAAATATAACGCAGCAATTAAAAATGGTAAAGAGGAATTATCTGCCGGCGAAGAAAATATTGCCATTACCGGTAAAGGTAAAGTAAAAGATCTGATTCTTCCGATTGCCTGCCTGATTATTCTTTGTATCAGTGCCATGCTGTATACCGGCGGTATTCTTGATGGAGCCGGTATTGCAGAAGCATTTGCCAACTGTGATTCTTCCCTGAGCCTTGTCCTTGGTTCTTTCTTCACACTGGTATTTGTATTTTTCTTCTATCTGCTGAGAAAGATTATTACTTTCAAGGAATTTTGCGACAGCTTTGTACAGGGATTTAAGGCTATGACACCGGCTATCATGATTCTATGTCTGGCATGGACACTGTCCGGTATCTGTTCTGCTGATTACCTGGCACTTGGCGATTTTGTAGGAAATGCAGTAGCAGGAAATGCTCTGATCGGAGTTCTGCTTCCGGCACTGTTTTTTGCAGTTGCACTGGGACTGGCTTTTGCAACCGGAACCTCATGGGGTACTTTCGGTATTATGATTCCGATTGTTGTTGCCGTTATAGGAACGGGAAATGTTTCCCTGCTGGCAATGAATGTGGCTGCCGTACTGGCTGGTGCTGTATGTGGAGATCATATTTCTCCGATTTCCGATACTACGATTCTGGCATCTGCAGGAGCACAGTGTAATCATATTAACCATGTTTCTACACAGATTCCTTATGCAATGACCGTTGCTGCCTGCTGTCTGGCAGGATATCTGGTGGGTGGTATTACTGGAAACGGATGGGCTGCCCTGATCGTAGGACTTGCTGTTGAACTTGTTATACTGGCTGTTATTTGTAAGAAAAACCGTCAGAGTGCATAAAATTCTGCACGGATTTTTCATTTACTATCCACGCAAACGGGTCTAACACTTGTTTCATTGGGTCTATAGAACAATAATACTTATAAAAATCCCATTACAGGGAAAAATACTTGGAAAATATCTCGTATCATCGTCTTATTTTCTCTATACAGAAAAACTGTACGCCCAGACCCAGAAATTTCTTGATTTCTGGGTCTGGGCAATTATTATTTATATATAGACCCAACCAGTAGTTACTGTTAACTCCATGACCAGCAACACACTTCGCAATACACAGAAAGGATTATAATATGGAGAATAAAAATCATACGGAGCATCAAAAAGAAACTTTCATGCGTCCTATCGCCCACATCTGCAGCAATTTTCCGACCAAATTTGGAATTCCCCGTCAAAGCGGCATTGTGACTTCTTTGAAATCAGCCATCGTCTTTGAACCGGAATTCCGTAACCCGGAAGCTCTGCGGGGGCTGGAGGAATTTTCACATATCTGGCTGATCTGGGAATTTTCCCAATCAGCCCGTTCTTTCTGGTCGGCAACGGTGCGCCCGCCACGCCTCGGCGGCAATGAACGAAAAGGTGTATTTGCCACCCGCTCCCCTTTCCGTCCCAATCCCATTGGTCTGTCCTGCGTCCGTCTGGACAGCATCGAATGGGATACACCTCAGGGTGCTATCCTGCATGTTTCAGGTGCCGATCTGATGGACAAGACACCGATCTACGATATCAAACCGTATATTCCTTATGCTGATTGTCATCCGGATGCCGCCGGAAGTTTTGCACAGCAGCATAAAGATGATGTCTTATCTGTTAAGATTTCCGACCACTGGATGGCTGTCATACCGGAAGAACACAGAGACGCCGTCATCGGTATACTAGAACAGGATCCGCGGCCGGCCTATCATCATGACGAAGACAGAATCTACGGTTTCCGCTACGCGGGAATGGAAATAAAATTTCAGGTACATGGGAATACTGCTGAGATATGCGAAATACAGACAATTTAAAGATTTCCCCGGGGATTTTTACATTCTCCCCGGGGAATCTTATTACAGAAGTGCACAGATGTATCGTGTCATGCAAAGCATGACGCGCATCCCGCAACAAGTACGCCGAGGCGTACTTGATTTAGAAAAGTGTTTTGAACCGTCTCATTGCCTCTACAGTGTTTTCATATGTTCCAAAAGAAGTCAGACGGAAGTAGTTTTTACCGTTCTCTCCGAATCCGGCTCCCGGTGTTCCTACCACCTGGATGTTTTCCAGCAGATAGTCAAAGCAGGTCCAGGAGTCCATACCGTTCGGGCATTCAAACCATATATACGGTGAGTGTTTGCCGCCGTAGAAACGGATTCCCAGTTCAGTCAGCGTATCCGCGATCACCGCTGCATTCTTTTTGTAGTATTCCAGATTTTCCTGGCATTCTCTGATGCCTTCTTCTGAAAATACTGCGGCTGCTCCATGCTGTACAATGTAAGAAGTTCCATTGTATTTGGTGCTCTGGCGGCGGTTCCACATGGCATTTAATGACATCTCCACACCGGTAGATGACTGGAATACCAGTTCTTTCGGAACTACGGTATAACCGCAGCGGGTTCCTGTAAATCCTGCTGTCTTTGACAGAGAACAGAATTCAATGGCACATTTCTTTGCACCTTCGATGGCATAAATACTTCTTGGCAGTTCCGGATCTGCAATAAATGCTTCGTATGCAGAGTCAAACAGAATCACGGCTTCATTTTCCAGTGCGTAATCTACCCATTCTTTCAACTGCTGTTTATTGTAGCATGCTCCTGTAGGATTGTTCGGAGAGCAGATATAGATCACATCTACATGCTGACTGCGATCCGGCATCGGAAGGAAATCATTTTCTGCATTACCGGAAATATAGGTTACTTTATTTCCAAACATGGTGTTGGAATCCACATACACCGGATATACCGGATCGGGAATCAGAATCACATTTCCCTCTCCAAATAATTCTGTAATATTTCCGGTATCACTTTTTGCACCGTCGGAAATAAAAATAGCAGCCGGATCCACATCGATTCCATTACGTTTATAATAATCGGCAATGGCATTTCTTGTCTCTGTATATCCCTGTTCCGGTCCATATCCTTTAAAAGTATCTGTAGAAGCCATGGCATCCACACCTTCATGAAGTGCTTTCAGTGCACATTCACAGAGAGGGCGTGTTACATCACCGATTCCCAGACGGATCACCGGTTTATCAGGATTTTTTTCTGTATAAGCTGCAGTGCGGTGTGCAATTTCTGCGAAAAGGTAGCTGTCCTTCAGCTGCAGATAGTTTTCATTTAACTTTGGCATGGTTGATTGTTCCTTTCATCACAGTTTTTCTCGTAATAGTTCGTTTACTTTGGCAGGGTCTGCCTTGCCTTTCATTTTCTTCATGACCTGTCCCACAAGGAAACCGAGTACTTTTTCTTTTCCACTGTGGAACTCCTCCACGGTCTTCGGATTAGCGGCAAGAACCTCATCTACAGCGGCTTCAATAGCTCCGCTGTCGGATACCATCAGCAGTCCATGTTCCTTCATATAAGCAACCGGTTCCACATCTTCATCCATAATATGGGCAAATACTTTTTTTGCATTCTGCTGATTAATTTTACCGTCTTCCACGGCCAGAATCAAATCTGCCAGATGCTTTGGCGTAAAACCAAGATCTTCCGGTTCCATGGATTTTTCTTTCATCAGACGCATAGTCTCACCCATCAGCCAGTTTGCTGTCTTCTTGGGATTGCCGCAGAGACCTGCGGTCTCCTCGAAGATATCTGCCAGATGTTTGGACTGGGTCAGAATATTGGCATCATAGGCAGACAGTTCATATTCTTTCTGATATCTTGCAGCCTTTTCTTCCTGAAATTCCGGCTGCCGGCTCTTAATCTCTTCCATCCATCTGGTGGAAATACTGATTGGCTGAAGATCCGGATCCGGGAAGTAGCGGTAATCTTTCGCATCTTCTTTGGAACGCATGGCATGGGAAGATTCCTTGTTGTCATCCCAGCGGCGGGTCTCCTGAACCACTTCACGGCCTTCTTCCAGAAGCTCGATCTGACGTTCTCTCTCTCCGTCAATGGCATGTGCAATTGCTTTAAAAGAGTTCAGGTTTTTCATCTCTGTTCTGGTTCCGAATTCTGTGCTTCCCACTTCTCGAACAGAGAGATTGACATCGGCACGCATAGAACCTTCCTGCAGCTTACAATCAGATACGCCAAGATACTGACAGATCATGCGCAGCTTTTCCAGATAGGCAATAACTTCTTCTGATGTTCTCATATCCGGTTCCGACACAATCTCAATCAACGGAACGCCGCTTCGGTTATAGTCCACCAGAGAGCAATCTTCCCATTCATCATGAATCAGCTTACCGGCATCTTCCTCCATATGCATCTCGTGGATACGGATTTTCTTCGGCCCTCCCGAAGTCTGGATTTCCAGCCAGCCATCATGGCAAATGGGCAGATACAGCTGTGAAATCTGATAGTTCTGCGGGTTATCCGGGTAGAAATAATTTTTTCTGTCAAACCTGCAATACTGATTGATCTGGCAGTTTGCCGCCATGCCCAGCGCAAGAGCATACTCCACTACTTTTTTATTTAACACGGGAAGTGAACCCGGCATACCGGTACATACCGGACAGGTATGGGTATTGGGCGCACCTCCGAATCGGGTAGAACAACCGCAGAAAATTTTGGTTTCTGTGGCAAGTTCCACATGTACTTCAAGACCTATAACGGTTTCATACTGTTTTGCCATCACATTTCCTCCTTTTCCCAGGCCATTGGAAATGGTCCCCGCAGTTTTTCAAAAGCTGCCGCGGTCCGGAGTATTTTCTTTTCCTGGAAGCAGTCACCGATAATCTGCATACCTACCGGAAGTCCCTGACTGTCTTTTCCACAGGGAAGACTCACTGCCGGGAGACCTGCAAGATTGACTGCAACTGTGTAGATATCGCTGAGATACATCTGCAGGGGATCACTGAGACTGGTTCCGATCTTCGGTGCAGTCGTTGGTGCCGCCGGAGCAAGAATACAGTCATATGTTGCAAACGCATCGTCAAATGCTTTTTTAATCATTCCTTTTGCTTTCAATGCCTTAAGATAATAAGCATCATAATAACCGGCACTCAGTACAAAGGATCCAAGAAGAATTCTTCGTTTAACCTCTTCTCCAAAGCCTTCGGCTCGGCTCTTTTTGTACATTTCATGAAGTTCTGTGGCCTCCTGACTGCGATAGCCGTACTTTACGCCGTCAAAACGCTCCAGATTGGAGCTGGCCTCCGCACAGGCAATGATATAATACGAGGGAATCACATAATCCACCATACCCAAGGAGAAATACTCCACCTGAGCACCATTCTGACGCATCAGTTCCATCGCATCTGTCAGTGCTTTTTTTACTTCTTCGTCGGTTCCTTCTGCAAAATACTCTTCCGGGACACCGATTTTCATTCCTTCCATTCCGCCGGACACCAGTTCTTCCCAAGATTCCAGCGGCTGGTTCGAACTGGTACTGTCCTTTTCATCATGACCGGCAAGCACTTCAAATAAAGCAGCACAGTCTTTTACATTCCGTCCCACCGGACCGATCTGATCCAGAGAAGACGCATATGCGATCAATCCGTAACGGGAAACTCTTCCGTAGGTAGGTTTCAGTCCGGTCACACCACAGTAGGCTGCCGGCTGACGGATGGAACCACCGGTATCAGACCCCAGTGCCAGCACCGCTTCTCCTGCAGCAACAGCCGCGCAGGAGCCGCCGGAAGAGCCGCCGGGAACATGTTCCGGGTTCCACGGATTTCTTGTCACACCGAATGCCGATGTTTCCGTCGTACTTCCCATGGCGAACTCATCCATATTGGTTTTACCCAATACGATCATCCCTGCTTCTTCCAGCCGTTTCACTGCTTCCGCATCAAATGCAGGGACAAAATTTTCCAGAATTCTGGATGCACAGGTGGTTTTCTGCCCTTTTGTGCAAATATTGTCTTTCACAGCAATCGGCACACCGGCTAACGGTCCCTGATATCTGCCGCTTTGGATTCCTTCTTCTACTTCCTGTATTCTTTTCTCTAATTTATCGTCATCCACAGAAAGAAATGCATGTACCTGCGGTTCCATTTTCTGCATTTGCTCTCTGTATCCTGATACAGCCTCTTTTACACTGATTTCACCGCTCCGGATTTTCTGGCTCAGTTCCAGAGCAGATAACTGCAACATATCCATAAGTTTCCCTCCTTATACGGTCTTCGGCACCACATACTGACCGTCTTTTTTCCGCGGTGCATTGGCCAGTGATTCCTCACGGCCATCTCCATTTGTCACCACATCTTCACGAAATACATTCACTTCCGGAAGGATGTGCACCAGAGGTTCTGCCTCATCTGTGTCCAGTTCATTCAGTTTTTCTACATAATCCAGTATTTTTTCCATTTCATCCATGGCTTTCTGTCTCTCCTGCGGGCTCAATGCCAGCTTTGCGAGAATTTCCACATTATCCATGGTCGCATCATCAATTTTCCTGCCGCTCATCCCTAATACTCCTTTCACATTACGGTTCCAGTCTGCTCATATCTCTCGGGAACAGGCAGGCCTCTCTTACATTATCTTCTCCAAGGAGCTGCATGGTCAGTCGTTCCAGACCGATCCCCAGTCCTCCGTGAGGTGGCATACCGAATTTGAATGCATCCAGGTACTGCTCCAATCCCTCCGGAGTCATTCCCTTTTTCTCAATTTTCTTCAGCAGTTCCTCATAGTCGTGAATTCGCTGACCACCGGTAGTAATCTCCAGTCCTTTATAGAGAAGGTCAAAACTCAGTGTATATCTTTCATCTTCCGGATCATCCATCGCATAAAACGGACGTTTCTTGGAAGGATAATGGGTTACAAATACAAAATCCGCATCGTATTCCTCTTTAAAATATCGTCCGATCAATTCCTCTTCTTCCGGTTCCAGATCGAACGGATTACGGATTTTACGATTATATTTCTCTGAGACAAGGCGTTTTGCTTCATCAAATCTCACATATGGAATTTTCTCCACATTTGGCAGCGTAATATTCAAAAGTTTCAGTTCTTTTGCATATTCCTGTTCCAGAAGTTTCATGGTGTACTGCAAAAATCCAGTTTCCATCTCACAGATATCCATAAAACTTTTAATATATCCCATTTCAAAGTCCAGACTGGTATATTCGTTCAAATGTCTTCTGGTATTGTGCTTTTCCGCACGAAATACCGGTCCTGTCTCAAATACACGGTCAAACACACCCACCATCATCTGCTTATACAGCTGAGGGCTCTGCTGCAGAACAGCAGGACGATGAAAATAGGAAAGCTTGAACATATTTGCTCCGCCCTCAGCACTTTTGGCACCAATCTTCGGCGTATGAATCTCAGTAAATCCCTGACTGTAAAGGAAATCACGGAACCCTCTCACCAGTGCTTCCTGGATACGGAATTTGGCACGTTCCCTTACGTTCCTGAGAGAAAGTGAACGTCTGTCCAGTTTCGCTTCCAGAGAAGTATTCAATTTCCATTTATCGATGGCCAGAGGCAAAGGTCCGTTCGCACTGGATAAATGCTCAATGTTTTCCAGACGTACTTCCTTTCCGTGAGGAGCCCTCTCTTCTTTTTTCACAATACCTGTGGTTCGGATAAAATCTCCCTGACGAACCTGAGAAAGTTCCAGATTGGTCTTTCCATTTTCCCAGACTGTCTGTACCAGACCATCACGTTTTCTGAGAATAATAAATGCAATCTCTCCCATATCACGGACACTGTGTACAGCACCCTCCAGAATGATTCTGCTTCCTTCTTCTGCCTGAAGCAGATCTTCCAGTTCTGCTTCTTCTTTTTTCTGAATACCTGTAACAAATTCCATATCACATTCTCCTTCTCATATCCAGGCACACTCATGCATACCTGTTTTACTCCTCAAATAACAGTGTCAATATCATCTGTGCAGTTTCTACCATATTGGTAGCATTATCCATACTGCATTTCTGTATATACCTGTGAGCCTCTTCCTCTGTAAGATTATTTCTTTCCATCAAAAGCGACTTGGCATTCTTAATAAAATTCTCCTCCTGTTCTGATCGTTTCTTTGGTTTCTTTTCTTTTTTGATTCTCCGTTCCATCTGACGAAGAACCATTTCCACCGTGTTGACCAGATCATAAACTTTAAGCGGAGTTGTCAGTGACAAAATGCCGGCTTCCGCATCCTGCACTGTGGCTGCCGATCCCATAAGAACCAGTTCATAATATCTGGGAAGACAGTCTACCAATTCCACATAATACATGTCTTTCAGACGATAACCACTGATTACCAGACCATGGCTGTGTTGATTGGCTTCCTGAAGAGCTGCAGATGCCGTTGCACAGGCAAATACCTGGCTAAAACCATGACTTATGAGTATTTTTCTGACTTTTTTTGCATCTTCCAACTTTGGTAATACTACTATGACAATACTCATCTGCTGCTCCCATCACATTTATATCAGATAAAGATACTGGTTCAGTTCCCACTCTGAAATCTGTGCCAGATATCCTTTCCATTCTTTTCTTTTTGCTTTTAAATAAGATTTCGTAAATTTTTCTCCAAGCGTTTCTTTAATCAACGGATCCTGCTCCATAGCTTTCAAAGCTTCTCCAAGATTTTCCGGCAAAGCCTCAATTCCTCTTTCCCGTTTTTCTTCCCCTGTCAGCTTTCTGATATCCTCCCGGAGCTCGGCAGGTGCTTTCAGATTTTTCTCAATACCCTCCAGACCGGCTGCCAGACACAGGGCAAACACCAGATAGGGATTGGAACTGGAATCCGGACTCCTCAGTTCCATATGCATTCCACAGCAGGCTCTCTCCCGGACACGGATCAGAACTTCTCTCTGGTCAGTTGACCAGGTAACCTCCGATGGTGCTTCAAATCCAGGTACCAGCCGTTTGTAGGAATTGACCAGTGGATTGAAAATCGCAGTCATTCCCTGAATATGCTGTAAAATACCAGCCATAAATGCTTCTCCCTCACGGCTGAAATTGCCGTCTTTATCCCGGAAAATATTTTTCCCGTCTTTTAAAAGGCGCATATTCAGATGCATACCGGAACCATTTACTTCCATTCTGGGCTTCGGCATAAATGTGGCATGCAGTCCATAACGCTTTGCAATCGTCCGGACAGCCACTTTAAATGTCATAATTTTATCAGCAGTCTCCAGTGCATTTTCAAAAGTAAAATCTATCTCATGCTGTGCCGGTGCACTTTCATGATGGGAAGAATCAATTTCATATCCCATCTCTTCCAGTGTCAGAATAATATCCCTTCTTGTATTCTCTCCAAGGTCAATCGGGGATGTATCCAGATATCCGGCTTTTTCATGGGAAATCGTTGTGGGCATCCCGTTGTCATCTGTATGGAACAGGAAAAACTCACACTCCGGATTCACCTGAAAGGTATATCCCATTTTTTCAGCTTTCTCAATCACACGTTTTAGTATCATACGGGAACTTGCTTCATATTCTGTCCCGTCTTCCAGGCAAACATCACATAAAAACCTGGCCACCTTTCCCTGCTGTGGCCTCCATGGCAAAATCGTAAAAGTAGAAAGATCCGGTTTCAGATACATATCGGTATCTTCAGCCTGATCAAATCCGGACAGGGAAGTGAGATTGATCACGCACTTATTCTCCATTGCTTTCAACAGACGACTTGACGGAATTGCCACATTTTTCAGCACACCGTGCATATCTGTAAACTGCAGGCGAATAAATTCTACGTCTTCATCTTCTACCATCCGCAAAATTTCCGCTTTGCTGTAATTTTCCATATTTGTTCTCCTTTTTCTCACGCAATATATATTTATATTTCAGGAAACTAAACGATATGCATCCCCTGAGGGTTTATCTACCAGAAAAGTATGGGGCGTTTCTGAAATACAAAAAGGGCGAACTTACCCAGAGAAACCCTCCAGATAAGACGCCCTTGTCTTTTTATTTATGTTCCGTATTATAGCAATCGGTCCAAAAAATGTCAAGTATTATTCCACAATTACTCCGTCTTCATCCCACAGATCGTGCCAGTCTTTTGCACCTTCCCAGAGAAATACCTGACCTTTTACCAGACGGTTATTTCTCTCCAGCGTGGAAATGGTTTTCATTTCTTCTTCTGTCAGCAAATCTCCATCAACCATTGCCTTCAGATTACTGAAATAATTCTTTTCTGTTACAGAGAAGGGAATCGGAATCTGACCTCTCTGAACCGCCCATTTCAGACAGATAGTTGCCGGATGTACACCGTGTGCCTCTGCAATTGTGCGAAGCTCCGGCATTTCCATATCCGCAAGATCTTCCGGACAGATATCACGCTCTGGTCTGCGTGGAGAACCAAGCGGCATATATCCCACCGGCTGAATATCGTGTGCGATCAGATAATCAAACAATTCCTGCTGCTGGAAGCATGGATGCAGTTCAATCTCGCAGGCAGCCGGTTTGATACGCATCAGCGGCAGTGTAGCTTCCAATTTAGGAATCGTCATATTCGACAAACCAATGGCTTTAATCAAACCTTTTTCCACCAGTTCTTCACACTGGCGATAAGTATTCATGAATCTTTCCACAGAAAATGGTTTTGAATTTGGATTTCTGGAGGTTACATCGCAGCCTGGTGCATGATAATTCGGGAATGGCCAGTGGATATAATACAAATCAACATAGCCACATTTTAAGTCTTCCAGACTTTTCCGGCATGCTTCTTCCACATGTTCATGCATATCATTCCAGACTTTTGTCATGATAAACAAATCTTCTCTCTTTACAAC
>JBJELU010000147.1:28631-29982 GCA_051879355.1 Oliverpabstia sp.
ATTTTCGGTACAACAGCCCGATATACACCATTGTCGCATACCAGGACAGATCCCTCACCGCCTAAGGAGATAACCACCACTTCGATGCCCGCACCATGTATCTTCTGTGCCGCTTCCACCAGTTCTTCTCTTGTATCACAGTGACTGCCGGTAAGCATGCGTATTTCGTCAATATTAGGTTTGACCATTGTGGGTTTTGCCATAATTCCCATCTCCAGCAACTTACCGCTGGTATCAAGAATTACTTTCTTTCCTGCGTCTTTTACCGCTTTTACCATCCGCTGATATGCAGTTCCATCCAATCCTTTCGGCAGACTGCCGGAAATTGCCACTACATCCGCCTGTAAGATCAGTTTCTCAAATTTATCCATAAATTTGTCAAAATCTTCTTCTGATACAGTAAAACCGGGCTCCAGGAATTCTGTCTGCTCCCTTTTTTCTTCATTCCATATATTGATACAGGAGCGGCTTTCCTCATTCATATGGTAAAATTCACTTTTAATCCCGAAGTTTTTCAGGGAATCTACAATATAATCCCCTGCATGCCCTCCGACAAAACCAGTAGCTACAACTTCTGCTCCGGCAATAGATGCGGGCTTGGATACATTCAATCCTTTTCCACCCGGCGTATAGGTACAGGTGGTTACACGATTCACCTGTCCCTCTTCAAAACACTTTACGACATAGCGTTTATCAATAGCCGCATTCATGGTAACTGTCAAAATCATACTTTCACCTGTTTCTATTAATTCTCGCTGTCAATCAGAATCTTGCCTTTTACGGTTCCGGGTGTCTTATACATCTCAAAGGCATCCGCAATCCGGCTCAGAGGCACTTTTTTAAAGATAAAGGATTCATCAAATTTCAATTCACCGGTCTTAAAGTAATGAGCAGCCAGTTTCCACTCTTCTCCCGGGAACGGTGCACTGTAGGACATCCAGGAACCTGTCAGCGTAAATTCTTTACGATTCATACATTCCCACTCATCCACACTGAAAGATAATTCTCTTGTCGGAGTTCCGATAAAGCACACCTGTGCCTTATTCGCTGCCAGCTTAAATGCCATTTTCATGGTGATTGTATTTCCGGCAGTCTCATAAATATAATCAAAACCTTTTCCGTCTGTCAGCGCCATGGCCTGTTCCATAAAGTCTTCTTCTTTTGTATTGATTCCGGCAGTTGCTCCCAGACGTTTCCCCAGTTCCAGTCTGGCCGGTTCAATATCAAATACCACAACCTGCTTCGCACCAAATATTTTTGCCCACTGCATGGTCAAAAGACCGATGGTGCCGCCGCCAAGGATGGCAACATTTTTACCGCCTTTATAGTCCAGACGTTTCAATCCGTGCAA
>JBJELU010000147.1:30082-31971 GCA_051879355.1 Oliverpabstia sp.
TTTACTCTGGGCACATCAGAACCACAGATTCCTGTATATTTTACCTTGATCAGTACCTCTCCGGCCTTTGGCACCGGCTTTTCAATCTCTTCGTATCGAATATCTTCTCTTGCGTGTACTACTCCTGCTTTCACTTATTTTCTCCTCCTGTCTCTTTCATAAGTTCTTTCAGATTCTCATACAAGGCCAGATAGGTCTTATAATTTTTCATATATAATTCATGTTTTTCCATGTCTGGAACATGTCTTCTTGTAATCTTTACTGTCTGCTTCACCGCATCTTCAAAAGACTCATAAACCCCAACACCGACACCGGCCAGGATAACTGCCCCCAGGGTGGTAGCTGTATCAGATGACGGTACAGCAATCGGTTTGCCTGTAATGTCAGATTTGATCTGTGTCCACAACAGAGAATTTGCAGAACCACCCATTGCCAGGAGTTCTTCTGCCACCGCTCCTGTACTTTCCGCAATATCCAGATTATGTTTCAGAGAATATGCCACGCCTTCCATGGCAGCACGAATCATATGGCTCTTCGTCTTGGAAAAATCCAGACCATAGTATACGCCTTTTGCATCCGGATCCCAGATTGGTGAACGTTCTCCTGCCATATAAGGAAGGAATACAAGCCCGTCACTTCCCGGAGCCACCTTCTCAGCCAGCTCATTGAACTGAAACAGAGATGATTTTCCTGTTTCTTCTTTCATCATCCGCTCATACTGTCCCAGCTCCCGTTCCAGCCAACGCATAACTCCACCGCCACCGGTGGTTCCTCCCTGAAGAAGCCACTGTCCCGGAACCACATGATAACTCAGAATCAGTCTTGGATCTGCCGCATACGTATCCAGACAGATACTCATGCCTCCGGCCTGACCGCCCTGTTCCTGGGTCTCTCCGGGATGAACCACTCCGGCACCCAATGTTCCGCAGGCTGCATCCAGCCCTCCGGCAACAACCGGTGTTCCTTCTGCAAGCCCAGTCTGCTCCGCCGCAGCTTTCGTTACCGTTCCCACCACCTGATGACAGGGGACGATATCCGGCATAAATTCCATGGGGATTCCCATCTCCCGGCACAGATCTGCATCCCACTGCCCTGTTCGCATATTAAAGAAATGCAGTCCATATGCCTGACTGATATCCTGACTGATCTCTCCTGTCAGCCTATACGCAATAAAAGAGTTAGACTGTAAAATCTTCCATATATTACGATATACATCAGGGAGATTCTCTTTATACCAGAGAATCTTGGCCGTTGTATAGGAAGGTTCTAATGGATTCCCACATACTTCAAATATTCGTTTCTCTCCAATACTCTTATTCAGTCTTTCACAAATGTCTTTTGCTCTGGTATCCATCCAGATAGGGGTGTTTGTCAGGACTCTTCCTTCCCGGTCAATGGCAATGGCTGACCAGCTCTGTCCGTCAATTCCTATGCCTTTGATATCCACTGGATTCACCTTACTGTTTTCCAGCAGTTCTTTTACTGCCCCGCACACCGCTTCCCACCACTCATCCGGATTCTGTTCTGCCCATCCCGGATGGGGATAATACACAGTATAATCACCGGTAGTACTGGCCACTACTGTTCCATCTTTAGCAAACAGTGCCACTTTACAGGAACTTGTTCCAATATCAATTCCCAGTAAATATTCGTTCATGATTCACCTCTTGTCAACACTTTGGTTCCATCATTTTTACTGATTTTCCTTCTACAATCATTGTTTTTAGTTTCATATTTTCATGTTGTTCCGTATTTTCCAGCCGTTCCAGCATTATTCTGGCAACTTCTGCTCCTATAGTCTCCGTTGGCTGTGTAACAATAGTAAGTTTAGGCCTGCAGGCACGGGCAAATGAAAGATTATCAAATCCAATCACAGATATATCATCCGG
>JBJELU010000148.1:0-1714 GCA_051879355.1 Oliverpabstia sp.
ATCATCCTGAAAAGAAGCAGACTGCCCAGAAGCTCTATGCCTCATATGGTTCTGTTGAAACCCTTAAGGATAAAGGTATCGAAGACCCTGTCTCCTACTATCAGGCTGAAGTTGACAGACTAAACAGCGAAAGAAAGAAGATAAAGGCTGCAAGCAAAGAAAAGCAGATTGGCAAATCGCCAATGCGATATATAGGCCACTTTCCTTTTGTCGCAATACTCAACACCCTCGACATAAAGAAGTACCTTGACCTAATGCAGTCAGTAAGACAGTTTCAGTTTAATCTTTACGAAGGCCTTGAAGCTCTTGTTTCCGCAAGGTTAGTATCGCCATGTTCAAAACATGCTACATTTCACGATGTACTGCCATGCCTTTACGGAGATTACAACATATCCTACGACCAGATCCTTAGCATATGCGATTACATGGGCTCGGAATATGAGAAGATTGTAGAGATACTCACTGCCGCAACTGCAGAAAAATTTGGCATCGATACATCAAAGACATATTTTGACTGTACCAATTTTTACTTCGAAATAGACAGAGAAACAGACTTTCAAAAAAAAGGTCCATCAAAAGAAAACAGACATGAACCACTTGTCGGCCTCGGGCTGCTCCTTGATGCAAACCAGATTCCTATCAGTATGAGAGTGTTCCCGGGCAACGAAAGCGAAAGGCCTAAGCTTAGGCAGATCATCAGCGAGATGAAAGCTGCAGGCGGCATAAACGGCAGAACTATTCAAGTTGCAGACAAAGGACTTAACTGCGCAGAAAACATACACGAGGCAATCAAAAGAAGAGACGGATATATATTCTCCAAATCCGTAAAGGCACTGCCTCAGACAGAAAAGAAATGGCTGCTTCTCGACAGCGGCAATTCATGCGATAGAAATGACCCTAACAGTTGGACTGATGTCAAAGACTCTGATGGAAACAT
The DNA here is from genome assembly GCA_051879355.1 of Oliverpabstia sp. Taxonomy (GTDB): domain Bacteria; phylum Bacillota; class Clostridia; order Lachnospirales; family Lachnospiraceae; genus Oliverpabstia. Next base: position 938 of record JBJELU010000148.1, read on the forward strand.
AAGATATCGCTACAAGTCATGTGTGGACGTATTCCCTTACGAATACAAAGACAGCACGGGTAAAAAACACAGCTTCACCATTGAAGAAAAGCGCGTGGTCACATATAACCCTCAGCTTGCCGCAAAGCAGATATTTGAAATCGACAGAGAAGTTGCAAAAGCAAGAGCCCTGTGCCTTTCCTCTGCAAAGAAAAGTCAGTTTGGTGATTCTGCAAAGTATGTCAGCTTCAAATCCACTTCGGAAGGCTCAGTCACCGATGACAGAGTTGCAGTATGCATGAACGAGGACAAAATAAAGGAAGCAAAGGCTCTTGCCGGATATAACATGATTGTAACATCTGAAACCGGCATGAATGAGCGACAGATTTATGATGCCTATCACAATTTGTGGAAGATAGAAGAATCCTTCAGGATAATGAAATCCGAACTCGATGCAAGACCCGTGTTCCTTCAGAAAGAGAACAGCATAAAAGGCCATTTCCTCATCTGTTATACAGCTGTCCTTCTCGAACGTCTTCTGCAGTACAAAATACTCAACGAAAAATACGGCGCAGCTCAGATTATGAAACTGACGCGCGAACTGCAAGTGGTAAAAGTTGAAGGACATAAATACGTGAACATAACAGCTTCCGGAGATGTGATAAAAGGAATTTCAAAAGAACTGAAATTCCCAATAACAAATTACTTCCTCACCGATTCACAACTCAATAAGATGATTAATTCAAAGCTTCGGTAATAACAAATCCCCGGATGAGCGTACACCTCCGGGGATTGATT
>JBJELU010000149.1:0-1714 GCA_051879355.1 Oliverpabstia sp.
ATACCTTTGACCGCGAAATCAGGCCGCTGCAGTCCATTAAGGATAATTACGAGAAAATGATCCTGACCATGGACCACATGACCCCGGGCGATTATGAAGGAATTAAAGTTATTCATTTGCTTGATTGGCTGTTAGAGAAAAACGAATAATATTGCTTAGAGATATAGGCACTGAATCCAAAGGGGTTGGGTGTCTTTTCTTTAATTTTCCGTGTAAAACAGGTCGGAATCCGTGTGGTTTCGGCTTGTTATGATATGATGTGATAATATGATAATTGTTCGAAAATCTGATGAAGAGAATATAAAAGAAAGGGGAGTTTGTTAACTGATGAAAAAAATAATACAAAAAAGCGATATATTGGAAAGATAATAGCAGCGTTTCTATTTGGTGCAGTAATCATGTTAGTCGTAAGATATATCACTTACGGGGGCATGAACACCGGAACGCAGGTAAACAATGAAGAATTTCAGGAATTAAAGCTTAATTTGTTTAGAAAAGTGGTAGAGGAATATAACTGTAAGGCTTTTGTATTAGAAGCAGATTACGGTGGCTGCCTGATGGTGAATCAATATATACACGGTGAGGGAAAAGTGACGGAAGATGAGTATCAATATGACGTACTTTGAATATGAGGATAGGGTGTGAGAGAATTGTGATGGACGATAGTAGACAAATAGGAGGTACATATCGATGAGAAAAATGATTGCATACTGTGGACTGGACTGTGAGAAATGTGATGCATATATCGCAACAATCAACGATGATCAGCACTTACGGGAAAAAACAGCGAAGGCATGGAGCGAACTGAATCAAGTACCTATTTTACCGGAGCATATCAATTGCCAGGGCTGTCGTACAGAGGGAATCAAGACGGTATTCTGTGACAGCCTTTGTGAAATCCGCCAGTGTGCACTAAAAAGGAGTGTCACAACCTGCTGCGATTGTCTGGACATGAAAAAATGTAAGCTTGTTGGGATGATTATTTCTAATAACCCGGACGCTTTGAATAATCTTGAGAAAGGAAATTTGATATGAAAAAGCATTTTTTTATTCCAGCCTGTGTGCTGGCGGCTGCCGCCGTCTGCTTTATTATCTATGCAGCAAGTCACCCGGAACTGTCGTTCCCGTGGAGCGTGAGAATTACTCATATCCTTTACGGGCTATATCTGGATGCAGTGATATTGCTGTTTGTGCTGGCGTTTTGGAAAAAAGCGACCTGCCTGAATATTCTGACTCTCCTGTTCGAACTGGGCGCGGTCTTTTTCCTGGTGCAGTCCATACTTACCGTCATTCCGGAGGGCATTTCCAGTTGGTATCTGCCATTGGCTCTGGGGCTGAACTGTATCGCCTTTTTCTGAATGCAGCCCAACGGCGAACGGCTCGGAAGGGTGCATAATCATAGTATGCATTTTTATTCAGATTACTGATTTACAAAACAGAAAAAATAGTCTATAATTCCAATAGACAATCTGTCGGTAAGGAGTGTGCATTATGAGGATCATAAAAGAAGCAGCCGAGCGAAGGAATGAAATTCTGGATGTGGCAGAAAGACTGTTCTGTACAAATGGTTATGACAACACAAGTACAAACGATATTCTGGCAGAGATTGGAATTGCCAGAGGAACCCTGTATTATCACTTTAAAAACAAAGAAGATATTCTGGATGCAATGATTGACAGAATCCTGGATGGAATCATAAGAAAAGCAGAGAATA
>JBJELU010000150.1:0-1696 GCA_051879355.1 Oliverpabstia sp.
TTACGAAACCTTCTGATATTCCATCAATTTCTGCTTCTGCACGCTATTGAGATTTCTCGGAACCTGTATCTGTATCGTCACATATTCATCTCCATGTCTGGAAGAATCTTTCATCGAAACAATCCCTTTATTGCGCAGACGGATTTTGCTTCCTGACTGTGTTCCCGGTTTTATTTTACACACCACATTGCCATAGAGTGTCGGTACCTGTACCTCACCGCCAAATACTGCCGTCGTGAACGGAATATTCGCAGTCGTATAGACATCCATACCTTTTCTCTCATATCCTGGTTTTTCCTCTATATGAACTTTCAGCAAAATATCACCAGATGCTCCGCCTCCGATTCCCGGATTTCCCTTACCTTTCAGTCGCACACTCATACCTTCATCTATTCCTGCAGGGATATGAACCTGCAGGGATTGGGTGGTATCACCCTGCAGATGAATCACACGGTCACAGCCATGTACCGCATCCTCAAAACCGATGGTAATCTCCGCTTCCAGATCACTTCCCTTTTGCTGCCTGTTAAAATCACTTCTGTTAAAATTGCCCCTATTAAAATTATTTCGATTAAAATCGTTACGAAATGCACCCTGGAAGAAATCATCAAAAATATCATCCATACTTCCGCCTTCAAAGTGATATTCCTGGCGGAAACCACCGGGGTCTCCAGTCCGAAAATGGCTGTAAAATCCGTCGTTACCTGTGCTTCCCTGTCCGTAACTCTGGTTCCAGTTCTGATTCGTATGGGGATCCATGTTGGGATCAAATGCTGCAAATCCATATTGATCATATAACTGACGTTTTTCTTTGTCACTCAGCACATTATAAGCTTCCGTCACTTCTTTGAACTTCTGCTCAGCTTCTGCATTGCCTTCATTCGTATCCGGGTGATATTTTTTCGCCAGTTTCCTGTATGCATGCTTAATTTCTTTCTCATCCGCATGTTTATTCACACCCAGCACATCATAATAATCCCTTTTCACAATAACCACCTCTAATCCAGTCCTGATTTATAAACAAAGTGGGCAAGCCCACTTCAACTCCCTGTACCCCTCACTCATGAGGGGTTTGCACACTTTGAGCTCCGATGCGCAGCTGCTTTAGCAGCTTTCCTCTGCGCATCGTGTGCATCCCCCGGAGGGTTTTTGTATCATAGGAAAGTCGAAGGACTTTCCTATGATACAAAAAGGGAATGCTCTTTACGAGCATTCCCCATCCTGCTTCCAATGCTTCCTGACGGAATGCATCATCCTTCAATAGAAATATATTTTTTCTCTTCCACCGCCGGTTTGGCATCTTTCTTCGGAACGACAACTTTCAAAATGCCATCCTCGAACCGTGCCTTAATGTCTTCCTGTGTGATATTTTCTCCTACATAGAAGCTTCTGCTGCAATTACCATAATATCTTTCCCTTCTGATGTATTTTCCATTCTCATCTTTCTGGTCATTGTTGGTATTAGTCGCAGCACTGATGGTCAGATAACCATCTTTCAACTCTGCTTTCACATCTTCCTTCTTATATCCAGGCAGATCAATATCCAGCTCATAGCTTCCTTCGGTTTCTTTCACATCTGTCTTCATAATGGTTGTAGACGGGGTGTTGTAACGTACCACTCTTCTTGTCGGTCGTACAAAATCATCAAAAAACTCATCAAATAAATTTTCTCCAAAAATACTAGGCATCAACATAA
>JBJELU010000151.1:0-94433 GCA_051879355.1 Oliverpabstia sp.
CATCCAGCAGAAGGATATCGCCTGCACCTGCATCACCTGCAAGTTTACCACCCTGTACGGAAGCACCAAGTGCTACACACTCATCCGGATTAAGAGTTTTGCTCGGTTCATGTCCTGTCAGCTGTTTTACTTTATCCTGAACTGCCGGGATACGTGTAGAGCCACCAACCAGCAGTACCTTGCTCAGTTCGGAAGCATTCAGACCGGCATCAGAAAGTGCTCTTCTTACCGGTTCAGCTGTCTTTTCAACCAGGTCATGTGTCAGCTCATCAAATTTTGCTTTTGTCAGGTTCATATCAAAGTGTTTCGGACCGTCTGCTGTAGCGGTAATGAACGGCAGGTTGATATTGGTTGTTGTAGAAGAAGAAAGCTCTTTCTTTGCTTTCTCAGCTGCTTCTTTGATTCTCTGCAGAGCCATCTTATCGTTAGACAGATCTACACCTTCTGTTCTCTTGAACTCAGCCAGCATATAATCTGCGATCTTCTGGTCGAAGTCGTCTCCACCCAGACGGTTGTTACCTGCAGTCGACAGAACTTCAATAACGCCATCACCGATTTCAATAATAGATACATCAAAAGTACCGCCGCCAAGGTCATATACCATAATTTTCTGTTCATTCTCATTGTCCAGACCATAAGCCAGTGCTGCTGCTGTAGGCTCGTTGATGATACGTTTTACATCCAGACCTGCGATTTTACCTGCATCTTTAGTAGCCTGACGCTGAGCATCGTTGAAATAAGCCGGAACAGTAATAACTGCTTCTGTAACTTTTTCACCCAGATAGTTTTCTGCATCTGATTTCAGTTTCTGCAGAATCATAGCGGAAATCTCCTGCGGAGAATATTTTTTATCATCGATGGTTACTCTGTAATCGGTACCCATATGTCTCTTGATGGAAGAGATTGTTTTGTCAGCGTTTGTTACTGCCTGACGTTTTGCCGGTTCACCTACCAGTCTTTCTCCTGTCTTTGTAAATGCAACTACAGATGGTGTAGTTCTGGAACCTTCTGCATTTGTAATAACGGTTGGTTTTCCACCTTCCATAACAGCTACACAGCTGTTAGTTGTTCCTAAGTCAATACCAATGATTTTTCCCATAATGTTTTTCCTCCTATATATACTAAAAACTTATGATTACCTGAATGATTAGTTTGCTACCTTGACCATACTGTGGCGAACCACGAAGTCTTTATACAGATAGCCTTTCTGGAACTCTTCTACAATAATATTCTCTCCGGCTTCTTCATCTTCCACGTGCATCACTGCATTGTGAAAATCCGGATTGAACTCTTTACCAACTGCCTCAATCGGTTTCACACCAACCTCATCCAATGTGGTAAGCAGCTGCTTGTAGATTTTTTCCATTCCCTGAACAAAAGGATCTTCACTTCCGGCGGCTGTAGCAAGCCCTCTTTCAAAATTATCTACTACCGGAAGAATCTTTTCAACAATGTCTTTGGCACCGATGATATACATACTCGCCTTTTCTTTTTCAGTACGCTTTCTGTAATTATCGAACTCTGCCATCTGACGTTTTACCTGATCGGTAAGTTCTTCTATCTTTTCATCCTTTTTGTCTTTTTTCTCTTTTTTCTTTCCAAAGAACTTTCTGTCTTTACTTTCTTTGGAATCCTCCGGTGCCTCTTCTCCGGCTGTCTCCGGCTGTTCCTGCTGTGTTTCTTCAGAACCGCCGTTCTGTGTATCTTCCGCTTCAGCGGCTGTATCAACGGCTTCAGAAGCTTCTTCGGCAACTACATCTTCTGCAGCTTCCCCGGAAGGAACTTTATTTTCTTCTGTCATCTTTCACACTCCACCTTTCTACGGCTTTTTAAATATGTTATCCAACTGACCTTTCAGTGTTTTCAGATTATCTACAACATTTTCATAATCCATACGTTTGGGACCGATGATACCAATCGTTCCCTTCATACCACCGCCAAGGTCATAAGAAGCAGTCACTACACTGCAGTCCTTCATGGTCGAAATAGGACTTTCATTTCCTATATATACCTGAATTCCTGTACTCTCTTCCGAATCAGAAACAGTATCTTTTATCATATCAACCAGTGCCTTCTTCTCTTCAAATGCTGAGATCAGTTCACTGGCTTTGCTGCTGTCCGCCAGTTCCGGATACCGGAAAATATTATTGGCTCCGCTGGTATACACCGGAACATCTTCCTCCTCCGGGGAAATGGCTTTCGCTACGGCATCCAGCACCGTGCTTACCACTCCGCTGTGAACACCTGCCTGCTCTTTCAGTTTGGTGATTATGCCAAGACTGATTTCTTCAATCGTCAGTCCGTTCAACTGCGTGTTCAGCAACAAATTTAATTTTAAAATCTGTTCGTCATCAATCGGCTCATCTAAGGTTACAATCTGATTCTTTACCAGATTTCCCTCCACAACAATTACCGCTAAAAGCTGCGCTTCATTCAGTTTTGACAGCTGTATGAACTTCACTTTATTATGATGATACGACGGACCGGTTATCATGGTAGCATAGTTCGTATTCGAAGCGAGAATCTTAACCACCTGTTTCAATACTTTTTCCATCCGATCAGTCTTCTCAATCATCATCTCTTTAATCTCGGATACTTCTTTCTCCTTCTCCCGCATCAGTTCATCAACATAGAGACGATACCCTGCGTCAGAAGGAATCCTGCCGGCTGATGTATGCGGCTGAACAATATACCCCAGATCTTCCAGATCCGACATTTCATTCCTTATCGTAGCAGAACTGAGATTCAGATCCGTATATTTGGAAATGGTTCTGGAGCCAACCGGTTCACCGGTTTCCAGATAAGTCTGAATAATCGCCTTTAATATTTTCTTTTTTCGCTCATCCAGATCATTCACTCTGTTCACTCCCTTTCTGCCATCTCTTTTGTAGTTGTTAGCACTCATCTTTGTGGAGTGCTAACATCTATGTACTTAAGATAGCACCGGGTCTTATATTTGTCAATGGTTTTTTCAAAATTTTTATAATTCTTCCAGATTCTTTTTCAATTCTATCATTTTATCGCGAAGTTCAGCCGCCATCTCAAAGTTCAGTTCTGCCGCTGCCGCTTTCATCTGTTTCTGAACTTTTCCGATCAGTTCTTCCAATTCTTTCCGGCTCATAGATTCCATATCTTTCTGCAGTGTCTTCTCCGTCTTTGCCACTTCTTTCGAGATACTGATCAGATCCCGCACTGCTTTTTTAATGGTCTGCGGGGTAATTCCATTTTCCTTATTATATTGTTTCTGCAGTTCCCGTCTTCTCTGAGTCTCATCCATTGCCCGACGCATAGAATCCGTAATCATATCTGCATACATAATGACATGGCCTTCCGCATTTCTTGCCGCTCGCCCGATAGTCTGAATCAGAGATGTCTCTGAACGCAAAAACCCTTCTTTATCTGCGTCCAGAATTGCCACCAGAGAAATCTCCGGGATATCCAGTCCCTCTCTCAGAAGATTGATTCCTACAAGCACGTCAAATACATCCAGTCTCATATCCCGGATAATTTCTGTACGTTCCAACGTATCAATATCCGAATGCAGGTACTTCACACGGATTCCCATATCTTTCATATAGTCCGTCAGTTCTTCTGCCATTCGCTTTGTCAGTGTAGTCACCAGAATCTTATTATGCTTTTCCACTTCTTTATTGACCTCACTGACCAGATCATCAATCTGCCCCTCCACCGGACGTACTTCCACATATGGATCAAGCAGCCCGGTAGGCCGGATGATCTGCTCTGCACGAAGCATCTCATGATTCTCCTCATAAGGACCAGGCGTTGCCGATACAAACAGTACCTGATCAATCCGCTGTTCAAATTCTTCAAAGTTCAGCGGACGATTATCTTTGGCGGACGGGAGACGGAACCCATAATCTACCAGTGTGCTTTTTCTGGACTGGTCCCCGGCATACATTCCCCTTACCTGAGGAACCGTCATATGAGACTCATCGATAATAATCAGATAATCATCACCGAAATAATCCATCAATGTATATGGCGGCTCTCCCGGCTTCAAACCGGCCAGATGCCGGGAATAATTCTCGATTCCAGAGCAAAAACCAGTTTCTTTCATCATCTCCAGATCAAAATTTGTCCTCTCACTGATTCTCTGTGCTTCCAGAAGTTTGTCCTCACTCTTAAAATATGCAACCTGCTCCCTCAGTTCCTCTTCAATCGCTTTGGATGCCTCCAGAATTCTTTCCATGGGCACCACATAATGGGACGCCGGATAGAGGGCCACATGATTCAACTCCCTCTTAATCTCACCGGTCAGCACATCCACCTCTGTTATTCTGTCCACTTCATCCCCAAAAAATTCTATACGAATCGCCACATCTGACTCGTACGCCGGAATAATCTCCACCACATCCCCGCGCACCCGGAAGGTTCCTCTGTGAAAATCCATCTCATTCCGGTCATATTGCATATCAATCAGACTGCGGATCACATCATCCCGGTCTTTTTCCATCCCCGGGCGAAGAGAAATCATCATATTCTGATAATCCTGCGGGCTTCCGATTCCATAGATACAGGACACACTGGATATAATGATTACATCCCTGCGTTCAGACAGGGCTGCGGTTGCGGAAAGACGAAGTTTGTCGATCTCCTCGTTGATGGCAGAGTCCTTGGCAATGTAGGTGTCCGTGGAAGGAACATAGGCTTCCGGCTGATAGTAGTCGTAGTAGCTTACAAAATACTCCACTGCATTCTCCGGGAAGAACTCCTTGAATTCTCCGTAGAGCTGTGCTGCAAGAGTTTTGTTGTGAGCTATAATTAATGTAGGCTTGTTCAACGCCTGAATGACATTCGCCATGGTAAAGGTCTTGCCTGAACCGGTGACGCCCAGTAAAGTTTCACACTGGTTTCCTTCTTTAAATCCTTCCACCAATTTTGCGATTGCCTGAGGCTGATCGCCAGTGGGCTTGTATTCTGATACTAATTCAAAATGATCCATGAGATTCTCCTATAAATGCATTTGCTTCGATTACAGTCACGCACATACTTATAATCATAGTACATGCAAAATATTTAAGTACATGTTTTATTGAATTGATTACACACGTACAACCAATTTATCTCCATTAACCAATCCCTTTTATATTTTCCTGTTCTTTCAATAACATGTCACCCTTTCGTTTCCAAGTCATTTATCTTTCCGATATTCCGTCGGTGACATCCCCACCTGCCGCTTAAATATTTTTGTGAAATAACAGATGTCCGGGATACCGCAATAAGATGCTATGGTATGAATCTGCATATTGGTAGAATCAAGCAGGAATTTGGCATACTCCATCCTTTTTCTTGTGACATACTCTGTCAAAGTAAAACCTGTTTCTTTCTTAAATGCAGCTGACAGGTAACTGGAATTCACATCCAGAAGTCTGGCCTGGGTACGCAGCGTCAAATCTCCTGCCAGGTCTTTATCAATATTTACCATGACTTTCCGAATCAATGGAGAATATTGACAAAGAGAATGATTTTTTACCAGCATTGTATATTTGATAACTATCTCCCGAAATAACTCCACAACACCTTCTACTGACAGCTGAAGTTCAATTTTCTTCATAAAGGAAGAAAACAACTTATCAATATAAAAAGGATGTACCTGGCAATTTTCTACTACCCTTCTCAACAGTGTGTTCAGAATAATGCCAGAATTCTTAGCACTCCTGAGCCGATCAGTCATGCACTGCTGCCTGATCTGAAACTTAATACGATTCAGATAAGTCTGTACCTGACGAATCTGACCATTTGACACGGCCTGAAAAAGTTCATTCTCTGAAATATATTTTTCCTCCGTTTTACGAAACTCCTCATGAAGCTCATTGGGAGGCACATAGTCAAAAATATCTGGTTCCTCTGCATCTTTCTCTGACGGTGTCAGACTGCTCAGTTCCTGCACAGTGAATAATTCATCATATCCCCATATACTTGCAGCCAATGACTGAATCACCACATCCAGTGCGGCAGAATCCGTTAAAATAGGAACAGACTCATAACATTTTCTAAATGCCGGATAACGCTCCGGCGATATTCCAAACTCCTGTGCTTTATTCAGTATCTCAGTTTCCTTCCATGGGACTAATGCGTACGGTCCGATGACAAGACAGGTTGACTCATCCTTATCCGGAAGACGCATAATCACATACTGCAGCAGACTTTCATCATATACTTTATAAATCGTATGATCTTCACAGGAATCACAGAATCTGCGCAGACATTTTGAATAATCAATTCCGGGAGTAATCATTTTCTGTATCTCGTTTTCCAAATCCACCGTATCTTCATATGGCTCTTTTACAATCACTGCTTTTAACTGCATATTTTTCATGATATTCATGAAAAAAACCAGCACATCTTCCCGCTTCATCTGATGACTCCCTTCCTCTCAAACTGCCAGTTCCCTTTTCACTCTTATACCATTGTTGTACATATTTCGGAAAAAGTCAACACACAGCGAAAATTTTTACAAATATTTCAAAATCTGTTTGTACTTTCCGGCATATACCGTTTCTTCCGGTCTGCCCATTCACCATAACTTTGTCCGCAACTTACAAAGTATTTTTTCATTCGTTCATAATACTCTGTCAGAATCTGTCTGTCTCCATAGATTTTCCAGAAACGGTAAGGAATCAGAATACCTACATCCGACCAGCCCACACTTCCGTTCATGGCGTTCATATAGGAATCCCCCCTCCTGCCGGTGCAATCTGCGGGAGTTTTCCATCCTTTTTCTGCCAGTCATAAACATCATTGAGATATTTTTTGGAAAATGCCGCATAATCAAAAAGATATGCCGCTGTTTCAAAAAAATCCGTACGTCTCCTGTCCATCCATGCCGTTCTCTGGTAGGACAGTCGGTAGGGATATCCAGACTGTTACCTTTCGTGGACCAGACCGTCATGTCTACCAGACGGTTAAGCAATGAATTCGAACTTTCAAAATATCCGGTTTGTTCTATATCAGAATAAACTGCAATGGCTATAACATCATCCTCACTGATTTCCACTTCTGTTCCCACTTCCGCATATTGAAATCCAAATACGGCAAACGTCGTTTTATAGTGATTCTCACCTTCTTGAGGGTGACCAGGGGACGGGTTCATAGTCACGAATAGTGACTATGAACCCGTCCCCTGGTCATCTTTGTCTAGCCGTCCGATAAATACCGACCACCATGAATACAATTGCAGCAATCTGCACCAGATGATGAATCACAGGACTCACATTTCCATTCATCATCAGAGCAAAAGCGTTCAGAAGAAGTCCTCCAAGAAGAAACGGTGACACGCCCTTCTTTTTGACGGCTGTCGTCATACCTTTTCTCTCCTGCAGTTGGGCAATGATGCTGCTGGTTTTGTTAATGATGTTAAAGAATGCAAGCAGAAAGGCCAATATCATGAAAGAAAAAACAAAGCCCATGGTAAATCCGGAATACCCTGCGTACAGTTCCAAAAACAAACACAAAATCTGCACTACTGCAACCGCCTTGAACATTCTCCTGATTTTTGTGTAATGTTCAATAGTAGAATCCACATCTGTATATAATTCAAATGCACCTTCACCGGCTTTCTTTCTCAGAATAATCCAGAAACCCCAGGATTGTACGATTTCCACTCCGGTCTCCTGCATAAATTCTCTGTACTCCTCGCTGACAGAGAAAAAGCGATTGCCAAAATCCACCTGATACATATACTGTCCCGGTTCACATCTTTCAAAACTGTAAAATCCGGCAAAAAAACTCTTCATAGCCCAACCCTGCTCAGACATTTCATTCAACCATTTTGTCTCTGCATCTTTATCAAAATACAATCGGAATCTAATCATCCTTTTCCACCCCCATCAACGTTCCATTCTTCCACAGTTCTTCCAAACGATTCCTCTCTGCCAGAAAAACCTCTTTTCCCAAATCGGTAATAAGATATTCTTTCTTCTTCCGCGATTCCGTGTCCACACTGTAGATACGGATCCAGCCTTTTTTCTGAAGATTCTGAATAGCTCCATACAGCGTACCCGGTCCCAGAGAAACCCGTCCTCCAGTCAACTGCTCCACTTCCTGGATAATCCCATAACCATGATTTGGATTCCTGACAGCCAGAAGAATATAATAAACAGCTTCCGTTAACGGGATATCCTTATCTGACATACCAACCAACTCCTTTCATTGGGAAATAATATATCAGCACACGATATATCGTATGTTCAATATATCGTACGATGATATATTTGTCAAGTCCCCATTCGGATTTGATTTACTTCTGCCGGATATCTACATACCCACAATCCAGTGCAGTCTGATTAATTCCAATTCCTGCTCCCGAAGCATCAAGATTTAGATACAGATACGGTAATTCATTTTCATTAACAATCTGTGCCACATGAATTGTCACAGTCTCACCGGATTTTATGGAATCAATATAATTTTTTCCCTCTTCATTGATACAATCCATATACCCCATTTCTCCGTAAAGACCGTCTCCTGCTCCCAGTACTTCATCCCAATCTTCACTTTCCTCTGCCACTGCTTTCTGATAAATGGTATAAATTCCGTTTTCTTCTTTCAGTCCCAGAAATCCGCAAAAATATAACAGGTCTTTCAGTTCATCTTTACCTGTATTCGTATATTCCAGTGTTACATAGACCAGTTTCCGGGCAACCGTCTCCGTTTTTACAATTTCATCCAGAGTCTCAATTCCATCTCCAATCTTCACATACTGCAATTTTTGAGGAAGGAGTTTGCCCTCTTCATCCACTGCTTTTTTAATTTCATCCTTGATACCTTCCTTTTTTTCTAACAGACTCAAATCATCTCCGATCTGTACATTCGTGACTTTGACCATGATATCATTGGTAATTATCCATTCTCCACTGATATCTGCCGCAGAACTTGATACAGAGAACTCTTCTCCGATTTTATGCAGATGACTCATTTCCTCTGCTGTTGCAGTCACTTTTTCTTTGGATTCTGAAGACCCGCCCTGCTCTGCCTTCTCTGCACCCATACGACTCCAACAGAGTGTTTCTGATAAGGGTACTGTTTCTCCAGTGGGTACTAATGTTGTATTCTCTGCCACCTTCAAAACTTCCTCTTTTGTCATATCAGTTCCACCAAAGATTGTCAGGACTCTCCATACTTCCGGATATACGATATATACTTTTTTATCAAAACTAATCTCATCTTCATTCAATACCTGCTTTTCCAGATACACCGCATCATGACCCGCAATCGACAGTTCCTCCGCAGACACCACGTAAGTATCGGTCAGTAAAAGATCTTTCTTCGACAGACTTACATCCATAGAATCAAGCAGCATGCTTATTCCTCCCATATACGGAGTCTTCCCATAATACATTGATCCTTTGCGGAATTCGCTCTGAACCATTCCTTCCGGAATATAAGTTGTCTCAATCTCCACTACCGGAATTTCTTCAGGGGCCTTTTCATACACAACACCCTCTGACGAATCATTTGAGGAAATTCCCGTTTCCACTCGATAATTTCCTGTCTTCTCCAGATAAATTTGTTTGACTATATTTCCACCAAATACGGTAGTTCCCGCTACCATCGCTGCTGCCAGTACAACCCCTGCTGCTTTTCTTAGAGGAAATCTCCTTCTACGGAATTCCGCTACATGTCCTGTTGCATACGTTCCGATATTCTCATTCCCCATATCCGGAAGTCCAGCCAGAGTATCATCAATTCTTTTCTGCACTGTTTCCGGAATTTCCAGGTCTCTATTCAATTCATTAATATAACGCTCAAACTGACTCATACTGTTACTCTCCCTTCCATCTGATATAATTTTTCCACCTTTTCTCTCGCTGTTACCAGCCTGCCTTTTACTGTACTTTCGCTCACTTTCAGGATTTTTGCAATTTCCCTGACTTTAAATCCTTCCACATAATAAAGAAGAATCACTATTCTGTATTTTTCTTCCAGGCACTCCAACAGTTGGCACCACTCCACATAGGTATATTGATTCTCCGACACAGAATACTCCGGGAACTGTTCTTCTGACACCCAACTGACTTTTTGACGGTAGATTACATTACACTTATTAATCAAAATACGAATCAGCCACGTTTTAAAAAACTCATTCTTTTCAAGCGTACCTATCTTTTCCCAGCAGGTGAGAATCGTATCCTGCAAAGCATCTGCCACATCTTCATCATTTTTCAGAATCGCCTTTGCGACTTTGTACATACTTTTCGTGTTTTGTTCTATAAGCACAGTAAAGGCAATTTTATCATGCTGCTTTGCCTTTTGTACCAGTTTTTCCATATTCATTTCCTTTCTCTCGAGTCCGGATCTCTTTTCATTTACACTTATTAGATAAACAAAAACGGATTTTGGTTGGCAGAAAATGAAAAAAGCCTGCACTTTTTTGTGCAAGCCATTTTCAAGATAACCTCACCCAATCAAAACATTTTTCCCCTGAAATGCAAACCCATAGGTTCGAATTCTATTTTCCGGAATACCACGCACAGTAAGTTCTGCTGCATATTTTTTCTCTTCTATCTGCCTGTGTGCTTCCAAAACCGTATCCATTAATGTAGATTCTTCAGACGGATCATGCACCTTAAATTCCAGAATAATGGCATCATCTTTGTCAGGATACCTCGGCTCAAGTATCACATCATATCTTCCAAATCCACTCTCACGATTTGATTTTATGATATACCTATTCTGAAGTTCTACAATCAGCCCAAGCACAAAACCATGATAAAATCTTTCTGGTTCCTCACCAGAAGGTTTCTTACCTGTGTCGAAATAACTGAAGGTATTTAATGCAACTCGATTCATATATGCATTCATAGCTTTTTTATCACCAATTAAAAGTGCTTTAATAAAATCATTGTACTCTGTTTCCGCTTCTGTGAACCAGTCACGTATTATATTTTGAAACATCAGTTTCACTTCCAGATTTGTAAAAGAAAGTTCATACTGCGGCTGTGCGCCCTCAGGTATATCCAGATAGCTTTCATGATAAAGCACCTTTAAATATCCACTGGCCAGCAGAAGGCTCCATACTGCCTTTTCACTACCATCAAGCTGATTATATACTATCTGCTCATCAAGTGGTGATCGTATCTTCTCCCCATGAAGCAATGTTTCAAATTTTTCCTTAATCCTGCTATTTCCTTCCTGAAGGAGCTTACCTATCAGACTATTAGAACTGGTGTTGGCCCAATAAGTTTTATATTTCCCTGTATCCAAAAAATTTAAAATAGACCATGGATTATAAATATCTTCATGTGTTCCAAAAATGAATCCATCATACCATTTCTTCACTTCTTCTTTTTCACTGGCAAGCCCACACTCCTCCAGGGCATCAAATACCTCATTCTCAGTAAAACCAAAAGAATCCATGTACTCGTCAGAAGTAGTAGTCACAACCTTCAAATTATTCAAATCAGAAAAAACCGATTCTTTACTAACCCTTGTAATCCCTGTCATCACAGCCCGCTCAAGCCAGGGATTCGTCTTAAATGACAAATTGAATAAATTTCTGGTAAATCCGACAAGTTCTTCCCAGAATCCATCTATATAAGCTTCCTGCATAGGAGTATCATATTCATCCAAAAGTATAATTACTTTTTGGTTATAGTAACGGTAAAGAAAGTTCGACAGCTGATAAAGAGCCAGAGATGCATCACTATCATCCATATCTTCCGAAACACGTTTAAAATATTTGATATCCGTTTCGTAGAGCAAACCGCTGTCCAGTAAAAAAGAATTTTCCGCATATAGTTTTGTAAGAATCTGGCAAATTTTCTTTCGTGCAGTTTTATAATCTTTTTCTTTTACACCTGCAAAAGAAAGGCTAATGACTGGATAGGTTCCCTTTAATTCTCTGTATTTTGTATCATTCCAGATAGAAAGATTTTCAAATATTTTCTCTTCCTCCGCATACTTAATAGAAAAGAAGTGCTCCAGCATACTCATATTCAATGTCTTTCCAAAGCGACGCGGACGAGTAATCAAGGTAACACTGTCACCACTTTCCCACCACTCTTTAATAAATGGTGTCTTATCAATATAAAAGTAGCCTTTCTGAATAACATCAGCAAAATCCTGTAATCCTATTGCAATCTTTCTTGCCATAGACACTTTCCTTTCCCACTCAATTCTTATTATAACCAAATTTTTTTCGATAATATAAACCAATCGCCAGACTACACACAATCCATCCTGCCGGATAAGCGAATGCCACCACATAGATGCTGTCTGCCAGCCAGGTACTAACCGCCAGGTAAATCTGCCGGAAGACCACAAAACTACTGAGCATGATCAGCATGGGACCATTGGCATCTCCGAAACCCCGCAGGGTACCGGCTGTAATCTGATTAAAACAGCAACATACATAAAACGGAGCCATAAACTTCAGGAACACACGTCCAAACTCCAGCACTTCCGGATCCGGAGTAAATAGCCGGATAATCGGGGTGGCCGCCGCAAAAAGTATTATCGTCAAAACCAGGGTAACAAAAATAGCAACCCTCAGAGCCGTTTTTCTTCCCTGATGAGCCCGTTCCGTCTGGTTTGCACCTACATTCTGACCAACAAAAGTCGTAGCTGCCAGAGAAATACTCTGCATCGGCAGGATAACAAACTGATCCACTTTCGTATACGAGGTCCAGCCCGCCATACAGGCAGAACCAAAATGATTGATATATGACTGCACAAATACATTGGAAAATGATGTAACTGCCATCTGCAGTCCGGCAGGTATACCGATCACACATATTTTTCTCACAATATGCCCAGACAGATGCAAATCCCTCCAGATCAGCCGATAGCTTTCTTTTGTTCTGGTAAGAACTACCAGAACCATGCAGGCAGAAATCAACTGGGAAATCACAGTAGCCCATGCCACTCCCGCAATCCCCATCCGAAATGCAATCACAAACACCAGATCCAGCACGATATTAATCACCGATGACATACACAAAAAGTATAACGGACGTTTGGAATCACCCACTGCCCTTAAAATTCCCGAACCCATATTATAAATCATCAGCCCGGAAATCCCCGCAAAATAAATCCTGAGATATTCTGTGGATTCCTTCAGCACATCCTGTGGCGTTTTCATAAAACGAACCATAAATGGCACCATACTGATACCCACAATCGTCATAACTACGCAGAGAATAAAGGTCATCAGAAATGTGGTGTGTATGGCCTGATGGAGACCTTTCTCATTCTTTCCGCCAAAATAATGAGAGATTACTACACCTGCTCCTGTGGATAATCCCATAAAAAATCCTACCAGAGTATTAATGACCGGTCCGGTGGAACCAACAGCTGCCAAAGCCTGCTTGCTGACATAATTTCCCACAACTACACTGTCCACCGCATTATAAAACTGCTGAAAGAAATTACCGATCAGCAGCGGAATTGCAAACATAACGATATGCTTCCAGATCGTTCCCGTGGTCATATCCCTCGTTTTCTTAGCACTTTTCACTTGATTGTTTTTTGTTCTGCCTGAGTCCTCATACTCCATTTTTCTTACGCTCCTGTGTTGTATTATATCTGTATTAAAACCGGCTCTCCAACTTTCCGGTCCCCTGAAACATCTACAATTATTTTAACATATACATGATGAAAATACTATCAAAACACCTCAGCATCCACCCGAACTGCCAGCAGAAGCTGCTGCAGCGCTGGATGCCGCAATGGCGGCACACATTGCAGCCTGCTGAGCAGCAATCAGGGAAATGGTTCCTCCGATAGCTGCTGTATGCATTGCATCAGATTGCCCGGTATAATCGCTGGCAACAATCATGCCGGCATGCATGATACGCTGTTTCCGACCAATGCCAAAAAAGCCGTATCCTTTTTGTGTGGACAAAAAATCATCTACTTCCATAATATCCGTCATGATTGTATCGGAATCTGTCGGAAGCAAAGCAAGTATGCCAAGAGTTGCCAATTCATAATCCGTACCGTACTTATATCCACGGGCTTTCAAATTGCAAAATAACTCTATGGTTGCTCTGCACTTATCTTCAGCTCTGCCTTCGCCCAGGGCAAGCACATGGGACAGAGACTGTACCGCATTACCTGAGAAGAATTCAGGTTTGATCAGACGGTAACATTTCTCAGTTTCCTCTACAATCTGCTCATCTGTAAGACTTGAGAGTGCCAGCATTGCCGCAAATACACTATCCTCACTGGATGTCAGAAAAGGATGTTCACTCTTCATTAAATCATAAATATGACGGGTACGGGCTGTAACCTCCTGATACCTAACCGGTTCCACCATATTCGCAATAATCATTGATGCTACGGGAAGATACTGGGATCCCCAAAAATATCCCTTCAATTCATCATACACACCCAAAGCCTTACGAAGTTTTTCCTCAGGTTCTTTATCCACTGCCAACATGGAAATCATGGCCAATTTCGCCGTACTGCGAAAATTAGAAAACACACCTGTCTGTGCTTTCAGCAGATTTTTGCAATATTCCAGCCGTGCAGGATCTGCTTTCATTCTTTTATCCGTAAAAATAGCTGCACATACCGGATAGAGATAAGAACTCTCCCAGGAAAAGACCGATTTCACAATGTCTCTGTTTTCAATAAAATTACCGCAAAGAGTTGCTAACGATGTTCTCATACTATTTCCCTCCATTTCAATCATCCACTGATACATTTTCGCAGCTCCATTTTTCTGTTAAAGCAGCTGCTGTGCCATCTCATAAAAAGCCTGTTCAATATCCCTATAACTATGTTCAGCAAAATCAGGCGTGGCAGCCAGTTTTACCGGTTTACGATTTTCCTCACCGGTAAGCATGACAGCCAATTCATTATCCAACATCTCATCATCAATCTGTTTCCACATGGCATGTTCCTCTGCACTCAAATCATCCAGACCAAATTTTTTTAATATTGTGTTCATAATCTGTTCTTCGATCACAAGATAATTGCTCAAATGAACCTTCACCGGACGGATGATATCAGAAATATATGCCTCACTGGCATCATGCAAAAGACAAGCCAGTGCAAGTTTCCGGGACCAGCCCCTTGCCAGGGCTTCCCTCGCACAGTTAATGGAATGTTGACCCACAGAATAGAAAAACTTCAGATGACCACCGCCGCGGCACAACATACTCAAAGCGTGGGCAATGTCGCTTAATTCCACATCATCTATAATCATTTCCATTGGATCAAATACTTTCCCTGAAAAAGTGTTCATGGTATTCATTACTTTCTATTCTTCTCCATCCACTTCACTGCAAAATCAACAAGTTCTCTCTGTTTCATAAGCCTAATCTCTGCCTGGTTAATATAAGAGTTCTTCACCAAACCTGTTTTCTCAAATGCCAGACCGATCTCATCAAAATCTTCACCATCCACAAACAGTGTGTCATATTTCTTCCAGACACGACTGCCATTTTCAAAAACAGCACTATATTCTGTGCAGTTGTGTTTCCCAGGATAGTTTGCCCGTACATCTGCCAAATGTAACGATGTGTTTTTATCATATCCGACACCAAGCAGAAGAACATATGCATCTAATTCATACAATTTCCCAATCGGTGAGCCATCACCGAATATATTGGATAAATCATGGTTCATCGTTATATATTCTGCGTATTTTCCATTGGCACATACTGATCTTGCAGGATGATCACTTCTGATACTTCCCTTCCATAAGCGAAACATCTCTGCAATTGCTCCCATTGTATTGGTAGGCGTAATGTTTTTATCATATGCCGGCCAATGATCCCTGATGATCTGCCAGTCTACTTCATCGCAATCCCAATGCACGCCATCCACAGGGTCCAAATTTTTCCATGATTGAGATGGCATTACTATAGTTCCTTCATCTCCAACTGTTTCGAACAAAGCTTCTATAACCGTCTGTGCCCCACCGCACACATAGCCCATACTGCTTAAAGATGCATGTACGATAACGATATCACCTTTTTTAAGTCCAATCTCCTGCAATTTATTAACTATATCTTCTTTAATCACTGCTCTTTTTAACATAAAAAATGCCCCCTACAATTATAATAGATACTTATATTGTAACTGTAGGAAGCCTTCTGTCAACCATATTTTCCTGTAAGAAAATTTATTCTTTTTATTTCAGACACCAAAATAGCTACAAACGCAAGCAGTGCAATCACCCCCGCCAGAACCTGATACCTGATTTTCATTTTTTCCATTTTCCACTCTGTCATCTGGTTTTCATCCAGATTGGAATCATATCCCACTTCCAGCAATTTCTCCTGAAACTGTTCAACAATTTCAGCGTCTTTTAATTCCACCACTGCCAAATGAACTGAAGGAATCTGTCCTTTCATTTCCATGTAACTTTTTGCCGCCTTAACGCTCATATACACTGTGGGGTTGTTACTTTTGTCTTTGATTATGCCGCATATCTTTGCAGATGTTCCATCGATAGTCGTTTCATTCCGCAGCCAGGAAATCTGGTCAACAGTAACGATATCATCCGTAAGAAATGTTTTCAAAGCGGCTTCGTTTAAGATCAGATAAGGCATACTTCCTGCTTCTGCATATGGCTCACCCTCTATGAAAATTCCGGGAATCATACTTGAATCGATTCCCTGTATCACCAGATCAGAACTGTAGATTCCACTTGAAATCGTGGCAGGAATTTCATATATCACAGAACCGCCTTTGACCTCTTTCATTGCCAATAAAGCCTGCAAATCTTCCTCTCGATTGATCGACACCGTTACAATAAACGATTCCTTCTGCTCAGCACGAACCATACGTTTTAGATGGAAAGCAGAGCCAAACAAATACACCGCCGCAATCAGAAAAAACAGAGAGGGGAATGCAGCTTTTCTCCATATTTTTCTCCTATATGACATCATCTTTGTTTCCGCCCCAACAAATATGCGCCTGCCCCGACAGCAGCCAGAAGCCCAATCCCTCCCACAATCAGAATCGATACCCACCACTGTGATACAGGCTCTTCCTCAGACTGTGTCAAGGCTTCTGATGTTACAGGTTTTATGATGGCAGTGTCAAAGGTATACTCCTGAGAATGTTCACTGCCCAGACTATCCTCATATGTCAGGGTAATGGTTCCTGTGGTCTCCCCGTAGGAATCCACTCCCTCTAACCGGTCAATGAAAACATTAGCCGCAGCCTCTCCGGCAGTCCCGCTCTCCATATTTCCAATAAATGCCGCCTTTGTCTGTACCAGACCATTGCCGGTCACATCACACCTCACATTGAAAATCTGACTTCTTCCCAAATTCATCACCTGAAAGTTCAGGGGAATGGTATCCCCGGCAACTAATTCTTTTTCAATTTTAGGTATCGTAAGTTCCACATCCAATGGCTGAATGACAGTCACTGTAAAATTTCCCGCAGATGAGTATGTATTTGCCTTGGGATCATCATAACTCATGCCAATCTGGACAGGATAATTTCCCTCCGGCGTACCCTGACTTGCCCGAAAACGTAAGGTCAGTTCTGTCGTTTTTTCTTTTCCCAGCTTCCCGACATATATCGTACTGCTTTCATTTAATAATTCAAAATCAGAAGATGGCACTGTCACCGTGGCAACCATATTCTGTACAGACTTCAGCGTGCTGGTGTTTTTTAATGTGATAACAGCTTCAAATTCTTTTCCTGCTTCTACGGGATTGGTCTTAATTTTGCTGTTACTGATTAAGACAATCGGTGCTGACGTAGGCGTTTCCACCGGCTCAGCAATCGGGTCGCTTCCGGAATCTGCCGGTGCATTCGGATCAATTCCATCTGTTATTGTTACAAAATTTGTAAAGGACTGGTTGATTTCCCTTCCTTCCTCATCTTTTCCTGAAACAAGTATGACAATAGGATAAATACCATTTACCCGGTTCGATGACAGACTAATTGTAAAATTGATATAAAAAACTTCTTTTGTTTCATTTGTTCCATTTATCGGCTGATTCGTCAACTCAAAGTTCTTTTCATAATTGCGATACACAAAAGGCGAATTCTCTGTACCGCCCAGATCAACGGATGCCGTCAGCATATTCTGCTTCACCCTTCCATCACAGACAAGAGGCAGTACAATTGTCACCTCCCCATTTACACACACAGGCTGGTATCCATTTTTGTATGCATTTGTCATTCCCTCATATAGATTCTGATTGTCGATATGAAGAAGCGTTTCTGAACTCTCATCCGCCGGAGCATCTTCTTTTTCATCCTCCGGGAGTGGCTCGATTACCGGAGTCTCCGGCACATCCTCTCTTTCATTGTCCGGAAGCGGCTCTGTGCCTGTTACCGGATCCTTTGGCACTGTCACATCTTCTTCTGCATATACAGAAGTCATCATTCCCAGACACAACATCACAATCAGCATCATGCTGTATATTCTCTTCATGTTATTTCCTCCACATCGTCATCGTTCCTGCATCTATCTCACAGACCGTATCACACAATTCATCAATATCCGCCTGGTTATGGCTGGCAAGAAGAATGGTCTTTCCTTCTTCGCGAAGCTGCCTGATCAAATCACGAATTTGAGCCAAACCGTTCTTGTCCAGACCATTGAAAGGCTCATCCAGAATCAATATGGACGGATTTTCCATAATTGCCTGTGCAATACCAAGCCTCTGTCTCATACCCAGGCTGTATTTGCTGACCGGCTTCTTAAGATCCGGATCAAGTCCGACTCTTTCCAATGCCTGACCGATTTCCTTCGTACCAATGCAATCTCTTAAAGAAGCCAGTAATTTCAGATTTTTGATGCCCGTCATATTGGGCAGAAAACCTGGGGTTTCAATAATAATCCCCATACTGTCCGGAAAATCAATATCCTTCGAAATCTGCTTCCCATTCACAATTACCTGCCCTTCATCCGGACGCAGAAATCCACAGATACATTTCATCATAACTGTTTTGCCGCTTCCATTATTACCCACAATCCCATGGATTTTCCCGGACGCAAACTCCCTGTCAATCCCATGAAGGATTTCTTCTTTTCCAAAAGATTTGTGCAGATTTTTCAATATGATAGCCGGTTCCATATCATTTCCCTCCCTGTGTACCTGTGAAGGTAAAGCTGTATCTTTGAATCACCAACAGCGATACCCCAAAGCAAATACAAATTAAAATTCCACAAATCAAATAGCTTTGCCACAGTGTTGGCAGCAAATCATAGCCGAAATTATGCATGGAAAAGGTTGCGTGATTCAGGGGAGAAAGCCATCCCACAATCACATTTGCCTTGTAAGACTCATAATCAGATATATGGAAAAGTATTTTCATCGTTTCAGGGTTTAATAAAAATCCATAAATACTAAAACCAAATGCTGCAATTACACCGCCGGGCTGCCCCTTCATAAGATGAAACAACAGCATAAGAAATACCAGAAGAAGTGCGTACAGCAGCATCAGAAGGAAAATAATGGCTGCACACTGGTATGGGGTGGACATTTCCATTGATTTTATGGTGGCCGGAACGGCAATCACTTCACCTGCTTTGGAATAACTGAGTATGACTGCCGTGGGACTCCACATATTTCCCACAAATGCATTTTTCATGCAGATCAGTGATGTGGAAGCCATCACAAACACCAGATAAAGAACCGTTGCCAAAACGATATATAACGCCTGTCCCATCAGCCATATTTTCCTTGTGGTCCGCATAAGAAAAAACGGCGTGCCGCTGGTAATAAAGGGCATGTCGGCAAATAAGAAAACAAGAATCAGGGAGGCCAGCAAAATCGAATTGCTGTCTCCAAAAGTCCAGATGAACGGTTCCAGAATCTGCATCGACGTATCATATTTATCTGCAAAAGCAGCCACTTTATCCGATAATAAAAAACAGAAAATAAACGCAATAGAAAAGCTTAGAAAAATACGGGGATTCTTCTTCCACATATGAAAATTGTAAGCTGCCACCATAAAAATCTGCTTCATATTTCTTCGATCCTCCGATACATCAGAATGCTGAGAACAACTGTTACAAAAAAAATCAGTTCTGCCATCCAAAGTACGCTTCCCCATATTCCCCCTGCCCAGCGTGTATCCACGGGCGATATCCACTCCCTGGGACTCAGAATATATAAGTCTTTCAGATACCTGTCGTGCAGAATGATCAGTACATAATAAAAAACAAAAGGGGATGCATATGCCATATATTTACTGGCTGTTACAACAGAACACAGCATTCCCATTAAGGAAAACAGCATTCCGGCACAAAAAAATAAGACGCACGCATTCAGTACGTCCGGTGCATGGTTTTCCTGTACTGCGCCCAAAGCTGCCGCCTTCTCCAGGGGCAAAAAAATAAGCAGTAAAACACCATAATACAGCCCGGTTCCGGCTGCCGGCACAAGCCCTCCGGAAAGGCCGCAGGCAATGACTTTGCCTGCGATATAATGACTTCTTCCGGACCTGTGCAGATATGCTTTGATAAACCCACTTTCCATATCGTCTAAAAAGGAGGCAGTAAAGGGGAATGCACACATAATCGGAAGTGCCAGACATACGGCATCCGAGACAAGTGCCTTTTGAAAAAGCTGATAATGAAATCCATTTTCCAAAAGCCCCTTCTCCAGATTCTGTATTCCTGTCATACACTCCTGAAAGCTACCAAAGCATAAAGCCATGCACATGCCCACGATTGCCAGAAGGAAGGCAATTCCTGAAAATGCCTGTATGCAGCATGATGAAATTGTATTATTTATCCTTATCATCTGATTCACCGAAACCACCCCCTTGTTTGCCCCAGCCATCCGTCAGTAACCGGCTGTAATATCAATCACACTGCCGTCCACGGCATTGACCGCCAGCAAAATCCACGGATAGCTTTCTGTATCGCTGTGATCCTCCCAATCCCCGTCCAGATAATGAAAATTCCTGGTATAATCGCCATAAAACAGCCATACCGGCGTCAGCAGTCCCCTCCGGTTGCTTCCGCTGCTTCGCACACGCATCAGACCAAGTCTCACGTCTGTGACCGTCACATCTGCTGTTGTCTGCACATTATCATCGCTAAACTGTTCCAGATCACCCTGAGTCGTAAGGGGCATCATCTGTTCAAAAATATCAGATGCCTCCTCAAAGGAAATAATGCCCACATTTTCAGATACGGTATCATCAATCATCTGCGGAAAAAGCCAGTCCAGAGAAATGATGCCGTCTTTATCAACAATCACAGAAATTTGTTCATATAACCAGGTAAGAGAAGTATCATCCTTATCCGGTAAATAAGAAGAACTGGTCACAGCCATCTCAATACCCTCCACGCACTGTGCGTAGACAAAACGATAAGCCGTATAATTTTCCGAATCTATCATTGTTCCATCCGGTTCCTCAGAATCAACATCTTTGTACCCTTGTACCAACATAGCATCATGCACTTCCACATCAACACCGATTTTCTGAAAAAAATCATCAGCAATTGCTCTTGCTTCTTCTTCCGTGATGCCAACCTGGCTTTTCTCATCTTCCGTACATTTCGATACGGGTACACCTGCCTCTCCTGAATAGCTGTATTCGCTTTGTCTAATATAATTAATAGATGATGCCACCGGACACTCCGCATCACAACTGTCCACCGCCAGCCATTTCTTCTGATCTCTGGACGTCACATGAAAGCCTCTGGTAGTAAATGAACCGTTTATACCATCCCACTCCTGCTCCTCCAGTGCAGAATCCTTTTTTACGAACTCCAGCGTGGATTCCTCCGGAGTATCCTTCATCGTTTCTTCCAGAGATGCAATCATTTCTTCATGATATGCAATAATTTCTTCCCGTTCACTCTCCGTAAGTTCTTCATCATCCCTGATATTTGCTATGGTCTGCTTCATTTCCAGAATCCGTTTTTCACAATCGTCTTTCGTAAAATCAGTGCCCGTCGTTACATAGGCCTCCCCATCCGGGAAGAAATAATCATATACCTTATCCACCAGTTCCTGGGTAAACTCTCCGCAGTATACATGATACATGGGAATACTGTCCTTAAGAGGAATGGTCACAGGTGCCTGATTGGCGTCAATTTTTATCGAGCCTGCCTCATTTTCATAATGATACTCATAGGTCGCCGAAGCGGTGGCTGCCACATCTTTCAGAGTTGATCCCTCTTTCGGCTCCTCCTTTGCTGCCGCCTCCAATCGTTCCTGATCCTTTTGCGCAACCAGCTTCTGGTCCGGTGACTTTTCACATGCAGTCAGGCTAAGCCCCATCACAAGAGCCATCAGAAATAATGCTTTTCGTTTCATCTTTCTTCTCCTTCTTTACCATTCATACATTTGCTCTGTCTCAAATGTTTCCTGCCATGAACTGATTATAGTTTGTCAGGTGTTTTGAAGTCATCAGAGACTTGTAAAAGAATTGTAAAGATACATCGTAAAGCAGCTGCCCTCTCCTTCTTCACTTTCAACCATCAGTGTAGTGCCATGGATTTCAGCTATTTTCTGGCACAGGGCCAGCCCGAGACCAAATCCGCTCTGATTTCTGGAAGCATCGCCCTGATAAAAAGCCTGAAATATTTTGCTGATCTGATCCTTTGGAATACCACTTCCATTGTCCTTTACCTGAATCATCTCACTATTTATCGTTATGATTATTTCCGTTGCTCCCGCTTTCTCTGCGTTATCACAGAGATTGGTAAGGAGCATCGTGAGAAGATCCTGATCCCCATAAAGTTTTTCATCTTTATTAACAGCAATTGACACAGCTGCACTATTTCTAAATATGAGGGTCAGCTGGATTTCCCATGCAGATAAATTTATCTCTTTCCATTCCATCTGAGCATTTGCAAGCCCGACCAAATTTGTCAGTCTGCCGGAAAGCCGTTCCAATCTGCGGGCCTCCATGTCAATAAAATCAATTGCCTCAGCCTTTTGTTCCGCGTTCATCTTTACAGACTTCAACGCATAGGAATATCCACAAATTGCTGTTACCGGGGTGCGCATTTCATGGGCCAGGGCATGAATCAGCTGATTCCGGGCTTCTGAAGTTTTTTCTACTTCTTTCACATGTTGTTCCACAGACTCCGCCATCGCATTAAAACTGGCTGCCAGAGCACCCAATTCATCCCGCCCGGGAATCACAAGACGTCTGTCATACTGCCCGGATGCAATAGCCTCCGCCTCAGTTTTCAAATATTCCAATGGTGTGAGAGTTTTTTTGAGAAATAGAATGATCATTCCACAAGCCAGAATTGATATAATAAATCCAATTACAATACATTCCCAGATCAACCTGTTGATTTGAGAAAACAGTTCTGTAATGTTTCTAACGACACATATTTGATAGACCTTACCACAGAGTATTATCGATTTTCCCGCAATGCAATAATCCCCCTCCTGGAAATGAAAGATTTGCACCTTGATCTCCTTTGATATGGAATCATTGTCAATCCCTATCGCCGCAGCTGCATTTATCCCGGAATTATTGAAGAGAATTTTATCTCCGGATTGTAATGTATACTCACTACCCGCAGCTGCACTCTGCATTTCCTGAAAAAAAAAGTATTTTAACACCGTCGAAGCCGTCAATTTCATTTCAATTTCTGACAGTTCCTTTTCATGAGAACTGACAGATGCCGCCAATCTCTCTTCTTCCTGACAGGTGTAGTCTATGGCATTATCCAACAATGCATTCTTGCTTGTGGCAATCAAAAGGGAGCAGCAAAGAAATAAAGCAGCCATCAGAAAACCCAGTGTTCCCATCGCAATTTTTGTCCGCAGCTTCACTATTCTCCCACCTCCAGACGATAACCAACCTTCGGAACCGCAACGATACGAACCCCTGTCTTTTTACGAAGACTGGCCACATGGACATCCACAGTTCTTGTTTCACCCTCAAAATCAAAACCCCATATTTCATGCAATAACTTTTCACGGCTCAAAGCAATATTCTTGTTTCTGGCAAGTGAACACAGAAGATTATATTCGATCGGTGTCAGAGACAATATCTCCCCGCCTCGAATCACCCTGCGTTTCTGCATATCCAGGGTTACCCCATCCAGCTCCAACACCTCTTCCGCCTTTCCAAACCTGCTCAATACCTTCTCAATACGCACAATAAGTTCCAACATCTCAAAAGGCTTCACAATATAATCCTCCGCTCCGCCGGTTAACCCTTTTATCTTGGATTCCAAATCACCCCTGGCAGTCAAAAATATCACCGGAATCTGATGCTGCATCAGAGGAGCCAACAAAGAAAAGCCGTCCACCTTCGGCATCATCACATCAACAATCGCCAAGTCTGCCGTTTTGGAAGACGACAAAAAATCAAGTACCTCCTGACCATCATACATGGGAATCGTTTCATATCCTGTAATATTCAAATTCATACAAATCATTTTGTTAATCGCAATCTCATCTTCGGCAATCAGAATTCTTCTCATAGTGCTCTTTCTCCTTTTACTGTTCTTTCATTATAACTCACTTTCCTTACTGCTGATGTAAAAAAGTTGTAAAAATCGGGGTGACCGGGGGACGGGTTCATAGTCACTGTTGTGACTATGAACCCGTCCCCCGGTCACCCCTTAATAAAGATCATCCAGAGTCAGCAATGTAACTTCACCCCTGTCTGCTGCCTCCATGAGTGCCTGTGTGAAACCTCCTTTTGAAAAAATATAGTAATGAAACGTTGCATTTTTACGAAATACCGAAGCATATCTGCGAATAAGCTCCAATTCCTCAATTCCAATCTTTTCATTCCGATACTTGCAGGAACCAATCAGATATTCGTCTCCTTCTATGGGCATCCCAACAATATCAATTTGTATTTCTTTTCTGGTTTTTGCATCTGTTCCCCACCACTGTCCAACATTACTTAACAAAACAGGAAGGCCAGTTGCATATCGAAGCAGATATTCCTGACACATTTTTTCAAATACCAGCCCCATATAATCCGGGTAATACTGTTTTGCTGCCTGCTCATAAACCTGCTGCATACGCCCGGCACTGATCATTGACATATTTCTGGGCACAAAACGATACCAGAAACGAAAGAAATTATCATCAATGGCGTAAATTGTTTTCTTTCCGGGCTTCTCAGTGATTGGAGTTTCTTTCTTCAAAATACCTAAATCCAACAACACCTTAAGGTATTTTGCACACACACCAGACTCAAGTCCCACTTTTTTGGAAATTTCATTGGAACGACTGGCACCTCCTGCAATAGCTGCAATGACAGAATCGAAGAACCACACAGGATCAGATAAAGCTGTCCATCCTGCCATTGATGGTCAATGCTATGCTGCAGGCGTGATGAAAAAGATTTCTCAGCCTTTGACAGATATGGGTACTCATCAATAACAAATATCATTTTTTTATGCGTAGACATAGTTGTGATTTCATTCAGAGCATCCGCATAACTTTGGTAAGTAGGAAAACTGGAGCTTTCAGGATTTTTGCAGCTGTAAATTGCTTTCGACAGTGCTTCCAGATTTTCCTGTGAGGATGCATTTAAGGCTGAAAAATAAACTGTCGGCTTCCCCTTACAGAACTCGTTAATCAACGCAGTTTTTCCAACGCGCCGTCTCCCATAGATAACAATACACTCAAACCGCCCCTTCTCATAACGTCGATTCATAATTTTTAGTTCTTCTTCTCGACAATAGAACATAACTTTCCCCTTGAGTTGTCAAGAACAGAATGGTCAGGTATTGATTCGTACTCTTGTCGAAACTTGCGGTAAAAACAATTTGATTTATCACCCTATTCTTGTTATCTTATAATTGGGTATGATAATTGGTCGAGGAAATCTGTGAGAAGTTTCAGAAACGTGAAAATACAGACAAAACTCTTACGAATTTCATGCGACTTACACTTCTGAACTAAAGCCGCTCACCCGAATTTTTGAAATTCAAGCAATTAAAAACATTTCCAAAATCCCCACAACTACCATAGGTGTCACCTGAAAAAAGTTCTTTAAAAACGTTCAAAGGATATTTGCGGGTTCTTCCCGTTGATACATAGAAGTGCTTCTGGAAGGAATCAGGAACAATTTCATCAAGGTCAATGTGCTGCTGTAAGAAAGACAGAAACTGAGGCTTGTCGGATTCACAAATTTCTTGACAATTTGACAAAATATCTGCCAAAGAAAGCTGATTGTATGGTATCATATAGGTACAACTCCTTTCAGGTGGATATGGTTGATTTTTGTTTGGGCACTTAAATTTTACCACAAACCTGTGAGGAGTTGTTCTGTTTTAAAAATTCCGATTTTATGCGGGCTGTGGCGTTTCGCAAACGCCTATTATCTATTATATTTAAGGAGGATATGTAACATGAGAAAGAAACTTGTAACATTAATGATGGCAGGGCTGATAAGTATTTCTGTTGTAGCTTGCGGCAATAATGAAAACATTCAGTCTGAGAAAACTAACATTGAAAATGAGAGTGTTGATGCAGAGGCAACTCCAGAAGAAATTCAAGAAGGAGCTCCAGAATCAGTTGAGTCTGTAGATGTTGTAGAAACTGATCCAACAGATGATAATGCTTCATACGAACATAAATCGGCCCTTAAGAAAGCGTATGCATATAGTGAGTTAATGCACATGTCCAAAGCAGAACTCTACAATCAGCTTACATCTGAGCATGGAGAGAAATTTTCTGCCGAAGCAGCTCAATATGCTATTGATACTATGGATGTTGACTGGAATGCCAATGCATTAGAAAAAGCCAAATACTACAGTGAATTGATGCATATGTCCAAAGCAGGAATTTACGACCATCTCACATCCGAATATGGAGAAAGATTTACTGCTGATGAAGCTCAGTACGCTATCGATAATATTGAAGCTGATTGGAATGCTAATGCATTAGAGACAGCAAAATCATATCAGGAAATGGATATGTCACCAGAAGCTATTAGAGACCATCTCTCTTCTGAATATGGAGAAAAATTTACTCAAGAAGAAGCTGATTACGCGGTTGATAATTTGGAATAAAGCAAACGCTCCCGGTACACTCCTTTATCGGAAACCATAAAACATAACATATTTACCCGGAAAGCCGCCCTGTCCCTGGAAAAGATAGGCGACTGGAAAACCCTTCTACTATCAAGTAGAGGGGTTTTTAACTTAGTCAGAAAGCTGAACCTTTCAAACAATAGCTTGCCCAAGTTGACCGAGATCAGCTGGAAGAAATTACCATGCTCGACCGGATGCTGATTGCAAAAAAATCCCGGAAACAAAGCGTTTCCGGGATTTCTGTGTCTTTGAATTTTTTGTTCGAATTAACGTTTGCTGAACTGCGGAGCGCGACGAGCTGCTTTGAGACCGTATTTTTTACGTTCTTTCATTCTCGGATCACGAGTCAGGAATCCAGCTTTCTTCAGAACTGGTCTGTACTCAGCATCTGCCTGCAGAAGTGCACGAGAGATACCATGGCGGATAGCACCAGCCTGTCCTGTAAATCCACCACCGTGAACATTTACCAGAACGTCAAATTTTTCAACGTTGTCAGTTGCTACCAGCGGCTGACGAACAACTACCTTCAGAGTTTCCAGACCGAAATACTCATCGATATCTCTTTTATTGATTGTGATTTTACCAGTACCTGGCATCAGGTATACTCTGGCGATAGATTTTTTTCTTCTTCCTGTTCCGTAAAATCTTGTATTAGCCAATGTTCTTTACCTCCTCATTAAAATGTTAATACTTCCGGTTTCTGAGCTGCATGAGCATGTTCCGGACCTGCATATACATGCAGTTTGGAATACATCTGTCTTCCCAGAGGTCCTTTTGGAAGCATACCTTTTACTGCCAGTTCAACAACCTTCTCCGGTTTTTTAGCCATCATATCTTTCAGAGTGGTTTCTTTCATTCCACCTACATAATCAGAGTGGCTGTAATAAATTTTCTGTTCCAGTTTTTTACCGGTTACTTTCACTTTGTCAGCGTTGATGATGATAACATAATCACCTGTATCTACATGAGGAGTGAAAACTGGTTTATTTTTTCCTCTTAAAACACTTGCTACGTTGGATGCCAGGCGTCCTAATGTGCAGCCTTCAGCGTCTACTACATACCATTTTCTTTCAATCTTATCTGGATTAGCCATAAAACTGTTCATGGATTTCCCTCCTGTTATTCAAACTTTAACTATAATTATCTATAATGTAAAATACCTTTTCCGGGGCTTTGGCAAGGTATTTTCGCACTACGTCACATTGAATAATTATATTATAAGCGCCCTGATGTGTCAACAGATTTTTTCGTGATTTTCCCTTATTTTTGAAGTTTTTCCACAGGGAATTGAATTTTTCTTCATCTTATCCACATTTCCCTTCCGGGTTTTTCCACACTGCTGCATACTATTTTTCTAATACGCCTCGGCGTACTTGCTGCAAGCCTTTCATTATTTCCGGAGATTTTGATACTCCGGATACTGTATCTCCACAAGAGTCAGTCCTTCCGGCCTTGCCGTCTCCCCGGCCAGTTCACGATTTTTTCCATCCAGTATCGTCTTCACCTGTTCAGGCGGATAATAACCGCCGCCGACCCGTATCAACGTCCCGGCTATGATTCTCACCATATTATACAAAAATCCATTTCCCTGAATCCGAATAGTGATGACATCATCCTCTGATTTTCTGATGTCAAGTGCATATATGGTACGCACCGTACTTCCCACTTCCGGCTTGTACGTAGAAAAACTTTTAAAATCATGTTCTCCTACCAGATAAGCCGCGCCCTGGCGCATCAGTTCCTCATCCAGAGGATAATAATAAAAGTACGTATACAGACGTTTGGTGGGATCCGGGAATTTCCTGTTATATATTTTATACTCATACGTTTTTATCGTCTGCTGAAATCTTGGATGAAAATCAGACGGAACTTCCACAGAATCCTGTATCCGAATATCTGCCGGAAGCCGGGTATTCAAAGCATAGGAAATCTTATCTGCCGGCATTCTGCACGCCGTGTCAAAAACAGCCACATTTCCCAGAGCATGGACCCCTGCATCTGTTCTGCTGGCTCCTATCGTTGCGATTTTTTCTCCCAGAAGGTCACTGAGACACTGATTCAGCACCTGCTGAACCGCCAGACCGTTTGGCTGCACCTGCCAGCCGCAATAATTCGTGCCGTCATAGGCAACTGTCAACTTTACCCGTTTCATTTTATACCTCGCAAAAGCAGGGGCCAAAAAAATTTGACCCCTGTATCAACACGTCTATATACCAACAATACGAAATACAATACTGATTCCCAGATAACCAAATACCACCATATAAGCAATATAATCTCGTCCTGCATATTTTAATGGTTTCATCTGAGTTCTTCCGTCACCACCGTGATAACATCTGGCCTCCATCGCCATAGCCAGATCATTGGCACGACGAAATGCAGAAATAAACAGCGGCACCAGAAGCGGTACCATATTTTTTACTTTCTGAATCAGACCGCCGCTTTCAAAATCAGCACCTCTGGCCATCTGTGCCTTCATAATTTTATCCGTTTCCTCTAATAAGATTGGGATAAATCGCAAAGCAATAGACATCATCATGGCAATTTCATGTACCGGTACATGAATTCTATTCAGCGGACGCATCAGACGCTCCAGACCATCTGTCAGCTGGTTCGGCGTTGTAGTCAGTGTCATGATTGACGCACCGATAATAAGAAAAATCAAACGAATTCCCATTTTGGCCGCCAGTTTTACACCCTCTCTGGTAATCTTAATAATCCAGAAGGACCAGATTACCTCACCGGGAGTAAAAATCAGATTAAAAAACATCGTAATCAGCAACAGCATCATAATGGGTTTTAATCCCTTGACCATAAACTTAAACGGTACTTTGGACAAGACAATCATAACCGCAAGAAAAACTGCCGCAACCCCATAGCCAATCCATGAGGAAAATACAAACAAAGAAACAATATATACCAGTGTGCTGACAAATTTCACTCTGGGATCCAGACGGTGCAGAATAGAATCCGCCGGATAGTACTGACCTATCGTAATATCTCGAATCATACGGCACCTCTTTTCTCTATCGCTTCCATAATGGAAACTCTCGCTTCTTCAACGGTTGTGGCATTGACATCCACATCCAGACCTTTTTCAGCCAGTGCATGCATAATATACGTAATCTGCGGAGCTGCCAGACCAATCTTTTCCAGTTCACGATAATGTGAAAATACTTTCTTCGGTGCATCATCGTATTCTTTTACGCCATGATTCATAACAATAATCCGATCCACGTATTTGGCAATATCTTCCATGCTGTGAGATACCAGTATAATCGTAATACCTCTGGTTTTATGAAGACTTGCAATCTGATCAAGAATTTCATCTCTTCCCTGCGGATCCAGACCTGCCGTCGGCTCATCCAGAATCAACACCTTGGGATTCATAGCCAGTACACCTGCAATCGCAACTCTTCGTTTCTGCCCTCCGGAAAGCTCGAAAGGAGATTTTGCATAATAACTTTCATCAAGCCCCACATGAGTCAATGCTTCTTTGGCCCGTTCTTCGCATTCTTCCTGCGTAAGATTCTGATTCTTAGGCCCAAAACACACATCCGTCAATACATCGGTCTCAAAAAGCTGATGCTCCGGATACTGAAATACCAGACCCACCTTGCTTCTAAGACCACGTAGCGGGAACTGTTCCGCCCAGATGTCCTGACCCTCAAAATAAATTTTCCCCTGTGTAGGACGTACCAGCCCGTTAAAATGCTGAATCAGTGTAGATTTACCACTGCCTGTATGCCCAATGATTCCCACAAACTGTCCCTGCGGGATTTCCAGATTAATATCTTTCAGAGCATGCATCTCATATGCTGTACCCGGGCTGTATGTGTAATACACATGTTCCAGCCGAAGCGATGTTTCACCGCCTGCTGACCGTACTTCTTCTGTTTTCCATTCCATATCACTCCCGGCACTGCGATACTGAGGAATTTCTATCTGTTCCCAGTTATCCAGTACCTTCAGATTTGGATCCTGAAGTGCCCCTAACAATTCATCAATAGTCAGAATCCCTTTTGGTATATCAAGACCATTTTTTCTCAGCTCATATGCCAGCATAGTTACCTGCGGTACATCCAGTCGGTATTTTTTCAACTGTTTTACCTGAGAGAAAATTTCTCTTGGTTTTCCATGCATCACCAGATGTCCCTGATCCATCACATAGACATCATCCGCAAATACCACTTCTTCCATATAATGGGTGATCAGAATAACCGTAACTCCCTCTTTCTGATTCAATTCCCGAACAGCTTTCAGCACTTCCTTTCTTCCATTCGGATCAAGCATAGCTGTCGGCTCGTCCAGAACAATGCACTTAGGTTTCATAGCCATCACACCGGCTATCGCTACCCTCTGCTTCTGTCCACCGGACAGTTTATTGGGAGAATGCTTGCGGTAAGCTGTCATTCCTACAGCTTCCAGACTGTCATCCACCCGCTTCCATATATCTTCAGTGGGAACACCCAGATTCTCCGGACCAAATCCCACATCTTCTTCCACAACAGTTCCAATAATCTGATTATCAGGATTCTGAAAAACCATACCTGCCTTCTGGCGGATTTTCCAGATATCTTCCTGTGAAGATGTATCCATATGATCCACCCAAAGGGTTCCTTCTGACGGCACCAAAAGTCCGTTAATGTGCTTTGCAAGTGTGGATTTTCCACTTCCGTTATGACCCAAAACTGCGATAAATTGCCCTTCCTGAATATCCAGATCCACATGGTCGATGGCCCGGTTTACCTCCGGCTCCTCGCCTTCCTCTCCGTATCTCAGATAATCATAAGCAAGCTTTGCTGCTTTAATAATTCCCATTTGTTCACCTGTTCTTTCTCTTTCAGCTACTAAAAGCAGTCCAAATAGATTAAAATCAAGCCCTATTGTAGCGGATTTCTCCACATATTACAAGAAAATCCTTTTACTTTTCCACATTTCTTTTTAAATTAAGGGGGAGTGACCGTGAGACAGGTACATAGTCACTTTTCGTGACTATGTACCTGTCCCCCAGTCACTCCCCCGGTCACTCTGCCATACCTGTCAACTGATCAATAATTTCCCATATTTCTTCTCTTCCCTGTTTACTCTGAGCTGAAAACGGGATGATCTGCGTTCCCGGAACCACCTGAAGACCCTGCCGGATGGCTTTCATTTGTTTTTGAACCTGACTTCTTTTAATCTTATCCAGCTTGGTAGCCACGATAATCGGTTCATATCCATGATCAAGAATCCATCGATACATAATTTTATCATTTTCCGAAGGATCATGACGGATATCAATCAGAAGGAACACGGCACGGATTTCCTGAGACTGATGAAGATAATCTTCAATCATTTTACCCCATTTGGCTTTGATTTCTTCCGAAGCTTTTGCATATCCATACCCCGGAAGATCAACCAGATAGATGGCTTCATTCACATTATAAAAATTAATGGTCTGTGTCTTTCCGGGAGCCGCACTGGTCCTTGCCAGAGACTTCCGGTTCATCAGTGCATTAATCAGAGAAGACTTCCCTACATTGGATTTTCCTGCAAAAGCCACTTCCGGACGTCCTGTGTTCGGAAGTTTACTGGTAATTCCACAGACAATATCCAAAGAAACATTTTTTATAATCATAAAAACCTCCTATGCTGCTAGTATAATCCACGGTAATTACCGTGGACTATACTAGTGCTTCTTTCAGCACCTCTTCCATGGATTCTACATACACAATCCGAATTCCTTCTGTGATTTCTGCATCAATTTCTTCCACATCCGGCCGATTCTGTGCAGGAACCAGTATATTGGTGATACCCGCCGTTTTGGCAGCGAGAAGTTTTTCTTTCAGACCACCGATGGGAAGTACTCTTCCCCGAAGGGTAATTTCTCCAGTCATAGCCAGATTTGCCCGCACCGGTTTTCCGGTTATGGCAGATAACATAGCTGTTGCCATCGTAATTCCGGCAGACGGTCCGTCTTTGGGCACTGCACCTTCCGGGATATGAATATGAAGGTCATTCTTCTTAAAGAATTCACTGTCAATGCCATACTGCCCGGCTACAGAGCGTATATAGCTGATGCCCGCCTGTGCAGACTCTTTCATCACATCCCCCAGCTGCCCAGTCAAAAGAAATTCTCCTTTTCCCGGCATACGGTTAACTTCTATCTGAAGGGTATCTCCGCCCACACTGGTCCATGCCAGTCCACGGACAATCCCCACTTCATCTTTTTCATTGACTCTCTGGTAACTGTATCTGGACTTTCCAAGAAATTCTTCCAGATTATCTTCGGTTACTTCCACATGTTTTTCTTTGTCCTGAAGAATCCTGCGGGCCGTTTTACGGCAGATTTCACCGAATTTTCTTTCCAGATTACGGACACCGGCTTCTTTAGTATAACCGGATATGATTTTTTTCAGAGCTTCATCTGTGATCGTCAGCTGATTTTCTTTCAGACCATTTGCCAGAATCTGCTTGGGAATCAGGTGTTCTCTGGCGATATGTTCCTTTTCATTGGCTGTATAACTGGATATCTCAATCACTTCCATACGATCCATGAGAGGTCTCGGAATACTCTGCGGGTCGTTAGCTGTTGCAATAAACAGAACTTCTGACAAATCAATGGGAAGTTCCACATAATGATCGGCAAACTTATTGTTCTGTTCCGCATCGAGAACCTCCAGCAGAGCAGACGAGGTATCCCCTTTATAGTCACTGCTGACTTTATCAATCTCATCCAGCAGCATGAGAGGATTTTTCACGCCGGCTTGAATCAGCCCGGAAGCAATCCTTCCCGGCATTGCCCCCACATACGTTCTTCTGTGACCGCGGATCTCGGCTTCGTCCCGTACACCTCCCAGGCATACACGAACATATTTCTTATTCAGTGCCCTTGCAACAGAACGCGCGATCGATGTTTTTCCTGTTCCAGGCGGTCCCACCAGACAAAGAATCGGACTGCTTCCTTTTTTCGTCAGTGTACGGACGGCAAGGAATTCCAGCACTCGTTCTTTCACCTTTTCCAGACCATAATGATCAGCTTCCAGAACCTCCCTTGCCCGATTCAGGTTATGATTATCCCTGGATGCCTTGTCCCAGGGAAGCTTCAGCAGAGTTTCGATATAGCCTCTGGAAACACTGCTCTCAGAGTTATTATAACCAAGATTTTTAAAACGTCGAATCTCCTTACAAATCTTTTCTTTGATTTCCTTTGAAGCCTTCAGTTCCTCTGCCTGCTGCAGAAAATGATCGGCTTCTGACACCGTATCATCTTCCCCCAGCTCCTCCCGGATCAGTTTCATCTGTTCCCGGAGTATATATTCTTTTTGATGTTTATCAATTCGTTCTTTAACTTTATTCTGAAAGTCTGCACGAAAACGCAGGATTTCAATTTCATTGCTCAGGATGACTCCCAGAAGTTCATATCGCTCATTCAGAGAAATAGCTTCCAGCAGATGCTGTCTCTGCTCATATCCAAGAGGAATATTGATACAGATCTGATCAACCAGACGTCCCACTTCCTGAATGTCCAGAATCTGCCCGGCCAGTTCCTTACTGATTTTCTGATTTTCCTGACAATAAGTCATGAAAAGTTCTTTAATCGTCCGAATCATTGCTTCCTGCAGATTAACCGGAAGGTTCTCTTCTTCCAGTTCAAATCCTGCCACTTCTGCTTCCAGATACGGAAGATTTTCCTCCAGTTCCATCAGTTCTGCCCGTTCAACTCCCTCTACCAGAACCCGCAGCATATCTTTTGGCATCTTGACTACCTGTTTGATTTCTGCAATCGTCCCTATTTTGTAAAGGTCCTGAAATCCGGGCTTCTCCACCTGTGGATCTCTCTGCGTAATCAGAAAAATCTTCTGATCCTGGGTCATGGCTTCTTCCACAGCTTTGATGGATTTTCTTCGGCTGATGTCAAAATGTACAATCATCTCCGGAAGAATCGTGGTTCCACGAAGAGCGATCGCCGGCATAGCCTTTATCAAATTGTTCATTCATTTCCTCCACTCAGGCGGTTTCCGGTCTTCCTGCACGCTTGGAAGAGGATCGTCTCTTGGATGGTTTTATCTCTCCATGGGTCACTACAGGTTCTTCTTCTCCCATTACCGCTTTTTTCGTAATCAAACATTTTTGAATCGTCTGATCTGACGGAGATTCATACATCACATCTATCATCGTTTTTTCAATGACAGAACGAAGTCCTCTGGCTCCTGTTTTACGTTCCATAGCAACTTTTGCAACTTCACGAAGAGCCTCTTCATCAAACTCCAGTTCCACACCATCCATCTCCATCAGTGTCTGATACTGTTTTACCAGAGAATTTTTAGGTTCTTTCAGAATCCGGACAAGAGCATCTTCATCCAGAGCATCCAGAGATACTACGACCGGAACACGTCCGATAAATTCCGGAATCAGGCCGAATTTGATGAAATCCTGCGGCATAACCTCTTTCAGAATCTCACCGACATTTTTCTCATGTTTAATTCCCAGAGAACCGTTAAATCCAATCGCCTTGGTATCCATACGGGTCTCTATAATCTTTTCCAGTCCTTCAAAAGCACCACCGCAGATAAAGAGAATATCAGTCGTATCAATCTGAATAAATTCCTGATGTGGATGCTTTCTTCCTCCCTGAGGAGGCACTGAAGCTACGGTACCTTCAATGATTTTCAAAAGAGCCTGCTGCACGCCCTCACCGGAAACATCACGGGTAATGGACGCATTCTCCGATTTTCTTGTAATCTTGTCAATCTCGTCAATATAAATAATGCCGCGCTGGGCACGCTCAATGTCATATTCAGCTGCCTGAATAATTTTCAGGAGAATATTCTCCACGTCTTCACCCACGTATCCGGCTTCTGTCAGTGTCGTCGCATCTGCGATTGCAAATGGCACATTCAGCATACGGGCAAGATTCTGTGCCAGATAAGTCTTTCCTGAACCGGTTGGTCCAAGCATCAGAATATTACTTTTCTGAAGTTCCACGTCTTTCTTATGTGAAGACAATATTCGTTTATAATGATTATATACAGCAACAGAGAGAACCTTCTTTGCTTCATCCTGACCAATCACGTAATCATCCAGAAATTCTTTCATTTCTCTTGGTGTCATCAGATTGATATCATCACCGACACCGTATTCATCGGCAAATTCTTCATCGATAATCTCAGAACAGATTCCCACACATTCATCGCAAATAAAAGCTCCGTCTGGTCCCGCAATCAATTTGCGTACCTGCTCCTCGGTCTTTCCACAGAAAGAACAGCGAATTCTGGGCTCACCGTTTTTCAATGCCATACTCTATAATTCCTTTCTTTTCAAGTACACTCCGGCAATCCGCCGAAGGATATTCGGGATATGTCGTAATAGGAGGGTGCTGCCGCCGGCAACCCCCTCCTATTCTGCCTTCTGTTATCTCTTGGTAATAACATTGTCGATCAAACCATATGCCATCGCTTCTTCTGCTGTCATATAGTTATCTCTCTCTGTATCCTGTGCTATTTTTTCCAGCGGCTGACCAGTATTGGCTGCCAGAATAGAATTCAGTCTGTGCTTTGTCTTAAGAATCT
Organism: Oliverpabstia sp.; assembly: GCA_051879355.1. Classification (GTDB taxonomy): domain Bacteria; phylum Bacillota; class Clostridia; order Lachnospirales; family Lachnospiraceae; genus Oliverpabstia. The sequence goes on from JBJELU010000151.1 coordinate 36,481, forward strand.
GCTCCGCAACAATCTGAATCTCGGTAGCCTGTCCTTTTGCTCCGCCGGACGGCTGATGTATCATAATCTCTGCATTCGGAAGTGCAAAACGTTTTCCTTTCGTTCCACCTGCCAGCAGGAACGCACCCATACTGGCTGCAAGTCCCATACAAATAGTCGATACATCACATTTGATATACTGCATGGTGTCATAAATCATCATTCCTGCAGATACGGAACCGCCTGGGCTGTTAATATACAGCTGGATATCCTTTCCCGGATCCTCAGATTCCAGGAACAAAAGCTGTGCCGTAACCAGGTTTGCACTGACATCGTTAACTTCTTCCCCAAGGAAAATGATACGATCTTTCAGCAAACGAGAATAAATATCATAATTCCGCTCGCCTCTGCTGGTCTGCTCAATGACATAAGGTACTAAACTCATATTCAAGCCTTCCTTCTATATAATGTCTTTATCTTCAGTTCCTAAACTTGCAGTGTGATATTCTGAATTATTCCTCAGTTTTTTCAACTTCAACAGCTGCTTCTGCAATCAGAGTAACAGCCTCCTGAACAGCCAGATCTTTCTTCATCTGTTCTTTTTCAGCATCACCCAGTACTTCTTTCAGTTTTTCAACTTCCATCTTGTACATTTCAGCCATCTGAGCGATTTCTTCATCCAGTTTTTCATCGGAAATCTGAATATTTTCAACTTCTGCAATCTTTTCCAGAACCAGTCTGCTCTGGATTCTCTTCAGTGCCTGCGGTTTCATCTGTTCCTGCAGAGCAGCCGGGGTCATTCCGGTAAACTGCAGATACTGTTCCATAGTCAGACCCTGAGACTGGATTCTTCTTGCGAAATCTTCAATCATGTTGCTGACCTGAGTGTCAATCATAGCATCCGGAATTTCCATGGAAGCTTTTTCGATTGCTGCATCTACTGCTGCATCTTCTTTTGCACGTTTTGCAGCATCAGCTTTCTTCTCTTCCAGATTTTTCTTAATGTCTGCTTTGTATTCTTCCAGAGTATCGAATTCGGATACGTCTTTTGCGAAATCATCATCCAGTTCCGGCAGTTCTTTTACTTCGATTTTCTTAACTGTGCATTTGAATACAGCCGGTTTTCCAGCCAGATTTTCTGCCTGATAATTTTCCGGGAATGTAACATTTACTTCTGTTTCTTTTCCGATTTCAGCACCTACCAGCTGCTCTTCAAATCCCGGAATAAATGCTCCGGATCCGATGGTCAGCGGATAATCTGTTCCTTTTCCGCCGTCAAAAGCTTCTCCGTCAACAAATCCCTCAAAATCCAGAGTTACTTTGTCGCCGTCAGCAACTGCTCTGTCATCTACATCGATTGTTCTGGAATTGCTTTCCTGCTCTTTTCTCAGCTCTCCGGCAACTTCTTCTTCTGTTACTTCCAGTTCACTCTTCGGAACTTCCAGTCCTTTGTATTCACCCAGACTTACTTCCGGTTTCAGAGCAACTTCTGCTGTGAAAATGAATGGTTTGCCTTTTTCCAGCTGAACCACGTCAATAGACGGCTGAGAAACGATTGTTTCTTCACACTCAGCCAGTGCTTCAGAATATGCATTTGGAATCAGGGCATTTGCTGCATCTTCATAGAAGATACCTGCTCCATACATTTTTTCAATCATAGCTCTCGGAGCTTTTCCTTTACGGAATCCCGGGATATTAATTCTGTTTTTCTGTTTCAGGTATGCAGCCTGAATTGCTTTTTCCAGTTCATCAGCAGAAACTTCAATTGTAAGTTTCGCCATGTTCTTTTCCAGTTTTTCTACTGTAACGCTCATTGGTGTAGCTCCTCCTTTATTTTTATGGAATTATTTTTCAAATGTTTGTTATGATATTCAAAAAAATCGATATCCATACTCATACATTTTTGTAGTATAGCACAAGCCTCAAAAAAACACCAGCATTTTTTACTGGAAAAGCCCATATATAATGGATTTTTTCAATTTTTCCGCATTTTCCCGGGTCTGAAGCCGCTCAATCAGGGCTGCTGCGAAGTCAATGGCCGTTCCCATTCCCCGACTGGTAGTGATATTTCCATCCACCGCTACAGCTCCTTTTCCAATCACTGCACCGGTAAGCCGTTCCTCAAATCCAGGATAGCACACAGCCTCTTTTCCCTGCAATAATCCCAGATCGCCAAGTACACTGGGAGCCGCACAGATCGCTGCAATCATTTTCTCCTGAGAATTCCATTCCACCAATAACTCTGTCAATGGCCGGAATGCCCCCAGGTGCTTCGTTCCCGGCATTCCGCCCGGCAGCACCAGAAGCTTCGCTTCGGCAAAATTCATCTCCTCATAAAGAGCATCCGCCTGTACACTGATTCCATGAGAGCCGGTGACCATTTTTCTACCCATAATCGACACCATCACGACCTCTTCATTCGCTCTTCGCAGCATATCAACAACTGTCAGTGCCTCAATCTCCTCAAATCCATCCGCAAGAAATACACATACTTTTTCCATCATTTTTCCTCTTTTCTTCTATAATAATCCTATAATTTTCAGTGCAGTTTTGGCAAATTTCGTAAATGACCCGTGCTATAATACATTCATGAAATCGAAAAAATTCTGATTTCAACATACGGAATCGACTATTGATTATTACATTCAAACATTCCTGGATTTTTCAACACATGCTTTAACCGCTTCAAACACTGCACTCCGCAGCCCTTTTTCTTCAAGGACACGGACTGCTTCAATCGTAGTACCTTTCGGAGAACATACCATATCTTTCAATTCCCCAGGATGTTTCCCCGTTTCAAGCACCATTTTGGCACTTCCCAAAACGGCCTGTGCTGCAAACCGATAGGCCTGAGCTCTCGGCATGCCTCCGGCAACCGCCGCATCAGCCATAGCCTCGATAAACATAAAAACGTACGCAGGAGAACTGCCGCTCACACCGACGACTACGTCTATTAACTCTTCTTTAACCATTTCTGTCTTTCCAAAACCTTGGAAGACTTTGCATATTAATTTCATATCCTGTTCTGTGACATGGGAGTTACCACAGATACAACTCATTGCTTCTCCCACAAGCGCCGGTGTATTTGGCATAGTACGAACGATTTTTAAAGGTGAACCAAAGACATTTTCCAGCCAGTGCAGAGTCTTGCCTGGCGCAATAGATACAATAATGGTATCTTCTCTTACACTTCTTCTAATCTCTGTGATAACCTCTTCATAATAGAAAGGTTTCACAGCGATAACCAGCACATCGGCAAATTCAGCCACCTCTATGTTTGAAGAAGTAAGGGCAATTCCCAGCTTTTCTCTTGAACGCTGGCGCGATTCCTCTGTCTTTGCGGAAGCCAGAATATCTTCCGGTGAGGCCACATGATTATTAATAATACCTCCAATCATTGCGGAGGCCATATTTCCACATCCGATAAAGCCAATCTTCATATCTATACCTCATTTCTATCATTTGGAAATGCAGTGCATGCCGGAAATCTCCGGAAGCACTGCATGCCAAATAGTCTTTTTCCTTATTATGAATGAAAGGAGAAAAAATCGCAAGAGTAACTCTTTGTTTTTTTTCGAACATATGCTATAATCAGATAAATGAATGGAGGTTTTTTCTATGCTTACCTGTGATTATACAGTTGTATCCATCGACGGCGATTACGCCAATCTGCAAAGAATCGACCAGCCGGACGAAGAACTGAAGCTGGTAGCCCGTGCACTTCTTCCCATGGAAATTTATGAAGGCTGCACACTGCATTACGAAATGCTGCAATATGAGATGAAGCAATGATCATTTTTTCATTGCTTTTTCTGCATATTCCACAGTAACAAGATTTTCATAATCAGCCCGCTTCTCCAGTTCCCCGGCACTTTCCAGAATATCCTGCAAAAGTTCAAAACTATCCTTTTCAAAAATCAGATTTTCTTTCCATGTATCCTGCTGCTGATATCGCTCTACGATCTTTGTGATCGTTTCCAGATCATTTTCTTTAAACTGCGGCTTTATTACCTGGGCAATCTCTTCCGGTGTATGAGAGTTCACATAATCCACACCTTTCTGCAGCGCATCCGTGAACTTTTGAATAATTTCCGGATGTTTCTTCATATAACTGGTCTTTGCACTGTAGGAAGTATACGGTACATAACCGGAATCCACACCCAGTGAAGCCACCACATAGCCGGAATTTTCATTCTCCAGCGCCGTAGCGGACGGTTCAAATTCCACCGTAAAATCTCCCTGACCTCCGGCAAATGCTGCGGCGGTAGAGCCAAAATCAATACTCTGGTCGATTTCAAGATCCGTTGCCGGATCAATATTATTTTTCTTTAGAATATACTCGAATACCATTTCTGGCATGCCACCCTTCCGTCCCCCCAGTACTTTCCTGCCTTTCAGATCATCCCACTGAAAATCAGGCATCTCTTCCCTTGCAACCAGGAAATTTCCAGCCCGTTGGGTTCCCTGAGCAAAATTTACCACAGGATCATTAGCACCTTCCAGATACGCATACACGGAGGCTTCAGCCCCCATAAATCCAATCTGTGCATCACCAGATATGACAGCCGCCATTGTCTTATCTGCCCCATAACCAGTCACCAGTTCCAGATCAATTCCTTCCTGTTCAAAATATCCATTTTCAATAGCTACATACTGAGGCGCATAGAAAATCGAATGAGCCACTTCATTCAGCGTCACCTTTTGTATCTTTCCCTCTCCTTCACCGTCATTTCCGCAGCCTGCAAGTACGGAAGCTGCCACCATTATCATCAGTCCAATCCCTGCTAATTTCTTTTTCATCATGACCTCCTGATACGATTCATGATATTAAAATATGTACGCATACAGAAAATGGTTCTTAATCAGAACAAAGTGGGCAAGCCATGGATGGTTCTATATCATAGGAAAGTCAGAGGACTTTCCTATGATATAAAAAGGACAGATACATGGTCACTTTTTCATGTCCATATATCTGCCCGCTTAGCATTCAACCGGATATTCTATTCCTTCCGGAAGTGGATCCCATTCATTTAATCCCAGTCTTTGTTTAAACTTTGCCTGCTCCAGTGTAATCGGAGGAATATCTTCTGCCAGATATTCCATCAGTTCATCCATACCCTCGCGAGTCACATTGCTTATCATAAAAATGCGCTCACATCCGCAATTTTCAAGCCATTGTCTGACCATAGGAACATTGGCATAAGGCGAGTCAATTTTGGTAATGATTCCAATCATCGGACGCAAAATAAAAGAACGTCCACCCGGTCCAAACAAACTGAACGGCTCGTCTGCAGCCTGAACCATTGCCACCACATCTGCTTCAAAAGAAAAACAGGCCAGTCCCACGCTGAAACGCTTAGACTCTGCATATTCACCCGGTGAGTCAATCGTACTATCATTGGTATTGGTGTATTGAGTTTTTACATAATGAAGCTCTTCTCCCTTCAACGCCTGTGTCAGAGAAGTTTTTCCCGCTTCACTTCTTCCCATTAAAAACATTTTTTTCATTCTCTCACCTGCCCTGTCTTCTGTCATCAATAATTAACTTTTGTGAATCTCACAGGTTTTAAATCCCAGTACCTCATCAAAAAATCGGACAACTTCTTCCACTGCAGTCTGTACCTCAGAAAATCCCCCTGTAATGATCAGCGAACCGCAAAAACGATCCATAAATCCAATCTGCACATCTGCACTTTTCATCGCAACATCCGCTGCAACTACCACAGCCTCCCAGGGAGTAAAACGAACCAGACCGATAGACTCTCCGGTATGATCTTCCCCCTCGTGAACGCCGATATGCAATCCCAGATTCTGATAAATACATGCCTGTGAAGGATTCAGAACATGTGCCAGACAAACTTCCTTTCCCGGAACCCTCACACGGGTCAGACGAAGCTTCTTTCCTCTCAGACGTTCATAATCATCATGGAACAACCTTTCCAGCAGTTCCTCCTTTGTTATTTCAGCCATGACTGCACATCCTATCTCTTTGTAATATTACAAACTACATATCCCATAGTATCCCGGAAATAATCCACGACTTCTGTCATCGCAGACATTACATCTGAGATTTCTCCTGTAATAATCAATGTTCCGGTAAAACGGTCTGCAAATCCAAGATAAACATTTCCGCTTTTTACTGCGATATCAGATGCGATTACCGCAGACTCCGGCGGCGTCATATTCATAATTCCGATAGCAGATGAGCGATAATCCACCTGTGGATTCAGCCCCAGTTTCTGATATATAATCGGAGCCGGACCACCCATCACATGTGCAAACGTGATTTCTTTACCAGCCACGGTCTCCTGTACAATTCTTATCTGCTCTCCATAATCATTTGCCATCTGTCAGTACCTCACTTTCAGAAATAATATGTACACTCGTATTCTCACTCTATAGTAAATCATACTAGGGGACAATTTTTCTGTCAAGTTGAAATCCAACGATAATTAGGCAAAATATTATCATAGATATTAAATTGTTTTACCGGGATTAGTGGCAGAATTGCCTGAATTTTTTCTTTTTCTTGTGGTTATATTACCACAAAATCGCACTTTTTTCAAGGCTCCCATTTTTGCGGGTTTTGCAGTATAATCACCCAAAGATTTTGAAAAGGAGGAGGTTACCATGGAAGAAAAAGACTGGATAAATCTGCTGTCATCACAAAACCAGATACAGAAAATTCTGGAGGTTAATCAGAAAACTGCACGATACGGACTTGAACTTACAGAAGCAGATGCAAAAACTTTGACAGAAACTCGGAACAGTGAATTACGCAAACAGCAGCGCATTGAATTTGGCGAAGGAATACTCCCAAAACTCATCGATGCATTTTGTGATTCCCCCTACATGGATCAGGGAACTTATGTAGAAACGCTGATTCGGCTGCAGGAAATCTTTTTCTTGTATAAAAATGAAATGCTCGACGAAATATCTGATGATGAGCTTTTACAGTTTATGAGAGAACAGTATGATGAGATTTGCTTCGGCGATCTGGATTATCTGGAAGGCACATGCCTGAATCATTTTGCCCAGGCAATCCGGGCAGGCTACAGAGGTTTCCGGGCAACACAGGGACGGGGAGAATATTCCCAATTTGATGAAGTCAAACGGTGGGATCATGAGCTGTATCTGGAAGTATTGAAAGATCTTTGCTGGAGGTAAATGAGTATGGAATATCCGATGGAAGAATTAATTCCCATTCTTGCCGAACTAACAGACCGCTTCACTTCAAAGGAAAGTACATCTGTTACATTCGAAAAGGCAAGACAATTGATGGAAGCTATCTTGTATTGCATCAGACAATGTGATTCGCATGGCAATCTTGTGGATAGGAAAGGTTTATCTGCCCGGGAAGCATATCAATATGGATACCAATCCCTGATTGAAAAAATAAAGAATACGCAGGATATGTATAATGAAATGATTCTGCACTTCTGTGCCTACGGCAATGAAAATTATCAAATGACCGTAACCCGGGCACTGCCGGGATTTTTCAGATACTACAACCCTCAATTTGCTCCCCAGGAGACAATCATCACCATGGATTATCCGACCATTTGCCCTGTCACCGATGCATATGGTATCCATGCGATAGCAACTTATATCGAATATATCTCTTTTGAACAATCTTTCATGGGTGCATTTCCACAGGATTACGTATATCAGGTATTGACTAAATTCCAATCCAGTTACCGGAAACAGTTTTATAATATCTGTATCATCATTCTGCGCCATGTATTAGGTCACATGATGATAGACAAAAAGCTGGGACAGGAGTGCGGCGAAGAGGAATATGACTCTCTCAAATTAATCATCGGGGAAAACGATCCACAATGGCTGGAAGAAACACTTGCCAACTGTCTGACAAATCTGATAACAGCGAAATATCATAGCAATCATCTGCTGGAAAACTATTTGCGGGAAGACATTAAAAACTTTACTATCGAACTACATGTTGCAGCGGAAAACAACTGTCTTGAAAAAGTTGTTATACTCTAAGGAATGACCGGGGGTGACCAGGGGACGGGTTCATAGTCACAATAGTGACTATGAACCCGTCCCCTGGTCACCCCCTATGTCACTCGTTATCTCAAAAACAAATGAAGTAATTTCCCATACAGTTCTTTTTTATACGGCTGATAACGCATGGGCAAATCCATCCATGTTTTTTTATCTACGATGCTCTTTGTATGAGAAAATGTCTCAAATCCATCTTTCCCATGGTAAGAGCCCATACCGCTCTCTCCCACACCGCCGAATCCCATCTCACTGGTGGCAAGATGGATAATCGTATCATTGATGCAGCCTCCACCATAGGAACATCGTTCGGTAACTTCTTTGATCCGTTGTTTATCTTCGGAAAACAAGTATAGTGCAAGTGGTTTCGGCTTTCCTGCAAGCATAGAATAGATTTCATCAAAGCTGTCAAAGGTAAGAATCGGCATAATCGGCCCGAAGATTTCTTCCTGCATCACAGCATCCCCCCAGGTCACATGATCCATAACCGTTGGTTCCAACTGCAGGGATTCCCGGCTGTATCTGCCACCCAAAACGATTTTGTCTTTATCCAGCAGACCGCAGATGCGATCAAAGTGTTTTTCATTGATAATCTTTCCATAGTCGGGATTGGTCAATGGGTCTTCACCATACTGTTTTTTAATCTGTGTGCAGACCTCTTCTATGAGTTTTTCTCTCACGCTTTGGTGACAGAGAATATAATCCGGAGCTACACAGGTCTGTCCGCAGTTCAGGTATTTTCCAAAAACAATTCTCTTCGCTGCCAGTTTCAATTTGGCTGTACTGTCAACGATGCAGGGACTTTTTCCTCCCAGTTCCAGAACCGCCGGTGTCAGTGTTTCTGCTGTGTGACGCAGAACTTCTTTTCCCACATTCTGGCTTCCAGTGAAGAATACAAAATCAAATTTCTTATCAAGAAGTACTGCGTTTTCTTTCCTTCCTCCGGTCACTACCGCAACATACTCCGGAGAAAAACACTCAGAAAGCATCTTAGCAATCACCGCACTGGTAGCCGGGGAATATGCACTGGGTTTGACAACTGCAGTATTTCCTGCCGCAATAGCATCTGCGAGAGGATCAATGGTCAGAAGAAACGGGTAATTCCACGGACTCATAATCAGTACATTTCCATAGGGACACGGTTTTTTATAACTGGAAGAAGCAAACTGAGCCAGTGGGGTGTATACCCGATGCTTTGACGCAAACCGACGGGTATGGCGGATCATATAACTGATTTCACTTTTTACCAGACCGGTCTCACACATAAATCCTTCAAAATCGCTTTTGCCCAAATCTTTTCTGAGGGCTTCCCCGATTTCATTTTCATATTTTTCCACCGCATTTCTCAACTTTTTCAGCATTTCAATACGAAAAGATACCGGCAGAGTGGCTCCACTTCTGAAGTATCTGCGCTGACTTTCCAGAATCTCATCTATTTTCATCATTCAATCTCCAATCTGCAACCTGATAGTAAAACTTTTGTAATTCCTTTGCATTCATCAATTTGGGAACCGGATACAGCGGATTGGCTTCTTTTGCCGCATGAGCTGCCATCTGAGAAATATCCTCTTCCAGAATTCCGGGGAGCGTCTCCGGTATGCCCATCCTTTTGTTCAGATCCCGAATGGCCTGTATGAATTTCTCTGCTCCTTCTTTATGAGAATCACTTTCTGAGGATACTCCGGCAGCTACACCTAATTTGTGCAGTTTCCGGTGCGCAGCTGATCCGTAATCTTCCAACACCAGCGGCATCAGAACAGAATTGGCCAGTCCATGAGGAATATTATACTGACCGCCCAGAGAATGTGCAACTGCGTGAATATATCCCACATAAGATTTTGAAAATGCGATTCCTGCTTTGTATGCTGCCAGAAGCATATTCGCTCTGGCTTTTCGGTTGTATCCGTCCGCATAGGCAATTTCAATATTTTCAAAAATTAATCTTGTGCATTCCAAGGATAACGCTCTGGTTTCTCTGGTGGTAGTTCCTCCAATATAAGCTTCCACAGCGTGAGTCAAAGCATCCATTCCGGTAGTCGCAGTCAGGTGAGGCGGAAGAGTAAAAGTTACCTCGGGATCCAATACAGCATAGGACGGAATCAGCGTAAAATCATTCATGGTGTATTTATGTTTTTTCTCACTGTCCGTAATGACTGCCGTGATGGTCACTTCACTTCCGGTCCCTGCCGTAGTAGGGATTGCTATCAGCATCGGAATTCGGCGAAGTACTTTCAACAAACCTTTCAGTTTTCCAAGAGACTTTTTCGGATAAGCAATCCGTGCTCCCACAGCCTTTGCACAGTCCATGGAAGATCCACCGCCAAAAGCAATCAGTGCCTGGCATTGTTCCTGCAAATACAATTTCCTTGCTTCCTCCACATTATGTACCGTAGGATTAGCACAGGTATCGTCATATACAGCACAATGTATGTGATTTTCTCTCAACAATTTTTCCAGATGAGCTGTACTTCCCACTTTGCGTATTCCCTTATCCGTGACAAGCAGTACAGAGGTAATCCGCTTTTCTATTAATAAATCTACGATACCAGCCACACTGCCATAGATTTTAGGTTTCCGATAAGGAAGCAATGGAAGTGCCAGACGAAATGCAGACTGGTAAACACGACAAAATATTCTGGATGCAATATTCATAGCTGCAGCCCCTTTCCATTCAAAAATATTTCCATTCAAGCGTTTTTCATTATGCATCCGGGGAAAAAAAATGTCAACTATTTTGTATTTCAAAACAATTTCTTTTTACAATTGTTCATGCATAAAATCTGCCCTAAGTGGCATCATAAAACTGTTAAATTTAATAACAAGGAGGCATACAGGATGGGACAGTTATCCGAAAAAGAATTATCTGCACTGAATGATCTTCTGGCAGATGAAGAACTGCTGACCAAAAAATTTAAAATGCTGGCAATGCACACCAATGACAGTGAAATCCGTCAGAAATATGAGCGTATTTCTGAAATGCACCAGGGCCATTTTAATGCATTGTACGAACAGTTACGGTAGGAGGTGTAGAAAAAATGCAGGATATGCAGAGTGCACAGATTTTTACAGACAAAGAAATCCTGGGGGACGGTCTGTCTGCCCAGAAAGCCACCACAGAACGTTTTAACACTTTTGCGGGTGAATGCGTTCACGACAATGTTCGAAATACCTTTCTGAAAATTCTGGAACAGGAACACAGCATTCAGAATGAGGTATTTCAGATGATGCACCAGCGGGGACTTTATCAGACACCTGCTGCCGAAGAGAAAAAAGTGACGGAAGCACAGCAGAAATTCGCTCAGTGTGTAAAATAAGTTACTATTCATCCTTCCAGACTTCATAACAGAAAAAGTATGCCGCAGTACAAGACACAATATTGGTACTGCGGCATTTTCTGTGTCTGTACGGTTATTTTTTGAACAATTCGCATATATATTATAAATTCCTTCTTTGAGGGTTTCATGCGAAGTAAATGGTTAAAAATCGGTATTGTCATAGAATTGCTCATTCTTCCCCTCTGCCTTTTTTTCGCCTTCCGGCGTGTCGGGCAATCCCTTTCCGTCTCTGCACAGAAAAAAGAGTTCATCAAATGGGTGGATTTCAATATTTCCTATGAAGCCCTCTGTGCTGCTTACGAATACGATGTAGAAACTTACGAAGAACCCGTCCATGTGGAATGGATTCCTCTGCTTGCCTATACAGCTGCACGTACAGGAGGAAATTTCTCTAAAGATGCACTTTCTCTTATGAAAGATACAAAAGAAAAGCTGTGTGCAAAAGAAGTGACGTTAGAAAATCTCACAAAAGATCTAAAATATTATAACTATTATCTGGAAGCATACGATGCCGTTTTACATAATTATGTGGGGGAATATACAGATTCCAAAAATACCACAACGACAAAAGCTTATGGGCTGAAAGTTTTCTCTCCGATTGCCAAGGGATTTGCTTACAGTGATTATGATGACTTCGGTTCTTCCCGAAGCTACGGCTACTCTCGTCCTCATTTAGGGCACGATATGATGGGACTGATCGGAACGCCTATTATTGCTGTAGAAGGCGGAACCGTGGAGGCTCTGGGATGGAATCAGTACGGAGGCTGGCGCATCGGTATACGAAGCGACGATACCAGACGGTACTATTATTACGCACATCTGCGCCAGAATCGTCCCTACGCAGAAGGACTTAAAGAAGGTGACCGGGTAGAAAGCGGTGATGTAATCGGATATATGGGTCACACTGGATACAGTGCTAAAGAAAATGTCAATAATATCGACAGTGTCCATCTGCATTTTGGGATTCAACTGATCTTTGATGAATCCCAAAAGGATGGAAATGGAGAAATCTGGATTGACTGCTACAACCTGACACGATTTCTGAGCAGACACAGGAGTGAAGTCGTGCGGGATGACGCTACCAAAGAATGGAGAAGAAATTGAATAATGTATACTCTATGAAACGGCATCACCGCGTTCTTCCACCAGCCGGTATCCAGCTCGTTCCACGCGTCTGGAAAGACACCCCCGGCATTCAGCAGCTTCTTCTCCCGTACAGATTTTGTTATCATAAAGCTCATACTTTTTCCGATTTTTTACCGGAGACAGATTGGGCATCACCACATTGGCACCTACGGAAAGCCCCTTTTCACGCCCCAGTGGATCAAGTGTTCCCAAGGCTGTTGTGGCCGGAAGCAGGACTTTCGGCAGCATGATTCGCAGAATTGACAGTAAAAACAGAGTCAGTTCCACACTACCCGCCGGTTCATTGGCATACGTGGTATCATGATGGGGAATGAAGGGGCCGATTCCCACCATCTGAGGCTTTAATTCCTGCAGGAAATACAAATCCTCTGCCAGGTGCTGCATCGTCTGCCCCGGAGGACCCACCATAAATCCTGCCCCCACCTGATACCCCAGTTCTTTCAGATGATAGAGACACTGTTTGCGATTAGACAGTTCCATCTCAGCAGGATGCAGTGACCGATACAGCTCCTCATCTGCCGTCTCATGACGGAGAAGGTACCTGTCTGCACCCGCCTCCCGAAACCTCTGATAACTTTCATAAGACTTTTCACCAATCGACAATGTCACCGCACAGTCCGGAAATTCCTGCTTGATGGAACGGACAATTTCCACGATCCGTTCATCCGTATAATAGGGATCCTCACCGCCCTGCAGCACAAAGGTCCGATAGCCCAGTGCATGCCCGTTCCGGCAGCATTCCATAATCTCCTCACAGGTCAGACGATATCTGTCCACATGATGATTCCCTTTCCGTATCCCACAGTAATAACAATTATTCTTACAGTAATTCGTAAACTCAATCAATCCTCTGGTAAACACCTTATCCCCATAGTACTGCTTTCTCAAACGCACCGCCTCATCCTGCAGGCGTTTCACGGTTTCGGGATTTTCACGCAAAGAAAGCAGTTCCAGATACTCTTCTGTTGAGAGAATATGAGTTTCCAGAAATTTATCAAGTATCATCACGACCTTCACCTCTTTCTGCCAGATTCACATGATTTGTCTCCCCGGTGGCTATTTCTGCTGTTTTTCCAAGTTGGGAATCAATAAGTGCTTCTCTCAAAGTATTGACAATAAAATCATGTTTCCCCTGCAAATAATATTTCCTACCGTTGTCAACAGACCTCTGTGCGGCAAGCGTTACCTTCAGATTTTCGTATTCTTTAGCCACAGTCAGATTTTTATTCAGATAATCTCTAAAATTGATATAATTGATCCAGTCCATGCTATCAGTAAGAACAACATGAATAAAATGAGTCTGCAAATCGCCGGAACCATCATAATAATTGCCACAGGCAAACAGTAATTGATTTCCAATTCCTGCATCCGGCCGATAATAAAAACCGGCATCTTTCAGTTCCTTTTCAAATGCAAGAATATCATCAAAATAATCCACAGCAATTGCAATATCTATAATCGGCTTTGCTTTAATGGAACGGATGGAAGTACTCCCTACGTGCTGAATATCTTTCACCACATCACCCAATATTTTTTTCAGGCGGACAATGGTGTACTGAGCTTCCAATTCCCATTCATTTTCATGTTCACAAAGTTGTACGGAACCACGTTTCAATCCTATCATCGGTGACCTCCAAAAACTTATCTTTTAAAAAATTATAGCACATCAATGACTTTATCCGCAATGCCGGTTATACAAAAGGCAACAAAGTTACAAATAGATAATAAAAATGGATGTTTATAAGCACGATCTCATAAACATCCACTTATTGACTACAAACCCGTCCATATCCCCTATACGACAGCTTCAATAAGCCAAATATCCGTTTTCTGCATCTCATCTTCGGAAAGATAGAAATTATACAGGCGCGTTTCAAAAATTCGATTTGCAATAGCTACATTTCCACATTGATTCTGTATGAATCCAAACATTGCAGCTACATCAATCACACTTGCGTCTGCAGCATACGTAAATGTCTTTCCTGCAAAATCATTCTCAGAGCTCTATGAAAACCTTCCTACGTCCATGCCATCTTCCTGGAACCGCATTCCCGACTAACCTTTTCATCCATCAGTCGACACAATCTTGATACAAGAAAAGGATATCCAGAAGTATCATCATATATTCTGCATGCCATCTCTTCTACACACATTCCCGTGTGATAGTCATTTTCATACTCTGTCAGCATCCCGGCAATATCATCTTTCGAGAAACTCATATCGACATCAAAATCCGCAGCAATATTCCAGGGACTATTGTACTTATGTTCATCTTCCGGACGAATCTTCTGTCGAAGATTTCTGATATCATACACCCCTGCAAGGATTACTGATTTCAGTGCTGGCTGTTGAAATCTCCTGAGATACTGTGCACGAAGCTGTGCCAGGAAATCAATAAAAACCTGATTATTGGTGGCACTGTCAACTTCATCAATCATCAGCACAATCGGCTTATCCGAAGCGGCACAGATATCTTCAATCTTATCAAACAGGGGTCTTAACGTAAAATTTGGATTTTGATCTACGATTTTAAAACTGAGTGAATCCAGAACTTTCTGCAGTTTCTCCGTTACTGTTGAGTTAGCCCTTCTATAGATTTTCAGAAAGGTATTTGCAAAAGCATGGGAAAAATTTTTTTCTGTTTCGAAATCCACACTGCCCAAAGTCTGAAAATCTATCAAAACAACATAATAGTCTTTCTGAAGGAAGCGGCTCAATGCCATCAGCGTTGTTGT
This sequence comes from Oliverpabstia sp., assembly GCA_051879355.1. GTDB lineage: Bacteria > Bacillota > Clostridia > Lachnospirales > Lachnospiraceae > Oliverpabstia. Next base: position 51,698 of record JBJELU010000151.1, read on the forward strand.
TTTCCCATACTGACGTGCTTTGCTTATTGTAAAATACTTGCCATCATCTACAAGCTTCCTGATTTCTTTCAGACGCTCATCTATATTTACCATATAATGTGCTTCTGGAACACATAAACCAGTTGTATTAAATACTTTTGCCATTATCCACACTCTCCCTTCTGAAGCCGAGTTATTCCTTTTGTTTTCAGCCAATCAATACTTTTTTCCCCTGAAAGGCAAATCCATAACTTCGAATATGTTCTTTGGGAATACCACATTCAATCAGCTGTTCGGCATATTGTTTCTTCTCTATCTGCTTAAGTGCTTCCTGTACCGTATCCTTCAGCGTCTCCTCTTCATCTGTATCGTATACCTTGAATTCCAGGATAATGGCATCATCCACTGTTGGATTCTTCGGTTCCAGCATCACGTCATACCTTCCAAATCCACTTTCTCTGTTGGAAGTTATCACATACCTGTTCTGCAAATCCACAATCAGCCCCAATACAAATCCGTGATAGAATCGTTCCGGTTCCTCCACGGAAGGATTTTTGCCAGTATCAAAATAACTGAAAATATTTAATGCAACACGGTTCATATACGCATTCATAGCCTTTTTATCACCAAGCAGCAACGCTTTGATAAAATCATTGTAGTCTGCTTTCACTCCTGTGAACCAGCTGCGCACCATTTTTTCAAACATACACGTTACTTCATAGTTCGTAAGTGCCAGTTCATACATCTGTTCTTTCCCAGGCTCCAACAAATCCTGCCGGTCATAGGAAAGAACCTTGAGATATCCACTGGCAAGAAGTAAACTCCAGACTGCTTCCTCATTTCCATCAAGCTGATGATATACAATCTGCTCATCAATTGGCGTATATATCACATCACCTCGCAAAAGACACTCAAACTTTTCCTTAATCCGCCGGTCTCCTTCCCGGATCAGCTTACCAACCAGACTGTTAGAGCTTGTGTTCGCCCAGTAAGTAGTAATATTTCCTGTATCCAGGAAATTTAAGATAGACCAGGGATTATATATATCGCTATACTTTCCAAAAATAAATCCATCATACCATTGTTTCACTTTATTTTTTTCTTGTCCCAGTCCATATTCTTCCAATGCAGTAAATACCTCTTGTTCAGTAAAGCCGAAAGATGTCGCGTACTCATCAGAAGTGGTGGATACAACTTTAAGATTATTCAGATCAGAAAATATAGACTCTTTGCTTACCCTGGTAATTCCGGTCATAAGGCCTCGTTCGAGCCATGGATTGGTCTTGAATGTGGCATTGAACAGACTTCTGGTAAATCCAACCAGTTCATTCCTACCAGCACACTCATGTGTGCTGATTCGCGAGCAGTCGCCAAATGAAAGCAAGCTTTCACTCGGCTCGTTGCTTTCGCGCAAGAAATCATCCACATAGGCTTCCTGCATAGGTGTATCATATTCATCCAGAAGAATAATAACTTTTTTACCATAATAGCGATACAAAAAATCTGACAGCTGGTAAAGAGCAAGAGAAGCATCACTGTCATCCATATCATCGGAAACACGCTTGAAATAGGCAATATCCGTTTCATACAGCAATCCACTGTTCAACAAATAAGAATGTTCTGCATACAGTTTTGTAAGAAGCTGGCAGATTTTTTTTCTGGCTGTCCGATATTCCTTTTCCTTCACATTAGCAAAAGACAGACTGATTACCGGATATGTGCCCTGAATCTCTCTGTACTTTTCCTCTTTCCATATGGAAAGTCCCTCAAACAGATTTCCTCGACCAGCATACTTTACCGAGAAAAACTGTTCCAGCATACTCATATTCAACGTCTTTCCAAAACGGCGCGGGCGGGTAATTAATGTCACATCATCCTTACTTTCCCACCATTCCCGGATGAAGTCAGTTTTATCCACATAAAAACAGTCATTTCTTATTATCTTTTCAAAATCCTGTATTCCGATTGCTACTGTCCTTTCCATTAATACCTCCATGCATCCGTAATAATTGGTAATTCACAAATACACCTCTAACCTGCCATTTCCCTTATTCTATCACAATTGGTGAAGTGCGGAAATAGCAAATATAGCATTATTCTGCTGAACCTGATATTTAAGAAAAAGTATTCGCCTATTTTCGACCATAAAAACGTGCAGACCCTCACTTGAGTAAGGCCTGCACATTTTAGACGGACAGAAGGCAGACAGATAACTGTCCCCTGTCCTACCCTCAAATTTTTTTCAAACTCGCTCTAATCCGTCCAATCCCCCTATCTAATCAATTTTATACAAAACCAAATGCACTAATATACTCTTCTGACAATTGCAGCACTACATTACCTTTTTCATCCATATATTGGTATGTATATCGGTCAGTATCCTCATTATACTTTCCGACAAGCATCCAGCCATTGTCTCCTCCTGATATTAAATCATATTGCACAGGTAAGATCATTTTACCATCACAATCCACACAGCCATACTTTTCTCCACTTTTTACGCTATATATATCCGACATTATTAAAAAAATTTCACTATACTGACGTGGTAATATTTCTTCACCTCTATCATTAATTAATCTAACGTCATAATCTTGATTCTGTTCGTTCCAGGATTCAATAATAGCCCGTTTATTCTCATCAAAATGTCCATAACCTCTATAATATTGATAAGGAATAACCAGTTCTCCCTGTTCATTTATAAATCCCAAATTATCCTGTTCATCTCTTACTCCGGCAAAACCATAATAAAAAGATTCTGCCCATTCAAACTGAAAAGGTATACGTTCGTTTCCATTTTTATCAATAAATCCCACTTTAGCTTCTCCATCCTCATTTCTTTTTGATGCTGGACGCAATCCATTATCACTTAATGACAGTAAAAAATAATATTCAAATGGAATGATGACATTTTCCTTTTCATCAATACAACCACATTTACATATTGGGTATCCATCTTCAGATACACCAATCTGTTTTTCCACACTAATCAGACCATCATTTTCTACAGAAATCTCGTTATACTTGCCGAAAGGTATGATTTCTTCACCTTTAGCATTAATCACACAATATTCAAAAGTACTGTCTTCTGAATATTTTATTAAGCACATTAACCCATTCAACGAATAATCTATATCTGTCAAGATATTTTCATATTTATATTCAGTCATTTCATTACCCATCTTGTCAATAAACCCCCATTTTAAATGTGGTTTTCCATCCGAATCCGTTCCAACTTGTTTGGCTACTGCCAGTAAAGGAATATTAGCATCTGGCCATAGAGCAACAGCATCATATTTCATTGGAACCACTAAATTACCTTTTCTATCTATATATCCCCATTTATACAATTTATCTCCATTCGCATCAACACCATTTTCTGTTCCCACGGCTGCTAATTCACTGCCATTGTCACCAAAACTCCGAGCATTGTCATATTGACAAGCAATGACTTCTTCTCCTTGCTCATTAATAAACCCATATTTTCCCTCTTCATTTTCAACAAGAGCCAAATATATAAAATCTTTTTGCCCGTTCTCATTGTCACGTTCTATGGATTTATCTTCATCCAAATCATTCTCTTTACTATCTGACTCTAAAATTATCTTTGAGTTTTCAGGCTCTGTAGTTGCATTTTCAATTTTTCCACTGGACTTTTCAGAACCACGGAATAACTTGGTAGCTATTCCACCAATAAGAAACAGCCCTACAAATAATAACATGATGATTATTTTTCCATTAATACTTCTTTTGCAGACAGGCTTTTCCGGATTTCGCATACCAGAATTCTCTTTTACACTCACTCCGCAGAAAGGACAAAACTTTACATTATCATCTATCTTTTTTCCACAATTACTACAAAACATCATAACTCCTCCCATGTATTTACCATTTTATACAAAAAAACACAAATCATTTTACACTACCGCTTATTCCAAAATAGTTATTTTGGTTTTCAATATTTTATACACCGATTCATCTATCCGTTCTTCTGATATTTCTCCGTTTTTTACCGCAGACAATACGCCTTCATATGCTGTATTAAAATCAGCCGGCATAAGCAGCATATCAACTCCAGCTTTTACAGCTTTTACAGCCGCCTGAGCAGCCGAGTATTCCTGAGATATCGCACCCATATTCAAAGCATCAGTAATGACAATACCCGTATAGTGAAGCTCATCAATAAGCAAATCTTTAACCATCGTCTTTGATAAAGATGCAGGTGTGTTATCTCCAACAATATTAGGGAATGAAATATGGCCCACCATAATAAATGGTACATCGTTTTCAATACCATTGATAAACGGAATCAACTCACATTGATATAACTCTTCTTTGGTTTTATTTGAATACGCATACCCTTGATGAGTATCTTCCGTTGTATCTCCATGTCCCGGGAAATGCTTATATGCAGATAAAATTTTTTGCGATGCTAATCCACGGCTTACCGCATTAGACATTTCTTTGACAATCTCTGGATCATCTCCAAAAGACCTATACCGCACTACCTGATTTTGGGGATTCGAAAGTACATCAGCTACTGGTGCAAAATCTGTATTAAATCCCAGATCATATAAATATTGTCCGATGCTTTCACCTATCTCACGTGCTTTGTCAATAATACCCTTACTGCCGATCACACTCATATTATCGAAAATCGGAAGATTAAATCCCTCTTTCCCTGCAAGGCGTGTAACCTGACCACCTTCCTCATCGACACACAAGAACATCGGTACATTTAAGCGTTCCATGCTATATTGTTGAACATTATCCGTCATCGTTTTCGTCTGTTGTGGAGAAATCAGATTTGAACTGAGATAAATAATTCCACCAACAGGTCGCTTATTGATTGCTTCTCTGGTAACGTCACCAGCAGCCGTAACACGATCAACATTTCCAATCAATTGCTCTGGAAGTACGATAAATAACTGTGCAACTTTTTCTTCCAGAGAAAGCGTCAATAAAATTTCCTTCGCACGTTGCTCCAAAACATCATCAACTGTCATATCTGAGTTTTCGATGTCTTGAGTTTCTTCGGCATTTTGAATTTCTTCATTATTCTGAGTTTCTCCCGCCATTGGAATCTCTTCATCATTCTGAATTTCTTCACTATTCGATTTATCAGTTTTGGTATTTCCTGCAGTTTTGTTTGAATTACTATCATGATTCTGTGCGTGAACAAAAATTAAGCAGACAATGAGTATGCTTAAAACAAAAAGGCATAAGCAAATAACTGTCATGCTCTGTTTTTGTTTCCTTTTTTCTTTATATCTTTTATTCATATTCCACAATATATCCTATTTTCCCAGAATAGGAAGATACAACAGATATAATGTCATCTGGTACATCATTCCATATCCATCGACCTTCACCAGAGTAATAATAAAAATCTAAACAATCCTCTTCAATATCTCCATCCTTAAAACTAGGCTCTCCTTTCATCCATTCATCATACGCCCAATATTCCGATGAATTTATCTGTTTTCCATACAGCTTATTATTTTCATCAACCCAGTAATATTTCTTACTGCCAGGCTCTCGCCTTCCGCCGATCCGAAAATGTATTTCATCATAACCGTAATCAGCTATCTCTTCCAAGATATACTCATACTCTTCCTGACTATTAATTCTTACCAGATAGCCACCACTTTTTTTTGCTTTTGCAAAAGCTTCTTTCCATGTACAATCATCCACATAATAACCATAGGTATGTATACCGCCCTCACTCTCATCATATTGATCAGTCTCATAATAAGAATAATCAATATAATTTTCATTCACTTCTGATGTAATACGACTCGAAACTCTATAACCGTCAGAATCACAGACATCAATATTGCTGCTGATAATATTATTTGCAGAGTCTGTTATTCTCCAGTAATCTGCCATAAATAGAATCCATGAATTACTTTCCATATCATAATAATATTGATTGCAATTCTTTATTGAATCATCATCCTTCAAATCTATGGGTTGTCCGTAACCATTCCAATATACGCATTTTTCTTCTGATTCATCCGCTATATCAAATACAGACATTTCAATTCTGTTATCTCTGGTGCCTTCATTAAATATAACGAAATAATCCTGATATACCGATTCCGGTTTTTCAGGAAATCTACCATCCCACACAGACAAATCATAACTATCTTCATTCGTTGGTATACCCTCTAAATTTGATGCCGATGGCTCTACTACCTCTATTTCCTCTGTTTTCTCCATATCCTCTGTTTCTTCCGTTTTTTCTATTTCCTCATGAAAAGCCTTTTGGGGTTTGTTTAATAACATATAAGCTGCGCATCCTATAATAGCCACTACAATACCCGCTACAATAGTCACTACAACGGCCACTACAATACCTATATGACTGTGCTTTTTTTCTTCAGGCTGGTAGTTTGGTAAAACTGAATCAACAGGAGTTCCACATTTCTCGCAAAACATGTATCCCTCTTTTATTTCTTCTCCACACACAGAGCATCTCTTATTTATTAAGTGCCTGTCATCATCAGAATTATTTGATAACATCGTTTCTACCGATGCTCCGCATTTTCGACAAAACTTACCATTCGGTATCAACTCGGCACCACAATTAGTACATTTCATTTTCTTCCTCCAATCATCTTCCGTATAATATCGCAAATAACTTATCTCACCTAAAATCAAAGTAATCAAAAATATCAAATGTCTCTAATACTTCAAGACTTTCAAAATCACCATTTTGAATGGCATTGGATCGATTATTATAGTCATACACAGATGCCTGCCCAATCACCTCATGTTCTGGACTAGTAATACTCACTAAGTATTTTTCTTTTCCATTCTCCGAGACTGCTACTTCCCATAGTTCTCCAAATCCAGTTCCATATATACCTTCTGTAGGATATTCATAAGAATCCGATTTTTCCAGTCTAGTTCCTTCGTACTGATTAAAATAATTTTCTACAGCTAATACTACATTTGCAAAAATTAAGCCATTGCTTTTTTCCAGCAGAACTTCATCAAACGGAAAGCCTTCCTGGGTACTTAGTTTTATCTGATCATCTATAAGCTCTATTGTAAACACATATCTTTTCTGATTATAGTCAATAACTTCAAACTGATTTGGTGTGCCATCCCATTCAAAATTCAACCAAGCATGATCCTTGTAATTGTTATACTCAAAATCCAACTCACAACACAAATTACCATTTTCTCCACACAAAGCTGTCACAAGAACAGAATCATGATCAAGTCTGTACTCATACGCTCCTTGCAGATCACTCAGGCTTTTCGATTGATCGATTAATGTCTTAACAGCATTTCCCACATTCAACATAGGATAAAGGCTTCCTTTTCCATCTCCCACACCAGCAGCCTGTTTTACTACACTGCTCCTCAATAAATTCTTAACCTCGGAAGGGGTCATATCCGGTTTTAATGACCAGAGCAATGCTGCACTACCTGACACAAGAGGCGTTGCCAGAGAGGTGCCGGCTGCACTCCTATATTTATTATCGCAGGCAAGGCTAAATATATCTTCGCCAGGTGCACAAATATCAACATGATCTCCATAGTTTGATATACTTGTCATTTTGTAATTACCATTTTTATCTGTCTTGTTTTTTACAGCTCCAACAATCATAATACGTTCATCAATATTGTTATACGTTATACCGCGCCGAGACAATTCATTTCTTTTTGAAAGCGGTAATAAATTATAAATAGTTTCATCAACCGCATCATAGTAACCGCCATATTTTGCATCTATTCCCTGCGGTCTGTCCTCATAACCATTTCCAGCACCCTGCACAATCATAAAATTCTTTTTTCCGTTCATTAAAATTTCAACCATCGAAATCACACATGTTAATGCCGTACGCTTTATACAAGTTTCTACTGATTCCAGGTAACTATCATAAGCACCACTGACCTGCATAACCAAATGTTGTAATAAAAACTCCCAATTATTACTATCCCCAAATATAGAGTGCGTATATCCTTCTTCTGAATAAAACTTACCCATTGCCCATGAATTATTAATTACTTGAACGCCATGTCCAATTAGCTGTTTTGTAATTTCAGTATACTCTCCGGAAGATAAATAATTTGTGTTTTCATCAGGAGTCCAATCCACGCACACTAAATCAGCTTTGTCTGCAACTCCACGAATACCTTCTGAATTGTTCTTGGCACCAATGAGACCCGCTACAAGTGTTCCATGATCATTTTCCGAATTAACAGCGTAATCCGGCATAAAGCTAATCTTTCCATCAAGTTCTATATGGTCGGTGTCAAATCCACTGTCTATAATTCCTATCTGCATCGGACTGCTTTTAGCACTATACTTCCACGCAGTATAGGCGCCAATTGCTTCTGCCCACCAGTCCTTACCATTCGGATTTTCCTCATTTCCACGGTCAGACTCAGGTGTATTTTTATCTTCACTCCACGGATTACTATCAACAGCGTTTTCAGTTAGCTGAATGGGATAATCAACCTGTGCATAAAGAACCTCTTCTGATTCCATAAGTATATCAACCAAGTCATTCATTTTTTCAAATTCTGTTTCCTGCACAAGAATCTGCTTCGCATTGATTAATCCACTGATATCTCCAACTATTTCTCCATTTACCGAATCAGCCAGCTTCTTCGCTTCTTCATCGGATAGATCTGTAAAAGTGTATACCATAAGCAAATTCTTAAAATAGATTTCTCCACTATCTTTGTCAAAGGAAATCTGTTCCACATTTGGACGATATGTAATATCACCATTATCATACTTGGTTGTTCCATAAGTGCTATTGGCCTTATCATATCCAATCATAAGCGACATCGTTTCTTTATTCAGCTGCTGAGATAAAATCACCCACATCGCAATTCCCAGACCAACCAGGAACAATAATGGTAAAAATAAAAAATACCACATTTTACTTCTGCCTTTTTTATAGTGGACAGGATTATCGGATGTCAAATCCATCCCACAATGGGGGCAGAATTTTATTCCTTTTTCTATTTTTTTTCTACATTCTGGACATTTCATTTAACTTACTCCTACTTTACTTTTATAAAACCTTCTGCATAAGTATATTTATCCGGTAACTTTAATACTATATTACCTTCCTCGTCCATATACTGACGCTTATCATTCTCAAAGTCACTAACATAAATCCATCCATTTTCTCCACCATATATACTACTATGTTTTACCTGAATTAAAAGTTCTCCATTTTGATTGTAGCAATCAATAGCAGATCCATTATGACCCTCATACAAATTGTCCGTAAGTCTATTCACCCACTCATACTTGCAGGGTATTATTTCCTCCCCATTTTGATTGATAAGTCCCTCTCTAAGTTCTTTTTGGAAACGTATCAATCCAGTACCAGCAAAAGGCTGATCCACATCAATACTATGCAAAACTCCCATAATAAAAGAGTCCTCTTGATATGGAATGATAAATTCACCTGCTTTATTAATACATCCACTATTATAATCTTCATTGCGAACACAGGCCACGCCATTATAAAACCCATCTGCAAGATAAAATTGAAATGGTATCTCTTCTTCTCCTCTTTCATTGATATATCCGAACTTATATATTTTTTCTCCCTCCTCATTATGGCCAATCATTTTTTCTACAGGAAACAAGCCGTCCTCATCCGCCCCTTCTAACTGTCCGATGCCATCATATCGAAATGGTATCATCTCATTACCCTTCTCATCAATGGCTCCCCATTTGTATATTTCTTTTCCTGCTTCATCCATACCCATGAATTTTTCCGCCCAAATCAGACCATTGTTGGTTATTTCTACATTTTTATACTCTCCAGCAGTTACTATTTCTTCACCTTTTCGATTAATTACGGCATAGTCATAAACATAACTTCCAGTCTTGTCTAACCCAGTCAAAATTTCAATCTTATGCAAACCTGTTTTTGACCAGCTTGAATGATTTTCTATATCACTAGAGTAATACGATGCACCATACTTGTATCCTATAACCAGTTCCCCTTTATCATTAATAAATCCCCATCTAAATACAGGATTCCCATCAGCATCTGTATCGATTTGCTTTGCTACTGCTAATGGACAATCCTTTTTAAATCCTGCTTGGCAAACATTATCATACATAAAAGGAATAACAACTTTTCCCTTATAATTGATAAACCCCCATTTATATAAATCATCTCCACTTCCATCTACTTGTCCAGTTTTCTCTCCGACCGCCGCCAGTCCATTTTCGCCAAATCCATAGGCTATATCATACTGACATTCAATGACTTCTTCACCTTTTTCATTGATATACCCATATTTACCTTCTTGATTTTTTGCAACTGCCAGATATAAATAATCATTTTGCATATAATAGTATATCCCGGCACCGGCAGCTCCGCCTGCTAAAATAACCACCAGGAAAACTAAAAGCACTATTTTTTTCACTGATTTCTTCTTTCTTGGATGTGACTGAATTCCCATTACACTTTCCACTTTATTTCCACATTTTGGGCAAAACTTCTCTGTTCCCTGAATCTCATTTCCACAATTTTTACAGTACATTTATTATCCTCTCCCTTCCTTTTTCTTTCACAAAAGCCGGATGCAGCACTCTCCACCCGGCTTTTCACAGTAATCTCTCTTTTTCAGTTACTTTTTTCCATTTCTATTTCCTTATCCGGATTTTCAGTCTGTCTGAAATTGATATGGTTTCTATCAATTATTTCATAATCATAGCTCATAGATTCCAGAGAACCCCAGTTATCAGTTACCGTCATTACAATGCGTTTACTTGATTTATGCCATTCATATGATCCATAATATGTGCTGCTTCCCTTTATGTACTCAAAATCTCCGTAATCACCTGATGAACCTTCCGGTTCGTAAAAACGAAAAGACCTTGTTCCGTCTATCTCAGACCATGTGCCTACCATTTTTTCCATATCAGTTTTTCCAAATATAGAAAAGAAACTTCGGTTTCCATTTTCGTTATTTATTACTTTCATAAATACCATAGCCAGAACCAGGAGACCTGCTGCTGCACCAAGTGCCACAAAAACCCTTTTCTTATTTTTTCCCGAACTCACAATCTCTGCTCTGCTGTGTTCAATAACTGAATCATTCTTACGCAAATCATTTCCACATTTCGGGCAAAACTTTTCCGTTCCATTTATTCTCTGTCCACATTTTGGGCAATACATATCAAACACCTCTCTTATCCTTTCAATGGTTCTTCTGTTAACTTTTTGTAAAGCCTTCTGCATAAATATACTTTTCCGGTAACTGCAGCATTACATTACCATTTGCATCCATATACTGGCACCTATACCGGTCAGTATCTTCATCGTATTTTCCATCATACGTTCCCACAACAATCCATCCATTGCTTCCTGCTTCTAGCATATCATATTGCACAGGCAAAATCAGTTTACCATCGTAATCAACACAACCACACTTTTCTCCATTTTGAATTCTATATAAATCCAATGACAACAAAGATATGTCAGAATATTGACATGGCAATACTTCATCCCCTTTGGCGTTAATCATTCCCTCATTCACTACAAAATTCCCTTCACTGTCCTCTTCTCTTTGCTGAACAATTGCCCGTTCTTTTTGATTAAAGCCAGAAGATAATCCCCAATATTTATATGGAACAACCAGATTACCTTGTTCATTAATAAATCCCAAATGATCAGATTCATCCTTTACAGCAGCCAAGCCATTTTGAAAAGTACCTGCATATTCGAACTCGAAGGGAATACACTCCTTTCCCTGCTCATTAATATATCCGTATTTAAGTTCGCCCCTACCATTCGTTTTTTGGACCGCACACAAACCATTCTCACTAAACACACCAATATCATCATATTCAAATGGAATTATTACATTTCCTTTTTCATCAATACACCCCCATCTATGTAGTGCTTCTTCATCTGCACCAACCAGGTTTTCCACTGCAATTAAACCATTATCACTTATCGAAAAATCAATATGTTCATACTTTCCAAAAGGTATGACCTCTTCACCCTTAATATTAATTACACCATATTTAAGCTTATGGCTCCCCTCTTCATCATCATCTGTTTGAATTGCTACTCGCATTAATCCCGTTTTCGATATATTTGCATTAAGTTTATACAAAAGCATGTCATCTATATATTTACATTCAGAAATTATATTACCTTTCTTATCAACAAATCCCCACCTTAACACGGGATTTCCAAATGAATCTGTTCCAATTTGTTTTGCCACTGCCAACACCGGACAACTTGCCACTCCCTCCGTTCTAACAGCATCATATTTCATTGGAATCACTACTGTTCCTTTTCTATCTATGTATCCCCATTTATACAAGACATTGCCTTCTGCATCAACACCATTTTCTTTTCCTACTGCTGCCATTTCACTACCATCTTCACAAAAACCATAAGCAATATCATATTGGCAGGCAATCACTTCTTCCCCTTCTTCATTGATGTATCCATATTTGCCATCTTCATCTCTGACAAGAGCCAGGTATGAATCATCTTCCTGCTCATCCAACTGTTCCGATGGTTCATCTGCCACTGGATTATTTTCTTTATTTTCTGAATCAAGAGGTGCCTCTGTATTACCAAACCCGCCAGACTCGATTTCTGCTTTTTCGCTGGATTTATCAGAACCAGAAAATAATCTGATCACTATGCCACCTGCCACAAACAATACTATAATCAATAGTACTATAACTATTTTTCCTGCTAATCCCCTTTTAGGAACAGATTTCTTTACAGAATTTTTTTTACCTGTAGTATCTGTTCGTATGCTGGTTCCACAAAATGGGCAAAACTTTTCCATTCCACTGATTTTTTGTCCACAGTTTTGGCAATACATATACAACACCTCTCTTATCCTTTCAAGTAATCTTCTATTACAGTGCCCCATTGTTCAATAATCTGTTATCCTCAGACACCCTCTTAACTTTGCTCATTGGAAAATAGCCTGATAGGTCTATAAATAATTGGTCCATCAGCCACTCCTAATTCTCCATACGAATTATCACCACACATCCAAAGGCTTCCGTCTTTTTTAATAACAGCTGCTGTTCTGGTTCCGACAACGACAGAACGGACGTCTGTCATAACAATCACCTGTTGTCTTGCACCATCATCTCTTCCAGTTCCCAAATATGAATTCTCACCCCAAGCGTATAAAGTTCCATCATTTTTCAAAACGTATGTACTCCCGTCATTCAATGACACAGTATTCACATCATCCATGATTTTTATTGCATTTTGTCTATCAACGTAGGAGTCTGCCTCTTCCGTCAACTGACCATATTCATTATCACCCCACATCCACAGGGAATCGTCTGTTTTCACAACGGCAAAAACATCATTTACCTTATGAAATTCTTTCACATTATCCATGATGCGAACTGGAATTGATGACGATTCATCGGAATATTTTCCCCAAACCCATAAACTTCCATCACTTTTGATTGCAGAACTATAATCTTCTCCCAGTTCAACGGACTTCACATCTTCCATGAGAACAAACGGTATTTCCATATTTTCCTCACTTCCATTTCCCAATTGACCATAAGAATTATATCCCCACATCAAGAGTTCATTTTTGTCGTTTATAGCAGCTGAATGTGTTCCAGATATATCAACCGACTTTATGCCATCTAATATTTTAACAGGCTTTGTTTTTTCCTTAAATGTTCCATCTCCCAATTGTCCCACATCGTTAGAACCGCACATCCACAATGAACCATCTGTCTTCAATACAGCTCTACTACTCAATGTAGTTCTTGCAGTTCTAACATTGTCCATATATAAAAATGGACTTCCATCAACTCTGCCTTCGTTCAAAGAATCCCTGATTATCATTCCATACAGCCAACATGTATTGTCCTGTTTCACAACACTATAACACTCAAAACCAGCATCTACTGATTCTACATTATCCATAATTTTGATAAACTCTCTGCTTTCGTTAACAACAGGCTGTAACAGCTGACTATCTTCATTATTTCCCCAACACCATATACCGCCTTCTTCATCGACTGCATAGGTATTCTGATTTCCCAAAGAGACATCTACCACTTGATTCATTATCCGTATCGGATCACCGTTATTTGTCTGAAAACCATTTCCCAATTGTCCAAAGTAATTCCATCCCCATAACCATAAACTGCCATCTTCTTTGACAACTGCAGTATGATGTGCTCCCACATCATACAGTTTTACATTTTCCATTAATTTAATTGGTTTCCGGCACTTATCGGTCACTTCTATATCATTACTTATCTGGCTATTATAGTTGGCTCCCCAGCTCCATAATGATTTATCATTTTTAAGAGCAGCCATATGCACCTCTCCTTTTTTTATTTCTCTAACACCATCCATTATTTTTACAGGAGAATCTGCATCTTCATCTGTTCCATTGCCAACTAGTCCCAAAAAATTATCTCCCCAACACCAGAGACTTTCATCATCCTTCAGCATGGCATAAGTAGATTCAACACAACAAAATTCCTTTACATTACTTTCAATCAAAACAGGTATAAAACTATCTTTCATATTGGAATCAGGCCATGTCATTTCACTAGTTTTTCCCCAGCACCATAAGCTCCCATCGTCTTTTACTGCTGATGAAATTCTTCCACCCAAATCAACCGAAGTAACTTGATCAATAATTTTTATCGGCTTACTCGAATTCGTCTGGGTACCATTTCCCAACTGTCCCCAGTTATTTTCTCCCCACATCCAAAGAGATCCGTCTTTTTTAATCACTGCACTGACATCATTCTCAGTATGTGATAATACAACTTCGGAAACATCGTTCATAACCGCTATAGGTTTCGTCTTCGATTCAAAGGTACCATCTCCCAATTGCCCATTATCATTGTCACCCCACATCCACAATGTATCATTCTTGTCCAATGCACCTGAATGACCTCTGCCTGCATATATTTTTACAATATCACTTTCTTTAAGTTCGGATGAATCAGAAAGAATATTCTGATCTTCACTAAGTGCACTATTGATTCCTTCGTCTTTTTGCATTTTTAAATAAACACAAACAGCCATTCCTCCAACTAATGCAACTACTAAACATATTACTATTACGGCAACAATCTTCCTGGAATTTGTATGTTTTTTCTTTGATTTTACTTTCCTGGATCCTTCTTTCTTTTTCGTTTTTTCGAGCGGATTGCCACATATAGGACAAAAACTCGCATCATCCTTTACATTATTACCACATTTACCGCAATACATTTCTCAATCTCCTATTTCCCTAAAGCCTTCTGCATAAATATATTTTTCCGGAAGTTGCAATACTGTGTTACCTTCCTCATCCATATATTGATACTTATACGTTTTATAATGTTTTCAAACTCGCCTGTATAATTTCCAACCGCAATTTTTACAGTACATTTATTATCCTCTCCCTTCCTTTTTCTTTCACAAAAGCCGGATGCAGCACTCTCCACCCGGCTTTTTCACAGCATTTTCTCTGATTTAATTAATTTTTAACTTACACTGCTGTATCCTAATATTATTAACCGCTCTGTTCATTGATTACACTCCTATTTTCACACCTTCAAGCATAATTTCCAGAATTGAATCATCAATCTGAGGTAGTTCTTCTCCTTCACAAGAATACTTGATTTCCAAATAATCTTCCTGTACTTTAACAAATGCCCAATACTCTACCCGGCAATAACCAGTTGAATTATGTTTATATTCGATTCTTGCATATTGCACCTCATGATTGCAGATATCTGCAGTTTTTTCATCTTCCAACTTTACTTCTGAATAATCGTCAGATTCTATGATATAGGAATCTTCCTTCCTCAAGTTACTTCCCGCTGACTCAAAGAAATCCGATTCAATAAAAGAATATCTGATGCTCTGGTATAGTTCAATGCTATTCTCAGCATGTAAAAAGTAAACCTGACCTACATTACTGTCATCATATAAATATCCATCAGGCACAGCAACTGCAGCTTTTTCCCGGCTGTTTTTAATATCTTTGATATGATATACTCCATTTTCGTCCGGTACCACTTCCCGATCCCAATAATAAGTAACCAAAGGTTCTTCTCCAGTTTGATAAAGCTCAACATTTTGAAATGCCTTTTCAATAATATCATCTCCAAACCACGGTTTCTCATCGTCCATATATTCAATACTGCAGTAAAAATACTGAAATTCATTAACTGGTACGATTGCCATATAATCTACACATTGCATCGAATTGTCAAAAACATAACTGAGTTTCTTGTATGTTATTGTCATCCCATTTACATTGATATCCACAGATTCATAAGCTTTAATGTCAGTATATTCAGCACATTCCTGCATATAATCTATATTTTTCATTAGATCAAACGGATCATACTCGTTAAACGCATATTGAAGACTTGTAAACGTTTCGGAATCATGAAGGAACAAATCTGTCACGGGATATGCTTCTTCATCTGTTGATAACATTGTGTGGTCACCATAATATATAAAACCATCAGGAGCAGTAATTTTTGCCGCATAATCACTATAAAAGTTAGTCAGTATAAAAGAAGACGGTGGCACTGTCTCTGTATCATTTGATTCAGATTTATATTTTTCTTCAAAGGCATCAACCTTTTCTGAAAATTCATCTACAACATCCTGAGCCGGATCTTTTTTATCTGAACATCCACCCAAAGCAGTAATAACTAATCCTATGAATATAATCTTAAAACAATGATATCTTTTCAAACTTACATCCTCCCCCCTGTCTGCTTTCAATAAAAACTGAATTTTTCATCACTCAGTGGACAAACAAGCCTTTTCTCTTTCCAAAATAGATATTATTTAACCACACCATGATACAAGCCATCACAAGGGTAATCCCATTTGCAAGAATATAATTTTTAGCTTTGAAAATATAATCAACGAATGTAATATCCGGAATCATCAGTTTTATCGGTATCAAAACAATCATTGGCAAAACACCATTCAACAGCAAATACACGTTATACAGGAGCGGAGCATTTTTCTTATATTTTACCATCTGATGACGTACGAACAGTGCAAAAATACCACTTGCAATATAAATCGCACTGTAACATATATTTGCTATATTCAGTGCCAAAGAAACTTCTATATCGCTTGGAGCCAGTTTCACAAAAAAGTAATAAACAACTCCACTAAGAACTGCTCCAAGTGCACCAGCAAAAAGCTGGAAATAAATAATAAACTTATACCATTTCATTTTGTATGCCTGATTCGATCTCAGAGAATTACCGGAATTTTTCTTACTATCTGCATAATAATTTTTTTGCATCCCTCCGTACTCTTCCTTATTTAGATTCATTGTTTCCTGCGTTTGTAATTTACTTCCACAGGCAGGACAAAAACTTACACCATCCTCAATTTTTTTACCACAATTATTACAGAACATTTTCATTTCCTCTCTTTCATATGATTTTATTTTTTACCATCCCTTTTTCTTCTCATACTGGATAATCAGATCCCTGTTTGCAACTTCATATGTATTCAGCATGGATTCCTTAAAATCTTCAGGGTCGATTTTGGGCTTGTACCAGTCAAATTGTTTAAAATAATTACTCAGTGTCTTATCATCAAACTTCCTGCCATGTCTGGCATAAATTTCATTCCGTGCGATTCGTACCTCCTCTCTTGTCAGATTCTTTAACTCTGATTCTGAAATATATCTGGTATCACTTCCTACTAACATATATTCCTGAGTTCTATTTTCTACAGTTTCAGGAATGTCTTCACTCTCTGCTGCTTCCCATGCGCCTTTCAATTTTATGGCATCAGTAACAACACGACTTTCCCATTTCTGATACTCAGACATATTTTCCAGATCATAATTTGTCGCATTCTTCTTATCTTCTGCATCTGAGAAATACCGCCATCGGATCAATTGATTGTTTTCCAGGTAAAACTGATGTGCATCATCACCTTTATACTGTGCAAATATCACCTCATCGCCTGAATAATAGAAGGTTCTTGCATAATCATCATTTCCACTCCCTATAGCCGCAGTCACTATTTTCAAATCATCATTCTCATAATACGCAGTAATTCCTTTATCTATAAACGCGAAGTCATAGTCAGCAGCAGTCATGGAAGAAATCAAATCATTATGTTCTTCAACAATTTGTTCCACATTTGTTTGATGATTTGTATTTGTTGATAAATCCGAATCATCAATATTATTCTCTATAGTTGATTCCACCGGCTCAGCCTGATCATTATCTTCTGAACCGCCATTCGTCTGTCCTTCATCAGTTCCGGAATCATCAGTTTTATGCTCTGATATTGTCGTATCAGAAATACGATCTTTATCCCGATTTCCCAAATTCACATAATTCAGTACGACCAATGCAATCAGTGCTGCTGCTGTCAACATGGTAACAATCAGAAACACCTTGACAAACGCCATGCCTTTTCCATTTTTTTTCTTTATTCCCTTTTTACCGCCCTGTTGTACTACTCTCGCCTTATCCATAGGTGCTCCACAACTGGTACAGTATATATTCCCCGGTTTTACTAATGAGCCGCAAACTTTACATTTCAGCATATAATCCTGCTTTTTATTTTCATTTAGGGATATTTCCACAGGTGTTCCACAATACTGACAAAACTTCTGACTGGTATCCAGTTCATGATGGCATTTTATACATTTCATAACACAATCCTCCAGAAATTGTATTTATTCTATGTAGAGTATCTTCCACTCTTTTCCCTCTTTTGTCATAGTAATCTCAATATTTCGGTTTACTGATTTACTTCCCTTCTTCGCAGTCACAGAAACACTTGCCACAGATATCTTCTTTATGGTATCTACATCAAAATAAGGATACAGATACTCTATACTATCCAATAACTCATCCTGTCTCCGCTCTGACAGATCATAAATTTCTTTTATCTTATAGGTAAACTTATAGCTATGTCCTACTGAATTCTCCAACTCATCCAGATCATTACCTACACCATATTCAAAATATGATTCGGCTTCATCTTCGTCACCATAGAAATACATATCACTGGACAGAGAAACCAATTGTTCAATATCGTATTTTTCATAGGCTTTCATCGCTTTGCGCACCAATCCTTTCGGTCCTATGAAATTTGATGCAATATTCCATGCACCGACAGCAAGTCCAGCTATTATTGCAAGTATAACAACCATCTTAATCTTTTTTACTATTTTTCTTGCGCTCTCCTGTTTTACTCTGTTTACTCCTGAAACAGGTTTTGACAATCCATTCACAGGTACTCCACACTGTCCACACACTCTTGCTCCGTCATCAAGTGGTGCTCCACAATTTCCACAAAATCCAGCCATCTTATTTTCCACCTTTCTTTTTCTTTTTTCTAAGTACTACCAGAATAATAATATCAATCGTAACCAGTATACCGGCACCAATGATCGCATACAGAATCCATTCTGGAATTTTTATTTCCTCGCCATAGCCATTTTCTTCCGCCCGCAGTCTCAAATCATAGGTTCCATCACCATTTTCATCGATATTCAATATACTTTCCGAAGAAACCGCTGCTACCGTATCAATTTTCGTCTTTTTAGTGATTTTAATATTCTCAAACTTTCTAAGATCCGTATAATCACCCTCTTCGTCCATAAATCCTATCGTATAGTTCATAATGCCGCGGCCATTTCCTTCAATTGCCAGATCATAATCCGCTCCCTCTTTTAACCTCAGTACTTTGATTCTGTCATCCTGATTTTCAGAAATATTTTCCTCATTTTCTTCAAACGTCAGGGTTCCAAAATCTGTTCTGAAATTCGGATTATTTTCCGCAGAACTGAGCGTTTGGCCATTATAGGTTACAGATACATCAACGGGACAGGCAATTCTTACATAAATGTATTTCTGACCATTAATCTGATCCGCCATATCCTCGAAGAAGAATACCAGGTCATCTGCACTCGCCACTTCATAATGACATCCATCACTCGCTATCTTCTCCATGAGTCGTTGAGCGGATGATTTTTCCCCAAGACTTTCGAAAAAACCTAGCGTGTATATCAAAGTACCTTCCTGCTTAATCTCATTTGCATAAGCTATCAGTTCTTCACCTTCTTTACCTTCATTAGGTTCGCCATCACTCATAAGGACAATAATTTTCTTTTTTGCATCATTCTCCCGCAGCATATTCTGTGCTTTCCTTAACCCGTCTTCAATATTCGTTCCTCCACCGCCATTGATTTGGGAAATGATATTCTGTAATGCCGACTTACTGACCGAAAAATCCGATTTGCATTCTGCTTCATCCTCATACGTCACAATACCAATACTGGCATCTTTCTCCAGAACTGTGTTTACAAAACTTGAAGAAGCTTTTTTCGTCTCTCCTATAGGATATCCTGACATACTGCCGGAAACATCCAGGGTCAGCACAATGTTTCGATCACCCGAAACTGTCTTCTTCGTTGTTGCTTCCTCTCTCTGCTTCGTAGTATACGTTCCCCATTCACAGATAAAGGCTGTTCCATCATTTATTGTACTTTTTCCAAAATCACCATCATTCCACGTTCCGTCAGTATACTTATAATAGAAGAGTCCATAATCTTCATTGGAATTCTCACCGTTGGGCTCTCCGCTGTGCCAGTTCAGATAAGATACCTCTTCTCCTGTACACCATTCCCATATCCCCTCATTTTCGGCATCGCTCAGGCCAAAATATGCACTGGAACAGTTTCTTCCACGCATATAGGAATACACAAATTCATTTTCTTCCTTCGATGTCAAAGTTGCCAGATAACCATTTTTACTTTTACAAAATTGCAGTGCCTCATCGTATGTGGATGCTATACCGCCATCATAAAGATAATAAAAATGGCCGTTGAATTCTACTGCACCTGAGGGGACATCCGATAAGTCAATCTCTGTAGTGCTCTTTGTTTCTTCTTTCTTATAATTTAATGCAGCTTTTACAGCAAGTTCAGCATTTACTAAACGATATGTATTATTTAGTGGATGTTGAGCAGACGTATTATCCGCCACAGAGTATTTCGTATTTTTTTCATCACAAACGATGTCTTTAACCTCGGCACCAGACAATTTACTATTACATTCCCATACCAGCGATGCTACTCCTGTTACCATAGGAGCTGCCATAGAAGTACCTGACATGTATCCATATGTACCAAACCATCCACCGGGAATAGTACTATAGATATTATCACCTGGAGCACATATATCTACACGTTCTCCTGCATTAGACCAATACGTCTGTGAATATCTATTATTACCATCATTCTGAGCGGCCCCGACGATAATCACACGATTATTTATGTCCTCATATCCTACATCCTTACTAACAGTACAATTCTCGCTATTAATGGATGCGAACAAACCATTATAGACTGCATCTACAGATATTTCATTCTCATTTCCATTTCCTGAACTCTGCACAACTAAAAAATCATACCCGCGTGAAAGCAAAGCATTCATATACAAAGATGCATATTGACCATTTACATCTATTTCATCCTTACTTCTTGATGTACCGTTCATTGAAGCCGTTTGACCAACCGAGAAATTTATCACTTTTGCACCTTTCTCAACCAACACAGTCATTCCAGCCAAAATCTGATTAAATGTACTCCATGGCATATCAAAAAGCTTAGTAACAACTTCCTGTGCACCACTCAACTGCCAATCATATGTATATAGCTCACTGTTCCATACAATACCTGTAATACCCTTTTTATTATTATCCTTAGCTCCTATAATGCCAGCAACATGAGTCCCGTGGTCTGCCTTATTATTAATAGGTGAAACATATTTTAATTTTTTCTTCAAATCCTGATGACCGTTATCAAAACCATTATCGACAATTCCCACTTTAATTGTATCTAAGTTTTGCGTTAATTCCCATGCTTCTGGTGCCCCTATGGCTTCTGCCCACCAATTTTTTCCATCCGGATTATTCACATTCCATTCTTCTTTATTCCATGACCATGTAGACCAGGGATCATCTGGCAATACATCACCATCCATTTCAAATGCCTGATCGTATATAGCATCAAACACACAGGTTTCTTTTTTCAATTCCTGACATATGGATTCTAATTCATCTAATGTATGGGCTGCTGTACGAATTTGATATTGGTCAATCCCTGGTATGCTTCCTACAACTTCCCCATCGAGAGATTGTACTACATGAGCGATATCCTCCTGGGTGGTATCCTTTTCAAAAAAAACAATGATGATATTATTCACATAAACTTTTCCTGTATCCTTATCCATCACCAACGCATCATCATCCGGAACATAAAGACTGAAATCAGTTTGATTGTCATTGTAATTCTGATCAATACTTCTATCTCCCCATATTTGAGAAATGTCTATATTATCTTCATATTTCAAAAATATGAAGATTCCTGCAATTATAATGCCAATTCCAACCACAATACCCAACATACATAACAATACTCTAAGAAATTTATGTGGTTTTCTCCTTTTTTTATTTTTTTTTGCATCACATACCGGACATAAACCCGTAGATTCATCAAGCTTTGAACCACAATGTTTACAAAATTTTGCCATAATCATTTTCCTCTTTACTGTACATAGCAGCTTTCAATCCTAAAAACCTGGACGATGAATATACCAGCGACCATTAATCTTTACACACGACTCTTCCTTAGTCCAACTGGATATGCCATCTTCACCCGATGCTGTGATTCTTACAGTTACTACAACAGCATCTGCAATTTTATCCACATCGTAATCGTAGTCACGATGTAACTTACTTTTTAGCATTGTTAAACGCTGATTTTCGTACTTATCTGTATCAATAACCTCAAATTGAGCTTTGTACTTTTCTCCACAACTCCTCCTGATTTCATTCTGGAAATTCTCTGCAAAATATAACAATTCTTTCTGAAACTCTTCTTTTGTAGAGAACCACCCGTGAGCACCCACCATGTTGTCTCTGTATGGTTTTGAAAGCAACTGGTAATATGCTTTCATGTTTCCATCTAAAGTTGTTTTACAGGCTTTGATTGCCACTTTTTCCGGTGTATTCTGAGTACATAGCAGCACACCTGCAATAATAATTAGTAAAACGATGCAAAAAGGCAGTATTTTGCGCTTTTTTCTTACAACAGTCATCTTTCTTTCATCAAATGCCTGTACTTTCGGTTGTTCTCCAGCATTTATCATTGCTCCGCAATTCGGGCAAAATTTTTTACTATCATCTATCTGTGTTCCACAATTTCCGCAATACATCCTTATACCTCCCGAGGATAAATAAGATTCTTCTAACTTTCTCTTATTCTTAAACGCTAACAACGATAAAACAAAAGAGCAACAGATAGGAATGTCTATCTGCTGCTCCAAATATTATCCCATGTGTTTGCTTATAAATTTATCAATCATAGGAATAACTATTGTTCCCTGGCTCAAGGCTTTTAACCCCAGGCCCATAAACAGAATTTTCTCGATCACATTGATTACACTTACCAGTGCAGCGAAAAATCTGTCCAATGCCACGATACTAAATCTTCCATTAAATATAGAAGCAAAATTATTAATAACATTGCATACATCCGGAATCAAATTAAGAACTGTTCCCAGCAAAGAGAAGAGAACCATCAATGCGATAGCTTTCACTGCACTTCTTCGAAGCCACGCATTTTGTTCAAATAACAACACATAGCCAGCCAGCAAAACAACCGCAAAATATCCTGAAAACAATCCCATAAAATACATCGCTGAACCTAATAAACCTACTGTAATTCCTAATTTTGTTTTTTGCATTCTTCATCCTCCCGTTTAAACTTACATTATAATAATTTTCTTCCACATTCTGTGCAAAATGCGGAATCTTCTGCCTGTTTTGCACCACAGTTAGGACATACTCTTTCAATTGGTTTCGGAAACTCTACAGTTTCCATCTCATTCGTAACAGGTATCTCCTGCGGAACACTTTGCATCATCGGCTGACCACATGCAGTGCAAAAACGGGTTCCTTTTTTTACTACAGAACCACAGCTGGGACATTTGGTATATTCCTGCAGATTCTCCTGTACAGGTATCTGCGGCATTGGTGAGCCACAGAAACTACAAAACGCCACTCCTTTGGGAACCTCCGCTCCACAATTTTTACAGTGCTGCACACCTTTAATTTCCTGAATCTGCTTTCTGTAATCTGCAATTTTCCTTTCCATTTCTGCGATAGAATCAATCATTCCTACAAAATCATCTTCACGCTCATTCCCATGAATGGTCACATATAATTTCCCGATTTGATAATATGTATTATTAATCTTGTTCTCTTCCTGTGTAATTAAAGAACTGATCCGGGCAATATCCGATGTCTCTTTTGTTTTTTGAATTGCCATTTGTCCTACATCTGTAACCTTTTTTCCAATACCATCAAAAAATCCCATGTTTTTTCTCCTTTATTCATTATTAAAATTTGTAAATCAATCATGCATACCACATGATAATCTTTATATTTACTATCTTTATTTCCGCAGTTCTTCACCACAATACTTGCAAAATCTGGCACTTTCAACATTTATCGGCATACCGCATCCAGGACAGACAGCTTTTGATTCTCCACTTTTCGATTGTGCACTCTTCTGCGTATTTTCAACCAACTCACCAAATGCACTAAGAAAAAGATTTGTTATATATGCAAGCAATACACCTACTGCAAGTACTACTAAAAAAATCCCAAAATTAAAATCCCACGCAAGTCTGGCAAGTTTAAACGCCCCAAAAAAAGTCAGCACCACCTGAATTATAAATAGCCCATTTGCTATTTGCCTGATTACTTTTCCTGAATTACCCATCATAAAAGTTTACCTCCCAAGCATCAACAGAAGCGCGCGCTACCGATTTATCAGCATAAAAATATCCTTTTCATCATTATAGTATTTTTCGTTGAATTTTATAAATATTTTATATCTTATTTTTTAAGATGTCAATAATACTATTCTTTATTTTTAAGATAATCTGATGAATAAAAATCCGAATGCATTAAGATAATAAAAATTGGGAAAGGATTAGGATATGAAAGATATTGGTTTGTTCTTAAAAAATGGGAGAGAAAACAAGGAATTGACACAGAAACGTGTCATGGAACTGACAGGAATCAACAGCAAATCTCTTTCAGGATATGAAAACAACGTAGCTGAGCCCGATTTAAAAACATTGGCAGATTTAGCTAATTTGTATGAGATTTCTGTCGACTATGTTTTGGAGATTCCTTCATCGGGTGATTCTTGTATTCTTTCCAAATCAGACAGGCGTTTACTGCGTCTATACCATTCTATGGATAATGATCATCAAAAAGAGCTTCTTATTGTTCTGGAATCCTTGGTAAAATATCTTAAAAAGTAGCAATGCCTGCCACAACTCTGTGGCAGGCATCTTAATGTTTCAAAAGACCAGGGGACTATCCCCTCCTGGTTCTTAATATATCCCCATCAAATGCAATTCTCTCCATCCATAAGTATGGAACTCATACACTGGGGTGATGGATTCCAGATCAGCAATCGGATATTCATAATCGTACGTCGTTTCCGCTGACTCATACGGTCCGATGTATCGAAGACATTTCTGATCCGCTGTAAGATAGATTCTGTATTCTTCTGAATAGTCTTTATTATGAACAAATATAAATCTCTGCGTGTACTTTCCAGAATCTGAATCATAATCGTAATAGTATTCTGCCGCATATTTATCTGACAATGCAAAATTGTCCTGCGAATAAGCGCCAATATCAGCTACAATGCATTGAATATGCTGATCAGATTTTGCTTCATACACGGTAATATGATCTGCACTCTCATATGTTCGGAAATCGTCAAGATGCATCGTCACACCGTAATAGATGGTACGGATGTATTCCACCTCCGCTTCCACATCTACTACATCATTCACCGGATTTGGCTGGCCTTCCAGTATTTCTTTCGAAGGGTCAGGCGATTTTTCATTTTCTTTTTCCATATATACATCGTCTTCTTCCGATATTTCTTCCTGTACATCCGATGTTTTATCGCCCTTTGCTGCATTTTCTTCTGATTCTCCCAATCCCTCGTCAGCATCTTCCTTCAAAACTTCCGATACATCCTCTGACGTTTTCTTATCTTCTTCCGGCTTGTCCTCATGTACAGGAACTGACATGATTTTTTTCTCTCTCCCCACGTGTACTGCTTCTGTCTCATTCTTTTTGGATAGGAAGAAAAATATAAGAATTACTCCTGCTGCCAGAACGAATACTGCGAGAATAATGGCTACTGCCAGACCCTTCTTCGATGACTTTTTCCTCGTCATCTCACCATACATCGGAACCTGCTCAATCTTCGCTCCACAGGCCTCGCAATACCCGGCATCTGCATCATTTGGTGCTCCACAGACACTGCAATATATTTTTTGATTATTTATCTTATCATCCTTCATGTAAAAATCCTCTGCATTTTACCGAATATCATACACGCTCCGCAGCCGCAGCCCACCTGCAAGCTGTTCTTTCACCTGTGCTTCCCAGTCAACATTTTCCGGTTCTTCCCTGCAGGCACGTCCCAGAATTTTGACCCGTTTTTCTCCCGCATTCATATCAAAATAATTATCAGAAAGAATCAGATCCTCATTCTCATTCAGGATTTCCACACCTTTGGCATAGGCTTCGGCTCTGACGATAATCTCATCTCCCTCAATCTGATAAGTAAGCTTCGGATTCTGATAACGGAAGTATTTCGGGTAGGAGAAAATTACTGTTCCTTCAGATATGCAACTTCCATTTTCCCAGGCTTCATAGCTGACATACTGGCTGAAATAATCCACCTCCGGGAATTCCACTTTATCCAGCCACACACTGGAAAGTGCCGGTACATTCACATCTGCTTCTTCCTGATGAACAATGGAACTGTCTGCATTGCGAAGCGCCCATTTCACAGTAATGGTTCGATCAGTCAGGGTCTCATTGGTCACATTCAGGCGAATGGACTTTTCGAATTCAAAATGTTCCCGATTCATATCTGCCGCAGCACTCATCCATCCCTGTTCCTCACAGGATATCATCACCGGAGCAAAGAATCGCTTCGCATAATAATGAAGAGCTTTCCAGCGTCCATGATAGTCAATAGAAGCCCAGGAAGCCACCGGCCAGCAATCATTCAGCTGCCAGTAAATCGCCCCCATACACCTTCCTCTGTTTCTTCTGAAATGCTCCACACCATACTTGATAGCTTCTGCCTGCAGCATCTGAGAAGTATACAGAAGCACAGGAAATTGAGTGGGATAACGAAATGTCTGCTGAAGATAGTTCAGAATCTTACCGTTTGCCCCTGCATTTCTCTGATGTTTCTCCATGATATAAGAGAAAATATTCCAGTCATCCGGATCATCACTGATTGTCTCAATGGTTTTCATGGATGGAAACGACTGAAAACCGAATTCGCTGACATAGCGGAAATAATAATTTCGATAATCAGAAAATGGCTTATTTCCATGCCAGACATCCCAATAATGAACATCTCCACGATTGGGATCACGAGGATCATCAAAGCAACCTCCTGAGGACGGACTTGCAGGCCAATAAAAGGTATCCGGGTCATATTTTTTCACGATATCAGGAATCAGTCGTTCATACATAATCAGATAATCTTTCACCTCTGATGGCTTGGATACCCATAATCCATCTTTAACAAACTGTTCCATCTCATTATTGCCGCACCACAAGCCAAGGGAGGCATGATGGCGAAGCCGTTTTACATTATCGATAAATTCAGCACGGATGTTATCCTCAAATTCCGGCGTCAGGTCATACACTGCACAGGCAAACATGAAATCCTGCCATACGATCAACCCCAGCTCATCGCACAGATCATAAAACCAGTCTTCCGGATAATAACCGCCGCCCCACACACGAATGGCATTAAAATTCGCAGCCTTACACTGTTCCAGTAACTTTCTGGTGGTTCCCGGCGTTACTCTTCCCAGAAGATGATCTTCCGGAATATAGTCAGCTCCCATGGCAAAGATATCTTTTCCATTGACCTGATGAGCGAAACTAACTCCCCATTCATCGGGTTCCACATGCATGGTCATCGTGCGAAGTCCAATCCTTCTCTCCCAGGTATCCACTTCTTTTCCATCCCGATATAAAGTCACCGAAATCTGATAGAGCGGTTGTTCTCCCAGACCATTTGGCCACCAAAGCTTCGGTTCTTCTACCTGAATCTCCTTAGGAGAATTCTCTGTCGTATAACTCCTTCCTTCCGGATCTGTCACTGTCACACAGTAACTATAATCTTCAGACTCATCGATAGACATTTCTTTTTTCAGATTGTCTGCCGGGTTCACAGAAACATTCAGATTCAAAAAAACTTTTCCGTCTTCATACTTCTGACAAATCTGTACGCTGTCTATCCTTCCGTCTTCCAAAGCCAGCAGATACACCGGACGGAAAATTCCCGCATCCGGCAAATGAGCACCCCAGTCCCAGCCAAACATACAGTGAGCTTTACGAATATGTACAAAACCTTCCATGGCATCCTCGCTGCCTCTGGTAGGTCTTTTTTTGTACGCATCCCGGACATATTTTAACGGAGAATGGAAATGTACCCGAAGGATATTCTCTCCCTCTCTCATGACATCTGTCACATCATACTCCCAGATCCGATGCATATTCTCTGCCTGACCAACCAGTTCATCATTCACATAAATATCCGCAATCGTATCGAGCCCCTCAAAACGCAGCCAGATTCTTCTTCCCGGAAGAAGAGCACTGCCCGAAAAAGAAGTCTCATACTCATAATCATCTTCCATCAAAGCCAGCGCTTTATCCTCATTATCCTTCCAGAAAGGATCCTCCATCTTACCATTCTTTAAAAGATCCGTATACACACTTCCGGGAACACAAGCTCCCATCCAGTCCTCATCACCCACACGGCGAAACCGCCAGTCCGTATTTATTTTTCTGCTAAACATCTTATGCCTCCATAGCTTTCAATATATAGCTTCATATTATCATTCCTTTTTCTCCTTTTCAATGCCGTGCCTGTGATTTAGTTTATTTTTCATGAAGGCTGTGTATCAGGCAGCGATACAGATATCTTTTATAGCTTTCCATCTCTTTTTCGTGCACTTCCGGGTTTCTGTTGATATAGACCCAGAAGTTCACGAAGCTTGAAAATATTGTGCATTTCTGCATTTCTACTGAAAGTGAAGAAGCGACAAGGTTCTGACCTTTTTCATCATACAGCAGATAATCCATATGAGAGAATATCATTTCCGGGCTGTATCCCACACCGATGGCTTCCTGCTTTAATGCCCCGGTAATTTGCATGGAGTCCCGTGATATCTGACACAGAATTGCCAGTGAACCTTTTTCCTGAAAGATTTCCTCCAACCAGTTCAGAATTTCTATATATTTGTCTTCGAAACTGGTGAGGCTGCCAATTCGTTGCTCTATTTCCTCAAAACTCTGGATAATACCATAGAGAATCGCCCGGGCAATCATTTCTTCTTTACTTCTGAAGTATTCATATGCTGTTCCCTTTCCGATTCCCGCTTTTTCCGTTATTTCCGCTACAGTCAGGCTACTAACATCCTTGCCATCTTCCAGTAAATGAATCACTGCACCATATAATTTTTCTACTTTTACAGGTATTTTATCCGTAATGTTCCGGTATTCCTCTTTCATCATTCATCCTCCTCGTATTTACACAGTATCCGGATTATCATTCTGGTCTTCCAGCTCCTCATCACGAATAGAGTGATACTGTTTTCGATTCAGCACATCGTAGATACACGGTACTACAAACAAGGTCAGAATAGTACCATAGATCAAACCGCCAATAGTAACAACGGCCATAGGCTGAACCATATCTGCCCCCATACCAAGACCCATACTCATAGTAGATAGTCCAAGAATGGTTGTCAGTGCCGTCATCAGAATCGGACGCATTCTTGTCTTTCCCGCCAGAATCAATGCCTGTCGTTTTTCCATCCCCTCACTTCTCAGCTGATTCGTATAATCCACAAGCACAATACCATTATTTACAATGATACCGGACAGCATAACAAATCCAATCAGGGCAATGACACTGACTTCCTGATCAGCGATTACCAGACCAAAAAGTCCACCTGTAAATGCCAGCGGCATGGTAAACATAACGATAAATGGAGAAAGCAGAGACTGGAACTGAGCTACCATAATAAGATAAATAAACACAACGGCAAGCCCCAGCATTTTCATCATCTCAACCATAGCTTCTTTAATGGTTTCGTCTTCTCCGGTCATCTTGACAGAATATCCATCAGGAACCTCATATTTGTTCAATTCCTTTTCCACTTCATTTCCCACAAGACCTACATTGTAGCCATTCTGCAGCTGTGCAGATACCGTGATATAGCGGGACTGGTTCACTCTTCGGATAGAGTCCGGTCCCAGTGCATCTTCAAAGTCCGCAATTTCCTCCAGCGGAATATTTTCTGTGTTTCCTTCCTGATCGGTTTCTTCGATGGTAAAGTCTTTCACATCATCCCGGGTATATTTTGTCTGTTTTTCATCAATCACAACCACATCATAATCTTTGCTTTCTGTGGAAAGCGTGGTGGCACTTCCCTGTTCTGCCAGCTTTTTCTGAATCTGCATATACACCTGTGCAACAGTCAGATTATGCTCCGAAGCCGCATCTTTATCAATGACAAGACGCAGTTCTTCTGTGGCTTCTTCCATACCATCGGAAATTTCCTCCAGACCTTCTGTATTTTCCAGAATCTCCGTGATATCTGCTGCAATCTCCTGCAGCTTATCCATCTCTTTGCCTCTAATCTCTACCTGGATACCGCTTCCGCCCAATGCAGACATATCCATATTGTTGGTGCTGACCTGCAGCTCACAGTCCAGATCCTTCGTCCGATCCAGAATTGCCTGCTCCAGTTCTTCTCCTGTCATTTCTTTTTTCTCTGACAGAATCAGATAAACCGATGTCTCTTCTGTGGAAGTGTTTCCACCCATACCCATCAAGGAAGCTCCGCCTCCCGCCATGGCACCCATTTCTTCAATATCACTGATATCACTCAGACGTTTCATCACCTCATCGGTCATGGCTCCGGTCTCTTCCATACTGCTTCCTTCCGGCATGGTAACCGTAATGGAAGCCTGTGTACTTTCCATGTTCGGAATAAATGCTGTACCTTTCTGAAGTGCAAGAACACCGCTTACAATTAACAGTGCCAATGCAGCAAGCAGAACAAATGCTTTCCTTTTCAGCACAGTCTGCATCAATATTTCATATCCTGCCGTCATCCGATCCAATAGAGGATGTTTCTTATCACTGCTCTTTTTCAGTACACCCACTGACATGGCCGGAACCAGTGTCAAAGCGATTACAAGACTGGCAAGCAGAGAGTAACCAATGGTCAGACCCATATCCACAAATAACTGACGAGTAATACCTTCTGTAAATACAATCGGCAAAAATACGCAGACTGTTGTCAGTGTGGAAGCGGTAATCGCACCGGCCACCTGACGTGCTCCCTGTACTGCTGCTTTTCGGATCGGAACGCCCATATTCCTCAGACGATAAATATTCTCAATAACAACGATTGAGTTATCCACCAGCATACCAACACCCAGTGCCAGACCGGACAGGGAAATGATATTCAGGCTGATTCCACTGAAGTACATCAGCACAACTGCACCTAATACACTGATAGGAATTGAGCATGCCACAACGCCTGTGGGGCGTATATCTTTCAGGAATAAAAACAGAATCAAAATAGCCAGAACCGCACCGGAAAGCAGATTATTCAGCACGGAATTGACAACCAGATCAATGTAGATTCCCTGATCCATCAGAGCTGTGATATGCAGCCCTTCATAATTTTCCATCAATTCATCAAACTTGTCTTTGATGCGGTCAGACACTTCACCGGTGGAGTAACCGGTCTGTTTCTGCATGGTAAATACAATTCCCGGTCTTCCATTGATTCTTGCATATACCTGATCCGAGTTATCCGTCACAGTCACATCTGCCACATCAGACAGACGGATGGGATCCAGATCATCCAGTCCCATATCAAATAATACCAGCTGCTCCATATCGGCTGTATCGGCAAATTTATCTCCCACACGCACCAGATAATCAATTCCTTCTTCGGTCACATAACCGGCAGGCATACGGAAGTTCTGCGCCGTCAGAATCTGAGAAATCATCTCGGGCGTCACCTTATCATCCAGTTTTGCACCTTCCAGAGCTTCATCTTCCTTTTCTTCCAGTTGTTCTTTTCCTTCTTTCAACTGGGCTTTGCCTTCATCAATTTTGCTCTGTCCCGCAGATATCTGAGCAGATGCAGAAGCCATCTCAATCGTAGCCGAAATTTCTTTTTCATTCAGCATAGCCAGTGCATCCTGAAGACTTACCTTACCGCTGGCAATCTGTTCCTTTGCTGTATGAATCTGTTCTTTTGCGGCAGAAAGCTGTGCTTTACCGGCAGCAATCTGTTCCTTTCCGGCAGCAATCTGTGCTTTTCCTTCAGCAATTGTTGCTGCATCGGGTATCTGTGACTGTGCTGCTTTTATTTCTTCAATCCCTGCATTGATCAATTCCAGATTGCTGTGCATCTGAGTCAGCACAGCATTCAGATTCTCAGTAGTATACTCTGTGATACCGAAAGGTTCCAAAGCCTGTGAAATCTGTGTTTCTATTGCCTCAATCTGCGGCGTCAGCATGCTGACTTTCTGATCTGCCACCATCTTTTCCAACTCCGAAGCATCCGGATCCTCAAGAACTGCCTGAGCCTCTGTAAGCTGCTGTTTCAACGTCTCATACTGACCAATAATTCCACTGTCTGACAACTGCTGCAGACCGGAAATTCCTGCTTCCAACTGTTCTTTTTGTGTATTCAGCTGTGCCAGTTTTTCAGGAAGTTCTGCGGCTGCCTGTTCTGCCTGCAAAAGCTGCTGTTCCTGTGCTTCCAGCTCCTGCTCCGCTTTCTGCAGTTCTGCTTCTTTTTCAGTAATCTCGGAAAGCTTATTCTCCAGATCAATCTCTGTTTTTAAAACATCCATCTGTTTGGACTGCAGCTGGGACTTTGCTCCTGACAACTGCGATGCCATCTGGTTTTTTCCACTCTCCATCTGAGCTTTTCCACTGTCCAGTTCAGATTGTGCATTGTCCAGTTCTTTCTCTGCATCTGCGATTTCTTTTCTGGCATCCGCAAAAGACACACCCAATGCATCCGCAATTTTATTATTGACACTGTCGATTTTATCCTGACGAATCACTACCTGGACACTTTCTTCAACCTCACCGGATGTGGAAACAGTAGCAACACCTTCCAGACTTTCCAGTTCAGACAGAATCTCATCATTTACCAGATTAGTAATCTGCACACTGTCCATATCATCCTTTTCCATGGCAGCAACCATAACCGGCATCATATCCGGATTCATTTTCACAATAATCGGATTACTGATACTGTCATCCCAGTAAGACTGAATCTGATCAAGATTTTCTCTCATCTCCAGACTTACCGAATCCATATTAGTTGTCTGAGAAAATTCCAGAATAACCATGGAAACATTTTCACTGGACACAGACTGAATATTTTCTATATTACTTACTGTAGCCATCGCCTGTTCGACCGGCTTTGTTACAACCATCTCCACTTCTTCCGGACTTGCTCCCGGATATGTAGTCATCACCAGTGCATACGGCAGGTTAATACTCGGCAGTAAATCTGTGGTCATATTCATAAAGGAAACCACTCCAAGAATCAAAACCAGAACCACACCGACCATAACCGTATACGGTTTCTTTACGCTAAACTTTGATAGCATAGATATATCTCCCTTTCTTTTAAGTATCGGAATCAGATCCGATCTTTGTTCCCGACCGACCAGTCGGTTCTCAGAAGAATATAACATGATTCAGGCACAAAAAAAAGACCTTTTCGGGTCTTTAGAAAAATTTCATATTTGGGATGATGCACCCCGATAGCTGCTATGCCTGCTGGCAATATGACTTAAGAGGAAACCGTATTATCAGTTGCGGAGGTAAATAATACAGTAAATCAATAACTATCGGGGAACTGCACACCCTGCCGTTTAATCTTGCATAAATTCAGCATAAGGTTCTACAGTTCTCGCTCACCTGCAGACATTCCATAGTGAAAACAGGACGTAAAACCTTTAACCGGAGGTTTTAACCTTATCGCATACCAAGCAGGTTTCCTGACTTACAGATCATCGGTAGGCTCTCCTTCTCATGCCGACAGCACAATGGACTATTGAACTTCCCTCCCTGCATACAGTGACCGGATCGCTCAGGATTCTCACCTGATTCCCTCTCTCACCGGCAGTCTCTGACTGCAGATGCACTTGTTATGTTTATGGAATTTATACAAGAAATATTGTAGCAGTTCCATATACATTCGTCAAGCATTATTTCATAAAAGGGAATCCTGCCCGGAAGGCTTGTTATATCATAGGAAAGTCCAAATACTTTCCTATGATACAAACAAGGCACCCCGAAGGATGCCTGTTCGTTCCTGTTTTATATACTTTTTAGAAGCTTGTAAACATTAGCGCTGTACTCGTCCTGATCCGTCACCGCCGGCCAGTTTAAGTACTTCGTCTATGGATACCATATTGTAATCACCCTCAATGGAGTGTTTCAGGCAGGATGCCGCTACAGCGAATTCAATCGTTGCCTGTGCATCGTAGCCATTCAGACATGCACAGATCAGACCGCCGCCAAAGCTGTCACCGCCGCCTACACGATCTACAATGTGCATTTTATATTTTTTACTGAAATAATAGTCTGTGCCGTCATACAGCATTGCAGACCAGTTGTTGTCATTAGCAGAAAGGGATTCACGAAGTGTGATTGCTACCTTCTGGAAACCGAAACGGTCAGCCAGCTGTTTGGCAACATCTTTATATCCCTCATGGTTCACTGCTCCCTTTGTCACGTCTGTATCAGCAGCTTTGATACCGAATACATCGGATGCATCCTCTTCATTGGCAATGCAGACATCCACATATTTGCAAAGTTCACCCATCACCTGTCCTGCTTTTTCTTTGGACCACAGTTTATTTCTGTAGTTCAGGTCACAGGATACGGTAATTCCTGCTTCTTTGGCAGCCTTGCAGGCTTCCAG
The DNA here is from genome assembly GCA_051879355.1 of Oliverpabstia sp. Taxonomy (GTDB): domain Bacteria; phylum Bacillota; class Clostridia; order Lachnospirales; family Lachnospiraceae; genus Oliverpabstia. The sequence goes on from JBJELU010000151.1 coordinate 86,811, forward strand.
GCAGATTGCAGCTACTTCATCATTCAGTGCAGGAGTAATTCCTGTAAAATGGAACCATTCCACACCTTCAAAAATCTTTTTCCAGTCAAAATCTTCTTTGCTTGCGGTAGCAATGGAAGATCCTGCACGGTCATAAATAACCTTGGACGGTCTCTGGGAAGCACCTTTCTCCAGATAATAAATACCAACTCTGTCTCCGCCGCGAACAATATCAGTTGTATCTACACCATATTTGCGAAGGGAGTTTACTGCTGCCTGTCCGATCTCATGTGTCGGCAGCTTTGTTACGAACTTTGCATCAAATCCGTAATTTGCCAGAGATACTGCCACATTGGCTTCACCGCCGCCAAACGTAGCACCATAGGTCTCAGCCTGTACAAATCGATAATATCCTTCCGGAGCCAGCCTCAGCATCAATTCTCCGAATGTAACAACTTTTTTTGCCATAATAATAATTCTCCTCTTATGAAAAATGTATACAGAGAAGAATCCCGCATGGCGGGACTCTTTCTCCATTGAAATATTCTTATGCTCTGATATCAGCTGCCAGTTTTACAGCTTCTGCAGTAAGTTCTTTAATCTTATCAAACTCGCCTGCTTTGATCAAATCACCTTTAACCATCCAGCTTCCGCCGCAGGCAATGATTTTATCGCAGCTCAAGTAATCTGCCAGGTTCTTTGCACTGATTCCACCGGTCGGCATAAATTTAACCATAGTATATGGAGCTGCCATAGCTTTGATCATAGCGATTCCGCCAGCCTGCTCAGCCGGGAAGAATTTCACAATTTTCAGACCACGTTTTACAGCCTGTGCTACTTCTGACGGTGTAATACATCCCGGCAGAACCAGAATGTCTTTGGACAGACAGTAGTCTACGATTTCCGGATCAAATCCCGGGCTTACAATAAATTTTGCACCTGCTGCTACAGCACGGTCAACCTGATCAATAGTCAGTACAGTACCTGCTCCAACCAGCATCTGGGGGAACTGTTCGGACATGATGCGGATAGACTCTTCTGCTGCCGCTGTACGGAAAGTAACTTCTGCACATGGAAGTCCACCTTCACACAGAGCCTTTGCCAGAGGAGCTGCATCTTTTACATCATTCAATACAACTACCGGAACAACACCCAATTTTGCTACCTGTTCTAATACTTCATGCATTTTAAAAATCCTCCTTTAACATTATCATAGTTTTACCTTCAACTATCAGTTTCATTCCCACTTTTGTTCCGCATTGTGAAACTCAATTTTGTATTATGAAACTTCTTATCTTCATTATACTCTACCTCTTCCAAATGTCAAGACTAAATCCAACAAAAATATCCAGAAAATTTCCATTGCTACCGGTACCCAAAAGTGTTACAATAGCGTTGCTATCAAGCCTGAAACGCGGAACATTTACTCTATTGCCGCAGGTCATTAAGAAAAGGTGTACATACATTATGGAAAATAAAAACCCGATACAAGTAGCTGATCGATTATTCCTGGTTCTGGAGACTCTGGCCGATGAAGGTCCGCTTCCGCTCACGGATTTGAGCCGCCGGCTGGATCTGAATAAAAGCACCATTCACCGGATACTCACATCTCTGATGTACCTTGGTTATGTAAAGCAGGATACTGAAACCGGCAAATACTATCTTTCATTTAAAATATTATCACTGGCCAATCATTTGCTGGAAAAAATGGATATCCTGGACTCCATCCGTCCGATTCTTCGCAGAATCTCCGCTGAGACCGGAGAAACCGTTCATTTTGTACAGCTGGACGGTACAGATGCCGTATATATTTGCAAAGAGGAATCTACCCAGAACTCTGTGCGGATGGTTTCCAAAGTGGGAAGCCGGATTCCTCTGTTCTGTTCCGGTGTCGGAAAAGCTATGATGGCAGAGATGCCTGATGATAAAATCAAAAAAATATGGGACAGAAGTGACAGGAAAGAATATACGCCACACACCATCACCAATTATGAGGATTTTCTGAATCGTCTGAAAGAAGTGAAAGAAAAAGGATATGCTCTGGATGATGAAGAAAATGAATTGGGTGTACGCTGTATTGCCATTGCACTTCCTGACTACTCCGGTGTATATCGTTATGCCATGAGCATCACTGCACCTGTAACACGAATGTCAGATGAACGGATCCAGGAACTTGCGGAACTGCTTCTAAAAATGAAAGCGGATTTCAGATAAAAACAAAAATTGCCCCGGGGACTTTTAAAAAGTCCCCGGGGCAATTTTTGTTTTTATACGAACTGATTACGTCCCGCATCGTAGACATAATCAATCATCGACAGTTTGTTTTCCAGTTCCTGCTGATTCAGCTGTTTATCCTCACATAAATCAGAAAGATTTGCATAATAATCTCTCAGCTGAGTGTTAACGTAACTGAGCAGCATCACAGGATCTTTTGGTATCACACAGACAACCTCCTTCTGAAGCCTTTATGCTTCTGCTTCGCTTTTATTATAGCGACTGTGCGGAAGCTGTCAACTCCCCATTTTCCACATCAAGTACAATGGTATCCTGTGTCTGTACTTTTCCACCGAGAATCATTTTTGCCGCCAGTGTTTCCACATACTTCTGCAGATATCTCTTCAGCGGACGAGCTCCGTATACCGGATCATACCCGCCTTCGATCACATAATCTTTAGCAGCCGGTGTCAGTCGGATGGAAATCTGCTGATCTTCCAGACGACGATTCAGCTCTGCCACGAGCAGATCAACAATACCTCCAATATTCTCCTTCGTCAGCGGCTTGAACATAATGATCTCATCCAGACGATTCAAAAATTCCGGGCGGAAATGGGCACGCAGATCATTCTGTACCATCTCAGCGCTCTCCGGACGGATACTGCCGTCCTCCTGAATACCATCCAGCAGATACGACGAACCGATATTCGATGTCATAATCAGAATCGTATTCTTAAAGTCTACGGTACGCCCCTGGGAATCGGTGATTCGTCCATCATCCAGCACCTGCAGAAGCACATTGAATACATCCGGATGTGCCTTCTCGATTTCATCAAACAGAACTACCGAATACGGTTTTCTGCGGACTGCCTCAGTCAGCTGACCGCCTTCTTCATATCCCACATATCCCGGAGGAGCTCCGATCAGGCGGGATACGGAGTATTTCTCCATGTATTCACTCATATCGATTCGAACCATGTTGTTCTCATCATCAAACAGAGTCTGTGCCAGTGTCTTGGCCAGTTCTGTCTTACCTACACCGGTAGGTCCGAGGAACAGGAAAGATCCAATTGGTTTGGACGGATCCTTGATGCCTGCCTTGGAACGGATAATAGCATCTGTTACTTTAGTAACTGCCTCATCCTGACCGATCACTCTCTTATGAAGTTCGTCTTCCAGGCCAAGGATTTTTGTCTTTTCACCCTCTGTCAGTTTTGCCACCGGAATACCGGTCCACCGGGAAATAATCCTGGCTATCTCTTCATCAGTAACACTTTCGTGTACCAGAGAAAGATCCTGGTTCTTCACTTTCTCTTCCTCGATCTGCAGCTGTTTCTGCAGCTTGGGCAGTTCGCCGTACTGAAGCTCTGCCGCTTTATTCAGGTCGTATTTTTGCTGAGCCAGCTGAATCTGACGATTCATATCCTCAATCTGTTCCCTCAGAGAAGACAGTTTTTCTACGGAATGTTTCTCATTTTCCCACTGTGCCTTCTGGGTGGCAAAGGCGTCTTTATACTCTGCCAGTTCCCGCTGCAGTTCTTCCAGACGTTCCTGACTGAGACGGTCAGTCTCTTTCTTCAGAGCGGCCTCCTCAATCTCCATCTGCATGATTTTTCTCTGCTGCTCATCCAGCTCAGACGGCAAAGAATCCAGTTCTGTCTTGATCAGAGCACATGCCTCATCTACCAGGTCAATGGCTTTATCCGGCAGGAAACGGTCGGAAATATAGCGATTGGACAAAGTTGCTGCCGCAACCAGAGCGCCATCCGTAATCTTTACTCCATGGAATACTTCATACCGTTCTTTCAATCCACGAAGGATGGAAATGGTATCCTCCACGGAAGGCTCATCCACCATAACCGGCTGGAATCTTCGTTCCAGTGCCGCATCCTTTTCAATATACTGGCGATACTCATCCAGCGTAGTAGCACCGATACAGTGCAGTTCACCTCTGGCCAGCATCGGTTTCAGCATATTGCCGGCATCCATAGCACCATCGGTCTTTCCTGCACCGACAATCAGATGAAGTTCATCAATAAACAGAATAATCTTGCCTTCACTCTTACGGACTTCCTCCAGAACGGCTTTCAGTCGTTCTTCGAATTCACCTCTGTACTTGGCACCTGCTACCAGAGCTCCCATATCCAGGGCAAAAATCGTCTTGTCTTTCAGTCCTTCCGGTACATCTCCGCGGACGATACGCTGTGCCAGACCTTCTACTGCCGCTGTCTTACCAACACCCGGCTCACCGATCAGAACCGGATTATTTTTTGTCTTTCTGGACAGGATACGGATCACATTCCGGATCTCAGCATCACGGCCGATCACCGGGTCTAATTTCTGATTTCTGGCTCTTTCCACCAGATCCTGCCCATATTTTTTCAGTGTGTCATAAGTAGCTTCCGGATTATCCGATGTTACCCTCTGATTTCCTCTGACGGTACTGAGAGCCTGCAGAAAACGCTCTCTGGTAATCCCATATTCCTGAAAGATTTTTTTCATGGATGGGCTTGGATACCGAAGCAACGCCAGGAACAGATGCTCAACTGATACATACTCATCCCCCATAGCCTTTGCTTCATCCTCACCGCTGACCAGTGCCTTATTCAGATACTGACCAATATAAACCTGACCGCCGGATACTTTCACCCGGGCGTTCAAAGCATTCTCTACATTATTCAGAAAATGCTCTTTATTGATCTCCATCTTCTCAATCATCTTGAGAATCAGGCTGTCATCCTGATGGAGCAGATTATATAAAAGATGTTCCTGCTCAATCTCCTGATTACCGAATTCATATGCGGTTTTTTCCAGATCCTGAACAGCCTGCAGAGACTTTTGTGTGAATTTACTGATATTCATAATACATGCCTCCTTCAAATCTATTGTTTCTTTGTTCTATCTGGAATATAACACATGTTTTAGCACTCGTCAAGGGGGAGTGCTAATATTTTTAAAATTTTTTAATTTCCTTTATTTATCCTAAGCTAAATATCATATCAACTTTCCTCATTGACGTACGTATTAATACGTAGTATTCTGTAATAGGAGATATAAACATGCCAATAACCCCAAAAGAAATGATAAAACTACTCAAACGAAATGGATTTATTGAAACAGGCACAAACGGTTCCCATGTTAAAATGAAAAATCCTTATACAGGTAAACAGACAATTGTTCCATGTCATTCAAAGAATTTAAAAAAAGGGCTCGAACAAGCAATTCTAAAACAAGCTGGCCTAAAATAAAATACAGGAACGGAGGTATCATATGAATAAATTATTTTTCCCTGCAATTTTTCATGTCGCTAAAGAAGGGGGATTCTGGATTTCTTTTCCCGACCTTCCCGAGTGTTTTACCGAAGGTGAGAACATGACCCATGCATATGAGATGGCTGTAGATGCTTTAGGACTTGCACTTACATGCCGAGAACAGGAAAAAGAAACTATACCTGTACCATCATTACCAAATGAAATTGAACTTACAGATGGGTTTTTAATGATAGTTGAATTCGATATGTTGGACTATCTGAAGAAACATAATAACCGTGCTGTCAAAAAAACATTGACTATACCAGAATGGCTGAACGAACTTGCTCTTCGCCAAAATATTAATTTTTCACAGGTTCTGCAGGAAGCTTTACTGGAAAAAGTAAAGCTGTAACTAAAAGAACACTGCGTTCACCGCCAATATTCACATATTCAATGCTTTTTATTTGCTATGAACGCAGTGCCTCCATTTTCTATTAGTAGTTACTGTTAATTACCGTGGATTATACTAGCAACACACTTATATAATAATCTTACTTCCATCAAGCATTTTTCAGAAACCGATATCTCCATGTATTTTCCGGATACTCAATATCCCCGTCTGCAGTTCTCCTTACAGGTATCGCAGCACTTTCCTTTTTCTCATAATCATAGGTTGTGAAATCATCCTCATACAGTACAAATTCCGCTTCACCGCTGCCGTAGGATCTAACTGTCATTTCAAAAACAGTATCTTCTTTCACACAGAGTACCGGCTTAGCCAGAGGAACCAATGCACCGTCCCTTACAAATACCGGTATTTCTTCTTCGCCGGCTTCTATCTGGAATCGGCGTCCTCCTTCATAAACTTTTGTGCTGAAAAAATCGTACCACTTTCCATCCGGCAGGTATACTTCTCTGGCTGTACCGTCTTCTAAAGTAAGCGGGCATACCAGCAAGTCCTTACCAAAGAAGTATTGGTCATCAATGTTCCGCACCTCCGGATCCTCCGGGTAATCCATTACCATAGCACGAACCGGAGGCAATCCTGTTTTATGATAGTCCATAAATGCGCTGTAAAAATATGGAAGCAATGACATACGCAGTTCCAGAAGTTTTCTGCAGGCATCTGTATAATATTCCTGATCCTGCATAAATTCGCCGTTCAGGTTTTTCTCAATATCTACCTGTTTCCACGGAGCATATGGAATTCTCCAGCAGTTCAGCAATGTATGCGGTGAGAAAACAATAGTCTGCACACGCCGTAAAAGATCCGTACCATTTGCACAGTCTCTGACTTCCGGTGCCCAGAGCATTCCTGAAAACGATGACGTTACGATTCCACGAATAAATTCGCGATGCCCATACAGATCCGAATAGAGCATAAATGGCAGAGGAGCTGCAAGTGAACCGGAGGAGCGTACCTGCGATAAGGTACGGATATTACGGTTACGGAATACTTCTTTCACATTGCCTGAAAACAGATAAATCTCAATTCCCTCAGTGGCCGGAATCTCAATAATAATTCTTCGTTCTTCTTTTGACCGTTTCAGTGCATACAGCGCCGATTCACTGAATTCTGTATGAGGTATATTTACCTCACATTTGGCTCTCGATACACCTTTTTCCGAATTTGTTCCCATGTAAAAAGTCGCATAGCGGAATGTATCCACAAAAAGGCCGTAGCCTGCGGTGGAAATATAAAAGGGAACCGGTGCATGACCTTCGCCCGTATCCACCCGGGGATCGGAATTTACTTTTACATGACGTTTTCTTCCTGCGTAATTCATACTGAGAAGCTGCTCACCAAACCCATAAATATCCTCGTCGGTTTTCATGGGAAGGGTAATAGTTATTCCCCGTGCAGATGCCGAGAAATTCACAGCCTCCTCCTGAAAAGGAAGGAATGGTTCATCCATACAGGCAAGTCCCTCCTGTGCAATTCTGGTTTTTCTCAGGGATACCGGAGTAAATTCCTCGGGGGGTTCCAAATATCATTTTCCAAATACCGTTTGCTATTTTCTGCATATTTATCCTCCTTTCAGACTGTCATAACTTCTCGGAATCTTCAGCCCTGATTTTATAAGGCTTTCAGACCCCTATCTAAAAAAATCACCCACTTTTTTTCAAAAAACACTTGACAAATCGCTCAAAATTTGCGGCGAAGCCGATTGATTATATT